>NZ_JBTNDW010000001.1:0-658102 GCF_054510775.1 Arthrobacter sp. TMT4-20 | reverse complement strand
AACGCTACCGCGGCCTGACGCTGGTCCTCCGATAATGAACTGCTCTCAAACATGAACTGCTCCCCGTAAATCAGAACTGAATTCTCAGTCCAACTATCGGGGAGCAGTTCAGAACCAGGACCCGCCTTTTTCAACCCACTAGTGGGCGGTGAGTCGGTTAGACCTTGTTGGCTGCTTCGGCCTGGGTGCTGCCACCGGAGGCGTCGGCCCCGAGTGCCGCACGAAGCTTGGCACCGAGTTCAACGTCGACGTTGGTCCAGTACTGGATGGCCCGTTCCCGGATGGCGTCGATGGTGACGCCGCCGACGGCACCGGTGATGGTCTCGAGGAAGCGAGCCCGCTCACCGTCGTCGAACACCTCGCGGTACAGGGTGCCGGCCTGGCCGAAGTCGTCGTCTTCAGCGTGGAGGGAATGCGCGGCGCGTACCAGATCGCCGTCGTTCTCCCAGCCGCCGTGTGGACCGTACTGCGCCGGGTCAGCCGCGGGGCCGCCCACCGAGTTCGGGGCGTAGACCGGGGTGGAGGGCGAGTTGAAGTCGTAGCGCGCCGCTCCGTCCTTCGAGTAGTTGCGGACCTCGTTCTTCGGCGCATTCACGGGCAGCTGTGCGTGGTTGGTGCCCACGCGGTAGCGGTGTGCGTCAGCGTAGGAGAAGATCCGTGCCTGCAGCATGCGGTCGGGGCTGGCTGCGATACCGGGGACGAAGTTCGACGGCGCGAAAGCGGCCTGCTCGATCTGCGCGAAGTAGTTCTCCGGGTTGCGGTTCAGGGTGAGCTTGCCGACGGGGATCAGCGGGTAGTCGCCCTGCGGCCAGACTTTGGTGAGGTCGAACGGGTTGAAGCGGTAGTCCTTAGCGTCGTCGTACGGCATGATCTGGACCTTGAGGTCCCAGCTGGGGAAGTTGCCAGCGGCGATGTTCTCCGACAGGTCGCGCAGGTGGTGATCGGCGTCCGAGCCGGCAAGCGCCTCGGCCTGGTCTCCGGTCAGCACCTCGTGGCCCTGGTTGGACTTGAAGTGGTACTTGACCCAGGACTTCACGCCGGCTTCGTTGATCCACATGAAGGTGTGCGATCCGTAGCCATTCATGGTGCGCCAGGAGTTGGGCAGACCGCGATCGCCCATCAGCCAGGTCACCTGGTGTGCTGACTCGGGGCTGAGGGTCCAGAAGTCCCACTGCATGTCGGCGTCGCGCAGGTTGGTGCCCGGCAGGCGCTTCTGTGAGTGGATGAAGTCCGGGAACTTGATGCCGTCCCGGATGAAGAAGACGGGGGTGTTGTTGCCGACCAGGTCGTAGTTACCCTCGTCGGTGTAGAACTTCAGGGCGAACCCGCGGGGGTCACGCCAGGTGTCGGGTGAGCCCTGCTCGCCGGCAACCGAGGAGAACCGCAGGAGCGTCTCGGTGACAGCACCTGGCTGGAACAGCGACGCCTTGGTGTATTCGCTGACGTCCGAGGTGACCTCGAAGGTACCGAACGCGCCGCCGCCCTTGGCGTGGACCACGCGCTCGGGGACACGCTCGCGGTTGAACTGTGCCAGCTTCTCGATCAGGTAGTGATCGGTCAGGGGAATGGCACCGTCGCGGCCGAGGCTGGACGAGTTGGCGTCATCAATGACTGGTGCTCCGGATTGGGTGGTGCTGAAGTTCGAAGACATAAGGCTCCTTTGTTGGTGCGGTTAGTGACTTTGGGGTGGTCTGTGAGGGGTGGAACTAGCGACAATCGGCGCAAAGGCCCTGGTAGACGACGTCGGCAATCTGGATCGTCATCGGGCTGGCGCCTTCCGGCCACTGCGGGGTCAGGCAGGGCGCGTGGCCGACGGCGCAATCGACGTCCTCGATGCGGCCGCAGCCGGTGCAGACGGCATGATGATGGTTATCGTCCACGCGGGTCTCGTACCGGGCGGGAGAGTGGGGCGTTTCGATCCGGCGCAGCAATCCCAGTGCGGTCAGATCGGCCAACACCACGTACACGGATTGCACGGTGATGTCGGGTAAATCGACGCGGACGCTGGCGGCGATGTCCTCGGTGGTGGCATGGGGGGACAGGTCGACGGCGGCCAGCACCGCGAGGCGCTGGCGGGTCACCCGGCGCCCGTTGGCACGCAGGGCGGTAGCCCACTGCGCCTCGGCGACTTCCGGTTGTGTTGCCATCTCGGTCATGACCTCAGTCAACCATTTATTCTGAGAAACTCATAATAGGCGCGCCGGTGGCGTTGGGGTGGTCGGGTGTTGGGTACCGTTAGTAGATCACTGAGAGGGATGTTCATGAGCCGATCCATCTGGGAGCACTCCCAAACCGTCGTAGTGGACGGGGTTTCCTGTTCGGTCAGGACCGTCGGAACTGGCAGCCGCGAGGTGGTCCTGATTCATGGGATCGGGGTCTCCACCCGCTATTTCGAACCGCTTGCCGAACGCCTTGCCCGGACCTGCACCGTGCACGCCATTGAGCTGCCCGGGTTCGGGGCGATGCCCGCGCCGCGGCGCCGACTCACGGTCAAGGAGTTTGGCGGTATTGCCGCTGCTGTGATGCGGATCCTCGGAGTGCGCGACGCCGTCGTCGTCGGACACTCAATGGGCTCCCAGGTTGCCGCGGAGGCGGTGCGTGCTGCCCCCGAGTTGGTGGGCCGGCTGGTGCTGCTCGCGCCAACCATCAACGATCGGGAGCGGACCGCTGCCACGCAGATGATGCGTCTGGCGCAAGACACCCTGCGGGAGTCGCCGGTGGCTAACTACATTGTGATTTCCGACTATTTCCGGGCCGGGATGACGTGGTATCTGAAGACTCTGCCTTCCATGCTGGAACACCGGCTGGAGGACGCGCTGCCGGAAATTGCCTGTCCGGTCACTCTGGTGCGGGGAAGCCGCGACCCGATTGTGCCCGCCGACTGGCTTAGTCGACTGGCGGCCACCGGTCAGGACGTGACAACCGGGGAAATCCAGGGGGAGCCCCATGTGATGATGTATCGCTCACCCGAACCCACCGCCCGATTCTGCCTTGGCGAAACATCACGTGTTGCTCGCTAAACGAGCCTGGTCGTGGGTGCTGGACTACGTCTACGTAGGGTATTGGCAGGTGCACGGGTTCCTCTTCCGGGAGGATCCAGCCAGATACCTGATCCCCGACCGTGGTGCCGACCGTGAGGCCGGTCCGCCGGTGCTTCTCATTCCCGGCATCTACGAAACCTGGCAGTTCATGCGCCCGGTCGCGGCTCATCTGGCGTCGGCTGGCCACCCGGTCCATGTGGTCCAGCAGCTCGGGTACAACCGGGGCACCGTCCAGTCCATGGGAAGGTACGTTGCTGAATATCTGGCGGCCCACGACCTGACCGATGTTGTGCTCGTGGCCCACAGCAAGGGCGGGCTTATTGGAAAATACGTGATGACGCAGCCCGACAGCGGAGACCGCGTGCGGCAACTGATCGCCATCAACTCGCCGTTCTCGGGTTCCATCTACGCGAATTTCTTCATCCTGCCGAGTATCAGGGCGTTCTCACCGGGGAACAAGTTCCTCCGCACCCAGCTGGCCAATATTGAGTCAAACGCCCGGATCACCTCCATCTACAGCAGCTTCGACCCCCATATTCCGCAGGGCAGCCAGCTGCCAGGAGCCGAGAATATTCAGCTGCCGACCATGGGGCACTTCAGGATCATCGGCGACAAGCGGCTGCTCGGCGTCGTCGACCAGTCGATCGCCGACCACGGCTCCAGTACGGGCTGAGCGGCAGATAGCTCGTTCGACCTAAGCGCTCCGGTCCTTGCCGAGAGTCCGCGCCCGGTTTGTTTGCCTGGTGCCCCGACCCGCGGCACGCCCGGAGTCCCGCGCCGGAGAGGTTCGCCCCCGATCCCGGCGAACGCAGCAGATATACCGGCGAACGCCCCCGGTATATCTGCTGCGTTCGCCGGTGTGTGGCGCGGTTGCCGGTATCGGCTGCGATGGAAACGCAGTGGTTGCTCAGCCGGGTTCCATGCTCCAGGATCGTTGGTTGCTGGAGGAAACCACTTCGCCGTTACACTTCATAAGTGCCCAGACTCCTCGCCGATATCACCCCTCTGAAAGAGAGCCCTGCGTTCCGCAGACTGTTCTTCGGGATGGCGCTTTCAGCGGTCGGCACTCAGCTGACCCTTGTCGCTGTGAGCCTGCAGGTATACAGCCTGACCGAGTCCAGCCTGAGCGTTGGCCTGCTGGGGTTGTTCGCCCTGGTGCCGCTGGTGGTTGCCGGACTTTACGGCGGTGCGATTGCTGATGCGCATGACCGGCGCAAAGTGGCTCTGGTCTCCGGATTCTTCCTGTGGGGCAGCACCATGGCGATCGCCGCGCAGGCCTGGGCGGGCATCGAGAACGTGTGGCTGCTCTACGCCCTGGTGGCAGTCCACTCGGGCGCCGCAGGAATCAACCAACCCACCCGGACCGCAATCATTCCGCGACTCGTCCGTCCCGAACTGCTGCCGGCCGCCAACGCGCTCAGCATGATCACCTTCGGATTGGCGATGACCGTGGGTCCATTGTTCGCCGGGTTGCTGGTTGCTCAGGTGGGATACGGCTGGACCTATACGGTCGACGTCGTCACCTTCACCGCAGCGCTGTGGGCACTGTTCAAGCTGCCCCCGATGCCCCCGGAAGGCAAGGTCCGGAAAGCTGGCCTCGCCACGGTGCTTGAGGGATTCAGATATCTGGGTACGCGGCCCAATATCCGGATGACGTTCCTGATTGACCTCGCAGCCATGGTGATGGCCCAGCCGCGGGCGTTGCTGCCAGCGATCGGGGCGGTACTCATTGGCGGCGGCGAGCTGACAGTCGGGATCCTGTTGGCCTCTGTTGCCGTCGGGGCTGTCCTCGCGGGGTTGTTCTCCGGGCCGTTGGGCCATATTCACCGGCAAGGTCTGGCCGTGATGTGGTCGGTGATTGGGTGGGGAGCCTCGGTGAGTGCCTTCGGGCTGGTGGTGGTGATGGCGGGCAACTCTCAGGCCGCCGCGCCCGACACCCTGTCCCCGTGGATCATCCCGGCGGCGATCTGCCTGGTCTTCGCCGGGATCTCCGATTCCATCAGCGGCGTTTTCCGCAGCACCATCCTGCAGTCGGCTACCCCCGATGCGATGAGGGGCCGCCTGCAGGGAGTGTTCATCGTCGTCGTGGCCGGTGGCCCGCGGTTGGGTGACATGGTGGCTGGCGGAAACGCCGAGTGGCTGGGCGAGGGCTGGACTGCAGTTTGTGGCGGGTTGCTCTGCATTGTGTTGGTCATCATTTTGATGAAGCGCCAACCACGCTTTGCGCAGTACGATTCACGTAACCCCGAACCGTAACCGCGGGCCAGAACATCATGGTCTGTGAATAGCGCCGGATGTGGAACAGTCCAGTTATTCGGTGCGTTGTAAGGGATGAACGACCGATACTCAAGGAGTTGGCAGTTTCAGTGCATAATCATTTCAATGGCGCCAAGACGGTAATGCTGTTTGGCGCCCTTATGGGTATCTTCCTGGTCTTTGGTGCTGTTATTGCCGGTGCCACGGGCAGTTCAGCCTTCATCTGGATCTTCGCGCTGATCGGCGTGGGTTCGGTGGCGTACAGCTACTGGAACAGCGACAAGCTCGCCATTCGGGCGATGAAGGCAATGCCGGTGACCGAGCAGCAGGCTCCGGCCATGTACCGCATTGTGCGCGAGCTCAGTACCAAAGCAAACAAGCCAATGCCGCGCCTGTACGTTTCACCCACCATGGCGCCCAACGCCTTCGCTACCGGCCGTAACCCCGAGAACTCAGCGGTCTGCTGCACGCAGGGCATCCTGAATCTGCTGAATGAGCGAGAACTGCGCGGCGTGCTGGGACACGAGCTGATGCACGTGTACAACCGCGACATCCTGCTCAGCTCGATGGCAGCCGCGGTGGCCGGTGTGATCACCTCGGTGGCGCAGATGTTCGCGTTCACCGGCATGATGGGCGGCAACCGGAACTCCGGCGGGAACCCCATCGCTGCGATCCTCCTCGCGATCCTGGCGCCCTTCGCCGCCGTGCTGGTGCGCTCAGCCATCGGCCGGACCCGCGAATACGACGCCGATGAGGATGGCGCCAAGCTCACCGGCGACCCGCTCGCCTTGGCTTCGGCGCTGCGGAAGCTGGAGCGCGGCACGCAGCAGGCACCCCTGCCGCAGAGCCAGCAGCTCGTCAACACCTCGCACCTGATGATCGCCAACCCTTTCAAGGGCGGTGGCGTCCAGAAGATGTTCGCCAGTCACCCGCCAATGGACGATCGCGTCCAGCGACTCGAGCGGATGGCCGGCCAAACGCTGTGTGATTTCTTTCTAACCCACGACAGGGGCGGCGCTTCCTTGTCTGGGAGACCCCGCCGTCGTCGTACGTGCGGTTGTTCTGGTGCTGACCTAGACGGTGACCTTGTCTTCAGCAGCAATCCGCTTGAAGGAGCGGGTGCCTTTGACGGCCAGATCGAATTCGGTTTCGATCTCGGCGTTTGCCTTCCAGGTGAGTTTGCTGACCACGATGGCGACGATCAGGTTGAGGAAGAAGCCGGGGACAATCTCGTACATGGTGTCGGCCAGGGGCGAGTTGCCCCAGACGAAGACCACGACGGCGCCAGCAACCATGCCGGCGAGGGCGCCAGGCATGCTGAGCTTCTTCCAGTACAGGGCCAGCAGGACGGTCGGACCGAATGCGGCACCGAAGCCGGCCCACGCGAAGGCGACCAGGGAGAGGATTGACTCGCTGCGGCCGGAGGCCAGGACGATTGCGACAACTGCCACGACCAGGACGCCGAGGCGGCCAAGTACAACGCCCTGCTTGTTGGTCAGGGTGCGTTTGGAGACCATGTTGTAGAGGTCTTCAACGAGTGCCGATGAGCAGACCACGAGCTGTGAGGAGATGGTGCTCATGACTGCCGCGAGAACTGCCGCGAGGATGATGCCCGCCACGAAGGGGTGGAAGAAGGCCTGCGACAGGTCGAGGAACACTGCTTCCGGATCGGTGAGTGACAGGTTCGGGTTTTGCTGGAAGTAGGCGATGCCGACCAGTGCGGTGGAGATGGCGCCGATAACGGTCAGGACCATCCAGCCCACACCAATCCGGCGTCCGGCAACTGCATCCTGAGGGGTGCGCATCGCCATGAACCGAACGATGATGTGGGGCTGTCCGAAGTAGCCGAGACCCCAGGATGCCGCCGAGATGATGGCTACCGTTGATCCGCCGGCGACGATGTTCAGGAAGGATGGATCGACTTCGCGGATGGAATCGGTCAGGCCGCCGAAGCCGCCTACCTCAATGAGACCGATGATCGGAACGAGGATCAGGGCCACCAGCATCAGCACGCCCTGGGCAACGTCGGTGTAGGTTGCTCCCATGAAGCCGCCGAACAGGGTGTAGGCGATGGTAATCGCGGCGACGATGATCATGCCGACGGTGTAGTTGGAGTTGAAGGAGCTTTCGAAGAAGAGTCCGCCCGCCACCATCCCGGATGAGACGTAGAAGGTGAAGAACACGAGGATGATGATTCCGGAAACGACCCGCAGGATCCGTGACTTATCTTTCAGCCTGTTCTCAAGGAAACTTGGCACCGTAATCGAATTGTTCGAGACCTCGGTGTAGCTGCGTAGTCTTGGGGCGACAAATTTCCAGTTCAGCCATGCGCCGGCGGTCAGACCGATGGCTATCCAGATTTCGATCAAACCCGACACATAAATGGCTCCCGGTAGTCCGAGGAGGAGCCACCCTGACATGTCTGAGGCTCCGGCGCTGAGGGCTGCCACACCCGGTTTGAGTCCACGGCCGGCGAGCATGTAGTCGTCGAGATCCGAGGTCTTCCTGAAGGCATACCATCCGATTCCGAGCATGGCGCTCATATAGATCACCATCGCGATGATTTGGAATGTCTGGTCGGGCATGACGGGGTCCTCTCACATTTTTCTTGGAATTTGCTGAGTGCAGCGCCCGACTATGCCAAAGACGGGCGTTATTAGCTAATTAGGTGATAGGAATCACATGCACCAAATGTGCCCGATACCCCTTACGCCGAGTACTCAGATAGGGCGGGCCGACGGCGTTCTAAGTCGCGGCTGCCCGTCAACCACTGCGCTGGTCCCTCTGGTCGACCAGCGCAGTGGTGGTGACTTTCGAGGGGCTATCGGAATGAACCGTTGGTTTTGGAAATGCTGTCCTGCGTTGCAGCCTCATTCGTAGCCGGAAACGGAATACAGGCCTCGACCCGCCAGCCGGTGGAGGCCGCACTGACCGACGCCGACCCACCGAGCTCCTCTGCCCGATCGACTATCGAGTTGATTCCGACTCCGCGGATCCACGTCGTTACCGGGCTACCGTTATCCTTCACCGAGATCCTGAGGTCATCGGCCACCGAGATCGTGACCGTGCACGAGGTAGCATCCGAATGCCGCAGCACGTTTTCAAGCCCCTCGCTCACGATTCGGTATGTTGCCAGTTCCGTAGCTGGCGAAAGTTCAGGGACGATGTCGGGCAGGATGCCGCTGACGGAAAGCGCACGGCCAACATCTCCGTTCGCGTTCGCAATCTTTCGACGAATGGCTTCGACAAATCCAAGCCTGTCGAGTTCCATCGGCCGAAGTCCGTAGACGACGCGACGCACGTCATTGATTGACGATCGCACCTGCTGACGCAGTTCTGCCAGGTGTACCAAAGCCAGGTCCGGATCGTTCGGAATCAGATTGTACGCAGCATCGGCACGCAGAGCGATGCTCGTCAGATCCGGCCCGAGGCCGTCGTGAAGTTCGCGATGGAGACGCTTACGCTCCCACTCCCTTGCCTGCACCGTTGAGGCACGGGCAGCACGCACCTCTTCTGTCAGCTCAATAGCGTGCTGGGCAACCGCCAGCGGCGCGGCTATCAGGGAGAGCACCCGCAGGTCTGAGTCATGCAACTTCCACTCGCCGCGACGTAATCCGACAAGGAGAGTCGCGCGTTTCTTGCCGCGATAGCGCAGGGGAACGGCGGCCAGCCGGGCATGGTCCTCCAACTCCCCGGATGAGGCGATCAGCGTGGCATCCGACTCCTTCTTGACGGCAAGGTAGGGCAATCGGAGGTCGGCTCGGGGGCCGTCAAGGAGGGCGCTGAGGTCATCGCCGGAGCCCTGGATGCGGTCAGCCACCTTCAACGCAGTGCCAGCGATGTCAGCCCTGGAACCGTAAAATGCCCGACTGATCAGCCGATGGAGAAGCAGCCTCACTGGATTGAACGCGACGGCAACGAGGATAACCGCCAGAGTGGCGGCTTCCAGATCGTTCTCAGAGGGGAACAGCAGGGCAAAGGCGCCTACTATCGCGCCATACACCACGATTGTCGTGGCCACTGCCAGCGTGTATACGAGGGTACGAGACAACACCAGCCGGATATCAAGTAGGCGATAGCGCACAATGGCGATAGCAACCGCAACGGGGATAAGGCCGATACTGAGGAGGAGCAATATGGGCCCGTCGCCAGTGATCCATCGTTGGGAATTGAGTAGACCGACGGCGACAACGGCGAGGATAAGCCAGAGCAACTGGCGCCTGGCTTCTTCGCCACCCCTTCTGTAGCGCACAACGAGTGAGACCGTGACCAGGGCGAACAATGCTGCGCTCACGAAATTCAGTGCAAGTTCCACCGGCTCGGGGGCGCGATAGCCAGAAGAAAGCACCGATACCGTTGCTGAGCTCCCCAGCAGGGACTCGGAGGACAACGCAGCAGCGGTGACGTTGTACCCGGTGGTGGCTATGATCGCCGCTGCCACCGGCATCCACCGGCGAGAAAGGAGCTGTCCGGTCGGAAAAAGTAACAGAGCCAGGAGGAACAGGCCGGGGATCCCGATGATCCAGCCAGCGTGGAACAGCGTTGTCAGGGTCCGGGTCAAGAGTGTTGGCCACCCGGCAGCTGTGCCGAGTAGTAGCAAGACCGCAACGGTTGCGCTCAGCAGGTGGCCGCTCCCACAGGCAAGGAAAAGCCAACCAACGGCGTTCGAGGGACGGAACCATCCGATGAGGCTTCCCGATCCGAGCAAACTGATGCCGATCGTGGTGTTGGTCAAGGTGTAGCTCTCGACCAGAAGGTCTGAACCTGTGCCAGAACCTATTGCCGCAATCACGACGAAGACGACCATCAAGGCACCAATACCAGCGATTGCGGTGACCGCTCGCCGACCATGCGGTTCACCCGGTATTGGGAGGACCGAATCGTGAACCACCGAAAGCTCAGACACTACGGCCCAACCCGGCCTCTCGAGCGAGGACGATCGCCTGGCTCCGAGTCGCCACTCCGAGTTTGTGAAAGATCGATGAAACGTGATTTCCCACGGTCTTGGGAGCGAGCTGCAGACGGCGGGAGATGTCCTCATTGCCGATGCCCGCTGCGATGAGATCTAGCACTTCACGCTCACGGAGGGTGATCTGCTGCAAGGGGATAGCGGCCGACGGCGACGCACGGCGGCCCAGCGCTCCTGCCACTACGGCGCTGCTGAATATTGCCTCTCCGGCGGCAACCGCTCGGATGGCTCGCTCGATCTCCTCTTGTTCGGCTCCCTTCACCAGGTAGCCGCGAACTCCGGCCTGGATGGCATCCACCACCATTTCGTCGTCGTCGAACATGGTCAGAATGAGAATCCCGACGCTCGGATTGTGACGCAGGATTTGCTCCGCGGCTTGAATGCCGCCCAAATCGGGCATGCGCAGGTCCATTACGACGACGTCGGGGGTCAGTAACGCTGCTTCCCGCACGGCCTCACGCCCGGACCCCACCTGACCAACAACCTCCATGCCACGGAAGGTGCTGAGGAGTGCGTTAAGACCATGACGCACCACGGGATGATCATCCGCGAGCAGCACCCTGATGACGTCTGGATGCTGACGGGAGCTTGCCATGGTCTGATTATGCACTCCTGAAGTCGGGGTGGGTAGGGTGTGTGCCCCCAGGGCGACCGGGCAGAAGTTCCTGCCCGAAATCGGGATAGGGGGGGGCTGGTCCTCATCCGCCCGTTGCATGACCCAACGATGCTGGGAGTAGGCAATCATCAGTTGCCCGCCCGCACTGCAGGCTTCATCCCATCGGAAAGATCCCATCATGTCCCCCGAATCCCACCAGGCTGCCCTTCCACAAGCAACCTCCGTGACCACCCGGAAGCCGAAGGTGCGAAGGGTTCGCGACTATCGCACCTTCGACCGAATGCTTGCGGCTATTCTCTTGCCTCTCGGCCCCATCGCAGTGTCATTTATTCGGTTCCTTCTGCCTGGAGCTCCGGTGGGCGAAACCATCGCCGTGAACCAGGCTGTGCAGCAAACCGTTCTCTGGTTGGGGGTCGTTGCGTTGTTCACTCTCCTGCCTGGAGCGTGGGCAGCTCTGCAACTGACGAGGAGACACCGCCCAGGCCTCTCGCTTGCAACCGGCGTATTTCTCATTCCCGGGTATCTTGCACTGAGTGTTTTGACGGGGATGGATGCCGCGCTGCTGGCGGCCACCAAAATTGGGCTGACGCCAGAGCAAGTCAGTGCGCTCAGTGATGAATTGCTGAGTCTTCCGAGTCAGGACTTGCTGCTGACGGTCTTCATCATCGGGCACATAGTCGGAGTCGTCCTGCTGGGTATCCTGTGTTTCCGAGCCCGGCTGATGCCCCGAATTGTCGCGCTCCTGCTGATTATCTCCCAACCGCTCCACCTCTTTGCTGTTATCACCGACATTCGGTGGGTTGATCTTCTCGCCTGGAACCTCACGACGCTTGGGATGGCGTTCCTCGCCTGGAAGCTGTTAAGAACGCCGAATGACAGCTGGGAGCTGGGGCCGCACTCCCACGATTCGTCCCGCTAAAGCAACGCGGGTCATATCCTCTCGAGCGCGTCAAGTAGCCCGTTGTTCGACGCCTCGGCGACCACAGCATGCCCGAGTCGTTCCGCCGACTCGCGGTACACAGGTGATGCGAGAATCTCTGCCACTGCCCGCGCGATCCGCTCTACTGGCGCCCGGCGCGATACCGCGATTCCCGCACCCCTGTCAGTCACACGGCGAGAGTTATCCGCCTGATCGCGGCCGTGATGGAGGATCACCATCGGCAGTCCGGCGGACAGGGTTTTGATCACTGTTCCATGGCCGCCATGAGTGATGACTAGTGAGGCGTCGCGCAAGATCGCGGTGTGGGGCGCTGAGTTCACAACTATCACGTTCGTCGCCGTGCGCAGGGCACTAGGGCGAATTGTCGGTCCGGTAGTGACTAGTCCGCGCACTGGGAGCGTGGCGAGAGCGTCAACGATTCTCTGCATGCAGTCGATCTGGTTCTGGAAGGTAGAAGACAGGGCGACCAGCACCAGGGGAGCTCCCCCCTCTGGAGGAGTCCAGGGTTGGTCGACAGCCCAAGCCGGGTCGTCGAGGATAGGGCCGACGTAGCACGCGTTGGCTGGCAGGTCGGCAGGGAAATCAAAAGCCTGCGAAGTGAGCACTAGCTGTCGCCGGGCGTGATGCAGTTGGTCCCAGACGTGTGCGACTGGCTCAAGGCCGGCTGTCGCTCGAACCGAATTGATTGCTTTCAGCGCGTAGCGGTCGAAGAGCAGTGTGCTTCCCGCGTTCGCAATCCGGTCCCGGAGGCGACCCAGTGGGCCGTGTGCGGGAGCCAGACCGCCGCCGAACGGCGGCATCCCCGGCGCGGGAAGCGGGTAGGCATTCGGGATAAGTACGTCGAAGGGCACACCCCGAGCCTCCGCCGCGATCATCGCGCCGAGGGCGGGAAAGGAGGTGAGAACGAGATCGGGGCGAGTCGTGTCTACCTCTGCGGCGGTATCGGTTGCCTGGCTTGGCGCAGGACCTGTGAACATGAGATCGGCCATCGTGCGTGCGAGCGTTAGCGGATTCTTCAGCTCCCAGTCAC
The DNA here is from genome assembly GCF_054510775.1 of Arthrobacter sp. TMT4-20. Lineage (NCBI taxonomy): Bacteria > Bacillati > Actinomycetota > Actinomycetes > Micrococcales > Micrococcaceae > Arthrobacter > Arthrobacter sp. TMT4-20. The sequence continues at coordinate 645,250 of NZ_JBTNDW010000001.1, read as the reverse complement.
GGAATTCGTCCGGCGCGGCCCGGGTCCAGGTTTTCAACGTCGCACCCGTGGCCTGTACCTGAGCGGTCATCGATTCATCGGCTAGCACCGTTACCCGGTGACCGCGAGCAACGAGCCGACGTGCGACCCCGAGCTCAGGAGGTACAGTCCCACCGCCATCCGTGAGGGCGAACAAATAGCAGTGACTGATTGTCATGGCCGATCATCCCACGGCGCCGTATTACCCGCCACAGCCCGGAAGATTAAAAGGGCGGGGGCATGTCGGCTGGTGGTGCTGGTGGTGGGTCGGCGGTGGTGAGGTAGGTTTCGCCGAGTGGTGAGATCGCGATGATGGTCCCGGGGTCGGGTTGTTGGTAGTGCCAGTAGCCTTCGGTTTTGAACATGTGGTGGCGTTTACACAGGGCCGCCAGATTCCCGTAGCTGGTCGTCCCTCCTTGGGACCAGGGGGTGGTGTGGTCGAGTTCGCAGAACACCGCCAACCGGTTACATCCCGGATGCCGACACGTCCCATCCCTAACCCGGACCGCATCCTTCAGGTCCTGCGGGACCCGGTACGTGGTCGCATCAGCGCCCAGCCTGGCCCCGGTGAAGGGGTGCGTGAGGATCCTGGTGAACGATGGTGCGTGCCCGGCGAGCTGCCGTGCCGTCTCCGGATCAATCGGCCCATAGCCTTCCAATTCACCCGGGGCATCCCCGCCGAGGAGAGTCATCACCGGAACGGTGACGAACACCTTCGCCTGCACACCCCAATACGTGCCGGCCTCCCGCGGCTGACTAGCTGTTCCCGGCCAGCTCCGGTCAGCACCCGGGCCGGCCCCAGCGGCAGTACCAGGTTCGGTCCCAGCGGCAGCAGCAGGGCCAGCTGGGCCAGCTGGGCCAGCTGGGCCAGCTGGGTCGGGTGCGTCACTCATGTGTCCGGTGGGTCCGGCGCTGGTGAGGACATCCACCAGAACATCGGCCCTGAGTTGGGTGAGGGTCCTGGCCTCGTCGGGGCCTTGCAGGTTACGGGCTGCGGTGTCGACGCGGTGGAAAATCCCGGCGGCCTGTTCGGTAGGCAGGAAGGCTGCGAGCCAGGCCATCCCGTCCTGCGCCGGGTCCAGATACACGCGACGGTCCTGGAGAGCCTTCCGGTGCCGGAGAGTGATCGATTCTGGGTGGAAGATGTCGCGTAACCGTTGGGCCTGGCGGTAAAACTTCGCCACCGTGGTCTTGCAGGCCAGACCGATGAGCTGGGCCTCGAATGCGGCCATCACGGCGGGAACGGTATCCGGGATACCGATCGCTTCCCCGACCACCGCCCACGCGTGACGGCGCGATAACCTGCCATCCTCCAACGCGGTCAGGGTGGCCCGGTAATCGCGGACCAGCAGCTCACTATGGTCAAGCAGGGAACCAGCCGTGCGCTCCGGCAGGCGCAGGGCCGCACCGATCTCCGACGCGCTCAGGGTACGGGCATGCCCCGGGTCACCCACCCAGGAGTGCGACTCGGCGGTGAGGTCATGAAGATGGGTGACCGCCTTCGCTTCCTGCGCATCTACCCAGGACCGCAGCCGGCCAAGGTCCTGCAACACGGCCAGCGTCTGGCCTGAATCCAGGCCGGCGACCGCGGCCAGGACCACCTTCCCGGCCAACGCCGGTGGCCCGTCACCAGAACGCACCCGGCCATCAGAAACAGATCCAGCATCAGCATCAGCATCAGCAAAGGTATCGGGTGCGTCTACCACTGGGGCCGTCCACACAGCGTCGGCACCGAGTGGACCACCCGGACGATGATCGTCGGAAGCCCCCGCTGACGCCCCCGCGGACGCCCCCGCTGAAGCATCCGCGGACCTGTTCGCGGACCCGTTATCAGAAGCCGAATCAGCGGCCGAATCGGAGCCAGAATCCGGGCCCGGCTCGGGGAAGAATCCCGATCCGGCAGAAGAAGCTTTACTGCTTTTCATACCTCCATTCCATCATCGAGCACTGACAAAACAGGGGCCGATTCAGGGTCAACAGAAAATCTATTTCAACTATTTTCAGCACCAAAAATCAGCACCGGAAATCAGACCCCGGAACGCCCGCTGAGCACCCTCCGAACCGTGAATTGACTGCAGGGAGGAGAGCAGCGCTTACCCGACGGCGACCTCCATCGCCACTGCACGGACCGGCGAACCGTCCATTCCGGCGAACGGCAACGGCAGCACCGAGACCCACGGGTCAGCAAAATCGACTGACGCAAGATTGGTCAGGTTCTCAACGATGACACCCTCGGCGCCCAGCAATGCCCGGTGAAAGGGGAGATCCACTTCAGCCCCGGACAGGTCGGTGAGATCCGGGTTGAGGGTATCGACGCCGACCACCGAAATACCGCGATCCAACAAACCAAGCGCAATGTCGGCGTCGAACGCTGGATGCCGCAGGTACAGCTCGGTGCCGAAGTGCTGCGACCAGCCGGTGTGGAACAGCACCATCGCTACGGAGTCCAGATCGGAAAGCTGTGCCTCGACGTCGGACCAGATAAACACGTGACCTGCATCGACCACCGGAAGCCGAACAATGCGGGCCACGCCGACCAGCCGGCTGAGGTCGATCTGATCCACCGACGAGCCACCCTGCACCGTGTGCAACGGTGCGTCCAGATGGGTTCCGGTGTGGGTGCCCGCATGCACCTCGGCTACCTGGAACCCGTCGGCGGCGATCTCGGCCGCAACCGTGATCGTCACCTCCGGGTCACCGGGAAAGACCTGCATCCCACTGACAATGGGATGCGAAAGATCAACGAGCCGCACGGCGTCCGGAATCCGCGTTCGCTGGCGACTCGGAGTCGCTCAGGTGCGAATGCTGGGGCGTCCCGGACACGATCCGCTTGGCCGCGATGGCCCACCCCAGGTACAGCCCGGCCGAAAGGATGAAGGTGGGAATGGTCGCGCCGATCGGGCTTGGCAATGAATAGGTCAGTATCAAGGACGCAGTAGCGCCAATGATCCAGACGGCCACCGCGGCAATATTGACGCCCTTGAAGTACCAGTAGTCTCCGCCGGTGCCACGCAGGATGTCCTTGTTGTAGTGGCGCTTGCGAACAATGTAGTAATCCACCAGCATCACAGCGAACACCGGGATGAACAGCGACCCGATGAGGACCAGGAAAGAGGTGAACTGATCCAGCAAAGCCAACCAGGTGGACCCAACAATCGAGATCGCGCCCAGCACGAGCGCCGTAGGAAGGAATTTGACCTTGCTGGACGGCACCATATTCACCACCGAGGACACCATGCCGTAAACCACCATTGTGTTGGTGGCCATCACTGACAGGAAGATGACCACGGCCAGCGGTGTTCCAAAGGCGGCAACAATGGCGGTGGGGTCGAACGCCACGGCCTCGCCGCCGTCGAGCACTAGATAAGCCACGGTGGTGGCGCCCAGCACCATAGCGAGCACCGTCGACAGCAGGTAGCCGATACCCGAACCGATCATGCCTGCGGCCTGGGACTTCGCCAGGCGGTTGAACTCAGCCGACAGGACGGTCCAGGAGATTGCGGTGGCGATGACGACGTCGAGTACCACCACCCCGGACCAGCCGAGTTCCGGATCGGCTGGCAGGTCAATGAACTCCGAGGGGGCGAAGGTGGTGAACGCCGTAACGAAGATGTACGCCATGAAGGCGAGGATGACCAGGGCAAGCCATGGCTCCACCCGGGCGATGCCGGCGTGACCGAAGATCGCCAGGCACACCACCAACAGCTGACACAGCACCGAGAACAGAATGGGGTTGGAGAAGCCGGTGGCTTGCTCCACCAGGAAATTGACCGTCACTCCGGCCAGCATGGCCTGAACCCAGCTCCAGCCCATCAGGATGATCACGTTCGCGGCGACGGGGAGGAAGGAGCCGCGGAGCCCGAAGGACCCCTTCGTCAGCGACATCGTCGGCAGCCCGGTGCGGGTACCCATGTTGCCCACCAACACCAGAACGGCGCCACCAATGGCTGTACCAAGAATGATCAGCCCGACGGCGAGGGGCCAGCTCACTCCGGGAACAAACAGTGTCCCGGTGAGCAGGGTGGTGACCACCAGGTTGGCGGCCAGCCAGATCATGCCCATACGGCCGGCGCCGAGGGTGCCTCGAATGGGGCCGAAGCCCTCCGAATTCTTCTCAAGATGATTGGATAGCCGGGAAAATGCTGAGCCGGTACGTCCGGTGCTCTGTGTGCTCATGGTGGTTACCTGGCTTCGGGGGAGTTGGGAAGAGGGGATAAGTGTTCGTGGACGGCGAGGATGGACCCGTCGTCGGACCGGTGGAAGACGATCGTCTCGCGTTCGACCGTGGTCTCTCCGGTGTTGAAGGTGGTCGTGACGTCGTGGCAGAACACCGCGGTGTCGCCCAGCAGTTGGATGGACGGGTTACTGCTGAGGCACTCAGTGACCTGCCAGCCCTCGGCAAGCCATGACTGCCAGAGGGCCTCGTATTCGGACCGCCGCTCGAGCCTTCGGTTCTCAGTGTGGAAGACGAAGGTCGCATCGGGGCTGAAGGATGCAAAATACGTTGCGGTGTCGGTCCGCGAGAATGCTGCGACGACGTGAGCCGCTGCGGCTGCGACGTCGTCGTGAGTCAAGTCTTGATTTTCGGTCATGGAGTGCGATCTTCTCTCGAAAGGTCGACGACGATTCGCCGCCTTGTAGCCTGCCAGACAACTTTTGTTTTCAAAGTTTGAGTGACACAGGTAACAAATGTCAAAGGTTTGACCAAAGTTACTTCCACAGCGAACCGAAGAGGGGGATCGGAAAGAGCACAAAAAAGGTGGCGCTCCCGGGTACGGGAGCGCCACCTCAATGGCCAGCTGGTGCCTTAGCGCATGTTCACAAACTGCAGGTCAGCCTCGTCGAAGTTCTTCAGCAGAGCCATGGTGGCTTGTAGGTCGTCGCGGGACTTGGAGCTGACCCGCAGCTCGTCGCCCTGGATGGTGGACTTGACGCCCTTTGGCGCCTCATCGCGGATCAGCTTATTGATCTTCTTCGCCACATCCTGGGCGATGCCCTCTTTGATGGTGGTTTCCAGGCGGAACTCCTTGCCGGAAGCGTAAGGCTCACCGGTGTCCAGTGATTTCAGCGAAATGCCTCGCTTGATCATCTTGGACTGGAGGACGTCGAGGACAGCCAGGACACGCTCTTCGGAGTTGGCTTTCATCAGGATCATTTCACCGCTGAAGTCCACCTCGGCGCCGATGCCCTTGAAATCGTAGCGCTGGACGATTTCCTTCTGCGCCTGGTGCAGGGCGTTGGCAACTTCCTGCTTGTCTACTTTGCTAACTACATCGAAAGTGGATTCGCTCGCCACAATGTCTCCTAGGGGGTAGTGAGAAGGATCTGGTCCAAGCCTAATCGGTTATGCGCCACTGGGCTGCTGCAAATGGCTCCCAGCTGATCTACAGGAAGCCCAGTGTCGGCTCACACCAGCCGGTGAAAGTGTTGGTTCCAATGACCACCCCGGAGGGAAAGAAGCTATGAGCAGCAAGCCGCGTGTCCGGTACCAAGTTCGAGTTCGACATGCCGTGGCCGGGACCTTCCTGGCCGCGTCGTCGGCGGTGTCCATCACCGGCCTCTCCGCGATGCCGGCGGCGGCAGCCAATATGTCGTCGTCGGTCCAGGTTTCGTATCCTGTTTCGGCCAGCTCGGAGCGGTTGGCGGGGGTGCGGTCCGAACTGGATCACGCCGTCGCCCTCGGCTCAGTTACTGACGATCAGGCGGACGCGTTCTATGCCCAGATCGAGCGTCGCGTGAACGCCGGACTGTAGGCCCAATCGCGTCTGTCCGGGGACGATTCGATTCTTGCCCCGATTTTCTGTAAAGTTGTCTTGCCCGCGGTTACCGTGGGTAAACCTCATTTTATGAGGACGTATGGCAGATTACCCGAGCGGCCAAAGGGGGCTGACTGTAAATCAGCTGGCATCGCCTTCACTGGTTCGAATCCAGTATCTGCCACATCGCCGGTAGTCCGGTGAAGTAGCCCGTTTAGATCTCCGCCAAGATCTGGACGGGCTACTTTTTTGCCCATTTGCTGGGGAGAGCGGGCGATCGGCAGGCCCAGACAACGTGCTGCAGCGTGCACTTTTCGAGGATTAATCCGGCGAATCGCCGGGTAATCTTCATCGAGAGCGAACACGGGGAGACATCGGCGAGTAAACTCGTTAGCGTTAAAGCATGGCAACTATTGAAGTAACCGAGGCAACTTTCCCCGAGACCATCGAAACGAACGACATTGTGTTCGTCGATTTCTGGGCTGAATGGTGTGGCCCGTGCAAGCAGTTCGCTCCCGTGTACGACGCCGTTTCGCAGAAGCACGATGACATCACCTTCGCGAAGGTGGACACCGAGGCCGAGCAGTCCCTCGCCGCCGCGGCCGGGATCACCTCGATCCCCACGCTGATGGCTTTCCGCGAAAAGGTGCTGGTGTTCTCGCAGCCCGGCGCGATGAACGCCACCCAGTTCGGTGAACTGGTTGACGCGGTGAAGGGCCTGGACATGAAAGAGGTCCACGAGCAGGTAGCCCAGCAGCAGGCAGCGGCACAGGCCGGAGCCGCTGCAGAGGCACCAGCAGCTGACGCTCCAGTTCAGGACGACCAGAAGACCAGCTAGTCTTCGGACTCAGCTGCAGCTAGACCAAACGAAAACCCCGGATCCCATGAAGGATCCGGGGTTTTCGCGTGCCAGGCGCTGTTGGTGCGTCAGTCGCTGTGGTGGTCAGACGCTTTTGGTGATCTGGACCGGCTCGGCCAACAGGGCACTGAGAGACTCGCCCAGGTCCTGCACCGCCGGACCCCGCAGGTGCTTGTCCATCAGTTCCTCGGACTCCCACCGTTCGGTCAGGACAATGCGGTCCTCAGCAACATCAGTGATCTCGTACCTGATGCATCCAGGCTCGTTGACGACCTGCTCAATGGCTATGTCGAGGGCTAGCTTCACCCGGAAGACCTCGCCGGGGTTGGGGATAAACACGGCCGTCACATCTAGTGGTTCACTCATGGGTTAAGCCTAACGGTGGCGGTGATCCTCGGGCGCGAGCCGAGGACCGTAAGTGGGCTTACGGAACCCACTCGCATACAGCATCCGGACCACCCGTTGCCGATCGCCGGCCCACGGCTTCAGGAGCTGCAGCATCCCGGCGTCGTCGGTCCGCTGCCCAGTCAGTGCGGCGCCCACATAGGCGGCCAGGTGGTAGTCACCGACCGAAATTGAATCAGGGCAGCCGTGCGTGCGCTGCAGAACTTCCGCTGCAGTCCACACGCCGATCCCCGGTACCGAACGCAGGGCCGCTGTGACGTCGGCCGATGACCGGACACCGGCCAGCCGCTCCAACCCAGAGGCCATCGCCACGGCCTTCATGATGGTGTCCGATCGGTGCGCATCGACACCCGCACGATGCCAATCCCAGGACGGCACGCGCCGCCACTGGGCGGGGGTGGGCGGTAGTCGCAATCCGTTCGGAGCTCCGGGCGCCTGCGGAGCCGCATCGCCGTGCCGGGTCAGCAGCCAGCGCCACGCCCGCTTGGCCTCGATTCCGGTCACCTTCTGTTCAAGGATGACGCGCACGACGGCGTCCAGCATCCGTCCGGTCGAAGGTAGCCGCAACCCGGGGTTGAGGTAGCGCCCCTTGCGGGCGATCTCGGGGAGGGTCGCCTGGTAGCCGGGGCTGTCGAAGTGGCTCCAGTCGTCGTCGGCGCCGAGCAGGGCGGGCACCGATTGCAGGGCCGCGGCTGCCCCCGGGCCCCACGCCGTCGCGTGGATGCGCGCCGAGCGGAGGCTTCCGCGTTGTTCCAGCCGGAGGGTGGCGGCGCCGTCGTCGTTCCTGAACGCTAACCAGGCGGCACCCTGGTCCTTGAGGAACGCCGGATCGAACGCGCCGCACTGCAGCGACCCGATGGTTCCCGCCAGGTTATATGGCCCGTCCGGCTCCCACACCGTTGAGCGGGCTGCGCTTGAGGTCAGCACAGGCCCGGAGTCCGGCACACGGCCCGAATCCAGTACAGGCACCGACTCAAGCCCCGTGCCCGACTCCGGGGCGGGGCCCTGGGCAGCGGAAACGGTCATGGGTCAATGGTGTCACGCCGGGCCGACAGTGATCCGATGAGTTGAAGGGTCCGGCGGGTCCGCGTCGTCCGGGAACCAGGGCACTTCGCGGTAACTTTGTAGGTATGAAGTATGCGAACTCCGTAGTGGACCTGATCGGCAACACCCCGCTGGTCAAACTGAACAGTGTGACCGAAGGAATTGCCGCAACCGTCCTGGCGAAGGTGGAATACCTGAACCCCGGCGGCTCCGTCAAAGACCGCATCGCAGTGAAGATCATCGACGCCGCCGAAGCCGAGGGCAAGCTCAAGCCCGGTGGCACCATTGTCGAACCGACGTCCGGCAACACCGGCGTCGGGCTGGCCCTCGTTGCCCAGCAGCGCGGTTACCGCTGCGTCTTCGTGGTGCCCGACAAGGTGGGGGAAGACAAGCGCAACGTCCTGGCCGCGTATGGCGCCGAGGTGGTGGTCACTCCCACCGCCGTCGCACCGGATAGCCCGCAGTCCTACTACGGTGTCTCCGACCGGCTCACCCGCGAGATCCCTGGCGCGTTCAAGCCGGATCAGTTCTCCAACCCCAACGGGCCCTTGAGTCACTACGAGTCCACCGGACCCGAAATCTGGAACGACACCGACGGCAAAATCACCCACTTCGTCACCGGCGTGGGCACCGGCGGCACGATCAGCGGCACCGGGCGTTACCTCAAGGACATGAGCGCTGACCGCCCGACCGGCCCCGTCCGGGTCATCGGCGCCGACCCCGAGGGTTCCATCTACTCCGGCGGCACCGGGCGTCCCTACTTCGTCGAAGGCGTCGGCGAGGACATGTGGCCGGACGCCTATGACCCCACGGTGGCCGACGAAATCCTGGCCGTCACCGACGCCGAGAGCTTCGCCATGACCCGCCGCCTCGCCCGCGAGGAGGGACTGCTGGTGGGCGGTTCCTGCGGCATGGCAGTGGTCGCCGCACTCCGGGTGGCCAAGAACCTGACGGCCGACGACGTCGTCGTCGTCCTCCTGCCCGACGGTGGCCGCGGCTACCTGGGCAAGATCTTCAGTGACGACTGGATGAAGTCGTACGGCTTTATGGAGAGCGGCGACGAAGCCACCGTGGGCGAGATCCTACGTTCGAAGACCGGCAACATGCCGGATCTGGTGCACACGCACCCCACCGAAACCGTGCGCGACGTCATCCACATCATGACCGAGTACGGCGTCTCCAACATCCCGGTCCTGTCGCAGGAGCCCCCGGTCAAGATGGGCGAAGTGCTGGGCTCGGTGGACGAACGCCTGCTCACCGACAAACTTTTCCACGGCGAAGCCAAGCTCACCGACAAAATTTCACTGCACATGAATGACAAGCTGCAACTGATCGGTTCGCTGGAGTCAGTTGCCACCGCACGGGAGCGTCTGGTGGACAGCGACACCCTGATGGTGACGTTCGTCGGCTCACCGGTGGGAATTCTGACGCGCCACGATTTGCTGACCTATATGAGTATCTGACTTCCATACTAAGGAGCACCATGACGCACGCTGAGAATCAGGGCTTCAACACCCGGGCCATCCACGCCGGCCAGACACCGGATCCCACCACGGGTGCAGTCATCCCCCCGCTGTACCAGACCACCACCTTTGCGCAGGACGGCATCGGGCAGCTTCGCAACGGCTACGAGTACGGCCGGGGCACCAACCCGACCCGTGATTCGCTGCAGACCCAGCTCGCCGCACTCGAGGGGGCAACCCACGGGTTCAGCTTCTCGTCGGGGCTGGCCGCCGAGGATTCCCTGATCCGGGCGCTGCTGGCACCGGGGGACCGGATTGTGATGGGCAACGACGTCTACGGCGGCACCTACCGCTTGATCGATAGGGTCCTGGCACCGTGGGGCATCAGCAACGCAGCGGTGGACATGGCGGATCTCGACGCCGTCCGCGCCGCCGTCGGAGACAACACCCGCATGGTGTGGGTCGAGACGCCGTCCAACCCGATGATGAAGGTGACCGACATTGCTGCCGTGGCAAAGATCGCTCACGACGCCGGTGCCATCCTCGTGGTCGACAACACCTTCGCGACACCGTACCTGCAGCAGCCGCTCTCGTTCGGGGCCGACGTCGTCGTCCACTCCACCACCAAGTACATTGGTGGGCACTCCGACGCCAGCGGTGGCGCCGTGATCACCAGCAATGAAGAGATTGCCGAGAAGGTGGGCTTCATCCAGTTCGCCGTCGGTGCTGTCTCGGCGCCAATGGAAGCGTGGCTGACCACACGCGGGCTCAAGACCCTCGGCGTCAGGATGGACCGGCACAGCTCCAACGCCCGGGCCATTGCCGAATGGCTGCAGGGGCGCCCCGAGGTGGAACAGGTCTTCTACCCGGGCCTGCCCGAACACCCCGGCCATGATCTCGCCGCAGCCCAGATGAAGGATTTCGGCGGCATGATTTCGGTGTCGTTCAAGGGCGGCGAGGCGGCCGCACGGAAGGTGGCCGAGTCCACCCACGTGTTCACGCTTGCTGAATCATTGGGTGGGATCGAATCGCTGATGAACTACCCGTCCGCGATGACCCACGCGTCAGTGGCCGGCACAGAGCTGGCCGTCCCGGAGAATCTGATCCGGCTGTCCGTCGGGATTGAGGATGTTGCGGACCTGATTGCCGATCTGGAACAGGCCTTCACCGCCCTCTAGAGGTCTTAAACGAAAACAGACGTCTTGAACGAAAACGCGCCCGCAGTCCAAACTGCGGGCGCGTTTTCTGTGTCCGAGAGGTCTAAGACCGTTTGAAGGGACTCAGCGTCCTGCGGATGAGCCGTCGATACTTGTTCTCCGGTTTCGAGTCGATCGTCTGCAGCCACGCACTGCTGGGCGGCAGCCACAACGGAACGATTGCCAGCAGCATCACCACCGACACCACTGAGAGCCCCGGCGTTCCGCGTAGCAACACCGGCAACCCGACAATGATCCCGATCGTGGTCAGCAGCTCCCGGGCGCTGCGCCTGCCGCGCCGCAGCAGGAACACGAGGAAGAACTGCACCAACGCCAGCACCCCCAGGACGACGCCGAGCCCCACCAGGCCTGCGCGGTCCTGTTCCTGGAGTTGCGCGGACCCGAGGAACGAGCTGGCCGCCACCAGGAACAGGGCTCCCACCACCAGCCACACCACCAGGCCCAGTTTCAGGGTCCAGGGCAGCGGCGGAGGAACTACTTGCGGGGTGCGGGCCATGCTAGCCGCGGGGGACAACGACGCCGGCGCGGGTGTCGGCGTCGTACGTGTACACCGCACGCCCGCCGATCCATACGGTCAAGGCACGCTGCATGACGTCCAACGGATCGCCGCTCCAGAGAACGACGTCGGCATCCTTGCCCACCTCAAGGGAGCCCATCCGGTCGGCCAGGCCCAGGACCTTCGCCGGGTTGATGGTGATCGAGCGCAGAGCAGTCTCGCGGTCGAGGCCTTCCTTGATGGCGAAGGTTGCCTGATGGATGAGGAAGTTGATCGGAATCACCGGGTGGTCGGTAATGATTGAGATTTCCACTCCAGCCGCGGCGAGCTTGCCGGGGTTGGCGATGGAACGCCCACGCAGTTCCACTTTGGACTTGGTGGTGAACAGCGGCCCGATCAGTACGGGGATGCCGCGCTCGGCCAGGACATCGGCCAGCAGATGCGCCTCGGTGCCGTGGTCGAGGACCAGTTCGTAGCCGAACTCATCAGCCAACCGGATGGCGGTGGCAATGTCGTCCGCGCGGTGCGCGTGCTGGCGCCACGGAATTTCCCGTCGCAGCACCATGGCGAGCGCCTCGAGTTTGGGGTCGCGGGCGTTCTCGTCGGCTTTGCCCATGTAGTTTTGCGCGTCCATGAAGGCTTTGCGGATCACCATGGCGGTGCCCAGCCGGGTGGAGGGGGTCTGCTTCTTGTCGCCGTAGACGCGCTTGGGGTTCTCCCCGAGGGCCGACTTCAGGCCGCTGGGGGAGCGGAGCACCATTTCCTCGATGTAGCGGCCGTGGGTGTGGATCGCGACGGCGAGACCACCGATGGGGTTGCCCGAGCCGGGGTTCACGTTCACGGCGGTGATACCGCCGGCCAGGGCGTCGTCGAACCCGGGGTCGTAGGGGTTGACGGCGTCGATCGCTCGGACGCCAGCGGTGACGGGATCGGTCATCTCGTTGGTGTCGTCCCCGGCCCAGCCTTCGCCTTCCTCATGGGTGCCCAGGTGGACGTGGGCGTCGATCAAGCCCGGAAGCAGCCACTGACCGTCGGCGTCGTGAATTTCGGCGCCCTCGGGGACAGCGATATCGGCGCCCAGTGCAGTGATCTTGCCGTCCTTCATGACCACCGAACCGTCGAAGGGGGTGCCTTCGATCGGAACAACGTGGGCATTGACGATTGCTGTGACAGTCATGTGTGGTGACCTTTCGGCAGACAGTGTTGTGATCTCCAACCTACCGTCTTCACCGTGAGAGAGGTCAGCTCCGCACCCGGCAGGGGGAGCCGCCTAGACTGAAAACCGATGCGCAGGAAAGGCGACAACTTATGACACGGAAATCCGCACTCGTCACCGGCGTCGGGCGCTCAGTTGGGCTGGGTGCCGGTATCGCCCGGCGGCTCGCCGTTGACGGCTGGGATCTGGCCCTGAGCTACTGGCACCCCTACGACCAGCGCGTGAACGGCACCACAAACCCGGCAGCCGAACTGCGGGAGTTGATTCCCGAGCTGGAAGCCATCGGGTCTCGGGTCATCGGACTGCCCGGTGACCTTGAGGACCCGAAAACGCCGGGGGAACTGGTTGCCGCCGCGCGAATGGAACTGGGCACCCTGAGCGGGCTCGTCCTGTCGCACACCGAGGGCGTCGATTCAGGACTGCTCACCACGTCGGTGAAGAGCTTCGAGCGGCACTTCGCAGTCAACGTCCGCGCCTCCTGGCAGCTCATCAACGCCTTTGCTCTGCAATGCAATGACAACGGTGGCGCAATTGTCGCGCTTACCAGCGACCACACGGTCAATAACCTGCCCTATGGTGCATCGAAAGGTGCGCTCGACCGGATTGTTCTGGCTGCAGCCCGTGAGCTCGGCGACCGGAGAGTAAGTTCCAATGCCCTCAACCCTGGTCCGGTCGACACCGGCTGGATGACCGACGAGGTGCGGCAGGCCCTCACCCAGCAGCAACCAACCGGCCGCCTGGGCACGCCAGCCGACGTGGCCGGTGTGGTCGCGTTCCTCTTGTCGCAGGACGGCCGGTGGGTCAATGGCCAATTGATCAAGGCCGACGGCGGCTTCTCGGCCTAGCAGAGCCCCGCAGCGCCTCGCAGCGCCTGGAAGTCCTGGCTGCCCCGTCTCTCCCGCCTGTCCCGGAGCTCCCGAAAGCCCCGAAACTCCTGTATTCGCCTGCACGAATCCCGACAGAGCACCGCCATGGGCTCGACCTCACTCAGCACGCTAGGCCGCGCACCGGTGGGACCGGGTCTCGCCGACATTCGCACTCACTTCGAGGTACACGCGGCGGCCTTGTTCGGCCGGAAGGCCTCCGTCGGCGCGACTCCGGCGCCAGGAGCTAGTAGCCAGGTAGCAGGTGCCTTCCCAAATAGTGCATGCATTGCATGCATTGCAGGCATTGCATGCACCGAAAAAAACGACCTATCCCTCCTTGTCCCTGGCTGTGGCAGCGCCTGGAACCACCCCCTAGTGCGTTGCTTGGCACCGAAAACGGCATGGGCTACCGCTTTGAACCCCGACAATCCCTAGGATGGACGCTATGACAACAGGTATTCTGCTCGCTGTGTGCCGTGTTCACGCGCTGCTGCCCACTCAAGATGCCACCGGCGTCACCGCCATTGACAAGCGAGCGGTGGACGGGCCCGTGAATGTCCACAAGCTCGGGCTCACGGGTGATGTGCAGGCCAGCCGGAAACATCACGGCGGTGAATCCAAGGCGATCTACGCCTACTCGCAGCAGGACGCCGACTTTTGGGACGCCGAACTGGGCCGGGATATGAGCCCGGGCAAGTTCGGGGAAAACCTGAGGGTCGACGGAATCGACGCCAGCCGCGCGGTCATCGGCGAACGCTGGCAGGTGGGGAACGACGTCGTCCTCGAGGTCACAGCGCCGCGCACCCCGTGTGTGAACTTTGCCCGCTTCCTCAAGGAACCGCGGTGGGTGAAGCGGTTCGCCGAGGAGAACCGGGTCGGCACGTACCTGCGCGTGATCACGAAAGGACAGGTTCAGGCGGGCGACACCGTTACCGTGGTGAATCGCCCCGACCACGGCATCACCGGGCAGCAGGTCTTCGCCGGACTGGACGCCGACGCCGCCCGGCAGCTCCTGGTTGCAGAGAAACAAGGCGTGGCGCTGAGCCCCGAGATCCACAAGGTGGTCGCCGCGGTGCTGCGGAGGGCTTGACCGCGGAGGGCGTGACCAAGGAGGGCCGGCCCGGGTGTGGTCAGGCTCACGCGGCGCCGCCGTCGTTGTGGCTGCAGGTAGGCGGAGCCATGCAGTACACTTGAAACATCCCCCACACCGGTATTCCCTTTAATTTCCGCCCAATTTTGCTGGGCTGGATAGGTTGTGTTGGGGCTCGCAGAGTAAGCATGCGGGCAGATTCATCAGGGAGCGCCGGCTAGAAGAAAACGTCATACAGACCGCTGAGATAGCGGCCGCCAGTTATGACGCGAAATCCTGCCGCGGGATTGAAACAGTGCCGGATTTCTATGTTCATGGGCTGGAATCATCCTTTAATTCCAGCTCTCCGGCATCTACCTGAAGGTCATTCCCTCATGCCAGAAAATAACACTCCCGAGACGCTTGCAGCACCGGACGCCGTTGCTGCTCCCCAGAACGTCGAAGCTCCTGAAGCCGACGACATCAAGTTCACCGACTTCGGCCTCGACGGCCGCGTGCTCGCAGCCCTGAGCGATGTCGGCTACGAAAAGCCTTCTCCCATCCAGTCCGCCACCATTCCGGTGCTGTTGGAAGGGCGCGACGTCGTCGGCCTGGCACAGACGGGTACCGGTAAGACAGCAGCATTCGCTATCCCCGCACTGTCCCGGATGGCTGAGCTCGCCGACCTCAACGGTCCCAGCAAGTTCACCCAGATTCTGGTGCTTGCACCAACCCGTGAACTGGCGCTCCAGGTTGCCGAAGCTTTCGCTTCCTACGCCAAGCACATTGACAACTTCACTGTTCTGCCCGTCTACGGTGGAGCTCCTTACGGCCCTCAGCTGGCCGGTCTGCGCCGCGGCGCGCAGGTAGTTGTGGGTACCCCGGGTCGTGTGATCGACCACATCTCCAAGGGTTCACTCGATCTGTCCAACCTCCAGTACCTGGTGCTGGACGAGGCTGACGAGATGCTTCGCATGGGCTTTGCCGACGACGTCGAGCAGATCCTGTCCGGTACCCCTGACGACAAGCAGGTGGCGCTGTTCTCGGCAACGATGCCCAGCGCTATTCGCCGCATTGCGTCGAAGTACCTGAACAACCCAGCCGAAATCACCGTCAAGGGTAAAACCTCGACCGGCACCAACACGCGCCAGCGCTTCCTGCAGGTCATGGGCCCGCACAAGCTGGACGCCCTGACGCGCATCCTCGAGGTCGAAGACTTCGACGGCATCATCGCGTTTGTGCGCACCAAGATGGCAACCGAAGACCTGGCGGACAAGTTGCGTTCACGGGGCTTCCAGGCTGCAGCAATCAACGGTGACATTCCCCAGCAGCAGCGCGAGCGGACCATCGAAGGTCTCCGCGAAGGCAAGTTCGACATCCTCGTGGCCACCGACGTCGCGGCTCGCGGGCTGGACGTCGAGCGCATCTCACTCGTCGTCAACTACGACATCCCTCACGACACCGAGTCCTACGTGCACCGCATTGGCCGTACCGGCCGTGCGGGCCGTTCGGGCGACGCGATCCTCTTCATCACGCCACGGGAGAAGTACCTGTTGCGTTCGATCGAGAAGGCAACCCGCCAGCCCGTCGAGCAGATGCATCTGCCCTCCTCGGACGCCGTCAACGCGTTGCGGATGAACAAGTTCGCCGAGCGCATCACCGAGACCATCGCCACTGAAGATGTGTCAATCTTCCGTGACCTGATCACCAGCTACGAGACCGAGCACAATGTGCCCGCCACCGAGATCGCCGCAGCCCTCGCCGTCATGGCTCAGGGTGGCAACCCGATCCTGGTCAAGGACATCCCGGTAGCCCCTGCAGGGCAGAAGGAACGCGCTGCCGGCCGCAAGGATGGCTTGGGCTCACGCGGACCAACCCGCAGCCTGACCGAGGGCAACGCCACCTACCGCATTGCGGTAGGACGTCGCCAGCGGGTCATGCCGGGCTCCATTGTTGGCGCTATCGCCAACGAGGGTGGCCTGTCCTCAGCTCAGATCGGCGGCATCGACATCCGCGCCGACCACACCCTGGTGGAACTGCCAGCCGATCTGTCCAAGGATCAGTGGCGCGCACTGTCCAAGACCCGCATCGGTGGCGAGCTGATTCACCTCGAGCTGGACAAGGGCCGCAAGCCTGCCGGCGACCGTGACGGCTTCAAGAAGCCGTTCAAGAAGCGTGAAGGCGAGGGTGGCGGGTTCAACAAGGATCGCGGGCACGACGGCGGCTTCCGCTCCTCCGGCCACAGCGCCGGCGGTGGCGGCGGGGACCGTAAGGAACGTCACGGTAAGGGTGCCGGAGCAGGCACCACCCAGCGCCGCGACAAGTGGTAACTTAGTAGCTGATTGATTTCGTCAGATCCCCGGTTTTCCGGGGATCTGACGGTGAAATCAGGGCCCGGCTCCAGTGGCCGGATGCTGATTTCGTGTAGGTGGCAGAAGCTGGTAAAGTTTTCTGCTGTTGCCCCCCTAGCTCAGTGGTAGAGCGCGTTCTTGGTAAGAACGAGGTCACCGGATCGATTCCGGTGGGGGGCTCTCAAGTGGGAGTCCCGCAAGCAGACCAACTGGTCCGGCTGCGGGCACACTCATTTGTGGCGGTGTAGCTCAGCTGGTTAGAGCGCACGACTCATAATCGTGAGGTCCCGGGATCGAGTCCCGGCACCGCTACAGACATAGCAGGTCAGAGGCTGAGCAGCCGCTGACCTGCTTTCTTTTTTACCGGCCTTCTCCCATCATGGTTCTGACGGGTCGGCCCCCACACTAAGCATCCTCATGGATGGTGCGGGCGCACCAGTGATGAACACCACCTGCACGCGGCGCACGAAACGGACGGAACCATGACAGACAACAACTCCGACTGGGGGCCCGACGTCAATCCCGGGGCCCTCCCCACACGCGCACGACGACGCCGGGACGCAGCGGCTAATCCGGTCGCCGGGCCCAGCTCCGAGGTCCCGCGCTTCGCCGACCGGGTAGCCCCGGAGTCTGCCGACTCTGTGACCGCTGAGCCGCCCGTGACCGGTGTGCCAGGGTCCTCTGCTCCGGCGCTAGCAGCCGTACCGTCGCCAGCAGCCGCTCCGTCGCCCGCAGTGGCAGCATCCGGGCCCGTGGCGCCAACGGCACCGGGCCGCCAGCAGGCAGAGCCGAGTACCCGGAAGTCGTTCCTTGCCGCTGACACCACACGGGTGCCCGCCGAGACCGGGTTCAGGGGCATCCTGACCAAACTGGGTATCCGCATTGCCCCTTCCCAGCGTGAACTGGAGGAACGGGCCAATACCCGTGCCGTGAGCCAGCATTGGCCCGGACCCCGCACCATCTCCGTGGTCAACGGTAAAGGCGGCGCCAACAAGACTCCCACCACTGTGATGCTGTCCTCAGTCTTTGCCCGCAACGGTGGCGGTCCGGTACTCGCCTGGGACAACAACGAAACCCGGGGCACCCTCGGGTGGCGCACCGAGCAAGGGCCGCACAGCGCCACGGTGATGGATCTGTTGCCGCAGACCGCTCAGCTGCTGGCTCCCTCGGCACAGTCGGCGCTGCTGGCCCGCTACGTGCACCACCAGACAGAGGACAAGTACGACGTGCTGCGCTCCAAGCCGGATGTCCTTGCCTCCGAGCAGCAGGTCACCGCCGACAATTTCGACGACCTGCACGAGGTTGCGTCGAAGTACTTCAGGCTGAACGTCGTCGACTCTGGCAACGACGAAACGGCCGAGCGCTGGCTGCGGATGATCCACCACACTGACCAGTTGGTGATCGCCACCACCACCCTCGAAGAGCATGCGGAGGCCGGAGCCCTGTTGCTCGAGGCGTTGCAGGCCAGGGGAGGCCGGTACGCGGAGCTGTCGCAGAACGCCGTCGTTATTGTCAGCCAGTCCGACAAGAACGGCACAGCAGCCCAGGCGCAGGAGATTGCCGACGGTTTCGCGCAGCTCGCCCGCCGTGCGGTGACCATCCCCTACGACACGGCGCTGCACAAAGGCCGCATTCGCTGGGGCTCACTGCGGCCGGCGACTCAACGCGCCTGGCTGTCCGCAGCGGCGGGCGTCGCCGAGGGCCTGTAGGTCAACCCCTCCAGGTTTAGACAGCTTGCTTATTATCTCGCGTGTTCATAGTGTTGAGGAGTACGACATCGACGTTCTGAACACAGGAGGAAGCATGTCCCCCCATAACATTTCCGGTAAAAGAGTCGCATTCCTACTCACCGACGGAGTCGAGCAGATTGAGCTCACCAGCCCCTGGGATGCGGTCAAGCAGGCTGGCGGCGAGCCCGTGCTCGTAGCCCCAGGTAGCGGCACGGTTCAGGGTTTCAACGGCACCGACAAGGGTGACACGTTCACCATTGACCTCGCGGTCGCGGACGCCAATGCTGACGACTTCCACGCCCTGGTCCTACCGGGTGGAGTGGTAAACGCGGATCACCTGCGCGTCGACAAGGACGCCCAGGAGTTTGCCCGCGCATTCTTTGCCCAGCACAAGCCAGTCGCGGCGATCTGTCACGCGCCCTGGCTGTTGATCGACGCAGGAGTGGTCAGCGGTCGCGACCTAACCTCGTACCACACGCTGCAGACCGACCTCCGTAACGCCGGAGCCAACTGGAGCGACGACGAAGTGGTCACTGACCAGGGCTTCGTCACTAGCCGCACCCCTGACGACCTCCCGGCCTTCAACGACAAGATGATCGAGGAGATCGCCGAAGGCGAGCACGAAGGCCAGACCGCCTAACTGCCCCACAGCAGGCGCGATTTGTTGAAGGGCCGGCGGGAAACCGCCGGTCCTTCAACGCGTTCGGGCTGTAGGTCAGAAGACAGTCCTATGGGTTCGGGCGGTGGGTCCCGGCCGGGTAGGATTGACCGCAGTGCCTGTGACCAAGGGGAGTGAAGCGATGGCGTTTGCCCGCGTACGCATCTCAGCTGCCGCTTCCAAACGATCCGCCCGGCTGCTCCAGGGGCTAGTTCTGCTCGCAATGATGACGGGTTGTACGGCACCTCTACCCGATGGCACTCCTGGATCGACCAGCGCGTCCGCATCAGGTTCCGCCGGGGCTGGCCCGGAGGAACCTTCCATGCCACCCTCTGCTGCCGACGGTGCCGTTACCGACGAGCCAGCCGAGCAGGACCCGGAGGCCGGGGACGACGCCCTGCGGCAGACGGTGGACAAGGCGCTCAGGACGCTTGCGGAGTCGTCGGCCCAACCGAGCAGGGAACAGGTGCGAGACTCACTCGTTTCCCAGGGGATACCGGGAGACCTGTTGGAGATTTCGGCGAGCACCACCCCCACAGGTCTGGCTGCTGACGCAATCCAGGTCGGGGTGCGGGGCGATGATACGTGTGTGGTGGCCTACATTCGGGATGGTGCCGTTTCCAGCGCCGTGCTTCCGCTCCTATCCAACGGACTGTGTTTCCTGGGCAGCGACCGTGGATAGCACCGATACATTGCGCCAACGCAGGCGCCCAAAGGCTAAACGTCTGACGGTCCTCGGGGTGGCGGGCGAGTTTCTGATGACGTTCGGAATGTTTGCGGTGCTGTTTGTGGTTTGGGAGTTTTGGTGGACTGGAGTCGAGGCGGATGCCGTGCAGGATCAGGCGGTGGCGCAGTTCATTCAGGACACCCGGCCGACATCGCAGCCGCCGGCCGCGCCGGATTTGGGCGCAGAACCAGGACACTCTGAGCTGCAGGAAGGCTACGGTCCCATGCAGGTGGGCGAAGAACCCGCAGCAGGGGAGACATTTGGGATTGTCTACATTCCGCGCTTTGGCGAGGATTACACCAGGCCTTTGGCGGAGGGCACTGGGGATGACGTTCTCGATACGCTGGGGCTAGGTCGCTACCCGTCAACCACTATGCCGGGGGAGCCGGGGAACTTCGCTGTGGCAGGCCATCGCCAAACCCATGGGGCTGTGCTGGATAATATTCACACCTTGGTCCCGGGGGACAAGATTTACGTTCAGACTGTCGACGGATTCTATACGTATGTGTACCGCAACACTGAGATTGTTCTGCCTGACCGCTCGGATGTGCTGCTTCCAGTGCCAACTGAGCCTGGGGCAATTCCTGAGGAAAGTGTCCTGACATTGACTAGCTGTAATCCGATGTTTGGGGAGCAGGAACGTATCATCGCCTATTCCACCCTAGATTCATGGCAGCCATTGTCCGCTGGTCCGCCCGAAGAAATCGCCGGCCAGGTTGCTGCCCTGCAGGAAGAAGGCTGACTCACAATGTATGGATGGATTTTTCGATATCTCCCGGGCCCCCTATGGGTACGGATCCTCACCTCCATGCTACTGATCGCGGTGATTGTAGTGGTGCTCTTTCAGGTGGTCTTCCCGTGGCTCTCCGGTGTGATTGAACTTTCCAATCCGACGATTGGTGTTGTCCTTTAGCGGTTAGCCCTTGATGGCGGGAATTGGTATTTAGGCGCTAAAAAGCCGGTCGGGATAGGATCCCAACCGGCTTTCTAGTACTTCGGAATGTCTGCTTAGGCTTCGGAGGCCGCGCGACGGCGAGCTACGATGACGCTGCCAGCGCCAAGTCCGAGAGCGCCGATGCCTGCAGCACCCCAGAGGAGCATTGCGGAATCGATACCAGTGTTGGCGAGGCCACCCTCAGCCGATGCGGTTCCATCAGTGGAGGTTCCATCAGTGGAGGTTCCGCCGGTGGTTCCACCTGATGCGGCGTACTGGGAGTCGACAACAACCTGTGCGGTGACGGTTGCACCGGATTCGCGACCGGTCGCGGTCAGGGTGTAGGTGCCTTCTTCGTGCAGGGTGACTGCGAAGGAGAAGTTCCCCTCAGCATCTGCAGTGGTGGTGGTGTCCAGGACGAGGCGGTTCAGGACAATGGGGCCGCCGCGGGAAGCGGAGAATCCGCCTGCGCCTGCACTCATGGCCGAGGGGTCCCCGGTGGAGAGTTCTGCAGTAATGTCGATGATTTCGCCGGGGGTGAAGATTCCCTGGTTGCTGCTGAAGACTACTGATTCTCCGGGAGCGACGGTGGCGTCACTAACCGTTGCTGCAGTTTCGTCGCCGACGTAGGCAGGGATAGAGACCGGGGTTACGGCCTGTGCCGCGCCCGCTCCGACGAATGCCAGTGTTCCGGCGATGGCCAGAATGGAGGTGGTTTTTTTCAAGTTGTGCTCCCCAGAGGTTATTGTGAATCAAGAGTAGATGCGAGAGTTTAGCGATCGTGGATTGCCTATACTTCACTTCCCTTACCATATAGGACTACTCATCGAATACTTGCATCGAGGTGTGTCTACTACGTTGGATGGAGAAGCACTACCTAGAAGTTATCAGTGCGGAGCGAGTACTCCAAGGGAAATTTTGATCGAATCCATAATGTAACTCAGTGTTAACTCAATGTAAGGAACTACCCGAGGACTGAACAGGATTCATCGCTTTGATTCGGCAGGACCACTTCTGCGTACTCCTGGATGGTGGGTGTGACCCGAAGAATGCCCTCAGCGTTCTGGACCACCTTCGAGAAGTCCATCTCAACGGTTGTCGTTTCCCCAGGGGCGAGGTTTGTGGTTAGCACTCCCACGGGACGGGAGTCATGGCCAAAGGAACCGACGGGAACGTCCTTGCCGTCGATCCGAGCGGTTTGTAGGAAAGCCTGTGCTGGCCCATAGGCAACGGTGTTGGTTTGGACGTGTCCTGGCGTCACACCGAAGGCGCCTGCACCGGTGACATAGTCGGGCAGGGTTTCGGCGGCGTCCGATGGTGCGGTGTTGGTGAGGGTGACCTTGACGGTGTACTGAGAGTAGCCGTCAATTGTGCAGCTTCTCAGCAATTGTGCAGTTCGCCTGACGTAGTAATCCATCTTCGCGCCCGTTCCGTCGTTGAAGTAGACGCCGAATGAGGTGCCGCCAACTGCGGGGCCAGTAACCGCACCCGACAGGCGAGTGGGCGCAATTAGAGCCTGCTCCGCTTCGGAGTTGGACCACAGGTACAGCCGGTCCTGCTCAGAGCTGGTGATGAGCGCCTGAATCAGCTGTGAGCTGTCTCCTAGACCGCCGGCCACTGCATCGAAGACCTTCTCGGCCACTGCCGCGAAGTAGGCGTCCTGAACCAGCGGATCTTCCACCTGCGCGTAAACGTCGGAGAGCATAGTTGGCACGACATTTTCGGCTGTTAGCTCGGAAGGTAGAGTAGAACCAGCTAGTGAAGCGTTGACCGCGGGATCCTCAAATTCACCAAGATCGACTCCTCCTGTTGCCCCGAGAATGTTGGACAGGACTACGGGATCAATGGCGAGTACGCCATCAATCTCTTCGCCACCGCGGCGTTCATCCCACATTTGTTTGGCGGTCAGCGCCGCAGTAGGGAAGTCGGGCGTCATATTGACGCTCTGGATGTAAGCGCCCATGCGGAACGAATAGATCCGCTCCTGCTCAGCGTCAACTTCCAGCGGGGGCTCAAACTTCGCGATATCGGCAGAGCCGCCTTGGTCGGTCAGGCTGATTCGGCCCTCTTCGGCGGTGACAACGGCAAGCGCGCCTGGGATGCCTCCAGTCGCTCGAACTTCCGCGCTATTCTGGATAAGAACCAGGTAGCGCCGAGGTCCGTCCTCGCCGAGCATCTGTGGAAGGAGCTGCACGGCACGGGAAGCGTTGACGAGCGGGCCTCGGACTTGTCCAAGGGCTGCTTCAGTTTCCTCGAGTGGTCCACTCACCTGCGGAAGAAGAAAAGTGCGATCTATCGATTGAAGTCGATCGTGGGACAGCTCAACTGTGTTCGCAGCTGAAATCAATGTCGGAGCCGCTTCGCTGAGAACTGAAAGTTCAACCTCACCATCTGAAGGCGTCAAGGAGTTCCACTCTAAGGCCTCGACTCTTCTGACCATCGGGCTTACTGCTCTGCTGATGACGTCATCAGCAGACACAGCTACCTCTGTCACCGTGGAAAAATTATCGCCAACGAAAGGAATCGCTGCGGCAACCTTCCACAGCGGGTCGGTCGCTGCCACGCGGGCCTCCGAGGTGTAAATCTCCAGCTCGGCTAGAGTTTCAGCTGCTCCGTCTAGATCCCTCGCTACAACTTCATCCTGCAAGATCGAGATCAGCGCCATGCTCGTCTCAAGGTTGTCTTTGACCTGGAGCCCGCGAAAGGCGAGCCATCCGGCACTAAGGCTAATGACGACTAGACCGGAGCCCGTCCACAATAAAATCCTTTTCCGTCTAGCGCTGCTGTTTGGCGAACTCCGCCTTTTGTGCAATAAGTTAGGGGCCATTTAGGGGTCCTTGTTCGATTAGTGATGTTAGCTAGAAAGCTCCGTGACGGCCAGTGACAGCCCTGAATGTCCGCATAAGTATCGCCAGATCGCCCAAGAGAGACCAATTTTCTACATAGTAAAGATCCAAGCGGACAGTTTCGTCCCAAGACAACAAGGACCGTCCACTAACCTGCCATAGTCCCGTCATCCCTGGCCGCACCAGTAAGCGCCGGTGTGCCTTCACGTCGTAGCGCTCGACCTCGCTGGCAAGTGGAGGACGTGGACCGACCAACGACATCGACCCATTGAGAACGTTTAGTAACTGCGGAAGCTCGTCGAGACTAAATTTTCTGAGAATGCGACCGGCCCTCGTCACGCGCGGGTCATTTTTGAGCTTGAACAAAACTTCATTTCCGTCATGCCCATCCTGTACCTCGGCAAGACGTGACTCGGCATCGGCAACCATCGAACGGAATTTGTACATTTCGAATCGTCGGCCCGCTGCACCGACCCTTTCCTGCCTGAACAGTATAGGCCCGGGGGAGCCAAATCGGACGAGAACGGCAATTAACACAAGGAGGGGTGAGAGCATTACCGTCAAGAGGCCGGCGCCCACGAGGTCCATGCTGCGTTTAACGAAACGCTGACCCTTCTCCAGATTCGGTGTTGAGACATGGATAAGAGGAAGACCGGAGACTGGTTGTGTATGTATTCGTGGACCGGCGACGTCAGTTAAAGCTGGAGCGAGTATTAGACGGACATTCAGGTCTGCGAGAGCCCACCCCATTGCTCTAATCGTGCTGGGAGCAAGCTGAGAGCTGCTGGATAAAGCAACGGCGTCGGGGCCGAATTTGGCCACGTCCTCCATGATCGCGCCAGGTTCTATGGCGTTACCCACAATTGGGAGGCTGGTTGACTTTGCGAGGATTTCAGTTCGTTCAACCCCCGGTAGATACACGCCAACTGGCACATAGCCAGCCATAGGCTGTGCCCGTAGGGATTCGACCAGGTGCTCTGCTCCGCTCCGATTCCCGACAACAAGCACTTTGAGCGAGCTTTTTCCATGAGACCGTTCAACGTGTAACAACCGCCGAACTACCGCGCGGGCCAGGAGTAGCATGATCAACCCAGAGGGCAACGCAACCCCGATATAGCCGCGGGCTGTATCTAATTGGAGTGTGTAGCTCACAATCGCGACGACTCCAAAAAGAATTAGGGAGGCACTCACAACGCGCTTGTACTCTTCGGCCCCGTGTCCCAAGACGGTCGGCTCACGGCTACCCCTCAGTGTCAAAATAAACCACCAACTGGTGGCAAGTGCTATTGAGGCCCCAACGTAAGGCTGACTGCCTACTGAAAATTGATCCGTGTCGGGCACACCAAACCGGACAAGCAATGCGCCGACTGTGGCCCACAAGACCACAACCGCGTCGACGATCGCCAGTTTTCGCGCATATCTGGGCCCCCAAGCTGACCCTTCACTCTTGAGTGCCACACAACCCCCGTTTTCTTTCACTCTCTTAGGCCCAAAAGGTAGGGATATTCAGCCTTTATCTGACCGAAGCCCAAGGACTTTTTCATCAAACTCCGAGCGGCTTCCCTGCTCGGACTCAGCGGATAGCACTGGATATTTCCCTAGTTCCTTTGCGGGCGTCGACTCGTATGAGTAGTAGGCATACGAGTAGGCATCCGGGCCCCGGGACGGAAGAAGGTTGATAACGACGCCTAGCAAATCGGCGTCGACCATTTCCAGGCTTTCGAAGGATTTTTGGAGATCGTGGAGCTTGACCTTGGATGATCCGATGACCATGACGACCCCTCCTACTTGTTGTGCGAGCACGGCTGCGTCGGTGACGGGTAGGAGTGGAGGCGCGTCAATGATTACGGCGTCGAAGTTTTGTTCAAGATCGTCAATTAGGTTCTTCATTGCGTCGGATCCAAGTAGTTCACTGGGATTCGGGGGTATCTGACCGGCTGTCAGAACGTACAATTCGTCCTTGCCCCAGGGCTGCATAAGATCTTTAAGGTCAGCCCTTCCGATGAGGGCGGTTGTCAGGCCGGCGTTTCGTTCCAAACCGAGGTATTCATCTACGCGGGGGCGCCTCAAATCAGCGTCAACAAGTGCTACGGATTGCCCAGCCTGCGCCAAGGCAATAGCAAGGTTTACTGCTGTAGTGCTCTTGCCCTCGCCCGGAAGCGAAGAAGTAATAAGAACGGCCTTCGACTTGTGGCTCACATGCGCGAACTGGAGATTTGTCCTAATTTGCCGGAACGCCTCGGCCCGGGGGCTTTGCGCAGCAGTTTGAGTCAGCAACGGCTTCTTGGTTGCGTCAGCATCGAATGATATGCCGCCCAGCAAAGGTATGTCGCTAATACGTCTAAGGTCGGATTCACCACGAACCCGGGTGTCCGATGCATGACGCAAGAAAGCAGTGGCCAGGCCAACAAGAATTCCTATGAGAAGACCAATAGCGATGTTTATCGGCGGATTTGGCGAGGACGGTTCTGCGGGAGCTGTTGCTGGTGATACGACTGTCAGTTGAACTGGGGAAACACCACCGACGTCTGTTCCCTCGAGGGAATCAATCGACGACACGAGACTATCGGCGACTGCTTGGGCGATGGCTGCGGCCTGCACGGGAGACTGATCCTCAACGGCAATGCGGAGCAGCACAGTATCCAGTCCTACACCGGCCTCAATTTTGTTAGCGAGTTGGGCAGGTGTCGCGTCTAAGCCGAGGCTGTCAATCACCGGTTGAAGCACCAGGGGGGTAGTGACCATTTCTGTGTACGATTTGATTCTTGCCTGCGAGAAGCTGTTCCCCTGCTGAACCTCCGCCAGATTCACGGCGTTTTGGGTACTCACAAATAGTCTTGTTTCAGCCTCATACTCAGGCTCGGCTATGAGTGCAGAGATGGCACCGAGTAAGGCCCCCGTTACGGAGAGCGCGACAATGAGCTTCCAGCTTCTGCGTAAAATGCGTACCAAACCGGACAGCTCCACGATCGCCCCTTCAACTTGATGCGCCCATCGAAACAACAGGCCTATTGATACTAACCCGGCTTGCTCATCGAGCCCTGACCGCTGACGGACCGGACGTTCTACTTCTCCCTTTCTTGGTCCAGCGTCCTGCCGGCGAACGGTCACGAGAGGAGGCTAGTGTATTCTAGTGTTTCGCTTGCGATAGGCTTGCAAGCAGCGAATATGCACGTTGGGGCAAGTCAGGTCGCCGTTTTTTATGTCGGCCGACGAAAATAGGGGCGTATGCGCATTCTCCATGTGACCGAATGCTACGGCGGCGGTGTCAGTAGAGCGATCAATTCGATCGTTGAAAATTCTCGTCAGCACGAACATATCCTGCTTTGGAGCGGGCCTGAGGAGCCAAGCCTCAGCTTTGGCTATCAACATATTGATGTTCTACCCAAGCTGCTGCTAGCGCGAGTGAATCAGGTCGGAAAGGCTATAATTCAGCACAACATTGACATAGTCTGGGCGCACTCCAGTTGGGCAGGTCTTTATACGAGATTAGTGAAACGCCCGGTCCCCGTTATTTATCAACCACACTGTTTCGTATTCACGGACCCCTCACGAAACTTGGCGATGAGAGCAGCGTATTGGGGTGCTGAATACATTCTTGCTCGAAATGGTGACTCAATCGTTGCGTTGACAGAAGCAGAGGAACGTTTCGCCCGTCCCTTGGTTGGTCGTTCCACGATACGGCGGATAAATAACGTCTCGACGCTCAGCGCGTCTACAAGGGATACAGCAAGTGAAGGACCTCGATCCCGGTCAGTGGTTATGTCCGGGCGTATAGCTGTTCAGAAAGATCCCAAGTTTTACGCGCAGGTGGCGCGTAGGGTCAGACTGAGCGATCCAGGAATTAAATTCACATGGATCGGATCAGGGGATGACGCGCTGACGCAGGCTCTTAGCCAGTCCGGTGTAGAGGTCACAGGGTGGCTTGACGAGGCTCGGTTGAGAAGTCGGCTGGAAGAGTCTTCCCTCTACTTTCATAGTGCGGGCTATGAGGGATTTCCCCTTAGCGTCATCGATGCTGCTGAAGCTAGGACACCGGTGATAGTAAGAGATCTTCCGTGTTTTCGAGGAAGCGGGCTTGAGTCGGTCAAGGATGTGTCGGAAGCGAGTGAAAAGATTCTTTCTTACTTTAGTGACCCTGCTCTCCGTGCGAAAGTCAAGAAGCGGACGGGAGACTTACTCAGATCCATGAGCCCAGAAAAACAACAAATTAAAATAGAAAATCTGCTAGCCGAAATGAATTCTCTTAGCCGAGGTGACAATGAAGATATTAATGCCGTCCCGAATTCTCGATAGGCAAGTTGGGGGAAATACAACTTATGCTCGGAGAATCGCTGAGGGTCTCATGACGAGAGGTCATGACGTGGAGTCAATACAGGCAGGTTTTTCTCCTCATGTAACCGCGATCTATGAGACAGCAGCTGGTCTTCTAAGAAGGCCAGCGGGCGATGTGCTGCACTACGTGGCCGACACTGGCCCCATGCTTTCGACTAGAAGTCCTTCGGTGGTAACGGTGCATGGGATTGCAAGTCTGTCTGTGCCGGATGTGCGTAGTAAGTTGAGCGAGAAAATCTGGCGCACCCGGGTCAAGCGGGCAGTAGCTTCGTGTGATCATGTAATCACTGTGTCTGAATCCAGTGCCCGGGACATTCGTGAGCTAACTGGGTTAGATAGTTCGAGACTTACAGTGATACCTCATGGGATCGATACTGAACGATTTCGTTCTGTCTCCCTAATGAGTGATCAGATAAGGCTGAATCTTCCGGCTAGATTTGCTCTATACGTCGGGAATATTGAGCCTCGGAAAAATCTCACTCAGCTCTGCCGTGCTTTCAGCTCCCCAGTTGTTCGGGCGCTCGACATTCCTCTAGTGATCGTGGGGAAGCCGGCTTGGGACTCGGAAGAGGCTATGGCCGCGATCGCAGGATCCAAGAATGTCCGGTACCTCGGGTTCGTAAGCGAGGAAGATAAGATTTCCCTGATGCAAGCGTGCTCTCTATTTGTGTTTCCAAGCTTGTATGAGGGTTTTGGGTTCCCGGTGTTGGAAGCTATGGCAGCCGGAGCCGTAGTTGCTTCATCTCGAAGGGGTTCGTTGGAGGACGTTGCCGGTCCCGCGTTGGTCCTGGATATAACTGACCTCGATAGCTTGGTAAGCTCTTTGGAGCAAGCTCTCACTGACAGTGCCGCACGGGCGATTAGTTTGAAAGCGGGGAAATCCTGGCTTTCGAGCTTCGATTGGGATAGAAGCGTCGAGGATCACCTCCGCGTCTATCGGCGGGTGCAGAAATGACACGCATACTCATCCTCCATGCTTATAGCGCCCTGAATGCGGGCGACGGGCTACTGGTCGAAGAGACCCTCAAAATAGTAAACAAGTTGGCCGGGGCCAGTAGCGAGATCATAATCGCTGCCTCCTACCCGTGCTCTTTCCCACAGGGGGCTGAGAAGTTCCTTTGTTCGATGCCAACGAAACGGGGTTACAGCCGGGATTATCTGTCGACACTCTTTCGTGTAAGGAGCTTCGACATGGTCATTGGTGTTGGAGGGGGATACCTAAGAGGCGGAACTTTCTCTGAGTTCATCAAGGCGCTTCTTGTGCACGGACCTCAGCTAATTGCCGCCTCACTTTACCGAGGCCCGTCGGTTTACATGCCTCAGAGCGTCGGGCCATTCCGGTTTGGGACACGGACGCTCGTTCGCTTTTTGCTAAAGAGGATCACAGTGTTGTACCTCCGTGACGATAAGAGTATGCAGGAGTTCGATGTGTTGCCGGCCATCCGGGGGTTTGATCTCGCAACAGTCGATGTCAATCGGTTCAAACATGAACCGGTGCCCGTTCCTGAGCCGGTGTTGTCCGTTCGTGCTGTTCGCAACCGCCTACCGCCTCTTGTCAGGGAACTGGCCAGTAAACTGTATACCTTCGATGCCTATGTCCAGAGCACCACTCGCGGAAATGACGATAGATCGGTAACCGAGGAGCTTGGATATGTATCGCTCCTCCCCGAGATACCGCAGGCAATTGGGAATGTGGAGCGCCCTAGAGTTTTTATCGCAGTGAGGTTGCATGCAGCTCTGATGGCATTGAAGGCGGGGCACTACGTCATCCACTTAGCCTACGAGCGAAAGGGATTCGGGGCGTTCGCGGATTTGGGCCTGGGCGCATACGTGCACAACGTCAATAGGTTTTCGATAAATGACGTCGTCGCCCAAGTGCGGTCGTTATCAGTCGACCCGGAAGAGAGGGAGAGGTATCGAACACTGATGAATAGCTCGAAAGGCGCCCGAGACGAGTTTAGATATGAGATGGAGAAGCGTCTGAAAGACGCAATGCAGCACCAAGGACCTCGCTGACAGTCTTCACTTCGCGGGTTGCGCATGTCTATCAGATACAAACAAAACCCTGATGTTGCAAATGGCTACATCCGGCTAGGAAAAAGAATGAAAATAGTTTTCGCCAGCCACACAGCGCGCACAGACATTTTCCGGATCGGTAGCCACCATTATTCTCGGGAGCTCGCCGTCCTTGGCCACGAAGTGACGCACATCACAACTCCTCTTTCTTTAGGACATGTGCTCCGCATAGGGGACCGGAGTATCCGTAGGCGAATCAAAATCGCCATAGCCAGGGATCGCTATGTAATCGACGGCGTCAGCCATATTGTTCCAATAACGCTGCTCCCGGTAACGAAGGTTCCGAGCAGGTTAGTTTCAATAATGTTGAAGCTTCCAGTCCTTCCTTGGGCTTTCAAGGTTGCTAGGAACCCCGATGTATTGATTATCGACCAGCCTCTCCTTCATGGCTTAGTCGATATTTTGGCACCTAAAGTCGTCGTCTACCGACCTACAGACACTCATTCTGCAGGAATAGCTTTTAGTGCGGAAATGCACACGGTTACAAAAGCTAATCGGGTTGTTGGAACATCCCAACATGTCATAGATTCGCTTACGACCCTTAAAGATGATGTCCCACGAATGGTTCTTGAGAACGGTGTTGACTTCAAAGCGTTCGCGAACTCGGAGAATACAAATCACTCGGTGCGTCGCGGAGCTATCTATGTTGGTGCACTCGACAATCGATTCGATTGGGAAGCCGTTAACGATATGGCGCGCGATTTCCCTGAAGAACCATTCATCCTTGCCGGGCCAGTGGTAAGTAGTAAAGTACCGCCGCTTGAGAAAAACATTGAACTTCTTGGTCCGATAGAATACGAAAATCTACCAAATCTACTTGGATCAGCGAAGGTTGGACTTCTTCCATTTTCTGAAGCTTCAGTGAATCAGGGCCGTAGTCCAATGAAATACTACGAGTACTTAGCTGCGGGGCTTTATATTATCGGATCCGAAACGCCAGCACTGCGTTCTCGACGAGCAGAAGGGGTTTATCTGTACTCAAATCGAACGGAGATTCCATTTGCTCTAAAGAAGGCATTTTCAAAAACTTCCGAAAATCTGGCTGGTAGACAAGAAGCAGAAGGCTATTCTTGGACCTCCCGGACCAAATCGCTTCTAGAATTCATCGTCGGCGATTCATGAAGTTGCCCTCGCAGCCTGTCTCTAACGATCAGATTCCTAGAGTAGAAAAATCGCTCACGTTGAGGTGGGTCTGGTGGATGCATCCAGCTACGGCTTTTCTTTTGTTGAGTGGCCTAACGGCGCTATTAGCCTGTTTACTCCCCGAAAAAGTCTTCACTCTCTGGGAGACCGATAAGTATCTATCCCCAAGCAACTACTCGACTCTCGCCCTGGGGATGTTCGCCTTTTTGGCGGCAATCATCGTATTTAATAGGCCGTGGGAGCATCGAGGGCGGACAAATTTGACGTTTTCCGTACGCCAAATTTGTTTCTTGACCAATGCGTACAAAACCGTTTTTGTGATCACTATACTTGGGTATTTGGCGTGGTTCATTAGTGCTGGATTGCAGGGTGTCACACTGTCGGATCTGTTGTTAGTCTTAAATCGTGAGCCCGGCGCGATAAGCACATTAAAGTCGAATAGTTCCCCAATAGCCGGTGTGACAACTTTTACTCAGTTAGGACCCATTGTGGTGCTCTTGGGTGCCCTACTTCGGAGGCTAACTGGCTCATCGCGCGCATATTATTTGATAATACTTTTGGCTATGGTGCGGGCTGTATTTTACGCTGAACGGCTAGCCCTGATTGAGGTAGCAATTCCACTGGCTCTGCTCGCGGTATTGCTGAGATCCAATACTCCAAAGATGCGGCTAATGGCTAACTCTGTACCAATCATCGCGCCGGTCGTTGTGTGGATCGTCTTTGCGGCTTCAGAGTATAGCCGGAGTTGGATCTACTACTCCCAGATATCCACCTTGCCTTTCCACGAGTGGGTGACGTACCGGCTTCTCGGCTATTACGTGACTGGATACAACAACAGTGCGATCTTCAACACGGTGGCGGACGGAAGTGAGATGACGCCCTACTACAGTGTCCAGTTTTTCTGGAACGCTCCCGGCATCGCTCAGGTCATCGAGCATCCCGGAATTTCTGGAATACCCATTGGTCGATGGTGGTTCGAGAACCTAAGCTTCTACGGCGAAGCCGACTTCACAAATTATGGATCTTTTTTGATGACAAACGCCGAGCTCGGGACTGTGGGCATGGTTGCTTTCTGGCTCGTCCTTGGGGCCATCTTCGGCTATCTTCATCGAGCGGCTGTAAGATCATCATTTCCTGCCTCTGTCGCCTATGCAGTTTTGTTCCTAGGTCTGCTTGAGCTCCCCCGGCTAATTTATTGGACGGAGGGTAGGGCATTCCCCATCTTGGTTTGTTCCATACTGTTCTTCGTGCTCTTTCCTAAAACGCCTGCTGTGAGCACGGCGGGTTCACTTGCTCGTATGAAACACAGAAAGATTGTCCGGTGACGACAACAAGCGGGGACAACCCAAGTTCGAGGAAAGTTCTGTCTAGTGCCAGCTGGGCGATGGCGCAGCAGTTCGTCACGCTTGGCGCGACAGGTGCGACCAGCGTCATCCTGGCGCGAACGCTATCTGTTGAAGAGTTCGGAATATTTAGCTACGCAGTTACCCTCGCAAGTATCGGGACAACCGTGGTGACAGCTGGGCTATCAGGTCTAGCAATCCGAGCGCTTGTGGAGGACAAGAAACTCCAACCTGAGACGATGACAAGTCTGATCCTGATCAGGGAGTTTTTCGGGTTCTTCGCTTTTTGTATTTTACTTGGAGTTGCTTTTAGCTCGGGTGACGACTTGGTATTCGAATCAAGCGCTCTCGCCTTAGCGGTACTCTTTGCCAGGGGGTTCGATGCAACAGAGTATTGGTTTCAAGCCCGGGTGGAAAGTGGCAAGACAGCGCCAATCCGCATCGGTGTGGTGCTGGCCATGCTGTTACTGCGCGGCGTCTTGGCCTTCAGCGGAGTCGACCTGACTTGGTTTGTTTTCCTCTACGTTGTTGAGGGTGTGCTTGTAAGCATTGGCTTGTTTATTCGGTTCAGGACGGCCGGGGGGCGCTTAAAGTTCTCAAGTGGAACTTTGTCGGGTACTACTAGCTTGCTCAAAGACTCATGGATTTTGCTTCTCTCGGGCATAGCCGGTCAGGTCAACAGCCGGGGCGATATATTGCTTCTGCAACTACTTACTGGGAGCGCAAGTGTGGGTCTCTATGCTTCGGCTGCACGAATATCCGAGGTATTCTACTTCTTACCGGCTGTCTTTATGACGGCACTCATGCCTGGGCTGATATCCGCTCGCCGGGCAGGAACCCCTGGGGCTTACCAAAGACAGCTACAGCGGTCCTACGACTTAGCCTTTTGGATCGGCGCTCTTATCTCGCTTGGGCTGTTTCTTCTGGGCCCGTGGGTCATCGCGGTCCTTTTCGGCGAGAGCTATGCGCCTGCGGGGGTAGTTCTCCAGATCCATGTTCTTGCACTTCCTTTCGTGTTCATGGCAGCGGTTTATAGCAAATGGATCATTATTGAAGGATTCCTGCTTGCTAGCCTTTGGCGACACCTCCTGGGGGCGATCCTGAATATTTTGCTAAATTTAATGCTCATCCCGCAACTAGGGATCGTCGGAGCGGCCTGGGCATCGGTCGCTTCATATTTTTTTGCTTCGTACCTTGTATGCTTCCTCGGTCGCTCGACAAGACCAGCGGGCAATCAAATGACGCTTGCAATCGCTGCGCCGGCCCGGTTTGTACTAAACATTATGAAGAGAAGGGGAAGCAGTGATCAATAAGCTACGGCGTCCATTGGGCCGTGTCCGTAAGGCGACACTTGAATGGCTTAAAAGGGGTAACTCGGCACAACGAGGGGTCTATTACTCGCTCTTCAGCGATGCGTTTAGACGTGAGCGGGAACTGGTTTCCAGCGGCCACCGCGAACATGCCGCTACGATACGTGGCGGCAAACAGTTCTTCCTGCTTCGACGAAACATTCACATGTTGGAAAAGGGCCTGACGATGCAGCCGCGAAGGCCGCTCTTTGGTCTCGACTACATTTCAGAAACCGTAAGGCTCTTTGGAAAACTGATGTCGACTGAGCTCTCTGTCTTGTCAACCAGCGAGGAGGGCTGGGCGTCCGAAGTTCTCGAACAGTATTTCGACGCAACTCGCGAGTCCGGAAATTCAGTGGTGCTGGCTGCAGAGGGAGCATTCAGGGCCCTGCAGCTTCCATCAAATGTTGAGGAGAGAAATGGCCCGCATGCGCCTTTCAGTGAGACGAGCACCGTGAGCATTGAGGATCTGACTAAGCTGGCTGTTCGCCGAAAGTCAGTGCGGTGGTACCTGCCACGCCCGGTCCCTCGGGAGAGTATAGATGCAGCCCTGATGGTGGCAAGACAATCACCGTCCGCATGTAATAGGCAGCCATTTTCGTTCAGAGTTTTTGATGAGCCCGATCTTGTGCAAGAGGTAGTCAAGATCCCGATGGGGACGGCTGGGTACGGCCACAATCTTCCAGCTTTGGCAGTGATTGTCGGCGATCTTTCGGCGTTCTCAGATGAACGCGATAGGCATCTAATTTATACAGATGGATGCCTGGCCGCCATGGCATTCATTCTCGGATTGGAGAGTCAAGGGATCTCATCCGTATGCATAAACTGGCCGGACATAGCGGAACGCGACAAAAGGATGAGTGACTTCTTGGGTCTTAAACCCTTTGAGCGGGTTGTCATGTTGGTTGGATTTGGGTTTTCAGATTCCGAGGGCCTGACTCCGCATTCCGAAAAAAGGTCACTTGAAAGTTTAAGGAGATACAACTAAACATGGTAATCGATATACGTGGAGTTAATACCCATAATAAGGGTGCCGAGCTGATGATGCATTCGGTGGCTTCGGCGCTGGGTGAGAGATTTCCTCTCTGCGCGTCACCCAATGGTTCGTCGTTCGACGTTCGAGCTTCACTGCAACTTAAGCAAACGCTAACTATCAATCAGGCACCACGCCTAACGGCTTCAGCCGGTAACCTCGTGCCAAAAGGACTCGCCCAGGCCTATGGGATTGCGCGTTCAAAAGATGTTACTGGGGTTGTTGATGCCTCAGGATTTGCTTACAGCGATAGCTTCTCTACTAAACGCAGCCAACGCGAGGCTCGACAGGCAGCAAAATGGCACAAGAAGGGCCTTCCTTTCGTAATGCTGCCGCAGGCCTTCGGACCGTTCAACAATGCAGACCAGGCTATGTGGTCGGAGAAGCTGCTTAGTCACGCAGATGTGGTTTACGCCCGAGACGAGATAAGCCTTGATTTTGTTCGGAAGTTGGGAACACATATACGTGTGCGGAAGGCTCCTGATTTCACTATTGGTCTCAAGGTAGATCACCTAGAATCGCGCGTTTGTGGAGAATTTGGCTCGCTTGTTCCAAACAGCAAGGTAATTTCCCATACGCCCCTGTCAGAAGAAGCCTATCTCGAATTCCTGAGCCGTGCTGGATTGGAGATGCGCGCAATTGGACTTCAGGTGGTGATTGTTGTTCATGAGGATAGTGACCTAATTCTGGCACAGAAGCTGGTCGATCGCTTGGGTGCAGAATTGTTTGTTGACTCAAGCCCGCTTGTTCTGAAAAAAGTTCTTGGAGAGTCGAAGTTGGTAGTAGCCAGCAGGTATCACGCCGTAGTGAGCGCCTTGTCTCAGGGGACGCCAGCTCTGGCATTCGGGTGGTCCCACAAGTATCAAGAATTGATGAACGACTTCAACGTAAGCGAGTGGTTGCTCAAATCGACGGATAGCTTCCCTTCGGACCTGATGACTTCCATGCTCAAAGAATCGATGTCTAGCCAGCTAACCGAAGCCCGGTTGCGTCTACTGAGCGCAAACACAGAGATGTGGTCAGAGATCGTCGAGATTTTGTCCCGCACTAATCAGGCGAGCAGCTAACGGGGATGCTTACATCGTAGTCCGCGAGGAAAGCGGCCGCGAAGTGAGGGTCCGAATTGCCGGTGCAAGGTCGACCTGCATTTGTTGATACACCTCATCGGCACGGCGATATGGATCCACCACGTTGTCTTCGTCGACGTTAGCAGTATGGACCGACCGTGCACGGAAGGCCTGGTTGACCGCAGCACGCCAGCGATCATTTGCCTGGAGTGTCTCGTCGAGTTCAAGGTGCTCGTAGATCCGCGCAAACTCCCGCAGCGTGTAGGTGCGTCTCAGCATTGACGGGTCAAGCACCACCACTTTGCTGCGGTGCTCTCGGGTCAGCGTCAGGATTAGATCTTTGCCCTGCAGGATCTGTGGTGCCAGCTGGCGAGCGGCAAAGTGATCTGCTGAGCCTCCGAGCAGGCGGATCATTCCAGCTACACGGGGGTCAATCGGGTTCCCTACGAGGGCGCCGGTGCCAGCACTCTCGACGATGAACTGTCCGGGCGCCTGTTCGTCAAAGCCTGCCTGTAGAAGGCGCTCGGCCATGGGGGACCGGCAGATGTTGCCTGTACACACAGTAAGGATGCGAAAGGGTTCCCCGGCGAAGGGCTGCGTCTCGTCGACGTCTGTCATTGTCTATGGTCTGCCGATTCCCTTGTAGTTCCAGCCAGCGGCGCGCCAAGTTGCGGGGTCGATGACGTTCCGCCCGTCGAGGATGTTCCTGGAACCCACCACCTTAGCAGCGGTGTCAGGGGCAAGGGACTTGTATTCATCCCATTCCGTCAAAAGCAACAGCGCATCTGCCCCGATCATGGCTGTGGTGAGGTCAGGTTCGTAGTTCAGCTCAGGGAAGCGGCGGCGTGCGCCTTCGATGGCCTCAGGATCAGTGACGGTCACGTCAGCCCCCTGCAGTTGGAGCTGCGCCGCGATACTTAGGGCGGGGGAGTCGCGCACGTCGTCGCTGTTGGGCTTGAACGCTGCGCCAAGCACGGTAATCCTTTTGCCCAGGAGGGATCCGCCCACCAGGCCCCGGGTGAGCTCTACGGCGCGGAGCCGACGGCGGACGTTGATGTCATCGACTTCACGAAGGAACGTCAGCGCTTGGTCGGCACCCAACTCACCGGCGCGGGCCATAAAAGCACGGATGTCTTTAGGCAGGCAGCCGCCGCCAAAACCCACGCCAGCGTTGAGGAACTTGCGTCCAATGCGATCGTCCATGCCGATCGCATCAGCCAGCAGAGTAACATCAGCGCCGGTGACCTCGCAGACCTCGGCCATGGCGTTGATGAACGAAATTTTTGTGGCAAGGAATGAATTGGCCGCAGCCTTGACGAGCTCAGCCGTCGCATAATCGGCTGTCAGGCGACGCGTTCCCATGGAGAGCGGTTGCTGGTAAACCTCGTCGAGGGCCGCTGTTGCTGTTTCGCCGGCGGCGCCCTCGGGAATGCCGTAGACAAAGCGGTCAGGGGTCAGCGTGTCCTTCACCGCGAACCCTTCCCGCAGGAACTCGGGGTTCCAAGCGAGAACGGCTTCCGGGTGGCGCTCGGCCAAGTCGCACGACAGGCGGGCTGCGGTGCCGACGGGAACCGTCGACTTACCGACCACAACGTTGCCGGGTTCAAGAGAGTCAAGTAGCGAAACAAACGCGGCATCCACATACTTCATGTCGGCTGCGTACTCGCCCTTGCGCTGAGGCGTGCCCACGCAGAGGAAGTGCACCTGAGCGCCCTTGGCATCGGCCATGCTCGAGCTGAACTTCAACCGACCGGTGGCGAGCACCTCTTCCAGGAGCTCCGGCAAACCGGGTTCAAAAAACGGTGCGCGGCCAGCCTGGAGTTCGGTGATCTTCCGCTCGTCGACATCGATGCCGACCACGTCATGACCAAGTTTGGCCATGCACGCAGCGTGTACTGCCCCCAGATAGCCGCAACCAATTACGGAAATACGCATGCTCTTATCCTTCAGAAGTGGTTGCGATCAATTGCAACTCTAATGGATGACCATTACTGTCGCCGCGCCGACGCGTGGGCCGACAATCCGGCCCACGCAAGCAGTGCGCCCGCCCAGGCGCCAAGTCCATTGGCCAACACGTCGTAAGGACTGGCAAACCGTAAGGGAAGAAGGAACAACTGTGAAAGCTCAATCAGAATTGACAAGCCCACACCGACCGCTGGCCCTATCCACCTCCAGGCCGGCGGGGAAAGGACGAACCAGAGTATGCCGAAGGGTACAAACATGACAATGTTGGCGGTGAACTCCACCAGACCGTAGTCGATGAAAGTAGGAACGCCGCGCGAGTGAAGAAACCGCAGGCCACGCTGCAATAAGTCGCCCGCCCCTGCATCCACCGGCGTCCTGTTGAACACGATCAATGCCACGGCAACCAGCCATGCGGCGCCCAGAGCACCGGTGATGGTTCGAAATCTGCGCGAGGGCAGAGGGGCAGGAATCAGTGGGGCCTCCGAATGGTTGTGAGACGGGTGCGCGACGCTGCGGGAAGACTCATCATATTCGCGGAAGGGCCGACGCTCTAGCCAGCTCCTGCAAAGCAGCCTAACCCCGGTAGGCTTAACCCATGTTGAACACCCCCTGGGACACCGGATCGGACCTGTATCGCCGGCTGGTCATCGCCGCCCTCATCCTGACCGGTGCCGGCATTCTGATCGCCGTTCTGGGCGCAGCTACTGGCAGCAACGCCACAGTGTTCACGGGCATCCCGGTACTTGTCGCCGGTCTGGTGACGCACCTGGCGGGACTGGTCGTGCGTGCGCGGGATGCCAAGCGTCGGCACCAGGCGCGTACCCAGAAGAAGTAGCCCACTGCACTAGGCTGGAAACGAACTTCCACCGCACCCGTCAGGAGCCCCATGACCATCAATCCAGAGCTGCAGGGCCGCAGCTATCCCGCCGGTCCGGCATACGTCGTGGGCCGCGAAAAGATCCGCGAATTCGCCCGCGCCGTCAAGGCAACCCACCCGTCACATTATGAGGTCGAAGCAGCCCAGGACCTCGGGCACCGGGACCTGGTGGCACCACCCACCTTCGCGATCATTGTGGCGCAGCTGGCGGATGCCCAGCTGATCAACGATCCCGACGCCGGCATCGACTTCAGCCGCGTGGTCCACGCCGACCAGCGGTTCATTCACCACCGTGCGATCGTGGCCGGTGATGAACTGGTGGTCGAGCTCCATGTGGACAGCGTCCGCGCAATGGGCGGCGGCGCGATGATCACCACCCGCGCTGAAATCTCCACCACCGACGGTGAAAAGACCGCGACCACCACGTCATCCCTGCTGGTGCGAGGAGAGGAACAGTAATGGGCATTGCTATCACCGACCTCAGCGTCGGCCAGGAAATCGGCACCACCACGGTGGAAGTGACCCGTCAGGACCTCGTCAAGTACGCTGGCGCCTCCGGTGATTTCAACCCCATCCACTGGAACTCCGACTTCGCCCAAAGCGTCGGCTTGCCGGGCGTCATTGCCCACGGCATGTTCACCATGGGGGCAGCTGTACAGCTGGTCACCGACTGGGTGGGCGACCCCACCGCCGTCGTCGACTATCAGACCCGATTCACCAAACCGGTGATCGTCGAGGACACCACCGCCGATGGCACGCCGGGTGCGGTGATTGAGGTGGCCGGCAAGATCGGCGCAGTAGACCTCGACAATTCAACGGTCCGCGTGGACCTCACCGTGATGTCGGCGGGGCTCAAGGTGCTGGTCAAGGCACAGGCAGTGGTGCACATCTGGTGACCCTGCTGGCTGAGCTGACCACGGCCGGCGTCGGCGGCCCCGCCCACACCTACGTGGAGGCGCGCACCGAAACGGAAATCATCGACGCCGTCCGATCAGTTGACGAAGCGGGCGACCCCCTGCTGATCATTGCCGGCGGATCAAACCTCATCATCGCCGACGAAGGCTTCCCGGGCACGGTAATACGTCTGGCCTCGACCGGTTTCTCAGTGAACGACGACGACGCCACGTGCGGTGGTGTGATGGTCAAGGCCGAGGCGGGCCAGCCCTGGGACGCCCTCGTCGAATACACGGTGCTGCACGCCTTCTCCGGCCTTGAGGCACTCTCGGGTATCCCCGGGTCTACCGGCGCCACCCCCGTCCAGAACGTTGGTGCGTACGGGGCCGACGTCTCGCAGACCATCGCCACGGTGCGCACCTGGGACCGAGAAACAAATACTGTTAAGTCCTTTACAAACTTCGAACTGAAGTTCGGCTACCGGGATTCACTGTTGAAGCACACCACCGTGAACGGGTCGCCCCGTTACGTGGTGCTGACCGTCGAGTTCCAGTTGGGCCTGGGGCGGATGAGCGCTCCCGTGAAGTACGCCGAGCTGGCACGCGAGGTGGGAGTGAACATTGGCGAGCGGGCCTACGCCAACGATGTGCGGCGGGCCGTCCTGAAACTGCGCGCAGCAAAGGGAATGGTGCTGGACCCCGACGACCGCGACACGTTCAGCACTGGATCCTTCTTCACCAACCCGCTCGTCGACGCCGACACCGCGGCGGCCCTCCCCGATAACGCTCCGCGGTACCCAACGACGGAAGACGGGCAGGTCAAACTATCGGCGGCCTGGCTGATTGATCAGGCCGGCTTCGGGAAGGGCTTTGGCCTTGCCGCAGACAGCGGCTTCACCGCTGCAGGCGGTCGGGCCTCCCTGTCGACCAAGCACACCCTGGCAGTCACCAACCGGGGGAGTGCCTCGGCCGCCGACCTGCTGGCCATCGCCGCACTGGTGGCCGACGGCGTCGAACACCGGTTTGGTATCCGGCTGCACCCGGAGCCGCTCCTGATCGGCTGCGCCCTCCGAACCGAAAGTTCAGGCCTTAACAATTAGCCCAGCGGGGAGCCTTTCAGTCCCTGGAAGTCTGGTTCCTAAAGGTTTCCGGTGGAGATCAGCAGCATCCGGCGCAGCGGCTCTGCGGCGCCCCACAGCAGCTGATCTCCCACGGTGAAGGCACTCAGATACTGCGGTCCCATCTCCAGCTTCCGGAGCCGACCCACAGGGACTGACAGCGAACCGGTCGCCGCGACCGGTGTCAGCCCGGCCATGGTTGCTTCCTTGGTGTTGGGGATTACCGTCGCCCATTCGTTGTCACTGTCAATGAGGCGTTCAATCTCGGCGAGTGGCACGTCTTCGGTGAGCTTCAGGGTCAGCGCCTGCGAGTGTGACCGCATGGCCCCGATCCTGACACAGAGCCCATCGAACGGGATCCGGCCGCCGTCGACCGCATCTGTGCCGAGGATCTT
The DNA here is from genome assembly GCF_054510775.1 of Arthrobacter sp. TMT4-20. Classification (NCBI taxonomy): domain Bacteria; kingdom Bacillati; phylum Actinomycetota; class Actinomycetes; order Micrococcales; family Micrococcaceae; genus Arthrobacter; species Arthrobacter sp. TMT4-20. Next base: position 604,001 of record NZ_JBTNDW010000001.1, on the reverse strand, counting down.
GTTGGTTTCGGCGCCGGCCTTCCATTCCTCGCGGGACATCCCGTTACCGAGATCGGCGTCAATCCAGGGGATCACCGATCCCGCCAGCGGCACCCCGAACTGTGACGCGTCCATCGAAGGGTTGCGCTGCTGCGCCAGGACCGCCTGATCGATGGCCAGGATGGCCGACGCCGGATCGTCCAGATTGGGCGCCACGGCACCGTGGATGGCACCGAACTGGTTCAACAGTTCACGCATGTGGCGGGCGCCGCCGCCGGACGCCGCCTGGTACGTCATCGAGGTTCCCCACTCGACGAGGCCGTTGCGGAACAGGCCGCCAAGCCCCATGAGCATGCAGGAGACGGTGCAGTTACCGCCAACAAAGTCGCGCACACCGCGGGAGAGGCCGGCGTCGATTACGTCCCGGTTCACCGGGTCCAGCACGATGATGGAGCTGGACTCCATCCGCAGCGTTGACGCCGCGTCGATCCACAGTCCGTCCCAGCCGCTGTCGCGCAGCTTCGGGTACACCTCGGCGGTGTAGTCGCCGCCCTGGGCGGTGACGATGGTGGAGAGCTTGGCCAGCGTGTCGACGTCGTACGCGTCCTGGAGCGTCGGGGCGCCCTCAGCGAACGACGGCGCGGGGCCTCCCACGTTGGAAGTGGAGAAGAACACGGGGTTGATCAGGCGGAAGTCGCCCTCGTCCTGCATGCGCTGCATCAGGACCGATCCCACCATGCCGCGCCAGCCGACGAAGCCGACGCTGGGCGCTGAGGATGAACTATTTACTGCAGAAGTCATGCTACCAGTCTAGGTCAGGACCCCCGTGAGCCCCGCTTGGTTACGAAGCTCGCCGGAGTTATCCGGCTAGTCCCGGCCGCGGGTCCACAGGCTGATCCGGTAGCGGGTGCCGTTGGCGCCCGAAAGCCAGCCTTGCTGTGGAGTGACGCCATCGAGTTGCCAGTCCGGCCCCAGCGTCGGGGCAAAGGTGTCGCCCTTGGTCGTCGACTCGATCACTGTCACGACGGCCGCCTGGGCGATTGGCAGGGCGGCTTCGTAGATCTGCCCGCCGCCGATCACCCAGATCTGCTCGGCTCCCGGACTGCGTCGGGCTTCCTCGAGTGCGTCCTCCAGCGAGTCGACGACGACGGCGCCCGCCAACTCACCTGCCTCCAGCCCGTGCTTGCTCACCACGATGTTGGTGCGGTCCGGGAGGGGGCGATATTTGGCGGGAAAGGACTGCCAGGTGTGGCGACCCATGATCACCGGATGCCCCGTGGTGGTCCGCTTGAAGTGCTCCATATCCTCGGGGAGACGCCACGGCATTCCGCCGTCTTTCCCGATCACACCGTTTTCCGTCTGGGCCCAGATCATGCCGACGAACGGTTCCCGTCCGATGGCCTCGATGATGCCGCGATTCATTGAACTCATACGGCGATCGGTGCCTTGATAGTGGGATGGTGCTGGTAATTCACCACGTCAAAGTCCTCCAGCGTGTAGTCGAAGATGCTCTCGGGTTTGCGGTTGATCAGCAGTTTGGGGCTCGGGTAGGGCTCACGAGTCAGCTGTTCCCTGACCTGCTCCACATGGTTGTCGTAGATATGGACGTCGCCGCCGGTCCAGATGAGTTCCCCTGGCTCCAGCCCCACCTGCTGCGCAACCATCAGAGTCAGCAGGGCGTAGGAGGCGATGTTGAACGGCACACCGAGGAAGGTGTCCGCCGAACGCTGGTACAGCTGGCAGGACAGCTTGCCGTCCGCCACGTAGAACTGGAAGAACGCGTGGCACGGCGGCAAGGCCATGTTGTGCAGTTCGGAGACATTCCATGCGGAGACCAGGTGCCGCCGGGAATCCGGGTTGGTTTTGAGGTCCTCGACCACCTGGGCGATCTGGTCGATATGACCGCCGTCGGGTGTGGGCCAGGAGCGCCACTGGACGCCGTAGACCGGGCCGAGTTCGCCGTCGTCGCCGGCCCATTCGTTCCAGATTTTGACGCCGCGTTCCTGCAGCCAGGACACGTTGGAATCCCCGCGAAGGAACCAGAGCAGCTCCAGGGCCACGGATTTGAAATGCACGCGCTTGGTGGTGACCAGCGGGAAGGAGTCCGCGAGGTCGAAGCGCAGCTGTCGCCCGAAGACGCTGCGCGTTCCAGTGCCGGTGCGGTCGGTCTTGACCGCACCGTTGGCCATCACATCGCGCAGCAGATCCTCGTACGGGGTGGGGATGGGTTGTGAACTCACCCCATCCACTCTAGTGGTTGAGTGCTTTAAGGCCACCCGGCGCGCTTCACACCTACCGGCGGGTTATCTGGTGGGCGCGGACGAGCTCCAGCAGGTGCTGGTCGGTCATCCCAGCGGTGCGTGCCTTCTGCACTGCGTCAACCCCATGAGCCGGCGTCGACGCAGCTGAACCCGGCCAGTGCGGCAGAAACCGGCAAACGCCGTAGATATATCGGGGGCGTTTGCCGATTTCGGGGTACTTGGTGGGCAACCTCAACGCGGGGAACATCTTTACCTCCATAGGCCTATAGACTTGCCAGCATTCTTGGACCCCTCCGGTTGGATCCGAGACGACAGCGCACCTCAGGAGGCAGTATGACTAGTGTTGAATCGGCTCTTACGACGGCGTTGGAAGAAGCAATGGCGAGTGACAAGGGCCGTTCCGCCAAAATTGTTGTTCATGATGGGCCACTTCGTCAGACCATCATCGGGCTCAGGCACGGGCAGGTTCTTGCCGAGCACAATTCCCCACCGGCGGCGAGCATGTACGTGTTGCGCGGCCGGGTGCGGATCACCGGCCAGGACCAGGCGGAAGTGATAGCTGGCGACATAGTCGCACTGACTCATGTGCGTCACGGGGTTGAGGCCATAGAGGACTCCGTGTTCCTACTGACTACAGTGACCAGCCAGGCGGGGGACAGCCACGGGAGCTAGTCGTCGTAGGCCCTGAACTGCTCGAGCGCGACAATGCGCCCCGGAGCCCTGGTGCTGACGTGGGAAATCAGCACTTCTCCGGGCGCCAGATACGGGTCGTCGGCCGGCAGCCCAACTGCCAGGGTGTCGGGCATGTGGCGCTGCAGCACGCCAAATATGAGGGGGAGGACCGGGCGGTGGGTGCACAGCGCCACGGGACGGCGCTTATCGAAGAGTTTCTCCACCGTTGAACGGGCCTTGTCCGGCTTGCGGGTGGCGTTACGCTCGGTCATTGAATCAGCGAGTTTGAGTTTGATGTCCTTGTTCTTCAGGTACGGAGCGACGGTCTGAATACACCGTTCCCATGGGCTGCTCACCACCCAGGACGGGCCCCAGGCCTCAAGGAGCCGGCTCACTGCTGCGGCTTGCCGGCGACCGGTAGCCGCCAGGGGGCGTTCGCCTTCCGCGCGGGTCCAGGACGAGCGCGGCTTCGCCTTGGCATGGCGGACCACGATCAGCGGCCAGGTCTCCAGCTGGTCCGCTGCGTAAGCCGCAATCAACGATTCAAGGGGTTCACGATCGGTAGGGTTGGTCAACAACTCCAACGCCCGGGCCGGGGCGACCCACAGGAACTTGTCCACTTCCTTGCCGTCCGGGCGGACCGTCATGCGCTCCGTGCGTGCCGCCCAGTAGTAGACCACCTTCTGCCCGGAGGCCACAGCGTAACGAGTCGACGCCAGCGGAATGCCCAGCGAAATCCGCAGGCCAACCTCTTCCAACACTTCCCGGGCTGCACACTCAGGGGTGGTCTCACCGGGGTCGATCTTGCCCTTGGGCCAGGACCAGTCCGTATAGCTTGGACGGTGGATCAGGAGTACCTCAAGCTGCCCCTGTTCCTTTCGCCAGCAGATAGCACCCGCGGCCACCACCGCCGGCGCCGCCTCCTGGGCGGTTTCCGTGACCGCCTCGTCAGTTGAGGCCATCAGCGGCGGACCGCTGACCGGTTGCGTGCACGGGAAGCCAGCAGGTAGCTCTGCACGTCACTGAGCGGTGCGCCGTCGTCGTCCTTGTGATGGCGGGTCCAATCGCCCTGGTTGTCGAGGTGCCAGCTCGCCGTTCCCTCGTCCATGTACCGGTCGAGCAGGGACATGAGGTAGGCGATGTCCTCGGGCGCGCTGAGCTGCACCAGCGCCTCCACCCGACGGTCCAGGTTGCGGTGCATCATGTCCGCCGAACCGATGAATACAGCTGGGTCTCCGCCGTTCGCAAACGCGAACACCCGTGAGTGCTCAAGGAAACGGCCCAATACCGAGCGGACTGTGATGTTCTCGCTGAGGCCCGGGACGCCGGGGCGTACCGAGCAGATCCCGCGGACAATGACGTCCACCTTCACCCCGGCCTGCGATGCACGATAGAGCGCGTCGATGATGGCCTCGTCAACAATCGAGTTGACCTTCACCACCACGCGAGCCGCAAGACCGGCCTTCTGGTTGGCAATCTCGCGTTCAATCCGGTCAATCAGCCCGGAGCGCACTGAACGCGGGGCGACAAGGAGACGCTTGAAGGTGGATTTCGGCGCATATCCCGACAGCTGGTTGAACAGCCGGGTCAGGTCCTGGCCCACCTGGTCATTGGCGGTCAACAGGCCGAAATCCTCGTAGTAGCGGGCCGTGCGCGGGTGATAGTTGCCGGTGCCGATGTGGCAGTACCGGCGAAGTCCATCGATTTCCTGCCGGACCACGAGGGAAAGCTTGCAGTGCGTCTTCAGCCCCACAATCCCGTACACCACGTGCACCCCGGCCTGCTCCAGCTTGCGTGCCCAGGAGATGTTGGCTTGTTCGTCGAACCGGGCCTTGATCTCGACGAGGGCGAGTACCTGTTTGCCGGACTCCGCGGCGTCAATCAGCGCATCGACAATTGGCGAGTCGCCCGACGTGCGGTACAGGGTCTGCTTGATGGCCTGCACCTTGGGGTCGGCCGCTGCCTGCTCCAGGAACGCCTGAACGGAGGTGGAAAACGAGTCATACGGGTGGTGCAGCAGAATGTCGCGGCGACGCATGGCGGCAAACACATTCGCAGCCTTCGACGTCTCGCTTTCCTTGAGGTCACGGTTGGTGTGCGGGACGTGCTTCGGGTAGCGAAGCTCGCCGCGGTCGATGCCGCCGATCACGCTGAGCCCACGGAGATCCAGCGGCGCCGGCAGGCCGTACACCTCGTCCTCTTCCACGCCGAGTTCACGTGACAGCAGTGCGCGGATGCTCGGATTGATATCGGTGGTGACCTCAAGCCGGACCGGTGGGCCGAACCGGCGGCGCAGCAACTCCTTCTCCAGCGCCTGAAGGAGGTTCTCGGCGTCGTCCTCTTCCACTTCGAGGTCCTCGTTCCGGGTCACCCGGAAGGTGTGGTGTTCGAGGACTTCCATGCCGGGGAACAACTGGTCCAGATGGACGGCGATGACCTCTTCCAGCGGGATGAACCGGGCCGTACGGCCGGTGACGTTCCCGGCACGGGGGCCGTCCACCGAAATCAGGCGCGGCAACTGGTCGGGAACCTTGACGCGGGCGAAGAGTTCCTTTTCGCTCACCGGATTGCGGACGACGACGGCGAGGTTCAGTGAGAGCCCCGAAATGTAAGGGAAGGGGTGCGCTGGATCCACGGCCAGGGGCGTCAGGATCGGGAAGACCTTCTCGGCGAAGAGCTTGTTCAGGTCGGTGCGGGCGGCGTCGTCCAGCTCGTCCCACGTGGTGAGGTGAATGTTCTCCTCGGCCAAAGCAGGTCGAATGTTCTCTGCGAAGACGGCGGCGTGACGCTGCTGCAGCTTGTAGCCGTCGGCCATGATCTGCTCGAGCTGCTCAATGGGGCTCAGGCCGGCGGCTGACGGGACAGCCAGGCCGGTCGCGATGCGGCGCTTCAGGCCGGCTACGCGCACCATGAAAAACTCGTCCAGGTTGGACGCAAAAATGGAGAGGAAGCTGACCCGCTCCAGCAGGTACAGGTCGGGGTCTTCGGCGAGCTCCAACACCCGGGCGTTGAAGTCGAGCCAGCTCGACTCACGGTCGAGGAACCGGTCAGGCGTGATCTCGCCGGAGGGGAGCAGGCTCGGGGCGAACTCCGGGATGTCGATGCGGTCCTGGGTGGCACGGGCCGGTGCAACTTCGGACGAGCCATACCGTGCCGGAACGCGTGCCGCGGTTTCCGATTCCATAGTGTCTCCTGACAGCGGGTAGGTTGCCTTGATCCACCCCTCTCTGGAGGGGTTTCACGGCATCAGGATCCACCTTACAAGCTTGCCCCGGAAACCTGCGGCGCGTACATGACGTCAACATCCCAGCGGGTGAATCCCAGCTTGCGGTAGAGGGCCACAGCGGCGGTGTTGTCGGCGTCGACATAAAGCATGATTGCCTGCAGGCCCTGGCGATGCAGGTGCTCGATTCCGGCGATAGTCAGTGCCTTCCCCAGGCCCATGCCCTGGGCCTCGGGGGTGACGCCGACGACGTACACCTCACCCATCGCGGGGTGGTCACCCGAGCGTGGATGCACCTTGGTCCAGTGGAAGCCCAGCAGCTGCCCGTCGGATTCACGGACCGCCAGCAGGAACCCTGCGGGGTCGAACCAGTCTTCGGCCATCCGCGCCTGGAGGTCTTCAAGCGTGGTTGAGCCCTGCTCGGCGTGATGGGCGAACGCCGCCCGGTTCGCCGCCAGCCATGCCGGCTCGTCGACGCCTGGCTGGAAGGCGCGGAGAAAAACGCCGTCGGGCAGGGTGATCTGTTCGGCGGTGGGAGCCAGGACCGACTCCTCCAACGCGGCCCGGGTCTGACGCATCCGCCACAGTTCCCGCACGGGCGCGAACCCATTCTTGGAGGCCAGGCTGACAGCCGCCGCGTGATTGCCGTGGGACCAGGCATGCAGGTTCGGCAGCCCGTGGGCCTGGACGGCGTCGGCCAGGGCGGTCCCGACTCCCTGGCTGCGGTAGGTCGGCCGGACCACAAGCTCGAGCACACCCGGGCCGCCAGCTTCACCCTCATCGGCATTATCAGCGCCGGTCCCGGTGCGGGGCAGGCTCACCACCGCAACCCCGGCCAGTTCTTCGGTGTCGTGGGATGCCCCAGCCGGATCTCCGCCGGAAGAGTCGTCGTCGACCGCGTAGGTGGCGAAAACCAGCAGGGACCCCGGATGGGCACCCGCGGTTTTCAGGTTGACCAGGGTCTGCTCGGACAGAGGAGGGTTGCCGTCGGCCTCCGCGGCAGCCGCGGCGAGCCCGAGAATGTCCTGCAGGACCCGCGGGTCGGGAGCCCCAGCGGAATGGAGAATGGGCCAGGTGGGAACGTGGGCTGTGGTCATAATGCCAGCTTAACCCCCTGGTCCCCCGTGCGTAGGGGAGGAGTTTGGCCTGGCGCAGCCGGTGGGGTAGAGTTGGGGATCGTTCACGGGGGATGCACCAGTGGGGTGCCCGCGATACGTTCGACCCGTATGTCCTCCACTTTGTAAGACAAAAGAAGTCCCACCGCCACGCAAGTGGGGGAGGGACTTCTTTCGTTAAGCGGCGTGTTTTGGGGAGCGTCTTCAGGAGGGAGGCAATCCTCAGGCGTCGACCGCTGGCCGGTCGTCGGTGGACCGGTTCAGCGTGAACCGGTACCCCACGTTGCGCACGGTCCCGATCAGTTGCTCATGGTCGGCGCCCAGTTTTGCCCGCAGCCGCCGCACATGAACGTCAACGGTACGAGTGCCGCCGTAATAGTCGTAACCCCACACCTCGTGCAGTAGCTGATCCCGGGTGAACACCCTGCCCGGATGCTGCGCCAGGTACTTGAGCAACTCGAATTCCTTATAGGTCAGGTTCAACGGTTCCCCGCCGACCCGGGCGGTGTAGCTGGCCTCGTCAATGACGACGCCAGAGGCGCGGATCTCGCTGCTGCTTTCCGTCTCGGCGGCACTGGACCGCGCGATGACGAGGCGTAGCCTGGCCTCCACCTCAGCCGGACCGGCGGAGTCGAGGACGACCTCGTCAGCCAGCCAGTTCGCGGCGACGGCGGCCATCCCACCCTCGGTGAGCACCAGCATCAGCGGGGCACTCAGTCCGGTGGCTTTCAGCAGTTGGGTCAGCGATCTGGCCCCGACCATGTCTTTACGTGCGTCGACCATCACCACGTCGCAGGGCTCGGTTTCCAGCAATGCGGTCGGTTCGGCGGGCAGAATGTGGACCTTGTGGTTCAGCAATTCGAGCGCGGGAAGCACACCCACCGAGGATCCGGGGCTATTCGTCAACATCAAGATGTGCGGCATGTGTCCTCCATATATTTGGACGCGCATCATCGGGCGCTCTGGGTCGGGCGGCTGATGAAGATCCTGACCGATCTCCACAGGTCAGCAGTCCTGTCAGATTTGGTTCAGTATACCGGGTGTGATGCGACCCACCCGGGACCCTCGTTTTCACTTGCCGGAGCGGTAAGGCAGTATTGCTGGGGTGAGAATATGGATGGTGGCCGCTGCGGCGGCAACAGCAGTCGTCTCGGTGGTGGCTGCGTCCTACGTCTCGTTAAGTGCTGTAGCAGCAGTGACTGCGGTCCTCATCCTCGTGGGAGCTATCGGCTGGCCTCATCTGCTGGGGGTTCCGGCCAAGAAAACCCAGTCAACGGTCATGGCCGCGAGCGCGCTGGCGGCCACGGCCGCCGCCTACACCGCCCCGGACAGCGAGTACATGCGGTGGATGCCTATCGCCGCTGCCCTCGGTCTAGGGGCTGTCTTCCTGATTCAGCTGTTCCGTGGAACCGGCCAAAGCCTTCGGCTGGAATCAACGCTCGGCGTCGGCGTGGGGGTCTTCCTGGTCTGCCTTGGGTCCGGCTGGGTGGCCGCTGACCAGTTGTCGGTCAATGCGGGAAACACCGGGATGATGCTGGTCACCGGGATCAGCGTCATGATTGCCCTGGCCGTGTCGCTACTGCCCTGGCCCGACCGGATTGTTGCGCCCCTGGGCACGGTCCTGGCCGCAACTGCCGGACCCCTGGGTGCCATTCTGTTCACCGATGTGCCTGGCCTCGCCGCAGGCATTGTGGGTGCGATCAGTGGAGCGGTCATTGTGTGCACCCGGCGTCTGCTCCTTGCCCGTGAAGCGCCACTGAACGTGGCAGCGGCCCTGTCCGTCGGCGTCGCACCCATTTTGGTGATCGGCTCGCTCGTCTACTTCCTGGAAAAGCTGCTCACCGCCTAACTTCTACCTCCTGCCGGCCCGCGCCGCACCGGAGCGCCGTTGGGGTCGAGAGCTGCCGATACGTCGCGTTAGGATGGACGCATGTCGATTCTTGCGCTTGAAATCTTCTTCATTGGACTGTTGGTACTCGCTTCGCTGGCGATGGCTGGGGTAGCAGCGCTGGTGATCACCCGCCTGTACAAGGGCCAAAAGTAAGGCTGCCCGCTCACCATGTCCTTTGAGATTCCCACGGACCTCACGCCCGAACTGGTGCCACTGTCCTGGTTGCTGGGTACCTGGAAGGGCTCTGGCCGTCTCGGCGAGGGTTCGTCCGAGTCCGAGCACTTCGAGCAGCTCGTCACTTTCACCCAGAACGGGCTCCCGTACCTGCGGTACACGGCGGAGAGCTGGCTCACCGACGAGCACGGCACCCGCCTGCGCCCGCTCTCAGTGGAAACCGGGTTTTGGGCGCTGGACCGCAAACTCAACGACGCCGACGGCGGGCCCGGGTTGGAACCAGCCGACATCGTCCCGGCGCTGAAGAGCGCCGACGAGGTGGAGCAACTCCGCAACGCCGAAGACGGTTTCGATATCACCGCCACCATTGTGCACCCCGGAGGAATCGCCGAACTGTACTACGGGGTCATCAAGGGCCCACAAATTCGGCTCAGCACCGACCTGGTGATGCGGGGCCAGAACTCCAAGGAATACACGGCCGCCACACGTCTGTACGGACTTGTGGAGGGCGACCTGTATTGGCGCTGGGACGTCGCCGCCGACGGCCAGCCGCTGAAAGCCCACGCCTCCGCGATTCTCAAAAAAGAATCCTGACCAGTCGTGCTCCACGGCTGGCCAAGGAATACGGCCCGCCTAAGGATGCGTTAACATCACCATGACCTATCTCAGCCCGCTGCTCACCCGGCCCGGCGCCGTCGCCGCTGGCGCACCCGATCAGGGCACCGCATCCCACTACGGTGACCCCTTCAAGGAACAGCGCGCCCTCGCCCGTGGCACCGCCGTCGTCGACCTGTCCCACCGGGGCGTGGTCACGGTAACCGGCCCTGACCGCCTGAGCTGGTTGAACACCCTCTCTTCGCAACTCCTGTTGGGCCTGGAGCCCGGCAGCAGCTCCGAGACCCTCCTGTTGAGCGTGCAGGGCCGGATCGAATACAACGCCCGGGTGGTCGACGACGGAACCACTACCTGGCTGCTCGTCGAAGGCTTCGAAGCCGCAGGTATGGCCGCGTGGCTGGACCGGATGAAGTTCATGCTCCGGGTGGAAATCGCCGACGTGTCAGAGACCTGGGCGGTGCTCGGATCGGTGAAACCCATCGAGTCGTTGGCAGCACGCACCGTGTGGGTCGACCCTTGGCCGCGGGTCACGGAGGGCGGGTACGCCTATTCGGTGGTGACCGAGGAAGACCACCCCGGGCTGGAACGCCCCTGGTTCGAATACCTGATCCCGCAGGCCGAACTCGCCACCACCGTGGATGAACTCGCTGGGCACGGTCTGAGCCTGGCCGGCGCCATGGCTTCCGAGGCGCTGCGTGTCGCCGCGTGGCGTCCGCGGGCCGGCGCCGAGACCGATGAGAAGACGATTCCGCACGAACTGGACCTGATCCGGACCGCTGTTCATCTGAACAAGGGTTGCTATAAAGGTCAGGAAACCGTCGCCCGGGTGCACAACCTCGGACACCCACCACGCCGCCTCGTCTTCCTGCAGCTCGACGGCAGCCAGCACACCCTGCCCGCGGTGGGCAGCGCCGTCGTCGCCGGTGGACGCACCGTCGGCACGGTGACCTCTGTGGCGCAGCACTACGAGATGGGCGCGGTAGCGCTCGCCGTCGTGAAACGTTCGGTCGATCCACTGGGTGAACTGGTGGTGCAGGACGGCGATGAGGTGTACGCCGCGGCGCAGGAAATCATTGTGGCGCCGGACGCGGGCCAGGTGGTGGGACGCGCCACCGGGTTCCTGAAAGGACGCCGGTAGCGATGACGGATGCCAACACACCGGACACCAATTCACCGGACACCAGCGCGGATGAGGCCGTCGCACTGGCACACCAGCTGTTCGACGCCGCCCGTGCCGGCGACGCGGCTACCCTGAGCCGCTACCTGGACGCGGGGGTTCCCGTCACACTGACCAACAGCGGCGGTGACAGTCTCCTCATGCTGGCTGCCTACCACGGGCACGCCAGTGTCGTGGCTGACCTTGCCCGCCGCGGGGTTGATGTCAACGCCGTCAACGACAAGGGTCAGACGCCACTGGCGGGCGTGGCTTTCAAGGGTTATGACGACGTCGCAGCGGTGCTGGTAGGTGCCGGGGCCGACCCCGACCGGGGCAGTCCCACGGCACGACAGACGGCCCAGATGTTCAAGCGTCAGAACCTGCTGGAGCTGTTCGGCGGGCAGTAGCAACCGCCCTGTTTAGTGCCCGGCTGGTAGCAGCACGCTGGTCTGGCTGCCGCACGCGACGAAGCCTGACTTCAACGCCGTCCTGATCGAAGCGCTGTTATCCGTGCGTGCCCGCCACTGCGGAATCAGTCCCGCCGCCATGGCATCCTCAATCACCACCTTGGTGATGAAGGTGGCGTGGCCCTGACCGCGGTGACCCGGCGCGGCCAGTACCCCCAGATGGGCGAGGATGCCGCTCCAGATGTCGTACCCTGCGCCGGCGAACGGTGTGGGGGGAGCGGTCGAGTCATCGACCAGGATGGTGCGGTGTTCCAGAGCGCTCAGACCCACTTCGGCGATGTCATCGGGCGGGCAGAGCCGCTCCAGCTCGACGGCGAACTCCAGCTCATCGCTCACTGCCACGTCGTCGCGGGGTTCGAGGGTCGGCAGGTTGTCGCAAAAATACAGGCCAGCCGCTCCCAGACCGCGGCCCCCCTGTTCTCTGGAGAGCCGGAGCAGGGTCGAGTGGCGGGCGAGCACATCGCCGTCGAGCTCTGCTGCTGCGTCGAGGGCCCAACCGGGTCCGACCAACGCTTCCTCGCCGAACAGCCGCACAAAGGTCAGCAGCTCGGCGTCGTCGTCCCGGCGGTAAACCCGTTCGCCAGCTGCCTCGGCGAACGCGGTGTCATCGAGTTTCAGCAGCCGAGACCATCCGAGCTGAATGATTGAGACGGTGCCGGGATCAAGTTCCATCTAGGCAACGTTAGCCGAAGAGGATGGCTGCCTCGTCGTACCGGTGCTGGGGGACCACCTTGAGGTTACCCAAAGCGGCCGCGAAGCCCACCCGCGCAATTTCCGTTCCCTTGAGCGAGACCATGGTGCCCCAGGCTTCGTCCACCACCGAGTCAACGGCAGCCATGCCGAGACGCGTCGCGAGGACCCGGTCGAACGCCGAGGGAACCCCGCCGCGCTGGATATGACCCAGCACCGTGGCGCGGGTTTCGATTCCGGTACGGGATTCGATTTCCGGGGCCAGCTGATCGGCGATCCCACCGAGGCGCGGCCGCCCGAAGGTGTCGAGGCCACGTTCGGAGTGGGCCTGGTCCAGGTGGGCCGGGACAAAACCTTCGGCCACCACCACAAGGGGCGCACGACCACGGTGATTGGCCTCGGTGACCCACTCGGCGATCTGCTCCAGGCTGGTCTGCTGCTCAGGGATGAGGATGGCGTGGGCGCCGGACGCCATCCCGGCGTGCAGGGCAATCCACCCTACGTGGCGTCCCATCACCTCGGCCACCATGCAGCGGCTGTGCGACTCCCCGGTCGTCCGGAGTCTGTCAATAGCCTCAGTGGCGATCTGTACGGCGGTGTCGAAGCCGAAGGTGTAGTCGGTGGCGTCGAGGTCGTTGTCGACGGTCTTGGGCACGCCGACAATCTTCAGGCCGGCATCGGTAAGCCGATTCGCGGCGGCGAGTGTTCCTTCGCCGCCGATCACGATCATCGCGTCGATGCCCAGCCGTTCGAGGGTGGCCTTGATGGCGTCGGGTCCGCCGTTGCCCTCGAAGGGGTTGGTGCGGGAGGTTCCCAGAATGGTGCCACCCTGTTTGGAGATGCCCCGGACGGCCTGACGGGGGAGCTCGATGATGTCGCCCTCCACCACACCACGCCAGCCGTCACGGAATCCGACAAATTCCAGGTCGTGGGTCTTGATGCCGTTGAGGACTGCTCCACGGATCACGGCGTTGAGTCCAGGACAGTCGCCACCGCTGGTGAGTATTCCGATTTTCATGTGGAGCTGGGTCCTTGCAGGTTGAAGAGGTAGAAAGGTCAGAGCGCCCCATTGAGCTCAGCTATGATTCTAAACACATTTTTGGAGCAAGACCGCTATCGGGAACCCGGTGTGTGCCCGTTCAGGATGCCACGTTCCATCGCCACCACGACCGCCCGCGTTCGATCATCGACGTCCAGTTTGGCGAAGATCCGCAGCAGATGGGTCTTCACGGTGGTTTCGGCAATGTAGAGCTTCGCGGCGATATCCGGGTTACTCAGCCCCTGGGCGACGCACTGGAGCACCTCCCGTTCCCGCGGCGACATGCGCGGTCGCTCTGGCGCCCTCAGCCGTGACACCAATTTCGCCGCAATCGGCGGCGCGAGAACTGTTTCCCCACGGGCCGCCGCGAACACCGCACTGATGATGGTTTCACCCGGGGTGTCTTTCAGCAGGTAACCGACCGCGCCGGCCTCGACGGCCCGCACAATGTCGGAGTCGCCGTCGTAGGTGGTAAGCACCAATACTTTGACCCCGGGCTGGCTCGCCAGGATGCGGGCGGTAGCGTCCGCCCCATCCAGGAGCGGCATCCGCAGGTCCATGAGGACGACTTCGGGCACGACGTCGGTCGCGGCGGCCACTGCTTCCTCCCCGTTGGCTGCTTCGGCGGCGACCACAATCCGGGGATCGGTGGAGAGCAGGTTAATCAGCCCGGCGCGCACCACCGGATGGTCATCAACCACAAGAATTCGGACCGTATCCGCGTCGGCACTGTGGGCGGGGGAGTTGGGTGAGGTGGAACTGCTGCTGCGCGGCTGGGCAGGAGTCATTGAGCCTCAACCCGTTCCGGCTGGTTCTGCGCCGCAGCAGGCGGGGCCGCAACGGTGCTCTGGTGATCTTCGACGGGCACCACCATGTGGAGGACGCATCCCTCTCCGTTGGCCGAGCTGATACTGAGAGTCCCCCCAATCTCGCCGAGCCGTGCGCTGATGGATTTCAGCCCGTAGCCGGAGGTATCCAGGTCCGGGTCGAACCCTCCGCCGTCATCGCTGACGGTCAGGACCAGATGGGATCCCGAGTGTTCGAGTTTCAGCTGGGACCGGGAAGCCGAAGCATGCCGCCGGACATTGGTGAGTGCCTCCTGTGCCGAGCGGAGGAGCGCGATTTGCTGGTTCGAGGTCAGGTGCGGCAGGGCATCGGGCAGAGTCGAGGAGGTGTCACAGCCCGCTGATGTCGCCGCCGAGGCAAGCCTGTCCAGTGCCCCCAGCAGGTCTCCGCCCTGCAGCTGGGACGGCCCGGTCGACGCAATCAGGGACCGGGCTTCCTGTAGGTTGTCACGTGCGGTGGTGTTGATGGCGTCCAGCCGTGCCACCAGCTCCTGGGCGGCGCCGTCGTCCAATCGGGTGCTGCGCAGCTGTGCGAGCGCTGCTTCGGACAGCATCACCACCGAAGTGAAGCCCTGGGCGAGGGTGTCATGAATTTCACGGGACATCCGTTCCCGCTCCGCCATGGCGCCCTGCCGCTGGTCGGCGAGTTGGAGTTCGGTCCGGGCGGCCTCCAGCTCGGCGAGGAGCTGCGCACGGTCCTCGCTCTGGTCAATGATCTTGTAGATCCACAGTCCCAGCATCGTTGAGGCCAGGAAGGACAGGCCGGCTTGCAGTCCGATTCCGAGGAGGTCTTCGGGGGACCCGCCGAACCGGACAAGCTGCCCCGTTGCCACCGCGACGCAGATGGCTGCCGTGCTGATGAGCCCTGCACGCGCCGTGCTGGAGAACATCCAGATCTGCGGAAACGCCACGAAGAGGAGTACAGCTCCGGAGCCTGGGAGGAAGGCCAGAAATCCGACCACCAGGATGAGGAGGATCACGTAGGCCGTAGGACGCCACGTCCCCAGATGTTGTTGGCGGGTCAGGAAGGGGTACGTGGCCGCCAACACCCCCAGAGCACTGAGGGTCACCGCCATGATCGTGGGGTTCGGCTCCCCGTTGAGAACCACGAGGACCACCACAACTAATGCTGTGTAGAACCCGATGTGCCACCACTTCATCCCGTGGATCCACACCGAGTTCTCCGGCAGGAGCCGGTCGGTGCGCTCGGGTTTGGTGTTCATGCCAACACCCTACGTCCGGTGAGGTGCCGCGGCCCACAAGTCCTCATTTCTGCGGTGGCCATTTGAAGGTGAGCCGGGTCAGAATCAGCCCGACCACCAGCCAAAGACCAATCACCATGGCTGACATGCCCAACGCCCAGGTCTGGCCGGGCTCAGCCAGTTCAAACTGTTCGGGCAGGAACACGCTGCGCAGGCCACTGGCAGTCCAGCGCAGTGGCGTCAGGTTGGCCACCTGTTGCAGCCACTCTGGGAGACCCGTGAACTGGAAATAGACACCCGAGATGAAGGACAGGATGAGGACCGGCATTACTGCCAGAGTCGAAGCACTTTCAGCCGATTTGGCGATGCAAGCGAAGGCTGTCCCGACGACCGCCCAGGCGGCAGTGGCGCCCAGTAGCAGCCAGGCTACGGTTAGCCAGGCGCCCCAGGTGGTGGGGAGCTCGATGCCGAGGAAGAGAGTGCTGCCGATCACGAGGATGATTGACTGCCCGACAATCAGGTACAGGGTGACACCCATTTTGCCGATGAAATAGGACAGCATGGGTAGCGGGGTTCCAGCGAGCCGTTTGATCCCGCCGTTGAACCGGTCGGCGGCCACATAGCCGCTGAGGTTCTGGAAGCCGCTGAGGATTGTGCCGAGCGCCAGCATCCCCGGGAAGTAGTACTGTGCCATCGTGACTTTTGCCTCGGGTGGGCCCACTGAGGGGTCGTTGCCGAACACGGTCCCGAAGAGCGCCATCATGACAATCGGGAAGAACAGGATCAGGATTAACGACAGCCCGTCCCGGTTGAAGGCTTTGATCTCGGTGACGGCCCGGCGTCCGCCGAGGGCAAGGGTGCTGGGCCGCCAGGCTGCGTTGTGTGCAGCGCCGGTCTGCTGGCCGGCGTTCAGGGTGGTCATGCCTGTTCTCCTTCGGATGAGGTCAGCGGGTCAGCGGTCGTGGTGGTTACGGTGTCGGCGTCGTGCTGGCGCAGAAGTTCTAGGTAGACATCCTCGAGGCTGGGCCGGATAACCTCCAGATCGGTCGGTTCCCAGGAGCCTCCCTCGGTGAGTTGGTGGATCAGGGCACCGGGGGAGGTGGTGGCCTTTTCGTGCTGGCCGTCGTCGTCCCTCCACCGCACTCGGGGGATTCTGAGGTCCGGGCCTCCCACGCTGTCGGCGGTGCCGGTGGCGATGACCCGTCCGGACGCGATGATGCCGAGCCGGTCGGAGAGGTGCTGGGCTTCGTCCAGGTAATGGGTGGTGAGCACAATTGTGGTTCCATCCTTGCCAAGGCCCCGGATCAGGTCCCAGAACCGGCGGCGGGCGGCAGGGTCGAAGCCGGTGGTGGGCTCGTCGAGAAACAGCAGTTCCGGGTTGCCGATCATGCCCAGGGCCACGTCAACCCGTCGGCGCTGACCACCGGAGAGGGACTTGATGAGGGCCCCGGCCTTCTCCTCGATCCCCACAGCAACCATCACTTCATCAACGCGGCGCGGGTTGGGATAGAGGGCGGCAGCGTCTTTGAGTGCCTCGGCGACCTTCAGTGTGCCCATATCGGTGGCTTCCTGCAGCACGATGCCGATGCGTGAGCGGAACAAAGCCGGCGCCTTGTACGGGTTCTGTCCCAGGACGGTGACAGTGCCGGATGTTGGTTTGCGGTGGCCTTCAAGAATCTCGATCGTGGTGCTTTTTCCGGCACCGTTGGGTCCCAACAGGGCATAGGTTTCGCCGGTCTCAATGGTCAGCGACAGCTTGTCGACGGCGACTAGATCACCCTTCTTCGGCTGCCGGTAAGACTTCGTCAGGAAGTCGACGACGACGGCGCTCGCCGGATCGGGCGGGGGTGCGGAACCTGGTGTTTCGGTGCGGCTGGACGCAGTTGACTGTTTCATAACACCAGCGTGTCACCGGGGCCAGCCCGGCGACAGATCCGGTAGGACGAGTGATCCTGTCCTGCTACAGCAGGACAGGATCATCAGCCGGTTCGGGACGGCAAACCCCGGACGAGGACGCCTTCGACCCGCATCCCAGCCTTGGCCGGGAAAGGTTGAGCGGTGTTCAGGAGCGGGTTCTCTGGTGTTGAAAAATAGTTGAAAAAGTTTTTCTGGTGACCCTGAATCGGCCCCTGTTTTGTCAGTGCTCGATGATGGAATGGAGGTATGAAAAGCAATACAGCTTCTTCTACCGGACCGGGATTCTTCCCCGACTCCGGCCCGGATTCCGGTCCGGATTCCGGGTCCGCGAACAGGTCCCCGGGCGCTCCAGGGTGTGCGGGTGCTGCGGGTGCTGCGGGGGCTTCGAGGATCCCGGGTGGGTATGGTGCCGGCGGGCCCCTGGGCGAGGGCTCGACCTGGACGGCACCGAAGGCATCCACCGATCCCACCGATCCCCCCGGTCCCACTGATCCTCTTGATCCGGCTGCCGAGGGTGGCCCGGCGTCGCTGCCGGCGTTGTCTGGTCAGGTGTCGGTCGCGGCGATGGTGACGTTGAACGCGGGGCAGACCGTGAACCTGCTCCAGACGCTCTCAGCGTTGCGGTCCTGGGTCGATGCGCAGGAAGCCAAAGCGGCCACCCACCTTCATGACCTGATGGCCGAGGAACACCCGTGGGCCGAAGACCAGGACCACACTCACGCCCTGGCTGCGTCGGAGATCGGTGCGGCCCTGCGTCTGCCGGAGCGCACGGCTGGTTCCCTGCTCGACCATAGTGAGCTGCTGGTCCGCGATTACCGGGCCACCCTGACCGCGTTGGAGGATGGCAGGTTATCGCGCCGTCACGCGTGGGCGGTGGTCGGGGAAGCGATCGGTATCCCGGATACCGTTCCCGCCGTGATGGCCGCATTCGAGGCCCAGCTCATCGGTCTGGCCTGCAAGACCACGGTGGCGAAGTTTTACCGCCAGGCCCAACGGTTACGTGACATCTTCCACCCCGAATCGATCACCCTGCGGCACCGGAAGGCGCTCCAGGACCGTCGAGTGTATCTGGACCCGGCGCAGGACGGGATGGCCTGGCTCGCAGCCCTCCTGCCCACCGAACAAGCCGCAGGGATTTTCCACCGCGTCGACACCGCCGCCCGTAACCTGCAAGGCCCCGACGAGGACCGGACCCTCACCCAGTTACGCGCCGACGTCCTCGTGGATGTCCTCACCAGCGCCGGACCCACCGGACACATGAGTGAAGCACCCGACCCAGCTGGCCCAGCTGGCCCTGCTGCTGCCGCTGGGACCGAACCTAGTACTGCCGCTGGGGCCGGCCCGGGTGCTGACCGGAGCTGGCCGGGAACAGCGGACCCCGAATCGCGGACGGACAGCGGATCCGGGACGAACAGCGCATCCGGTCAGCCGGGGGAGGCCAGCACGTATTGGGGTGTGCAGGCGAAGGTGTTCGTCACCGTTCCGGTGATGACTCTCCTCGGCGGGGATGCCCCGGGTGAATTGGAAGGCTATGGGCCGATTGATCCCGAGACGGCACGGCAGCTCGCCGGGCACGCACCATCGTTCACCAGGATCCTCACGCACCCCTTCACCGGGGCCAGGCTGGGCGCTGATGCGACCACGTACCGGGTCCCGCAGGACCTGAAGGATGCGGTCCGGGTTAGGGATGGGACGTGTCGGCATCCGGGATGTAACCGGTTGGCGGTGTTCTGCGAACTCGACCACACCACCCCCTGGTCCCAAGGCGGCAAAACCAGCTACGGGAATCTGGCGGCCCTGTGTAAACGCCACCACATGTTCAAAACCGAAGGCTACTGGCACTACCAACAACCCGACCCCGGGACCATCATCGCGATCTCGCCTGCCGGTGAAACCTACCTCACCACAGCCGACCCACCACCAGCACCACGGCCGGAAACCCCACCGCCATTCTGAGCAGTGTCTGCCTAGATGCACCCCGCTGCTGCGGGGCGCCCCCTACTTCACTACGGCGTTCGTTACCGGCTGGCGATGATCTTCTGCAACGCTACGGTGCCGTCCGTCTTGGGAAGGAGCAGCCACGCCACGAAGTACATCGGGATGCTGATGAACGGCAGGAGGAAACTCAGGAGGATGCCGATCCGGACGTACGCGACTGGCCAGTTGAACTGCAGTGCGATGCCGGAAGCAATCCCGCCGAGCCACCCGCCCGGGGCACGCTTGATGGGCGATTTACGGAGAATATCGAAGAATTTGTCCATGATTTAGGCTAACCCGTTTCGGTAGTCAGTGGTGGTTGGATTTGCGGCCGGTCATTGAGATCAGACCGCCGACCACGAGGGCCACCCCGGTGCCGACCAGTAAACCGATCAGCACCAGACCGGTGTCCAGGTTGATGTCAACAAGTTGAGACAGCAGCACCAGAATTCCCACCGCGATCGCTATCAGCCCCCAGACCACGGTGCCGGCGCGGACTGATTTCCCGCCGTCGTTCTTGGCAGTGTACCCAGTGGTGCTCATCGCGAGATGCCTCCTACGTTTTCAAGTTCGGTTTGGGTGGCGGCCACCGTGGTGTGGCTCATGGCGCCGCGGATTTCGAGGATGATCCTCGGTCCGGAGGCGTCCTGGTTCAAATCGATCTGCGCGGGATGCCACATGCCGCCAGCCGTCGCTTCCTGGCCGTTATCCACGGTGCTGAGAGCTCCGAGAGCGATTGAGGAGCGCACCTCGACCGGGACGTCGTCGGGAATCAGGATTCCCACATTTCCAGCGAGGGAGTTCACTGGGACCACCAGGTCTTCGTCGAGGTTGGCCAGGTTGCTGAGATCAACTGTGCCCTGACCCGCAACCACGGTGTATCCGTTGCTGGCAGGCCTCTCGGTGGTGGGACTCCAGACGGCACTGCTGCCGATCGTGAGAGCCCCCGTGCCTAGGGTTGAGCCGGTCACCACTGCTGCCGCCATGCCGACTGCAGCCATGAAGCCGAGGAAGCCTGAGGTGCGGCCGCGGAGACCCAGCGTCACGATGCCCAATCCGAGCAGGATCAGGCCAGCGGCGATCGCTACCGGGATCGCTGAGTTGCCCAGGCTGAAAATTCCGGTGTAGTCGAGGACCAGGACGGCGCCGACGGCGATGAGTGCGCCACCCAGGTAGAGAGCCAGTTCGGCGCCGCTCGGCTTGGGGACCGGAGGTTTCTGCGGCACAGGCGGTCGCTGCCTGGGAGCCGGGAGCGGTGGCAGCTCACTGTACAGAGGCGGTGGGGTTAGGGTGCCCGGCGGTCGGGACGTGCCCGGTTTGTCGGTGGCGACAGTGTGAGTCGAGCTGGTGTGGGCCCCGGCGGGTGGCGCGCTTGCAGTCCCTGGGGCGTCCGTCTTCTTGTTCGACATAGTGACCACCACATAAATCCCAAAGATAACGGCGCCGATCCAGAAGATGGTCCAGAAAAATGCACCACCACCACCGTCGTCGACGAAGAACGGAAAGTTGGGGCGGCCGATTCCCACAACCGTCAGGATCAGGGCGCCGGTCATGCCTGAGGTCCAGCTGCCCCGCGCCGCGGATTCGAGGTGGATGCGTCCGTCTGGTTCGGGCAGCAGCGCCCACGCGAGGCCGTACAGCAGGACTCCCACGCCGCCGAAGATTGCCAGCAGGATAAACCCGCCCCGGATGAGGACCGGGTCCAGGCCGGTCCGGACCGCGATACCGCTGGCGACCCCGCCGATCCAGCGGTCCTGACCCCTGACGATGCCAAGGCCACGAAGCCAGCCAAAGAAGTTGGTGGAGGCTGCTGGGGGTGTGTCGGCCCGAGGCGTCCCCCCGGGAGCGCTGTCTGGGTCAGGCATGCCGTTGACGGCGGGAGGAGCCTCGCCTGCGGGCTGGTCCCGGGGGCTGAAGTCCTGACCGTGTCCGGCAGTCGACTCCACGGGATCGGGTGTTGCTTCAATCGGAGGGTTATCCGAGTGGTCGTTCGGGTCCTGATGCGGGTTCATACCTCAATCCTGTCGGCAGGGGAACAGAGTTTCTATCGGGGGCTACCCTGACCTGTCCCTGAGGGGCACCTGACTTTCCCTGAATCCCGCACCAGTCGGCCCGGGATCGTGTTTGGATTGGGTCATGAGACCAGCCCTGCTTCGCTCCAACGACGCGATGATCGCCGGTGTGTGCGCGGGACTTGCCGCCCACCTCGGCATCACGGTCAACGTGGCACGGATCGCCATGGTGGGCCTGGCATTTGCCGGCGGGGCAGGGATCTTCCTCTATGGCTGGTTGTGGGTGCTGGTCCCCACCCAGGAGGAACAACTCCGTCGGGCCCCCACCCCAGTGGGCCCCCGCCTCACCTTCCCGACGTCCCAGGGGGCTGCCGGTGGGGCCACCAGCAGCTTCGTAGGGAGTTCCGCAAGCCCAATGGTGAGCCCGACGGCGGATCCCTCGGCTGGGTCGCGCGGCAGCACTCAATCCCTCATCGGTAAACGCGAAGTCCTGCTCGGCACTGCACTTTTGCTGGTGGCGGCAGTGGCGATTGCCCAGCAGCTTGGCGCCAACCTGCCGCTCGACACCCTGCTGCCGGTCGGTGTGGTGGTGGCCGGGGCAGTACTGGCCTGGACCCAACTGGACGAGACACGCCGTGCTGGCCTGATGAACCGTGCCGGGGCATCGCAGGCCGGAGGCGTGGCCCGACTGGTAGCCGGCCTGCTGTTGGTGACTGTTGGAGTGCTGATCATGGTTTCCGGGTCCATCTCCTGGGAACTCACCTGGTCAACACTGATAGCCACGGGAGCGGTGCTGGCTGGGGTCTTTCTGGTGTTGGCCCCGTGGGGGCTGAAGTTCTGGCGGGATCTCGAAACCGAAAGATCGGGGCGGGCCAGAGAAACTGAACGGGCCGAAATCGCCGCCCACCTCCATGATTCGGTGCTGCAGACCCTCGCGCTGATCCAGAACCGGGCGGGCTCCGAACAGGATGTGGTCCGGCTGGCCCGAGCGCAGGAACGTGAGTTGCGAAACTGGCTGTACGCCGATGCCACCCAGCAGTCTGGAAACCTGGCGGAGCGGATCCGCGCCCTCGCCGCCGAGATCGAGGATAGCTACGGAACTCCCATCGACGTAGTGGTTGTGGGGGACGCTGAACTCTCCGCGCGGCAGGAGATTCTGGCGCAGGCAGCCCGCGAGGCGGTGCTCAACGCCGCGAAACACGCTGGGGGCAACATTTCCGTGTACCTGGAGGCCGGCCCGACCGGATCGACGATCTTCGTCAGGGATCGGGGCAGCGGGTTCGATCCGGAGACCATTCCGGAGGATCGGATGGGGATCCGCGTCTCCCTGTATAGCCGGATGGACCGACACGGAGGTGAGGTGTCCATCCGCAGTAACTCGGAAGGCACCGAGGTTAAACTGGTGATGCCAGAAAAGGAAGCAGACGGTGCGCAGTGAATGATCCCCAGCAGCCAATCACGGTGGTCGTGGTTGATGACCACGCCATCTTCCGATCCGGTCTTCGCGCCGACCTCGACAGCCGGATCACAGTTCTTGCAGAAGCCGCCGGAGTAGCTGAAGCCATTGCTGCCATCCACGAGCACCGGCCGCAGGTGGTGCTCCTGGATGTGCACCTGCCGGGCGGTTCCGGCGGCGGCGGTGCCGAGGTTATCGCGGGCTGTACTGGCCTGCTCGCGGGGACGCGGTTCCTGGCGCTGAGCGTGTCAGACGCGGCAGAGGACGTGGTGACTGTGATCCGTGCCGGTGCCAGGGGATATGTCACCAAGACCATTTCCGGCCCCGAGATTTCCGAAGCCGTGCTGAGGGTTGCCTCCGGGGACGCTGTGTTCTCGCCGCGGCTGGCCGGTTTTGTCCTTGACGCCTTCGGCACCGCGGCAGTCGCCTCGGTGGATAGCGAACTCGACCGGCTTTCGGCCCGCGAACTCGAAGTGATGCGCCTCATCGCCCGCGGCTACAGCTACAAAGAGGTTGCCAAGGAGCTGTTCATCTCCATCAAGACGGTCGAAACGCACGTATCGGCGGTGCTTCGGAAGCTCCAGCTGTCCTCCCGGCATGAACTCACCCGGTGGGCCGCCGAACGGCGGCTCCTCTAGCGCCCGGGCGGCTGGCCGGGAGGACACTGTGCAAACTACTGCGCCGTCGTTAATTACTGCGCCGTGGCGAGGAACTCCTGCAGGCGACCGACGCCGGTGGCGAGGTCAGCATCACCCAAGGCATAGGACAGCCGAAGGTACCCACTGGGGCCGAACGCTTCACCCGGCACCACCGCCACCTCGACCTTGTCCAGAATTAGCGCGGCCAGCTCAGCTGAGGTCGCTGGCCGAATCCCTCCCAGTTCGCGACCCAGCAGAGACCGAACGTCAGCGTAGGCATAGAAGGCGCCTTTGGGGACCGGGCACTCGATGCCGTCGATCGCGTTCAGCCCCTCCACCATCGCAATCCGCCGTCGGTCAAACGCCACCTTCATCTCGTTAACTGCTGTCAACGGGCCGGACACTGCGGCCAAGGCCGCCATCTGGGGTACGTTCGAGACATTGGACGTGGCATGGGACTGCAGGTTGGTGGCGGCCTTCACCACGTCCTTCGGCCCGATCATCCAGCCCACCCGCCAGCCGGTCATGGCGTAGGTCTTTGCGACGCCGTTGAGGATCACCATTCGGTCGCCAATTGCAGGTGACGCAGTGGCAATGGAGGTGAACGGGACGCCGTCGTACGTGAGGTGCTCGTAGATTTCGTCGGTAACCACCCACAGGTCATGCCCCGCAGCCCAATCGCCGATTTCCTTCACCTGGTCCGGGCTGTAAACCGCTCCGGTGGGGTTGGATGGGGAAACAAACAGCAGAATTTTGGTGCGCGGGGTCAGCGCGGCCTCCAACTGGTCGACGGTCACCAGGTAGCCCTGCTCGGGTCCGGCAAACACCTCCACCGGGACTCCGCCAGCCAACCGGATTGCCTCGGGGTAGGTGGTCCAGAACGGTGTGGGAACCAGAACCTCGTCTCCGGGATCGAGCAAGGTGGCGAAGGATTCATAGACGGCCTGCTTGCCACCGTTGGTGACAAGCACCTGGGCCGGATCAACCGTGTAGCCCGAGTCCCTCAGCGTCTTCTCGGCGATGGCCTGCTTCAGTTCGGGAAGCCCCCCTGCAGGCGAGTACCTGTGGAAACGGGGCTGCCGTGCCGCGTCGATCGCAGCTTCCACAATGTAGTCGGGTGTAGGAAAATCGGGTTCGCCAGCACCAAACCCAATTACCGGACGGCCGGCGGCCTTAAGCGCCTTCGCCTTGGCATCGACAGCGAGTGTCGCCGATTCAGCGATGGCGGCAATCCGCTTCGAGATCCGCCGGCGTGGCTCGTTCGGGGCGTCCTGCGTCTGGGCATCAGGGGTGGCAGTCATGGTGTTCCCTTAGAGTTGGTGGTGCAGTGGACTGTGACGTGATTCCAGCTTAGGCCGAAGACGCCGTCCGGCCACGTTACTGTCGCACAACTCAGCCTTTTTCGGGCACTTCTAGCGGTCCAGGCGGTTCGCCGGGTCTTCCGGTTCGACGCCGGGGCGGACATTGCGTAGACTTATTCCTCGGTGTTGAAATCGCCATGATGGTTCGTGCCTGCGTTAGCGTAGTCGGATCGGCGGAATCAATCCATAGGGTAGTGGCGCAATTGGTAGCGCAGCGGTCTCCAAAACCGCAGGTTGCAGGTTCGAGTCCTGTCTGCCCTGCGCATTCGACGTAGCAAGAGAGTCCTCACGGACTACAGAAACCGACACAAATGGAAGAGGTTGAAGGTGACCGAAACGGCTGCGGGCAGCCCCCAGGGTGGCCCTTCCGAGAAGAACACTCCCAAGCGGGGTTTCTTCGGCCGAATCATCCTCTTCGTGCGGCAGGTTGTCTCTGAGCTCAAGAAGGTAGTTGTACCGACCCGCAGGGAACTCGTGCGGTACACCATCACCGTGATGGTCTTCGTGATCATCATGATGCTGATTGTGACCGCCCTGGACTTCCTGTTCGGGACGGCTGCGGTATGGGTCTTCGGCGGCGCATAGCGAGACCCGCGCGGTAATGCAGTAAACAAGCTGAAGAATTTTAGAAAGCAGGCAGCTAGGTGTCCGAGCAAGAACTCGAACGGCAGATCACTTCTGTTGAGGATGATCTGGAGAACGAGGATCAGGTAGCTGATTCCGGAGTCGAAGCGACCCCGGCTGACAGCGATGCCTCGGCCGACGGCGAGACCGAGTCCCCAGTGGAACCTTTCGAAGGCGAAACTGAAGAATCCACCGAGACCGCAGAATCCACCGATGTCGAAACCGACGTCGATGATTCCGAGCCGGCCGCCGACGAGGATGCCGCTCCGGCGGAAGATCCGGTGGCACTTTTCAAGGCGCAGCTCCGCCGGCAGGAGGGTGACTGGTATGTCATCCACTCCTATGCCGGTTACGAGAACCGCGTGAAAGCGAACCTCGAGACTCGTATCCAGACCCTGGACATGGAAGAGCACATCTTCGAAATCCAGGTGCCGATGGAGGAAGTGGTGGAGATCAAGAACACCACCCGCAAAATCGTCAACCGGGTCCGTATTCCCGGATACGTGCTCGTCCGCATGGACCTCACCGACGCATCGTGGGGTGCCGTCCGGCACACCCCGGGAGTCACCGGCTTTGTGGGTAACGCCCACAACCCGGTGCCACTGAGCCTCGGCGAAGTGTTCTCCATGCTCGAGCACACAGTGGTCCACACCGATCCTGAATCGGGCAAGCCAGCGAAGAACCAGCTCACCCCAGCGACGGTCAACTTCGAAGTAGGCGAGCCGGTCACGGTCAACGAGGGCCCATTCGAGACCCTGCAGGCGACAATTTCCGAGATCAAACCGGAGTCCCAGCAGCTGGTTGTTCTGGTATCGATCTTCGAGCGCGAAACCCCGGTGACGCTCTCGTTCAGCCAGGTCACCAAGCTGCAGTAATCAAGCTTCGTACCGCCCGGGCCGGCTTAGCCCAGGTGGTGCGGTAGGTCATCACGCCATGGTGACCAACAACCCATGGGACGCTCCTGTCCTGTGGACGTAATGTGAAAGAAGGACCCTTCATGGCCCCCAAGAAAAAGGTCACCGGCCTGATCAAGTTGCAGATCAATGCGGGCGCCGCTAACCCGGCACCACCCATTGGCCCAGCACTTGGCCAGCACGGCGTCAACATCATGGAATTCTGCAAGGCGTACAACGCTGCAACAGAATCCCAGCGCGGAAACGTCATCCCCGTTGAAATCACCGTGTATGAGGATCGCTCATTCACGTTCATCACCAAGACCCCTCCAGCTGCCGAGCTCATCAAGAAGGCTGCCGGAGTTGCCAAGGGTTCCGCAACGCCGCACACCGTCAAGGTTGCCAAGCTGAGCAAGGACCAGGTCAACGAGATTGCCACCATGAAAATGGAAGACCTCAACGCCAACGACGTCGAGGCAGCAGCCAAGATCATCGCCGGTACCGCCCGCTCAATGGGCATCACGGTAGAAGGCTAAAGCCTTTCACCCACCGCTCGGCGAAGCGATTCACCGTGCACCTCACAAACAAAACGTAGACGCGAGAACCGCCAACTTGGCGGAATCGAGCGTCGGAGTGTGGCAGGGCCCGCGCGGTCCGCAGACCACAACTGCATAAGGAGAAAAAGCAGATGGCAAAGCGCAGCAAAGCATATAAGGCGGCCGAAGCCAAGATCGAGGCAGACAAGCAGTACGCCCCGCTCGAAGCAGTAGTTCTGGCCAAGGAAACCAACCCCTCAACCTTCGACGCCACCGTCGAGGTAGCGTTCCGGTTGGGTGTTGACCCTCGCAAGGCTGACCAGATGGTCCGCGGCACGGTCAACCTCCCGCACGGCACCGGCAAGACCAAGCGCGTCCTGGTCTTCGCGACGGGCGAAAAGGCAGAAGCGGCAATTGCTGCAGGCGCCGACTTCGTTGGTTCCGACGACATGATCGAGAAGGTTGCAGCCGGCTGGGTCGATTTCGACGCCGCCGTCGCCACCCCTGACCTCATGGGCAAGGTTGGCCGTCTGGGTAAGGTGCTGGGTCCCCGTAACCTGATGCCAAACCCGAAGACCGGCACCGTAACCGCCGACGTCACGAAGGCTGTTACTGACATCAAGGGTGGCAAGATCGACTTCCGCGTCGACAAGCACTCCAACCTGCACTTCATCATCGGCAAAGTGTCGTTCGATGTGCAGAAGCTCGCCGAGAACTACGCGGTCGCTCTGGAAGAGGTGCTTCGTTTGAAGCCTTCAGCTTCCAAGGGTCGCTACATCCAGAAGGCCACGGTATCCACTACCTTCGGTCCAGGCATCACCGTTGACCCAAGCGTCACCAAGGTTCTGGCCGACGCCTAGGCAGTTCGAACGCCGTCGGGCACAGTTTCTGAGCTAGACAGCCGAAGGGACGCAGCATAACGCTGCGTCCCTTCGTCGTTTAACCATCGATTTCAGTCGGTTTGGAATTAGTGATTGGCAGTTCTCAATCACTCGGTTAGACTTCCGATATGAAAACCACTGCCACCACCATTGAAGTCCTTACCCGACCGGCGTCGCTCGACCATGCCGGCGGAGCCGACTTCGTCGCGGCAGCTGAGTTAAGCAACCTGGTTGAGCGGGTCCTCTGGGGCAACGACGACCACTACTACAGTCCACAGGCGCGGTACGAGTCCTCACAGCCGAACGACTACGAGGAACGTGTGATGTTCGTGGCGCGCGACGGCGTCGTCGTCGTCGGGAAAGCCGTCATCGACATTCCCCTCATCGATAACCTTGGCACGTGCTACGTCTTCGTCGCAGTCCATCCTGACTACCGCAGACAGGGCATCGGCGCGCGGCTCTACCGTGCCCTGGAAGATCACGCGCGGGAGATCGGCAGAACGATCATCATGGCCTGGACCGACGAGCCCGCCGGATTCGATGCCAGTCCAGCTAACGTGATGGTCCCGGCAACGGGTGCGGGAGCCTTCCCGCGGCACTGCGCGACGACGGCGCTTGCCCTCCGTAACGGGTTCCAGCTGGCGCAGATCGATCGGTGTAGCGTCTTGCTCCTGGACAGGTCACTTCCGCGGGCCGACGCGCTGGCCCGGACCGCCCAGAAGACAGCAGGTCAGGATTATGAGCTGGTGCACTGGCGGGACCGCTGCCCCGAAGACCTCGTGGAGCAATACGCCCTGCTGCGCCAGACGATGAGCACGGACGTGCCGATGGGGGATCTGGACTGGGAAGAGGAAGTCTGGGATGCCGCACGGATCAGGGAGGGCGAAGACCGCCTGCTTCGCTCCGGTGGCCATTCGCTGGTCCGGGCGGTCCGGCATTGTCCCACCGGACTGCTCGCAGGCCACACCATCCTGGAGTACCAGCCGGAGAAGCCGGAAGTGGTGTCCCAGGACGACACCCTGGTGTTGCGTAACCATCGAGGGCATCGACTCGGTATGTGGTTGAAGGCAGCGAATTTGCTGTCCGTACCCTCCGTCTGGCCGGAGGCAAAGCGGGTCTACACCTGGAACGCGGAGGAGAATGCGCACATGCTCGCGGTGAACGTGGAACTGAGTTTCATGCCCGCGGGGTACACCGCCGCCTGGCAAAAGAAGGGTTGACGCTACGGACAAAAGTGGCCGCCCCGCGCCCGGTGGCGCAGGAAAGTGGCTGCACCGCGTCCGGCGGCGCAGAAAAGTGGTTGGGCTGCGGAAGAGTGGTGGCCCCGCCGCTGTCCTGCGGGTGGGCCACTATTCCGGGGGCGGGCTGGCAGGAAAGTGGCTGCACCGCGTCCGGCCGGGTGGAAACGCGACTGCCCTTCGCCCGGCCGCGCAGGAAAGTGGCTGCACCGCGTCCGGCCGCGCAGGAAAGTGGCTGGACTGCGGAAGAGTGGTGGCCCAACCGCTGCCCTGCGGGTGGGCCACTTTTCCGTGAGAGGGCTGGCCATCCCGCGTCCCAGACCGGGACGGAAACCCCGCGAGGGGCCAGGATTTGGTTACCCTCTGACCGGTGACGTACCCTTGAAGAACCAAAGACCGTCGGTCGATGCGTACCCCACCCTTTATCCACAGGTTTCCTGTGGTTTGCGGGCCGGGGCATGTGTCTGAAGGTTCCCGTCAAGGGCGGCCAGCGCAGGTGAACGAAGCTCCTCAGTACACACGGTAAAGCCGATGTACCGAAGCCCCGTGCATCTGCGCGGGGCGTTTTTTATTGGGGCAGTAAAAGCCGGCATCAATTCCCCGGAAGGAGGGTTATGGCAACCGCAATCAAGGTAAGCGCAGTTGAGGAAATCGTCACTGATTTCAAAGACTCAAATGCTGCAGTCCTAACCGAATACCGCGGGCTCACCGTTGCACAGCTCAAGGAACTGCGCCGTTCACTCGGCCAGGACACCAAGTACGCTGTCGTCAAAAACACCCTGACGGGCATTGCAGCCAAGGAAGCCGGCATCGACGCGTTCGATAGCCAGCTCGCCGGACCCACTGCAATCGCCTTCATCAAGGGTGACGCTATTGCAGCGGCAAAGAGCCTGACGGATTTCGCGAAGTCCAACCCACAGCTCATTATCAAGACTGGTGTTTTCGAGGGCCGAGCCCTTGACGCCGCCGGTGTAAAGGCTCTCGCTGCTCTCGAGTCGCGTGAACTTCAGCTGGCCCGCGTTGCCGGAGTGCTGCAAGCACCCATGGCAGCACTCGCCCGCACCATTGATGCATTGCGCATCAAGCAAGAGGAGGAAAGTGGAGCGCCTGCAGCAGCAGAGACGCCAGCCGCCGACGCTCCTGCTGCAGAGGAAGCAGCTGCACCAGCAGCAGCCGAGTCAGAGGCCGCTCCCGAAGCTGCCGCAGCGCCTGAAGAGAAGTAATTTTCTTCATCCACCAAACTCCGGTACCGAGCGTCGAACCCGATGCCAGGCACCACTATAGGAAGGAAGGCTCTCGCCATGGCGAAGCTCACCAACGAAGAGCTCATTGAAGCTTTCAAGGAACTGACCATTATCGAACTCTCCGAGTTCGTTACGCTGTTCGAAGAGACCTTCGACGTCACCGCAGCTGCAGTTGCAGTTGCAGGCCCCGCCGGTGGCGGCGCAGGCGAAGCTGCTGAAGAGGAGAAGGATTCCTTCGACGTTATCCTCGAAGCAGCAGGCGACAAGAAGATCGCAGTGATCAAGGAAGTACGCGCACTGACTTCCCTGGGTCTGAAGGAAGCCAAGGACGTTGTCGACAGCGCCCCGAAGGCTGTGCTGGAAGGCGCAACCAAGGAAGCTGCCGAGAAGGCCAAGGAATCCCTCGAGGCCGCTGGCGCGACGGTAACCCTGAAGTAGTCTTTTCTGGTTTACGAAAAAACCCCTGACTCATGGAGTCAGGGGTTTTTTCATGTCACGGCTCAGTCGCGGTAGAGGAGCAAGGCTTCTCCCTGCCCGCCGCCGCCGCACAATGAAACGGCCGCCTTGCCGGTACCCCGACGGGCGAGCTCGTGCGCAGCATGCAGCGCCAGGCGGGCGCCCGAGGCACCGATGGGGTGCCCCAACGCAATGGCCCCACCGTGGATGTTGGTCTTCTCCAAGGGGTAGTCCAGATCCTTGAGCGACTGGCACGCCACCGAGCCAAAGGCCTCGTTGATTTCCACGAAGTCCAGCTCCGAGGTTTGCCAGCCGGCGCGCCCCAAAGCCTGCTCAATCGCCCGCGATGGCTGCGAGTGCAACGAGTTGTCGGGTCCGGCCACCTGGCCCGGCTGCCCCACCACCGCGAGGACGGTGAGCGAATTCTCCTCGGCGTAAGCCCGCGTTGTCAGGACAAGTGCTGCTGCACCGTCTGACAGTGGTGACGAATTACCTGCTGTGATGGTGCCGGCTTGATCAAACGCTGGCCGCAGCCCTGCGAGGGACTCGACTGTCGTCGTCGGGCGAATCCCCTCATCCCGGCTCAGGACCACCGGGTCACCCTTTCGCTGGGGGACCGAAACCGGCACAATTTCGACGTCGAACACACCGGATTCCATTGCCGCCGCAGCGCGCTGATGTGAAGCGGCGGCGACGGCGTCCTGCTCGTCCCGATTGATGCCCAGGCCGGTGTTGCCGCGCTCGGTAGAGGCGCCCATCGACTCGTTGTCGAACGCGTCGGTGAGTCCGTCGTTGGCCACCGAGTCGATCGCCTGAATGTTGCCGTAGGTCCAGCCCTGGCGGGATCCCGGCAGCAGGTGGGGCCCACGGGTCATGGATTCCTGGCCCCCGGCAACCACCACCGTTGCCTCGCCGCTGCGGATCAGTCGGGCTGCGTCGATGACAGCCGTCAGGCCGGAGAGGCAGACCTTGTTGATGGTGACCGTTGGGACATCCCAGCCGATCCCTGCTTTCAATGCGGTCTGCCGTGCAGGATTCTGGCCGCAGCCCGCCTGGATGACGTGGCCCATGATGACGGCCCCCACCGTGCCGGCGTCGACCCCAGCCTTGTCCAGTGCACCGGCAACCGCCAGGGCTCCCAGATCAACAGCGGTAAAGGAGGACAACTGGCCGTTCAGGCGGCCCTGAGGGGTCCGGGCACCTCCGACAATAACAACGTCGGCGGGTGACTTTTCTGCAGTGTTCATCGAGGGGAACGCTCACTTTCGTCTTTGAAGCAGTTGCAGACAAGGCTACTCCCTCCTCCCCAGCTCAGCTAGTGAGCATTAACTGAAATGGAGTGCCGGTGTCGTGACAACGAGGAAGCGAGGACCACCCCGGCCGCAAGGGAGCCGGCACCGCCGGCAGCCATGTCGGCCAGCGTGTCTTCATAGCCCACATTGATCTCCTTGGTGATGTACTCGTTTCCAGCCCACTCAGCAAACTCCCACACCACGCTGAGGCCCAGACCGAGCGCGAGGGTGATGATCGCGACTCCCGTTCCGGCCCGTCGGGTCGGCTCGGGCCGAGGCACGTACCGCATCCGCAACAGCAGCAGGTAGGCGATGGGCGCGATTGCCCCTGTGGCGAGCGTGTGGATGACAAGATCCCACCAGGAGATCAGCTCGTACAGATCCACTACGGCGCTCCACGCGGCCACCAGCAGAGCGAGACCGTAGACGGTGTCGATCCTCGGATCAACCCGGACCATCCTCGACACGAGGACTCCACCGAGCACCAGGAAAAGTACTGCAAACTCGACCGGCCCCCACCAGAGCAGCACGACAATGACGCTGAGCAGAGCGGCCCCGCGGACCGCGTCAGCCATCACCGCCCAGGGGGTTGCCGGAGGTCGAAGTAAATCGTCGATCATGTAAAACACCCTAGTATCAAAGGCATGCTCCCTACGCTCTCAGTGGTCATTCCGTGCCGGAACGACGGCGAGCTCCTCTCGGTTTGCCTTGACGCCCTCGCCGCCCAGACCTATCAGCCGCTGGAGGTGATCGTTGTCGACAACGGCTCCACCGACCTCACGGCCGCGATCGCCGAGGCCCACGGTGCGCTGGTGGTCACCGAGTCCCGGGTGGGCATTGGCGCGGCTGCCGCTGCCGGCTACAACCAGGCCCAGGGCGCTGTCATCGTGCGGTGCGACGCCGATTCAGTGCCCTCCGACGACTGGCTGGAGAAGATTGCCGCCCGCTTCGCCGCCGACGTCGGGCTGGCGGCGCTGACCGGGCCCGGCCAGTTCTACGGTGTATCCCGGCTGCGGGCCGTCACAGCAGATTTGCTGTACATGCGGGCCTATTTCCTCTCCATGGGCGCGGCCATGGCGCGCTGGCCGCTGTTCGGTTCCAATATGGCGATACGCACCGAGGTGTGGGAGGCGGTGCAGTCCCGGGTGCATTCAACCGATCCCGAGGTGCACGACGACGTCGACCTCGCGTTTGCGCTGGATCCCGGCCACCGGACGGCGTGTGACTTTTCCTTGCGGGTCGGGATCTCACCTCGTGCGCTGGTGGGGGGAGCCGACCTGCGACGTCGTGTCACCCGTGCCTTTCACACCATTGCATTGCACTGGATCATCGCACCACCGTGGGAGCGCTGGGCCAATCACCTAAGGCCGGCTACCCGGCGGCGGTATCACTCAGCGGGGTAGAGCCGCGGAAGCTGGAGCGTCAGCCAGGGGCTGAAGGCCCAGGGGGTGAGACGGACCGATTCCACGAGCTGGCGGGGTTCAACCCACTCCCACTGGCAGACCTCCGATGCCCGCGGGGAAAGCTGCCCGCTGCAACGGGCGGTGTAGACGGGGCAAATCTCGTTCTCCACCACTCCCGAAAAGTCCACTGCCCGGTATCTGAAGTCCGGCAGGGCGGGGGTCAGGTCAGTGACGGTGATTCCCAGCTCATAGTCGGCACGCCGCGCAATCGCATCCACCGTGGACTCTCCCGGACCGGGATGCCCGCAGAACGAATTTGTCCAGACGCCCGGCCACGTGCGTTTGGAGAGCGCCCGGCGGGTGACGAGAATCCGGCCGTCGGCGTCGAAGACATGGGTGGAAAAGGCGAGGTGCAGCGGAGTTGACGTGTGGTGCACCTCGGACTTCTCCTGCGTCCCGGTGGGGGTACCGTCGTCGTCCACCAGGACGACAAGTTCCGCACTGGAGCGGGGACTGCCTTCTGCTACAAACACTGTCTGACCGCTCTCTGACCTGAGTCGTTTAGCTTAAAAATGTGGGGTCAGTGTTTACTTTACCTATGGACATGGAAACCTTGCTGGTTGACTCCCGCGGCTTGGAGCAGGTGGAAAGTGTCCTCGCCAAGAGCTTCGCCCGCTCGAAGGCCCGTGCCGCGACCCTTGGACCCACCTATCACCACCTGTGGGAAACCCTCGAGAACTGCGCAGCCGGTGGTAAACGATTCCGGCCGCGCATGGTCATGACAGCCTACGATTGCCTGGCGGGAACCGACCGTGCCACCGCGGCCATGGTGGCGGCGTCCTTCGAAATGCTCCACACAGCCCTGATCGTTCACGACGACGTCATCGACCGCGACTTCGTCAGGCGGGGAATCCCCAACGTTTCGGGCACATACCGTCAGCTCGCGGAAAACGCCGGTCTCGCGCCCGACGACGCAGCGCACCGTGGGCTCTCCATGGGGGTCATTGCCGGGGACCTGGCCCTCTCCAGCGCGCACCGCCTCCTTGACGGCGTCCGCACCGACCCCGCCACCCGGGAACGGCTCGGCTGGCTCCTGGACGACGCAGTGTTCGCCTCAGCAGCAGGGGAGCTACTCGACGTCGACGCCTCAACCTCCAACACGACGTCGTCCGAGGACACCCTTCAGATGGCGCGCCTGAAGACGGCGGTCTATTCCTTCGAGAGCCCGCTCAAAGCCGGCGCTGTCCTGGCTGGCGCTGATGAAACCATCATCGATTCGCTCGGTGACTTCGGCAGGGATGTGGGGATCGCCTACCAGGTCGCCGACGATATTCTCGGGGTCTTCGGTGACGAGAAAACCACCGGCAAGACCACCTGGGGAGACCTGCGGGAGGGCAAACGGACAGCACTGATCTCCTACGTTGCCCAGCGGGCCGAGTGGGAAGAGGTTTCCTCACTGATCGGATCGTCCGAGCTTTCAGCTGCCGGGGCCGAAAAGATCCGCGGCGTCCTGCGGACCTGCGGGGCCCTGGATCATGCGGTGGCTCTGGCGACCGAATATGCGCAGCGGGCGCAGGTCCATCTGGAGGCCGGCCATATCCCTGCCGAACTACGCCAGGGTCTGAGCCCCGTGGCCACTGCCGTCCTGGCGAGGGTGCGGTAGCTTCTCATGCAGCCACGCGATGCTCTTGCCTTCTACACCGATGTGACTCACCGCACCTCGGCGGTGGTGATCAGGTCCTACTCCACCTCGTTTGGGCTGGCATCACGGCTCCTCGGCGGCGACGTCCGCCAGCACGTTGAGACTGTCTATGCCCTGGTCCGGGTCGCCGATGAAGTGGTGGACGGCGCTGCAGCCGCCGCCGGGCTCAGCCTTGATCAGACGCGCGCGGTGCTTGACGACCTGGAGCAGGAAACCGAACGAGCCATGGCCGTGGGATACAGCGCCAACCCGGTTGTGCACGCCTTTGCCAACACCGCCAGGGAAACCGGAATCGCCGCGGACCTGACCAGGCCCTTCTTCGCCTCGATGCGCGCTGACCTGGAGCGGACCGAGCACACCGCCGAATCGTTCGACGAGTACGTCTACGGGTCGGCCGAAGTGGTGGGGCTCATGTGCCTGAAGTGTTTCCTCTACCAGGAAGCCAGCCCGCGCAGCGCCGACCAGGAACGCAAGCTGGTCGACGGAGCCCGCCGGCTGGGAGCTGCCTTCCAGAAGATCAACTTCCTGCGTGACCTCGCCGACGACTTCGAAGCCCTGGGGCGCAGCTACTTCCCGGGGATCAGGCCCGGCAATTTTGGGGAGGCTGACAAACACCGGCTGCTCGATGACATCGCCGCGGATCTCGCCGTCTCGGCCGACGCCCTCCGCGACCTGCCGGGTTCCAGCCGCCGCGCCGTCGCCCTGGCCCAGGGACTTTTCACCGAACTGTCCCTGCGGCTGCGCAGGACTCCCGCCGAGGAGCTCCTCACCTCACGGGTCCGGGTTCCCAATCCCGTGAAACTCCGGATCGCCGCCCAGGCACTGGCGGGCCGTGTCCCGCAGCCTGATGAAACACCCTGATGACCACCGGAAGGCTGCCATGAACGCGCACGCACCCCTGAACGGCCCACGCCGGAACGTAGTAGTAATTGGCGGCGGGATCGCCGGCCTCGCGTCGGCCGCGCTGCTCGCTGAGGAGGGGCACGCCGTCACCGTGCTCGAAAAGCAGGCAGCCACCGGGGGCCGGGCCGGGCTATGGGAGAGCGACGGGTTCAGGTTCGACACCGGGCCGTCCTGGTACCTCATGCCCGACGTGATCGACCATTTCTTCAGGCTCCTTGGCACCAGCGCGGCCGACCACCTGGAACTGGTCAGGCTGGATCCGGGGTACCGGGTGTATTCCGAGGGGCACA
Organism: Arthrobacter sp. TMT4-20; assembly: GCF_054510775.1. NCBI lineage: Bacteria > Bacillati > Actinomycetota > Actinomycetes > Micrococcales > Micrococcaceae > Arthrobacter > Arthrobacter sp. TMT4-20. The sequence goes on along the minus strand of NZ_JBTNDW010000001.1, from coordinate 567,849 downwards.
CCGAGCCCATCAACGTTCCCGCTGAGCGGGCCGACGTCGTCAAGCTGTTCAACGACGTCGAACCCGGTGCGGGGGAGGCCCTGGAAAAGTACCTGGATTCGGCCGGCGAAACGTACACCATGGCCACCCGCCGGTTCCTCTACACCACCTTCCAGTCCTTCCTGCCCCTGCTCCGCCCCGATGTGCTCAGCCGTGTCCCGAAGCTGGTGCGCCTGCTCCTGCAACCGCTGTCCAAGCTCGCTGCCGCAACGGTGACCGATAACCGGTTGCGACAGATCCTCGGCTACCCGGCGGTCTTCCTGGGCACATCCCCGTTCGAAGCCCCCAGCATGTACCACCTGATGAGCCACCTGGATCTCGACGACGGCGTCCTGTACCCGATGGGCGGTTTCACCCGGCTGACCGAGGCCATCGACTCCCAGGCCCGATCGAGGAACGTCGAGGTCATCACCGGCGCCCGGGTGGAACAGATCCTCACCCTGCCCGGCGATGGCCGGTCCCAAAAGGCCCGGGTGACCGGCGTCCGCTGGGTGTCGGCCGACGGCACCGAGCACACCACCCCCGCAGACACGGTGGTCGCCGCCAACGATCTGCACCACGCCGAGACGCAGCTTCTGCAGCCCGCCGACCAGACCTACCCGGAGAAGTACTGGTCCGGGCGGACCGCAGGGCCCAGCGCCCTGCTCCTGTACCTGGGAGTCAAGGGGCAGTTGCCCGAACTGGAACACCACACACTTCTGTTCACCGCGGACTGGGAAGACAACTTCTCCCGGATCTTCGGCAAGACCACCTCAGTGCCGACCCCGGCGTCGCTGTACGTGTGCCGGCCCAGCGCCACCGACCCCGGGGTGGCCCCCCAGGGTCACGAAAACGTGTTTGTCCTGGTCCCGCTGCCGGCTGATCCAGGGCTGGGCGCCGGCGGGATCGGCGGTGCGGGGGACCGGCGCATCGAAAGCCTCGCCGACACGGTAATCGACCAGATCAGCAAGTGGGCGGACATCCCCGACCTCGCCGACCGGATTGTGGTGCGGCGGACCTACGGGCCGCAGGATTTCGTGGGGGACTTCAACGCCTGGCAAGGCACTTCGCTGGGCCCGGCGCACGTGCTGAAGCAGAGCGCGTTCTTCAGGGGCCGCAACAAGAGCCGCAAGGTGGAAGGGCTCTACTATGCGGGCAGCTCAACCATCCCCGGCATCGGCATCCCGATGTGTTTGATCAGCGCCGAACTGCTGATCAAACGGCTGCGCTCCGACACCAGCACCGGGCCGCTGGCCGAGCCGCTGGTCGCCCCAGGTGCTGCTCCATTGGTCGCCGAAAGCAAGGGCAGACAATGATCAGTGCCCTGTACCTGGTCTCCCTGCTCGGCGGACTGGCGTGTGCAGCCCTGATGGATTACCGGTACGGATTGTTCTTCTGGGCAGCGCCCCGCCGGGCAGGACTGGTCCTGGCCGTGGGAGTGGGATTCTTCCTGGCCTGGGACCTGGGCGGAATAGGGCTGGACATCTTCTATAAAGGTGACTCCGAGTTCATGATCGGCGCCATGCTGGCACCCGAACTTCCCCTCGAGGAGTTGTTCTTCCTGACCTTCCTCTGCTGGATGGCGATGAACATCTACCTGCTGATGAAACGGACCATCGAGACACGAACGCGGGTGGCGCAGTGACGTACTGGACCCTCAACGCGATCTTCCTGATCCCCGTCGCCATCGTCGCCGTCGCAGCGGTGGTGAGCTCCCGTCGTCGTACCGGGGCGCCAGCTACCGGCTCGCCGGCAGCTCCCAACACTGCGGCTACGCTTTCCTGGCGTGCGATAGGGCTGTCGGCAATCATCCTGCTGGCGCTCACAGCGGTTTTCGACAACCTGATGATCCGGCTGGGATTTTTTGGCTACAACCCTGAATGGATTTCCGGCGTGTTTGTGGGCGTTGCGCCCCTCGAAGACTTCGCCTACCCGTTGGCGGCCGTAGTGCTGCTGCCGGCACTGTGGACCCTCTTCACCCCGTCCTCCTCCACCCGCTCGCCTGAGCAGGCCCGCCCATGAGTGCGCAGGCCGGGACCGGCCACACGGGGGTGGCGCGGATGCTGTTGCTGTCCTCGCGCCCGATTTCATGGGTCAACACGGCGTTCCCCTTCGCCGCCGCCTACTTCCTCACCACCGGAACCATCGACGCGGCTTTCGTCATCGGGACGCTGTACTTCCTGATTCCCTACAACCTCGCGATGTACGGCATCAATGACGTCTTCGACTACGAGTCGGACCTCCGCAACCCACGCAAGGGCGGCGTCGAGGGGGCAGTCCTCGACCGCCGGTTCCACCGCATCACCCTGTGGGCTGCAGTACTCACCAACGCTCCGTTCCTGGCCGTGCTGCTGGTGCTGGGGCATCCGCTCTCGGCACTGGTACTCGCAGTGAGTGTGTTCGCCGTCGTCGCCTACAGCGCGCCGGGTCTGAGGTTCAAGGAACGGCCGTTCATCGACTCGGTCACGTCGAGCACCCACTTTGTCAGCCCCGCAGTGTTTGGGCTGGTCCTGGCCGGCGCCACCTTCGACGCCGGGCTCTGGGCGGTGCTCGGGGCGTTCTTCCTGTGGGGCATCGCCAGCCAGGCGTTCGGCGCCGTCCAGGACATCCAGGCCGACCGCGAAGGGGGCATTGCCTCGATCGCCACGGTCCTGGGCGCGCGTGCGGTGGTGCGGTTCGCCGTCGGCGCCTATCTGGTGAGCGGCTTGCTGATGCTGCTGGCGCCGTGGCCAGCGACGCTGGGTGGGCTGCTGGCCCTGCCCTACATCCTCAGTATCCTGCCGTACGCCAACCTCAGCGATGAGCACTGCGAAACTGCCAACCGGGGATGGCGGCGCTTCATCAGGCTGAACTTCCTCACCGGATTCCTGGTGACCATGCTCCTGATCTGGGTGACCCAGGCAGGCTGACCCGGATTACGTATACCACACCCGGGCTGGACAGGACGGGAGCTCTGCAGTACAGTAGATATTTGCGTCTTTCCTCTTAACCTCGGCCTTCATATAGCGGTGGGCTTTGTCTTGCGTTAGTCATTTAACGGCAGATTTACTGTCCGGTCATTGACCGCAGGCTCCTGGTTCGCACACACAATCCTCGCGTTGATACGCGATGGCAGTGCAAAGAGGGCGGATATAGCTGAACAAGCCGAAGGTCTGTGGAAGGATCCCTCTTGGTCGCCTCGAGCACCTCTAATAATGCAACCGCTACCAGCCAGGTCGACGCCGAAGGCGTCTCCACCCGGCTTTCATTCGCAAAGATTCACGAACCGCTGGACGTTCCTAACCTCCTCGCGCTCCAAACTGACAGTTTCGACTGGCTGGTTGGAAACGATCGCTGGAAGGCGCGCGTGCAGGAAGCCCTGGAGCTGAAGCTGCAGGGTGTGGCCTCCACATCCGGTCTCGCTGACATCTTTGAAGAGATCTCCCCGATCGAGGATTTCCAGGGCACCATGTCCCTGAGCTTCTCGGAGCCGGAGTTCGCCGATCCGAAATACACCATGGCTGAGTGCAAGGACCGCGACGCTACGTACGCGGCCCCTCTGTATGTCAAGGCCGAGTTCATGAACAACAACACTGGCGAAATCAAGCAGCAGACAGTGTTCATGGGCGACTTCCCGTTGATGACGGAGAAGGGCACGTTTGTGATTAACGGCACCGAGCGTGTCGTCGTTTCACAGCTGGTCCGTTCACCGGGTGCCTACTTCGAGCGCACCGCCGACAAGACCAGTGACAAGGACATCTTCAGCGCGAAGATCATCCCGTCACGTGGTGCCTGGTTTGAACTCGAAATCGACAAGCGCGACCAGGTCGGCGTCCGCCTTGACCGTAAGCGCAAGCAGTCAGTCACAGTGCTCCTGAAGGCGCTGGGCTGGACCGAGGGCCAGATCCTCGAAACCTTCGGCGAGTACGACTCCATCCGCGCCACCATGGAGAAAGACACCACCGAAACCCAGGAAGACGCGTTGCTGGATATCTACCGGAAGCTTCGCCCGGGAGAGCCCCCCACAGTCGAGGCTGCCAAGACGCTGCTCGACAACCTGTACTTCAACCCCAAGCGCTACGACCTGGCCAAGGTTGGTCGTTACAAGATCAACCGCAAGCTGGGTATCGACAAGAGCCTTGACGACAAGGACGCTTCGGTCCTGAACATTGACGACATTGTCGCGATGATCAAGTTCCTGGTGGCCCTGCACGCCAACGAGAAGACTCTGACCGGCAAGCGCGACGGCGGCGACGTCGAACTGCGCGTTGAGGTCGATGACATCGACCACTTCGGTAACCGACGCATCCGTGCGGTCGGCGAGCTCATCGAGAACCAGGTCCGCACCGGCCTGTCCCGGATGGAGCGCGTTGTCCGCGAGCGGATGACCACGCAGGACGTTGAGGCCATCACACCTCAGACCCTGATCAACATCCGTCCAGTAGTTGCGGCGATCAAGGAGTTCTTCGGAACGTCCCAGCTGTCGCAGTTCATGGATCAGAACAACCCTCTGGCCGGCCTGACGCACAAGCGTCGCCTGTCAGCGCTGGGCCCGGGCGGTTTGTCCCGTGACCGCGCAGGCATGGAAGTTCGTGACGTTCACCCGTCCCACTACGGTCGTATGTGCCCCATCGAAACCCCTGAAGGACCGAACATTGGTCTGATCGGTTCGCTGGCATCCTACGGACGCATCAACACGTTCGGCTTCATCGAAACCCCGTACCGCAAGGTAGTCGGCGGAATCGTCACCGAGCAGATTGACTACCTCACCGCCGACGACGAGGTGGAGCGCCTGATTGCTCAGGCGAACGCGCCTCTCGACGGCAAGGGTAACTTCATCGAGCCTACGGTTCTGGTGCGTACCCGAGGCGGTTCGGGCGAGCCCGTTCTGGTCGAGGCCATTGAGGTCGAGTACATGGACGTCTCCCCGCGCCAGATGGTGTCGGTGGCTACGGCCATGATCCCGTTCCTGGAACACGATGACGCGAACCGTGCCCTCATGGGTGCGAACATGCAGCGTCAGGCTGTTCCCCTGCTCCGTTCCGAGCGTCCCCTCGTGGGCACCGGCATGGAGAAGAACGCAGCAGTCGACGCCGGTGACGCTGTCACCGCCACGAAGGCTGGCGTTGTCAAGGAGGTCTCAGCCGATCTGGTGAGCATCCTCAACGACGACGGCACCGAGACCAACTACCCGATCATGAAGTTCGCACGCTCCAACCAGGGCAACGCGTACAACCAGCGCGTGCTGGTCTCCGAGGGCGACCGGGTCGAGTACAACACGATGATCGCCGACGGTCCGTCCACCGACCAGGGTGAGCTCGCACTGGGCAAGAACATGCTCGTTGCGTTCATGTCCTGGGAAGGTCACAACTTCGAGGACGCGATCATCCTCTCCCAGCGCATCGTTTCCGACGACGTGCTGACCTCGATTCACATCGAGGAGCACGAGGTTGACGCCCGCGACACCAAGCTTGGTGCCGAGGAAATCACCCGCGACATCCCGAACGTCTCCGAAGAGGTCCTTGGGGCCCTGGACGAGCGTGGCATCATCCACATCGGTGCCGAGGTTGAAGCTGGCGACATCCTGGTTGGCCGTGTCACTCCCAAGGGTGAAACTGAGCTGACCCCTGAGGAGCGCCTGCTGCGGGCCATCTTCGGTGAGAAGAGCCGCGAGGTTCGCGACACGTCACTGAAGGTTCCCCACGGCGAGTCCGGAACAGTTATCGGTGTGCGCATCTTCGATCGCGACAACGACGACGAGCTGCCCCCCGGCGTGAACCAGCTGGTCCGCGTCTACGTGGCTCAGAAGCGTAAGATCACCGACGGCGACAAGCTGGCTGGCCGCCACGGTAACAAGGGCGTCATCTCCAAGATCCTGCCGATCGAGGACATGCCGTTCATGGAAGACGGAACCCCCGTCGATATCGTGCTGAACCCGCTGGGTGTCCCAGGTCGAATGAACGTCGGCCAGGTCCTGGAAATCCACCTCGGTTGGGTGGCCAAGCAGGGCTGGAAGATCGATGGCGAGCCGGAATGGTTGAAGAACCTCCCGAACCTGCCCCGCGAAAGCGGTTCGACCACTGTTGCAACCCCCGTCTTCGACGGCGCAACAGAGGACGAAATCGTTGGTCTGATGAACTCCACCCGGGAAACCCGCGACGGAAACCGCCTCATCGGCGGATCCGGCAAGGCGTTGCTCTTTGACGGTCGCTCCGGCGAGCCGTTCCCGGACCCCATTTCGGTCGGCTACATGTACATCCTGAAGCTGCACCACCTGGTGGACGACAAGATCCACGCACGTTCCACCGGACCGTACTCCATGATCACGCAGCAGCCGCTGGGTGGTAAGGCACAGTTCGGCGGACAGCGCTTCGGTGAAATGGAAGTCTGGGCCCTCGAGGCCTACGGCGCCGCCTACACGCTGCAGGAACTTCTGACGATCAAGTCGGATGATATCCACGGCCGCGTGAAGGTCTACGAAGCGATCGTGAAGGGTGAGAACATCCCAGAGCCGGGTGTCCCCGAATCCTTCAAGGTGCTGATCAAGGAAATGCAGTCGTTGTGCCTGAACGTGGAAGTACTTTCCACTGACGGAACCACGATAGAGATGCGTGACTCGGATGAAGAAGTCTTCCGGGCCGCGGAGGAACTGGGCATCGACCTGTCACGGGCCGAGCCAAGTTCTGTCGAGGAAGTCTAAGGCGAACTTCGGATTTAGCCCACTCCGGTGCCTGGAGTAAGGCGGCTTTAATATTTCAGAGGCCGTCCGCGGCCGAAGAAATTTCGTTGCCGCCGTTCCAGGCACCGGAGCGGGCGCCGGAACCGCCCGCTCCTCCCCGCCCCTTATGAAGACTTCAAGAATTTAGAGAACAAAGAGAGAACAGGGACCATATGTCCAGCGAATCCTCCTTCGGCCTCATGCGAATCGGCCTTGCCACTGCGGACGAAATCCGTGGTTGGTCTTTTGGCGAGGTCAAGAAGCCGGAAACCATCAATTACCGTACCCTCAAGCCTGAGAAAGACGGCCTCTTCTGCGAGAAGATCTTCGGACCTTCCCGCGACTGGGAATGCTACTGCGGCAAGTACAAGCGTGTCCGCTTCAAGGGCATCATTTGTGAGCGTTGTGGCGTCGAAGTAACCCGCGCCAAGGTACGCCGTGAGCGCATGGGACACATCGAGCTTGCAGCTCCCGTCACCCACATCTGGTACTTCAAGGGCGTTCCCTCGCGCTTGGGCTACCTGCTGGACCTCGCACCGAAGGACCTCGAGAAGGTCATCTACTTCGCTGCCTACATGATCACTTCAGTCGACGAGGAAAACCGTCACGCTGAACTGCCGAACCTCCAGGCCGAGCACGACCTTGAGAAGAAGCAAATGATCGACCAGCGCGACTCCGACATCGCCACCATTGCCAAGGACCTTGAGGATGAGGTTGCCCGGCTTGAGGGTGAAGGCGCCAAGGCTGCCGAGAAGAAGAAGGCTCGCGACTCGGCTGACCGCCAGATGGCCAACGTGCGTAAGCGCGCTGACATCGAGATCGAACGCTTCGAGCAGGTCTGGGACCGGTTCAAGAGCCTCAAGGTCGCAGACCTTGAAGGCGACGAGGGCCTCTACCGCGAGCTGCGCGACCGTTACGGACTGTACTTCGAGGGCTCGATGGGCGCCGAAGCAATCAAGAAGCGTCTTGAGAACTTCGACATGCCCGCCGAGGCCGAAATGCTCCGCGACATCATTCAGAACGGTAAGGGCCAGCGTAAGACGCGGGCTCTGAAGCGACTGAAGGTCGTCAACGCGTTCCTCACCACCACCAACAGCCCACTCGGCATGGTGCTCGATGCAGTCCCAGTGATCCCACCGGAATTGCGCCCCATGGTTCAGCTGGACGGTGGCCGCTTCGCGACCTCCGACCTCAACGACCTGTACCGCCGCGTGATCAACCGCAACAACCGCCTGAAGCGCCTGCTCGATCTCGGTGCACCCGAGATCATCGTCAACAACGAAAAGCGGATGCTCCAGGAAGCTGTTGACTCCCTGTTCGACAACGGTCGTCGTGGCCGCCCGGTCACCGGACCAGGCAACCGCCCGCTGAAGTCGCTCTCTGACATGCTCAAGGGCAAGCAGGGTCGGTTCCGCCAGAACCTTCTGGGTAAGCGCGTTGACTACTCGGGTCGTTCGGTAATCGTCGTCGGCCCTCAGCTGAAGCTGCACCAGTGTGGTCTGCCCAAGCAGATGGCGCTGGAACTCTTCAAGCCGTTCGTGATGAAGCGTCTGGTTGACCTCAACCACGCGCAGAACATCAAGAGCGCCAAGCGGATGGTTGAGCGTTACCGCCCGCAGGTGTGGGATGTTCTCGAAGAGATCATCACTGAGCACCCTGTCCTGCTTAACCGCGCACCTACCCTGCACCGGTTGGGTATCCAGGCGTTCGAACCACAGCTGGTTGAAGGTAAGGCCCTCCAGCTGCACCCACTCGTTTGTGGCGCGTTCAACGCTGACTTCGACGGCGACCAGATGGCAGTTCACCTGCCGCTGAGCCCTGAGGCCCAGGCCGAGGCGCGCATCCTGATGCTCTCCTCGAACAACATCCTGAAGCCTTCGGACGGCCGTCCGGTGACCCTGCCTTCGCAGGATATGATCATCGGCCTGCACCACCTCACCACCAAGCGTGAAGGTTCAGCAGGCGAGGGTCGTGTCTTCAGCACCCCGGCCGAAGCCATCATGGCCTTCGACATGGGTGTCCTGCACCTGAACTCGGTAGTGCGGATCCGGATTCCGAACTTCGTGCCCAGCGCTGATGTCGCTGCGCCCGAAGGCTGGGTTGAAGGAACTCCCGCGCTGATCGAAACCTCCCTCGGACAGGTGCTGTTCAACGAGACGCTGCCCGCTGACTACCCCTGGGTTGAGAAGGTTGCCGATAAGGGACAGCTGTCCACCATCGTCAACGATCTCGCCGAGCGGTACCCGAAGGTTGTTACGGCGGCAACGCTGGATAACCTGAAGGATGCCGGTTTCTACTGGGCAACCCGCTCCGGTGTCACCGTGGCCATCTCCGATATCTCCGCGCCGATCAACAAGGCCGGCATCATGGAGGTCTACGAAAAGCAGGCCGCCAAGGTCCAGTCCCAGTTCGACAAGGGCCTCATCGCTGATGAGGAACGTCGTCAGGAACTGATCGACATCTGGAACAAGGCAACCAACGAGGTTGCCGAGTCCATGCGCGGCGCCATGCCGAAGGACAACACCATCAACCGTATGGTTTCCTCCGGTGCGCGTGGTAACTGGCTCCAGGTCCGTCAGATTGCGGGTATCCGTGGTCTGGTAGCGAACCCCAAGGGTGAGATCATCCCTCGTCCGATCAAGTCCTCCTACCGCGAGGGCCTGTCGGTGCTGGAGTACTTCATCGCAACGCACGGTGCCCGTAAGGGTCTGGCAGATACCGCTCTGCGTACCGCCAACTCGGGTTACCTGACCCGTCGTCTGGTGGACGTGTCGCAGGACGTCATCGTTCGCGAAGACGACTGTGGTACCGAGCGTGGGCTGAACGTCACCATTGCGGTGCCGAACAGCGACGGTGAGCTGGTGCTGCACGAAGAGGTCGAGAACTCTGCGTACGCACGCACCCTGGCCAGCGAAGTTGTTGACTCCAAGGGCAAGGTGCTCGCACCAGCCGGTTCCGACGTCGGCGACGTCCTGATCGGCGAGCTGTTCGCTGCCGGTGTGACTGACATCAAGGTGCGCTCCGTGCTCACCTGTGAGTCGAAGGTCGGCACCTGCGCCCTCTGCTACGGCCGCTCGCTGGCTACCGGCAAGACGGTCGACATCGGTGAGGCGGTTGGCATCATCGCTGCACAGTCCATCGGTGAGCCAGGCACGCAGCTGACCATGCGTACATTCCACACCGGCGGTATCGCGTCGGCGGAAGACATCACCCAGGGTCTGCCTCGTATCCAAGAGCTCTTCGAAGCGCGTACCCCCAAGGGCGTCGCTCCGATCTCCGAGGTCGCGGGTCGCGTCAACATCGAGGACGGCGAGAAGCAGCTTCGGCTGGTTGTCACCCCCGACGATGGCTCCGAGGAAATCGCCTACCCAGTCCTGCGGCGTGCGCGCCTGCTGGTCACTGATGGCGAGCATGTTGAGGTTGGACAGCAGCTGGTCTTTGGTGCTGTCGATCCGAAGCAGATCCTCCGGATCCTCGGCCCTCGTAAGGCACAGGAATTCCTGGTCGATGAGGTACAGACCGTGTACCGCAGCCAGGGTGTAGGCATCCACGACAAGCACGTCGAGGTCATCGTTCGCCAGATGCTTCGCCGCGTCACGGTGATCGAGTCAGGTGAATCGAACCTCCTCCCCGGAGAGCTGGCAGAACGCCGTCGCTTCGAGGACGAGAACCGTCGAGTGGTATCCGAGGGCAAGAAGCCGGCTTCAGGCCGTCCCGAGCTCATGGGTATCACCAAGGCGTCGCTCGCCACCGAGTCGTGGCTGTCAGCCGCATCCTTCCAGGAGACCACCCGCGTTCTGACGCAGGCCGCCATGGAAGGCAAGAGCGACCCTCTGCTGGGTCTGAAGGAAAACGTGATCATCGGTAAGCTGATCCCGGCCGGAACTGGCCTGGACCGCTACACGAAGATCACCGTCGAACCGACAGAAGAAGCAAAGGCCAACCTGTTTACTGGTCCGAGCGCTTTCAGCGACTTTGACTATGCAGGCGTCGAAGGTTCGATGACACCCGAGTTCCACGCCATCCCACTGGATGACTACGACATGGGTTCCGAGTTCCGCTAGACGATCCGCTAGAAGATACTGAAGCAGCAGGCCCCGCACACCTTCGGGTGGGCGGGGCCTGCCGCGTTAAACCCTTCCGCCCTGGGTGGGGGAGCGGCCAGCAGAAGTTGGGACTCCTGGGGCGCGTCTATGCGCTAAGCGATCTCTGGTAGAGTAGTGGTAATTGTTTGTGTGGCAGAGGATCGGCGTCTTGACGGACGTATCTCCGCGTTGTAGGGAACTTGTACAACGAATGCCACATTTTCGCACGCCTACGGTCAAGTCGCGACGGCTTCCATGTGTGGGTTCGGCGCAAACGACAGCCAATATCTCTAGACATTACGGAGAACGCAGAAGTGCCTACTATTAACCAGCTGGTCCGTAAGGGCCGGACACCTAAGGTCGTCAAGACCAAGGCGCCCGCACTGAAGGGCAGCCCCATGAAGCGCGGCGTTTGCACCCGCGTTTACACGACCACCCCCAAGAAGCCGAACTCGGCGCTCCGTAAGGTCGCCCGTGTGCGCCTCAACGGCGGCATCGAAGTTACCGCTTACATCCCAGGTGTCGGTCACAACCTTCAGGAACACTCCATCGTGCTGGTGCGCGGTGGTCGTGTGAAGGATCTGCCCGGTGTCCGTTACAAGATCGTCCGTGGTGCGCTTGATACCCAGGGTGTCAAGAACCGCAAGCAGGCTCGTAGCCGCTACGGCGCGAAGATGGAGAAGAAGTAATGCCACGTAAGGGCCCGGCCCCTAAGCGGCCGCTAGTTGTAGATCCCGTTTACGGTTCCCCACTGGTCACTCAGCTGATCAACAAGGTACTCGTCGACGGCAAAAAGTCCACTGCAGAACGCATCGTGTACGGCGCACTTGAGGGTGCCCGCGCCAAGAGCGGCGGCGATCCTGTCGCAGCACTCAAGAAGGCAATGGACAACGTGAAGCCCTCCCTCGAGGTCCGCTCCCGCCGAGTCGGCGGAGCGACCTACCAGGTCCCCGTCGAGGTCAAGCCCGGCCGCTCCATGGCACTCGCCCTGCGGTGGCTCGTTGGCTACTCGAAGGCTCGCCGCGAGAAGACGATGACCGAGCGTCTCATGAACGAGATCCTGGATGCTTCCAACGGTCTCGGTGCAGCTGTCAAGCGCCGCGAGGACACGCACAAGATGGCTGAGTCGAACAAGGCCTTCGCACACTACCGCTGGTAACCAGACTCCGACTTCTAGAAACCCAAGAATAAGGGAGACACCGTGGCACAGGACGTGCTTACCGACCTCAACAAGGTCCGCAATATCGGCATCATGGCCCACATTGATGCCGGCAAGACCACTACTACCGAGCGCATCCTGTTCTACACGGGTGTAAACCACAAGATCGGCGAGACGCACGACGGCGCCTCCACGACTGACTGGATGGAACAGGAAAAGGAACGCGGCATCACCATCACGAGCGCCGCCGTGACCTGCTTCTGGAACAACAACCAGATCAACATCATCGACACCCCGGGCCACGTCGACTTCACGGTAGAGGTTGAGCGCTCATTGCGCGTCCTCGACGGTGCAGTGGCAGTGTTCGATGGCAAGGAAGGCGTAGAACCGCAGTCCGAGACCGTCTGGCGCCAGGCTGACAAGTATGAAGTTCCCCGTATCTGCTTCGTCAACAAGATGGACAAGCTGGGCGCCGACTTCTACTTCACCGTTGACACCATCATCAGCCGTCTCGGCGCCAAGCCGCTGGTCATCCAGCTGCCAATCGGCGCGGAGAACGACTTCGAAGGCGTCATCGACCTCGTGGAAATGCGCGCGCTGACCTGGCGCGGCGACTCCAAGGGTGACGTCACCATGGGTGCCAAGTACGAGATCGAAGAGATCCCGGCTGACCTCGTGGAGAAGGCTAACGACTACCGGGCGCGTCTGCTCGAAGCCGTTGCCGAAGCTGACGACGAGCTCATGGAGAAGTACCTCGCCGGCGAAGAACCTTCGGTTGCCGAGATCAAGGCTGGAATCCGTAAGCTGACCATTGCTTCGGAGATCTACCCGGTCCTGTGTGGCTCAGCGTTCAAGAACCGCGGCGTTCAGCCGATGCTTGACGCTGTTGTCGACTACCTCCCGAATCCACTGGATGTTCCCCCGATGATCGGTCACGATCCCCGGGACGAGGAAATCGAACTGACTCGCAAGCCGAGCACCGAAGAGCCGTTCTCGGCTCTGGCCTTCAAGGTCGCTACCCACCCGTTCTTCGGACAGTTGACGTTCATCCGCGTGTACTCCGGCCAGATTTCGGCTGGCACGCAGGTGACCAACTCCACGAAGAACAAGAAGGAGCGCATCGGCAAGCTGTTCCAGATGCACGCCAACAAGGAAATCCCCGTTGAGGAAGCCCTTGCAGGTCACATCTACGCAGCCATCGGTCTGAAAGACACCACCACCGGCGACACGCTGTCGGACAGTGCCAACCAGATCGTGCTCGAGTCGATGAGCTTCCCTGACCCAGTGATCTCGGTTGCGATTGAACCGAAGACCAAGGGCGACCAGGAGAAGCTGTCAACGGCTATCCAGAAGCTCTCCGCTGAGGACCCGACCTTCCAGGTCTCCCTCAACGTTGACACTGGCCAGACGATCATCGCCGGCATGGGCGAGCTTCACCTGGACATCCTGGTGGACCGCATGCGCCGCGAGTTCCGCGTCGAAGCCAACGTGGGCAAGCCCCAGGTTGCTTACCGCGAGACGATCAAGCGCGCCGTTGCCAAGCACGACTACACCCACAAGAAGCAGACGGGTGGATCGGGTCAGTTCGCGAAGATCCAGATCGCCATCGAGCCGATGGAAGTTGAAGACGGCGTCCTGTACGCGTTCGACAACAAAGTCACCGGTGGTCGTATCCCTCGCGAATACATCCCCAGCGTCGACGCGGGCATCCAGGATGCCCTCAACGACGGCGTCTTGGCCGGTTACCCGGTTGTCGGCATCAAGGCTGTGCTGCTCGACGGCGCTTACCACGATGTTGACTCGTCCGAAATGGCGTTCAAGATCGCTGGCCGGATGGCGTTCAAGGAAGCGGCACGGATGGCTAATCCTGTCCTGCTCGAACCATTGATGGAAGTTGAAGTCCGCACCCCTGAGGAATACATGGGTGAAGTTATCGGTGACCTCAACTCACGTCGTGGCCAGATGCAGTCCATGGAGGACGCCAGCGGTGTCAAGGTCATCAAGGCCATGGTGCCCCTGTCGGGTATGTTCGGATACATCGGTGACCTGCGGTCGAAGACCCAGGGCCGCGCGGTGTACTCGATGAAGTTCGACAGCTACTCGGAAGTTCCGAAGGCAGTTGCCGACGAGATCATCCAGAAGACCCGCGGCGAATAACTTTTCCGCAGACCAGCTGCAGGAGCCATCCGGCTCCTGCAGCATGCAGTAATTTCATCAAAGTAAAAGCCCCCAGTAGACTTGCAACAGTTTCAGCCGCGAACAGCGCGGCTGGGAAGCAAATCTTCTCAAAACGTTCTAGGAGGAACCCGTGGCGAAGGCAAAGTTCGAGCGGACTAAGCCGCACGTTAACATCGGAACCATCGGTCACGTTGACCATGGAAAGACGACGTTGACGGCTGCCATTTCCAAGGTGCTGTACGACAAGTACCCCAATCTCAACGAGGCACGCGACTTCGCGTCCATCGACTCGGCCCCCGAGGAGAAGCAGCGCGGCATCACCATCAACATCTCGCATGTTGAGTACCAGACCGAGAAGCGCCACTACGCACACGTAGACGCTCCCGGCCACGCTGACTACATCAAGAACATGATCACCGGCGCCGCACAGATGGACGGAGCAATCCTCGTGGTTGCTGCGACCGACGGCCCGATGGCTCAGACCCGCGAGCACGTTCTGCTCGCCCGCCAGGTTGGCGTTCCCTACCTGCTGGTCGCGCTGAACAAGTCCGACATGGTCGACGACGAGGAACTGCTTGATCTCGTCGAGATGGAGGTCCGCGAGCTGCTCAGCGCGCAGGGCTTCGACGGCGACGAGGCACCAGTTGTGCGCGTCTCCGGCCTGAAGGCACTTGAGGGCGATCCCGAGTGGGTCAAGTCCGTTGAGGACCTGATGGACGCAGTCGACAACAGCGTTCCGGACCCAGTCCGCGACAAGGACAAGCCGTTCCTGATGCCTGTTGAAGACGTCTTCACCATCACTGGCCGTGGCACCGTTGTTACGGGCCGCGCCGAGCGTGGAACCCTGAAGATCAACTCGGAAATCGAGATCGTCGGCATCCGTCCGGTCCAGAAGACCACGGTTACCGGTATCGAGATGTTCCACAAGCAGCTCGACGAAGCATGGGCAGGCGAGAACTGTGGTCTCCTGCTCCGCGGAATCAAGCGCGAAGATGTTGAGCGTGGACAGGTTATCGTCAAGCCGGGTTCAATCACCCCGCACACCGATTTCGATGCCAACGTCTACATCCTGGCAAAGGACGAAGGCGGGCGTCACAACCCGTTCTACTCCAACTACCGCCCTCAGTTCTACTTCCGTACAACTGACGTCACCGGTGTCATTACTCTCCCTGAGGGTACTGAAATGGTTATGCCTGGCGATAACACTGAGATGACCGTTGCGCTCATCCAGCCAATCGCTATGGAAGAAGGCCTCGGCTTCGCTATCCGCGAAGGCGGCCGCACCGTAGGCTCAGGACGCGTTACCAAGATCATCAAGTAACTCTTCACGAGTCACTGAGGAAAGGCCCCGCTGCAGTTGCAGCGGGGCCTTTCCTTTTTGCGTTTGCCCTTGCGTCGGTCTTTTGATGGCGCAGCAGGTGTCGGCGGGCGCAGTACATATCGGCATCCGCGCCACCTATAGCTGCAGCGCTTGCCGATTACTGCAGCGCTTGCCGATTACCGCAGCGCAGGACGTTTTCGGCTGCGGGAGAAGAGTTCCGGGACGCTGGCCGGGGGAGCGTTGTCCACAAAACGACGACGTTGCACCCTGGCCGGTCGCTGGCGCGCCACACTCGGGGTATGAATCGTATGCTCGAATTGCGTAACCACCTGAGGACTTCCTCGGAACTGGCACTGCAAGGCGTGGACCCCACCCAACTGCAGCGTCAATGCAGAGCCGGCACCCTGGTCCGGGTGAGGCACGGCATCTACCTGGGGGCCGAGGTATGGCACAACCTGGACCGCTGGGACAGGTATCGGGTACTGGTCTTGGCAGTAAACCTCAGCGCCCAGCGACCGCCGCTTTTCTCCCACGAGACTGCAGCCCTGATTCATTCAATACCAATTCTGGGTGTCCCCCGCGTGGTTCACACGCAACAGGTGGGCCGTCGGTCCGACAGATCGCGGAAGGATATCCGCCGCCATTTCACGGATGACTACGAGCCGGCAAAGGTACGGTTGGATGGTCTACGCGCGACCTCGTTGAACTACACACTTTTGGCTCTGGCAACTGGGACTACCTTCCCCAGCGCCGTCGTCGCGCTGGATGACTCACTCCGGCGGAACAGGACTGACCCGGTCCAGTTACGGACCGCAGCGCAATGTCTGGGGACGGCGGCGGCGAACCATCGGTTTGGCATGGTGCTGGACTTTGGCGATCCGGCGTCGGAATCCCCGGGGGAGTCCGCCAGCCGGGCACTCATGGCTCTGTTCGGGATCCAGCCGCCCGAACTTCAAAAGACGTTCCGCGATGCCCAGGGCTTCGTCGCCCAGACGGACTTCTATTGGCGGGAGCGGGGGCTGATTGGTGAGTTCGACGCCCTCATCAAATACCAGAAGCCCGAGTACATGGGCGGACGTAGCGCCAGCCAGGTGGTGGTCGATGACAAGATCCGCGAAGATCGGCTGCGTGCCCTCGGTTTTACTGTGGTGCGCTGGGTCTGGGAGGATGTCAACAAACCGCAGCGGCTGCTCTCTTTGCTGGTCTCCAAGGGATTGATTGCTGGAAGCCCACTCAGATGGAAGCGGTAGAACCCGACCAGCGCAGCAGAAAACGGCAAACGCCCCAGATATATGTGCTGCGCCAGCCGCTTTCGGCCGCTCTGTCGGGTTTGGGCCGCGTTCACCCGTGGGGGAGAGTCCGGGAACGGGCCGAAGGAATGGTCCAGCAGCAGTTTGGTTCGCAGCATAGTGGCAGAGCGGCAGGGGAGTGGTTGCCCGACGGCGATTCTGCGGCCTGGCCACTATTTTGAAGGTGGGTGCCTGCAAAGTTCACTATCCGGGGGGCGTGTCGCCGCGTGGATTCGCCTTATGCCCTGATATCTGGCAAACTGGACAAGTTGTTCAAGCGCTTGCGCGCGCGGTTTGAGATACCGTCCCGATCAGGATAATGCCTGATGCAGGGTCAGTGTTCGCCGGGCGGTTAGCCCAAATATAACCACCCTCATTTCAGTTCGGCTGGAAACGTGGAAGCAAACAGAGGGATCAGTTTGCAGAAAATCCGCGACACGCCCGAGCGCGGGGGTCGGTACCTCCACAGGGTGAGGAACCCGGAAACTTCCGGATTCAGTCTGTGGGAGGAGCGCCAGTGCAACGGGCGCAGCACGTGCAGGAACTGACAGATATTCAAGAATTCTTGAGAGAGAGAGTCGAGACGCCATGGCGGGACAAAAAATCCGCATCCGGCTGAAGTCGTATGACCACGAGGTCATCGACGTATCAGC
The DNA here is from genome assembly GCF_054510775.1 of Arthrobacter sp. TMT4-20. Taxonomy (NCBI): domain Bacteria; kingdom Bacillati; phylum Actinomycetota; class Actinomycetes; order Micrococcales; family Micrococcaceae; genus Arthrobacter; species Arthrobacter sp. TMT4-20. The sequence continues at coordinate 550,449 of NZ_JBTNDW010000001.1, read as the reverse complement.
ACGGAAGATCGTTGAGACGGTGACGCGCGCAGGCGCTACGGTAGTTGGCCCAGTGCCCCTGCCGACGGAGAAGAACGTGTACTGCGTTATCCGCTCACCGCACAAATACAAGGACAGCCGCGAGCACTTTGAAATGCGTACTCACAAGCGTCTGATCGACATCATTGACCCCACGCCCAAGGCCGTTGATTCGCTGATGCGTCTCGACCTGCCTGCGGACGTGAACATCGAAATCAAGCTGTAAGGGAGAGCGGATCATAATGTCTACTTCACTTACGCGTCAGGTAAAGGGTCTTCTGGGCACCAAGCTCGGAATGACCCAGGTCTGGGACGAAAACAACCTGCTGGTACCGGTTACCGTCGTCCAGGCTGACTCCAACGTCATTACCCAGCTCCGCTCAGCGGACCAGGACGGCTACACAGCTGTCCAGATCGGCTTCGGCCAGATCGACCCCCGCAAGGTGACCAAGCCACTGGCCGGTCACTTCGAAAAGGCTGGCGTCACACCGCGCCGCCACGTAGTTGAGCTGCGTACCTCCGATGCTGACACCTACTCGCTGGGCCAGGAGCTCTCTGTTGAGATCTTCGAAGCCGGCCAGAAGGTCGACGTCATCGGCACCACCAAGGGCAAGGGCTTCGCAGGTGTCATGAAGCGTCACGGCTTCCACGGCGTCGGCGCATCCCACGGTGCCCACAAGAACCACCGCAAGCCCGGCTCTATCGGTGGCGCGTCCACCCCTAGCCGCGTCTTCAAGGGTATGAAAATGGCAGGCCGTATGGGTGCCGTTCGTCAGACCACTCTGAGCCTCACAGTTCACGCTGTGGATGTCGAGAAGTCGCTGCTGCTGATCAAGGGTGCCGTTCCCGGCGCCCGCGGCCAGGTCGTCCTCGTGCGTACCGCCGTGAAGGGAGCATGACCAATATGGTCACGAACTCAGTTGTCAACACCGTCAACGTCGATCTCCCAGCGGAGATCTTCGACACGCAGACCAACGTGCCCTTGCTGCACCAGGTTGTTGTAGCTCAGCTTGCTGCTGCCCGTCAGGGTACGCACAAGACGAAGACCCGCGCAGAGGTATCCGGCGCCGGCCGCAAGCCGTTCAAGCAGAAGGGAACAGGTCGCGCCCGTCAGGGTTCGATCCGCGCCCCTCACATGACCGGTGGCGGCGTCGTACACGGACCCACCCCACGCGATTACAGCCAGCGCACCCCCAAGAAGATGAAGGCTGCCGCTCTGCGCGGTGCCCTCTCTGATCGGGCACGCAACGGTCGTATCCACGTCCTCGAGTCCCTGGTATCCGGCGACAAGCCGTCCACCAAGGGTGCAATCGAAGCGCTTCGCAGCATCTCGGAGCGTCCAAACTTGCTCATCGTTATCGAGCGCGCCAACGATCTCACGGCTCTGTCCGTGCGGAACGTCCCGGAAGTACACGTCCTCTATGTTGACCAGCTCAACACCTATGACGTGCTGGTTTCCGACGACGTGATCTTCACGAAGGCCGCTTACGACACGTTCGTCGGGTCAGCTGACTCGACCGTAGATGCTGACGAGAGCACAACAGCTACGGAGGACGCCAAGTGAGCGCGACCATCTCCAAAGATCCCCGCGACGTCGTCCTTGCGCCGGTCGTTTCGGAAAAGAGCTATGGCCTGATCGACGAAGGTAAGTACACCTTCCTGGTCGACCCTCGCTCGAACAAGACAGAGATCAAGTTGGCCGTGGAGAAGATTTTCTCCGTCAAGGTCGATTCGATCAACACACTCAATCGTTCGGGTAAGCGCAAGCGCACCCGCTTCGGCTGGGGGCAGCGTAAGGGCACCAAGCGTGCCATCGTGACCCTCAAAGAAGGAACGATCGACATCTTCGGCGGTCCGCTCGGTTAGGGCGGAGACCACTTTAACGAGGAAATGACACATGGCTATTCGTAAATACAAGCCAACAACGCCTGGCCGTCGCGGTTCAAGCGTTGCTGACTTCGCAGAAATCACTCGGTCGACACCGGAGAAGTCCCTGGTGCGTCCCCTCCCTAAAAAGGGTGGACGTAACAACACCGGCAAGATCACGACCCGTCACAAGGGTGGTGGCCACAAGCGCCAGTACCGCCTGATTGACTTCCGTCGCCACGACAAGGACGGCGTTGACGCCCGCGTTGCTGAGATCGAATACGATCCCAACCGCACGGCTCGCATCGCGTTGCTCCACTACGTTGACGGCACCAAGCGCTACATCGTTGCACCTAACCACCTGAAGCAGGGCGACATGGTGGAAGCCGGTTCCGGTGCTGACATCAAGCCAGGCAACAACCTGCCACTGCGTAACATCCCGGTTGGTACCGTGATTCACGCTGTGGAACTGCGTCCAGGCGGCGGGGCCAAGATGGCTCGCTCGGCCGGTGCGTCAGTACAGCTGGTTGCCAAAGAGGGCCGCTTCGCGCAGCTCCGCCTCCCATCCGGTGAAATCCGCAACGTGGATGTTCGCTGCCGGGCCACCATCGGTGAAGTTGGAAACGCAGAACAGTCCAACATCAACTGGGGCAAGGCCGGCCGCATGCGCTGGAAGGGCGTCCGCCCAACCGTTCGTGGCGTTGCCATGAACCCGGTTGATCACCCACATGGTGGTGGTGAAGGTAAGACCTCTGGTGGCCGTCACCCGGTGAACCCGAACGGTAAGGCCGAAGGCCGTACCCGCCGCAAAAACAAAGAGAGCGACTCACTGATTGTGCGTCGCCGTCGTTCCGGCAAGAACAAGCGATAGGAGCCTGGAGACATGCCACGCAGCCTGAAGAAAGGCCCCTTCGTCGATCAGCACCTTTTTGTGAAGGTAGCTCGTGAAAACGACAAGGGCACCAAGAACGTCATCAAGACGTGGTCCCGCCGCTCAATGATCATCCCCGACATGCTGGGGCACACGATCGCCGTGCACGACGGGCGCAAGCACATCCCGGTGTTTGTCACAGAGTCAATGGTCGGGCACAAGCTCGGCGAATTCGCTGCGACGCGGACCTTCCGCGGCCATGTAAAGGACGACCGCAAGGGCAAGCGCCGCTAGGCGCTGCTCGAGCGGCAGAAGACGAGAGAAGGAAAGCAATGGAAGCCAAGGCAGTTGCGCGTTTTTCGCGTGTCACGCCTATGAAGGCCCGGCGCGTCGTCAACCTGGTTCGTGGAAAGCAGACGAATGAGGCTCTGGCAATACTGAAGTTCGCCCCGCAGGCAGCTTCAGAGCCGGTATTCAAGGTAGTACAGTCGGCGGTCGCCAACGCCCGTGTCCTCGCGGACCGGGACGGCATCGCATTCGACGAAGATAACCTGTTCATCAGCGAGGCATTTGTTGATGAAGGCCCCACGATGAAGCGGTTCCGACCGCGCGCCCAGGGCCGTGCATTCCGCATTTTGAAGCGGACTAGCCACATCACAGTTGTAGTAGCCACCCCTGAGAAAGCGCAGGTCCGCTAGTGGGACAGAAAGTAAACCCGCATGGGTTCAGGCTCGGTATCACCACGGACCACCGTTCGCACTGGTTTGCCGACAGCAACAAGCCAGGTCAGCGGTACAAGGACTATGTCCGCGAGGACATCAAGATCCGTCAGCTTATGGCGACGGGCATGGATCGCGCCGGCATCGCCAAGGTAGAGATCGAGCGCACCCGTGACCGTGTTCGTGTGGATATCCACACTGCACGTCCCGGCATCGTTATCGGCCGCCGCGGCGCCGAAGCAGACCGCATTCGCGGCGAGCTGGAGAAACTGACCGGCAAGCAGGTTCAGCTGAACATCCTCGAGGTCAAGAACCCCGAGATGGAAGCTCAGCTTGTTGCCCAGGGCGTTGCTGAGCAGCTCTCCTCACGCGTGGCATTCCGCCGGGCGATGAAGAAGGCTATGCAGTCGGCACAGCGTGCAGGAGCGAAGGGCATCCGTGTCCAGTGTTCCGGCCGTCTGGGTGGCGCAGAAATGAGCCGTTCCGAGTTCTACCGTGAAGGCCGTGTGCCCCTGCACACCCTCCGCGCGAACATCGATTACGGCTTCTTCGAAGCCAAGACCACCTTCGGCCGTATCGGCGTGAAGGTCTGGATCTACAAGGGCGACATCACCGCCAAGGAGCTTGCAGCCCAGGCTGCAGCTGCACCGTCCCGCGGACGCGGCGGCGGAAGCGACCGTCCGAGCCGTGGCCCAGCTGGCGCTGACCGCGGCGGAGACCGCGGTGCAGACCGTCGTCGTCGTAACCCGGCCGGTTCCGCTCCTACCGAGGCGCAGGCAACTGCCGCACCGGCTGAAGCTGCAGCTCCGGCAGCAGCGGAAGGAGGACAGGCTTAAATGCTTATCCCTCGTCGAGTCAAGTTCCGTAAGCAGCACCACCCGGGTCGTTCCGGCGCTGCAACCGGTGGCACTGAGGTCAGCTTCGGTGAGTGGGGTATCCAGGCACTGAGCCCGGCTTACGTCACGAACCGTCAGATTGAAGCTGCACGTATTGCCATGACCCGCCACATCAAGCGTGGCGGCAAGGTCTGGATCAACATTTATCCCGACCGCCCACTGACCAAGAAGCCTGCTGAAACCCGTATGGGTTCCGGTAAGGGTTCCCCAGAATGGTGGGTATCCAACGTCAAGCCGGGTCGGGTTCTTTTCGAACTCTCCGGTGTATCAGAAGAGGTAGCCCGCGAAGCATTGCGCCTAGCAATCCACAAGCTGCCGTTGAAGGCACGCATTGTGCGTCGTGAAGGTGGTGAGTAGACATGGCTATAGGTTCAAAGGAACTGACATCCGAGCAGTTGGACGGCTTCGATCGTGATCGCCTGGTCGAAGAACTCCGCAGGGGTAAGGAAGAGTTGTTCAACCTTCGCTTCCAGTCCGCTACGGGTCAGTTGGAAAATCACGGGCGTTTGCGCTCAGTGAAGCGCGATATCGCACGCCTGTACACGGTGATGCGTGAGCGTGAGCTCGGCATTCGGCCTGACTATGTTGCTCCCGTTGAGGAAGCAAAGCCTGAAAAGGCCAAGAAGTCCAAGAAGGCCTCCACCAAAGACGCCCCGGATGCGGGCACGCCTGACGCAGGCACCGAGGCTTCTAAGGAGGACGCCAAGTGAGTGAACAGAAGAGTGAAGCAACGACGTCGGACGATCTGGCCCGCGGCTACCGTAAGACCCGTCGTGGCTACGTAGTCTCGGACAAGATGGAAAAGACCATCACGGTCCAGGTTGAGGACCGGGTGAAGCACGCACTGTACGGCAAGGTTCTTCGCCGCAGCACCAAGGTCAAGGTCCACGATGAAGAGAACACCGCCGGCATCGGCGATCACGTTCTCATCAGCGAGACCCGCCCGCTGTCCGCTACCAAGCGGTGGCGTCTGGTCGAGGTAATCGAGCGCGCCAAGTAGGCTCCCGCAAGGGAACCAGCTGTTACGACTGGGCCCCGGAGGTGATATCGCACTGCGATTTCACCTCCGGGGCACTTTCGCGATAAGATGAAAATCTTGTCTGTCCGGTGGGTTAGAGGTATGAGCTTCCACACCGGCGATTGAGACAAAAGCCCGATAATCTTGTTCAGCATTCTTTGCGCAGGCGTGTTCGCGCCCGCGCAGGCTGAGGACCAGTATTACGGGGCCAACCCATATCCGTTCCGCAAGGCTCGTATAGAGAACCAGCGCGACGACAGGAGTAATAAGTGATTCAGCAGGAGTCGCGACTTAAGGTCGCCGACAACACGGGTGCCAAGGAAATCTTGACAATCCGTGTTCTCGGTGGATCTGGACGTCGCTACGCAGGCATCGGCGACGTCATTGTCGCCACCGTCAAGGATGCAATTCCCGGCGGTAACGTAAAGAAGGGCGACGTCGTCAAGGCGGTTATCGTCCGCACCAAGAAGGAACGCCGCCGCGCGGATGGTTCCTACATCAAGTTTGACGAGAACGCTGCGGTGATCTTGAAGACAGACGGCGACCCACGCGGTACGCGTATCTTCGGTCCCGTCGGTCGCGAACTCCGCGACAAGCGCTTCATGAAGATCATCTCGCTAGCGCCGGAGGTGCTCTAATCCATGGGAGCGAATAAGACAGTGAAGTTCAAGATCAAGAAGGGTGACCTGGTACAGGTCATCAGCGGAGCCAAGCAGGAACGCGGCGGAGACCGCGGCAAGCAGGGCAAGGTTCTGAAGGTATTCCGGGAGAACAACCGGGTCCTCGTCGAGGGAATCAACCGCGTCACCCGCCACACCAAGGTTGGACAGTCGCAGCGCGGCTCGAAGACCGGCGGCATCGAGGTCATTGAAGCCCCCATCCACATCAGCAATGTTGCAGTGGTTGACCCCGAGACCAACAAGCCAACCCGCGTTGGCTACCGCATCGATACCGTCGAAAAAGACGGTAAAGAGCGTACGGTCCGGATTCGTGTCGCCAAGGCATCAGGGAAGGATCTCTAATGACTACCGAAGCCGTAGAGACAAAGATCTCCCCGCGCCTGAAGACGCGCTACGCCGCTGAAATCAAGTCCGGACTGCAGGAAGAATTCGGTTACACCAACGTCAACCAGGTTCCACGCCTGGTCAAGGTTGTTGTGAACATGGGTGTTGGAGATGCCGCCAAGGACTCCAAGCTCATTGATGGTGCTGTACGCGACATGACCCAGATCACCGGTCAGAAGCCTCAGGTCACCAAGGCCCGCAAATCCATCGCTCAGTTCAAGCTGCGCGAGGGAATGCCAATCGGCTGCCACGCAACTCTTCGTGGCGACCGGATGTGGGAATTCGTTGACCGTCTGGTGTCACTGGCACTGCCCCGTATCCGCGACTTCCGTGGCCTTAGCGGCCGCCAGTTCGACGGAAACGGCAACTACACCTTCGGACTCACGGAACAGTCAATGTTCCACGAGATCGACCAGGACAAGATCGATCGCGTACGTGGCATGGACATCACCGTTGTCACCACCGCAAAAACCGATGACGAAGGTCGCGCACTGCTCAAGGCGCTCGGCTTCCCGTTTAAATCCGAAGATTAATCTAACTACGTTCCAGGTCCGTACCGGGCAGGGCAGGGCGCAAGTCCAACACCCTAAACCGGGCCCCGGAAACCGTTACGAGGAAGGGCAAGAGCCCACATGACAATGACAGATCCTGTGGCAGACATGCTGACACGTCTGCGCAATGCAAACTCCGCATACCACGACACCGTGAGCATGCCATACAGCAAGCTCAAAGCTCGCGTCGCCGACATCCTCAAGGCTGAAGGCTACATCGCAGGCTGGAAGGAAGAGGAAGCGGAGGTTGGCAAGAAGCTGACCATCGACCTCAAGTTCGGTCCTGAGCGCCAGCGTTCAATCGCCGGCATCCGCCGCATCTCCAAGCCCGGACTCCGTGTTTACGCGAAGTCCACCAACCTGCCGCACGTGCTGGGTGGTCTTGGTATCGCAATCCTGTCCACGTCCTCCGGACTGCTGACAGACCGCCAGGCATCCAAGAAGGGCGTGGGTGGGGAAGTCCTCGCCTACGTCTGGTAGCCGGAACAGAGAAGGAGTAAACACATGTCACGTATTGGACGTCTCCCCATCTCCGTTCCCGCGGGTGTTGAGGTAAAAATCACCGGAAACGTGGTCTCCGTCAAGGGAGCCAAGGGCGAGCTGAGCCACACCGTGCCCAGCCCAATCCTGGTGGATCTCGACGAGAGCACACTGACCGTCACCCGGCCCAACGACGAGCGCGAATCGCGTTCGCTGCACGGCCTGACACGCACGCTGATCTCCAACATGATCACCGGCGTCACTGACGGATACAAGAAGAACCTGGAAATTGTCGGCACCGGTTACCGCGTGCAGGCTAAGGGTTCCGACCTGGAGTTCGCACTGGGCTTCAGCCACCCGGTCGCCGTCAAGGCACCGGAGGGCATCACTCTGACCGTTGAGGGACCTACCAAGGTTTCCGTCTCCGGCATCAGCAAGCAGCAGGTCGGCGAAGTCGCCGCAAACATCCGCAAGCTGCGGAAGCCGGACCCCTATAAGGGCAAGGGCGTGCGCTACGCAGGCGAAGTTGTTCGCCGTAAAGTCGGAAAGTCTGGTAAATAATCATGGCTATCAGCATTAATAAGAAGCGAAGCTCGAAGAGCAAGTCCGCCCAGCGTGGACGCCGCCACCTCCGTGTGCGTAAGCGCATCACCGGAACAGCGGTCCGCCCGCGTCTGGTAGTCAACCGGTCTGCACGTCACATGTTCGTTCAGGTTGTCGACGACGGTCTGGGTGTCACGGTTGCTTCGGCATCGACCCTCGAAGCCGATCTGCGTGCATTCGACGGCGACAAGACCGCCAAAGCTAAGCGCGTGGGCAACCTCGTAGCAGAGCGTGCCAAGGCCGCGGGAATCGAAGCAGTAGTCTTCGACCGCGGCGGCAACAAGTACCACGGCCGTATTGCCGCCATCGCTGATGGCGCCCGCGAAGGTGGGTTGGCACTGTGACCGAGGAAAACAATGCAAAGGAACCTGAATTGAGTACAGGTACTGAACAGCCTGCCGCTGCAGCTCCGGCCACAGAGGCACCCGCAACGGCAGCAGCCGACGACCGCAAGGGCGGTGCCCGCGGAGAACGTGGTGGCCGCAACAGCGGCGCCGGCGGCCGTGACGGTGGCCGTGGCGGTCGCGACGGCGGCCGTGGTGGCCGTGACGGTGGCCGCGGCGACGACAAAGACAAGTTTGTCGAGCGCGTGGTTGCCATCAACCGTGTGTCAAAGGTAGTCAAGGGTGGACGGCGTTTCAGCTTCACCGCCCTGGTTGTCGTTGGCGACGGTAACGGAATGGTCGGCGTCGGTTACGGCAAGGCCAAGGAAGTTCCGTCAGCTATCGCAAAGGGCGTTGAAGAGGCCAAGAAGTCCTTCTTCAAGGTCCCCCGCATCGGTGGTACGGTTCCTCACCTGGTTCAGGGCGAAGCTGCCGCAGGCGTAGTCCTGCTCCGCCCAGCCTCCCCAGGTACCGGCGTTATCGCCGGTGGCCCGGTGCGTGCTGTGCTGGAATGCGTCGGCATCCACGACGTTCTGTCCAAATCACTCGGTTCTTCGAACGCCATCAACATTGTTCACGCAACTGTTGACGCGCTGAAGCGGCTGGAAGAGCCTCAGGCAGTAGCGGCCCGTCGTGGGTTGCCGCTGGATCAGGTGGCTTCCTCGTCGATGCTGCGCGCAATGCAGGAACAAAAGGCAGGTGCGTAATGGCAACTCCCAAGCGCGTGTTAGTAAGCTCAGCGAAGCTTGAAATCACCCAAATCAAGTCCGTCATTGGCGGCAAGCAGAACCAGCGCGACACCCTGCGGTCCCTCGGCCTCAAGCGCATCGGACACACAGTTGTCCGTACCGCTGATGCCGTTACCGTTGGCATGGTCAACACGGTTCCGCACCTCGTGAAGGTTGAGGAGGCCAACTAATGGCAGAGAAGAATGTGGCAGCAGCCACGGTCAATCCGGACAACGAGCGCGTTCACGCGCTCAAGGTCCACCACCTGCGTCCCGCCCCTGGAGCGAAGACCGCCAAGACCCGCGTGGGCCGTGGCGAAGGCTCCAAGGGTAAGACTGCAGGACGCGGTATGAAGGGAACCAAGGCCCGTTACCAGGTCAAGGCAGGCTTCGCAGGCGGACAGCTTCCCCTGCACATGCGCCTTCCTAAACTGCGTGGGTTCAAGAACCCATTCCGGGTCGAGTTCCAGGTTGTAAACCTGGACAAGATCTCGGAGCTCTACCCCAACGGTGGCGAGGTGTCGGTCGACAGCCTGGTCGCCAACGGTGCGGTTCGCAAGAACCAGCCCGTGAAGGTACTGGGCACCGGCGATATCACCGTCAAGGTCGATGTCACCGTGCACGCGTACTCGGCTAGCGCTGCAGAGAAGATCACTGCAGCCGGCGGTTCGGTCACCGGACTCTAATTCAGAGCCGCTGTGATCTACCCGATCTAGCAACTAGACTCTTGGTGGGCCGGAACATTCCGGCCCACCAAGAGTTTTTTTACAGCCAAGTAGGCTTACCTAGCCGCCCCCGGGTCCGACGCACCGGGTTTCAACCGTTAGACTCGGTTGTTGTGTATCTGTCCGCCATGGACACCAAGACCTTCAGGAGGACGCTTGCTTAGCGCTATTGGCCGGGCTTTCCGGACGCCAGACTTGCGGCGCAAGCTGTTGTTCACGCTTGGAATCATCACCATCTTCCGCCTGGGTGCCTTCATCCCCGCGCCCGGTGTTGACTACGGCAATGTTCAGCAGTGTTTGCAGCTCGGCAACACCGAGGGCGGTCTCTACGAGTTCGTGAACCTCTTCAGTGGTGGCGCTCTCCTGCAAGTGTCCATCTTCGCTCTGGGCATCATGCCCTACATCACGGCGAGCATCATCACCCAGCTCCTCCGCGTGGTCATCCCGCGGTTCCAGGAGCTGCATCAGGAAGGCGCGCAGGGGCAGTCAACGCTGACCCAGTACACGCGTTACCTGACCATCGCGTTGGCCTTGCTCAACGCGACCACGCTGGTTTCCCTGGCCCGATCGGGAGCCCTGCTGGGTGACTGTCCAGTGCCGATCATCCCGGATGACAGCATCATCACCATCCTGCTTTTGATCCTGACCCTAACTGCCGGCACCGGCCTGATCATGTGGATGGGTGAACTCATCACCGAGCGTGGAGTCGGCAACGGCATGTCACTGCTCATCTTCACCGCCATCGCTGCAGGCTTCCCAACCTCTCTGGGCGAGATCCTCCGCACCCAGGGCTGGACGGTGTTCGTGGCAGTGATCGCCATCGGTCTGGTGGTGGTGGCACTGGTGATCTTTGTTGAGCAGTCGCAGCGTCGAATCCCCGTGCAGTACGCCAAACGGATGGTTGGTCGACGCACGCTCGGGGGAAGCAGTACCTACATCCCGATCAAGGTGAACATGGCCGGCGTCATCCCGGTGATCTTCGCGTCGTCGATGTTGTACCTGCCAAGCCTGATCGCGCAGTTCAACACACCCACCGACGGCCAGACCCCGCCGCCGGAATGGGTCAACTTCATCACCACCTACCTCGCCAACGGCGACCACCCGCTGTACATGGCTCTCTACTTCGCCATGATCGTCTTCTTCACCTACTTCTACGTAGCAATCACGTTCAACCCGGACGAGGTTTCGGAGAACATGAAGAAATACGGTGGGTTCATTCCGGGCATCCGTGCGGGGCGGCCGACGGCCGAGTACCTGCAGTACGTGTTGTCCCGCATCACCCTCCCGGGCGCCCTTTACCTCGGCCTGGTAGCACTGATCCCGTTGATCGCGCTCGTGCTGATCAACGCAAACCAGAACTTCCCGTTCGGTGGTGTTTCAATCCTCATCATGGTGGGTGTTGGACTCGAAACGGTGAAGCAGATCGACGCCCAGCTTCAGCAGCGTCACTACGAAGGGTTGTTGCGATGACACGCATGCTCATAATTGGTCCTCCCGGATCCGGCAAAGGCACACAGGCTTCGCGGATCTCCGAGCGGCTAGGCGTCGTCGCGATTTCTACCGGAGACATATTCCGGGACAACGTGAAGCGCGAGACTCCACTTGGCCTGGAGGCCAAAAAGTACATGGACGCCGGAGACTTCGTACCAGACAGCGTCACCAACTCGATGGTGCGGGATCGTCTGAAGGAAGACGATGTCCGCGAGGGGTTCCTCCTCGACGGCTACCCGCGCACACCAGCGCAGGTGGTGGAACTGGATGACATCCTCAAGCAGAACGAGCTCACCCTCGACGCCGTTCTGCAGCTCACGGCCCCAGACGAGGAACTGATCCGTCGCCTGACCGGGCGCGCCGAGCTGGACGGCCGCAGCGATGACAACGAAACCGTCATCCGCCACCGGCTCGACCTGTACCACGAGCAGACCGAAGAGGTTGTCTCGCAGTACGAGGGGCGCGGCATCGTCAGGCGGGTCGACGGTATCGGAGCCATCGACGAAGTCACCGAACGAGTTGTCGGCGCCCTGAACGGCACCCGGTAGATTGACGATGTTCCGCCAGTCGAAGGTCGAATACAAGAACAACCAGCAGATCCGCATCATGCGGAAGGCCGGGTTGATCCTTTCGGCAGCGCTGGATGAGGCCGTAGCCGCTGCCGCGGTGGGCGTGACCACCCGCGAACTCGACGACGTGTTCGCTGGTGTCTTGAAGGCTTCGGGAGCAACGTCCAACTTTCTGGGTTACCACGGGTTCCCCGCATCGATCTGCGCATCGGTGAACCATGAGGTTGTGCACGGGATCCCAGGGGACTATGCGCTGCAGGACGGAGATATCCTCTCCATTGATGGTGGCGCCATCGTGGACGGCTGGCATTCAGACTCCGCCCGCTCGGTGATTGTCGGACAGGCGCGCGCCGAGGACCAGCGGCTGTCCGACGCGACAGAGTCGGCCATGTGGCATGGGATCGCCGCGCTGGCGAACGCTCGGAATGTCGGCGACGTGGGCAACGCTATTGACGACTACGTCTCCGGGCTTGATGGCGCTCCGTTAGGGATCCTGCAGGACTATGTTGGGCATGGCATCGGGACCGCCATGCACCAGCCGCCCGACGTGCTCAACTACCGCAGTGGACACCGCGGTCCCAAGGTCAAGCCAGGGCTGTGTCTGGCGATAGAGCCAATGCTTGTTCTTGGTGGCCTGGAGACAACTTTGCTCGACGACGACTGGACCGTTGTCACCACTGACGGCAAGCGGTCATGTCAGTGGGAGCACACCGTGGCGGTGCACGACGGCGGCATCTGGGTGCTCAGCGCCGAAGACGGGGGAGCGGCCAAGCTCGCGCCCCTGGGCGTCACGCCCGTCGCGCTCTGATTCCCGGGCCTCAGATTTAACATTTCACAGCTGTTAGCGTAGAGTTGCCTGTTGGTTGTCTCTACTCGTGTGCCCATTTAGGGTGCCACGTGTGCACGGTCCGGTAACCCGAATCTGTTGCTGCGCTGGGAGTAGGTCAACGATCACAACCCCAATCGCCAACCGCGTAAGTGGCTGGCATAGACGTTAGCGGAGGATATGGCCAAGAAAGACGGTGTCATTGAGATTGAAGGCACTGTGAACGAGGCTCTGCCCAACGCGATGTTCCGCGTTGAGCTGGCAAACGGTCACATTGTCCTCGCCCACATCTCGGGAAAAATGCGTCAGCACTATATTCGGATCCTTCCTGAGGACCGGGTGGTAGTGGAGCTTAGCCCTTACGACCTCACACGAGGCCGTATCGTCTACCGCTACAAATAAGGAATTCTCCCGTCCTGCCTCAGGATAGGGAGTGTAGTTACAGCACAATCTGCAAACAACGCAAAGGAAAACCATGAAGGTCCAGCCGAGCGTCAAGCGGATCTGCGATAAGTGCCAGGTGGTTCGCCGCAAGGGCAACGTACTCGTAATCTGCGAAAACCCGCGCCACAAACAGCGTCAGGGCTAGTTCTTCTCTTCAGGAGAAGCACCACCCACGCGCTGCAGTAGTACAACCATAAAGGCAGAGCAGTTCCCACGATCAGTGGGAGCACACCCCCGGGCACGGAGGCCGGGGAGCTGAGATTCTCAGCAGGCCGCTCTGTCTCAGACCTCCAGAAACACCAAAGGAGAACCGCCACTATGGCACGTCTCGCTGGCGTAGACATTCCCCGCGAAAAGCGGGTAGTGATAGCGCTTACCTATATCTATGGCGTGGGCAAGACCCGTGCAGACCAGACGCTGGCAGAAACCGGGATCAGCCCGAATACGCGCGTCAAGGACCTCAGTGACGCGGAGCTGCTGCAGCTGCGTGACTACATCGAAGTCAACTACAAGGTCGAAGGTGACCTCCGCCGTGAGGTAGCCGCCGACATCCGCCGGAAGGTGGAGATCGGAAGCTACGAAGGCATCCGGCACCGCCGCGGTCTTCCTGTACGCGGACAGCGTACGAAGACCAACGCGCGTACCCGTAAGGGCCCCAAGCGCACCGTGGCCGGCAAGAAGAAGGCCGCGCGCTAGTCCCTGGCAGCTCCCTAACCTGACTCGCTAGCGCTCGTCCGGCCAGGGAATCCGGCGGCCATGGGCCCACCCACTGGCTTCCTCATCAGGCGGCCCAGGATTGGTTCCATAGCTCGCCTTCGCCAGGCCCTCAGGTCCCGGCACCTCACCCATCACCTTTCGTAGGAGAAGCAATGCCCCCCAAGACTCGTGGAGCGGTACGTAAGCCGCGTCGCAAGGATAAGAAGAATATCGCGCTTGGACAGGCGCACATCAAGAGCACCTTCAACAACACCATCGTGTCCATCACGGACCCGTCAGGAGCAGTTATCTCCTGGGCCTCCGCCGGTGAAGTTGGATTCAAGGGCTCTCGTAAGTCAACCCCGTTCGCCGCTCAGATGGCAGCCGAGGCTGCCGCCAAGCGTGCGCAGGAACACGGCGTCAAGAAGGTCGACGTTTTCGTCAAGGGCCCAGGCTCAGGACGCGAAACAGCTATCCGCTCGCTGCAGGCCACTGGCCTGGAGGTTGGCTCCATCCAGGATGTCACCCCCAGCGCCCACAACGGTTGCCGGCCTCCGAAGCGTCGCCGCGTCTAATTAGCTTTTACGGTGCGAATGCCGCGCTGAATGATTCCACTACCCGGGATTGTTCAGGGCGGCGTTCGACACCGATCCCCAAGCTAATAAGCGTTGCTTGCTAGCTGTCCCTTTCCACCATTTGTGTTGCGTCATATAGCGGATGCTCCCTGAAAGGAAATGTAAGTGCTTATTGCACAGCGCCCCACCCTGACTGAAGAAGTCGTCGCCGACAACCGCTCACGGTTCGTCATCGAGCCGCTTGAGCCCGGTTTCGGCTACACCCTCGGAAACTCACTCCGCCGCACCCTGCTTTCCTCGATCCCGGGTGCAGCTGTAACCAGCATCCGTATCGACGGTGTACTGCACGAGTTCACCACGGTTCCTGGTGTCAAGGAAGATGTCACCGAGATCATCCTGAACATCAAGAACCTGGCCGTGTCTTCCGAGCACGACGAGCCAGTTGTCGCCTACCTGCGCAAGCAGGGTCCCGGCGTCGTCACCGCGGCGGACATTGCACCGCCAGCCGGTGTCGAGTTCCACAACCCGGATCTGCACATCGCCACCCTGAACTCGAAGGGGAAGTTTGAACTCGAGCTGACCATCGAGCGTGGGCGTGGCTACGTGTCGGCCTCACAGAACAAGTCCGGCGACTCGGAGATCGGCCGCATCCCGGTCGACTCGATCTACTCGCCGGTCCTGAAGGTCACCTTCCGGGTCGAAGCAACCCGTGTTGAGCAGCGCACCGACTTCGACCGTCTGATCGTCGACGTCGAAACCAAGGACGCCATCGCCCCCCGCGATGCAGTAGCCTCGGCCGGTACCACCCTGGTGGAACTGTTCGGACTGGCTCGTGAGCTGAACACCGCCGCCGAAGGCATCGAGATTGGCCCATCGCCAACGGACGCTGCCCTGGCAGCCGACATGGCGCTGCCCATTGAAGATCTCGAGCTGACTGTTCGGTCATACAACTGCCTCAAGCGTGAGGGTATCCACACCGTGGGTGAACTCGTTGCGCGCTCCGAGGCCGACCTGATGGACATCCGGAACTTCGGTGCCAAGTCGATCGATGAGGTCAAGGCCAAGCTGGTTGAGCTGGGTCTGTCCCTGAAGGATTCCCCTCCAGGGTTCGACCTCGCGGCTCGCGCAGCAGCCATTGAAGAAGACGACGCCGCATACAGCGACGACGAGCTCTAACAACGTTAGAAAGACCTGTCCGCCGCTGGTAGCGGCGGACAGGACCACTTAGAGGAGAAACAATCATGCCCACACCAACAAAGGGCCCACGTCTCGGAGGCGGTCCGGCGCACGAACGCCTGATGCTCGCCAACTTGGCCGCCTCACTGTTCGAGCACAAGCGCATCACCACCACGGTGACCAAGGCGAAGAGGCTTCGCCCCTACGCCGAGCGCCTGATCACCTTCGCGAAGAAGGGGGATCTCGCCTCACGTCGTCGCGTCCTGGGCGTCATCAGCAGCAAGAGCATCGTCCATGAGCTGTTCACGGACATCGCTCCTGCCGTTGCCGAGCGCGAAGGTGGCTACACCCGCATCACCAAGATCGGTAACCGTAAGGGCGACAACGCCCCGATGGCCGTCATCGAACTGGTTCTGGAGCCAATGTCAGCGAAGCAGTCAGTCGTTGCAGAAGCCGAGCAGTCCAAGGCGAACGCAGCTCCAGCCGCTCCGGTAGAGGCAGACTCACCAGACTCACCAGACTCACCAGAGTCAGCGGATTCAGCGGATTCGCCAGAGTCAGCTGACTCGGTCGATTCAGCAGATTCAGCAGATTCAGCATCGTCCGCCGAAGAGGTCGCCGCTGAGGACACCAACGTCAGCGCCGAGGCCGGCGCCGATGAGGTTGTTGTAGTCGAAGAAGGCACCACCGAAGACGACGGCAAGAAGTAATTCTTCCGCATCTGAATAAGCACCATGACTGAGCAAAAGCCCGCTGTCCTTCGTGAGGACAGCGGGCTTTTGCGTGTCCGGCTCGATCTTGCCTACGATGGAGCGTCCTTCTCCGGGTGGGCCCTGCAACCTGGGTTGCTCACCGTACAGGGAGCGGTCGAGGCAGGGCTCGCAACGCTGTTGCGCCGTCCCGCTCGGCTGACGGTCGCGGGGCGCACCGATACCGGCGTCCACGCCCGCGGTCAGGTGGCTCATGTGGATCTCACTCCAGCGGAATGGTTTGGTCTCAGCCGCGGCAAGGAGATGACCCCGGAAACGGCAATGATGCGCAGGCTGGGAGCCACGATCAGCCGTGAACTCAACAAAGTCGACCGGCAGCGCCACCAGGTGCCCGCCGTCGTCGTTCTGAAGGTAGGGCTGGCCCCCACCGGGTTCGATGCCAGGTTCTCGGCGCTGTGGCGTCGTTACAGCTACCGGATCGCGGACCGTCCCGAACTGAGGGACCCCTTGGTCCGCGGCGTGACGCTCTGGCACCCCGACGAGCTGCAGGTCGACCGGATGAACGACGGCGCCCGGCTGCTCCTCGGCCTGCAGGACTTCCGCTCCTTTGTGAAACCGCGGCCCGGCGCGACGACTGTCCGCGAGTTGCAGCGGTTCGACTTCAGCCGCGGCGACGACGGCGTCATCACCGCGGCCATTCAGGCTGACGCCTTTTGCCACAACATGGTGCGTGGGCTTATCGGCTCCACGTTGCGTGTGGGTGTGGGGGAGAAAGACCCCGAGTGGCTCTTCGAACGGCTCACCGCGCGCAGCAAGGAGGCTCGCTCGGTGCTCGCTGCCCCTCACCCGCTGGTCCTCGAAGAGGTCCGGTACCCCGACGACGACGCCATCGGGACCCGCGCCGAGGAGACCCGTGCGCGGCGGGACGGTACTGTGACGGGGCTACGGAGCTAACCGAACGCGACGATCGCAGCGAAGCACGCGGCGAGCATCGGCGGTCCAAACGGGAAGACCGAACGGGCCGACGCTTTGGTGAAGAGAAGCAGGAAGATACTAATGAGGCCGCCGAGGAGGAAGCCGCCGAGCAGGGTTGCCAGCCAGGTGGTCAGTCCGGCATAACCTCCGTAGAGACCGAGCACCGCGGCGAGCTTCACGTCGCCCATCCCGAGGCTGCCCGGTGAAACAAGTGCAAGCACAAGGTAGATGCCGAACATGGCAGCACCGCCCAGGGCCGCGCCGGCCAGCCGGTTCCAGTCCCCGGACAGGCCACTGGACACCAGGAGAAGGACCAGCGTGGTGGCCGCGAACGGCAGCAATAGCGCGTTCGGCAATAGCCGGGTGCGCAGGTCGATAACGGCCAGCACTACTCCGAACAGGGGCAGCAGGATGAACGCGGGGGTCTCGGGTGCCCACCCGAACCGCACGAGAACTGCGCCGACCAGCAACGCCGTCACAGCCGCGGTCACGATGCGGGCAGCGCGTGGCAAAGCCAGGACCTCGCTGCCAACAGATTCCCTGATCGTCATCCGGTCAGCCAACGACTGCCGGCGCATGGGCCATGGTTGTCGGCAGACTGACAGTGAACTTTGTACCGGTTCCCAGCGAGCTCGAGCAATGAATCGTGCCGCCGTGGCCTTCGACAATTGCCTTGGTGATGGCCAGGCCCAAACCGACCCCGGGGATCGCCGATTCCCTTGCGCTGTGAGCGCGAAAAAACCGACCGTAAATCAGGGCTGTCTCGTCCGGGGTCATACCTATTCCGCAGTCCTCGACTTCCAGCAGGACTTTTCCCTCGCCCGCATGCGCCCGGACAGTGACGGCTCCACCATCGGGCGAGTATTTGATGGCGTTCGAGAGCAGGTTATCTACCACCTGGCCCATCCTCATTGGATCGGCGATGGCCCACAGGCACTGAGGTACCTCCGAAACGAGTGTGATTCCGGCGTTGGTCGCGTGCGTTCGGGCCGACCGTATCCGGGAGCTCAGAAGAGCCGTCAGCTCGGTCGGCTTGGCATGCAGGTTGATCGAAGCGGAGGCTGCCGACAGGAGGTCCGAAACCAGGATGGAGAGGCGTTCAGCGTTCCGTCTGGCGATGGCCAGGGACTCACGGGTATGCGGGGTCAGGACGTCCGGGGACTCAAGTACCAGGTCGAGATGGCCGAGAATGGAGGTGAGTGGTGTGCTGAACTCGTGCGTGACATTGGCGACGAAGTCCTCCTTCACCGTCAGCGCCTTCACCAGGTCGGTGACGTCCGTGAAGACGATGACCGAGCCGGTGAACTCCCCGCCGTTACCAGTCATCGGCCGGGCTGCTGTGGACACCGCCCGTTGACAGTCTCCCTCGCCGAACCAGAGGAGGTTATTGGAGAAGGATTCGCCCTCGGCGGCCCGGCGAATGGGGTGCAGCGATTCGGGTAGGGGAGTGGATCCCTTGCTTCCGAAGAACCTGATGTCTTCGTCGCAGTCTTGGGGTGACGCTCCCTGCTGGAACAGTTGCTGCTGCCGGTTGGACAGCAAGGTCCTTCCTTCCGTATCGACGGCGAGGACGCCGACGTCGACCGTGTCGAGGATGGCAGCGAGGAGTCTCTCGCGATCACCGCTTTGTGCCTCAAGGGCTAACACCTCATCGGCCTTTTGCTGTAACTCCAGCCGTTGCATCCGCATCTGGAGCGTGAGGACTCTCATCACGAGGAAAAGTGCGAGCGTCATGGTCGGGAGCAACAGGGTGTCCACCAAGGATGCATAAGTGGTGGTGGAGTCCAGTAAATAGGGGAAAAGGACAATGAGGTAGGGTCCAACGAAGCTGACTATCGCGGCCAGCAGTGGCATCAGACCGGACGCAGCCAGCCAGACGACAGGGAAGGCCGCAAGCGCGCCCAGGCCAGGGACGATGTCGACGGCGCCGTTCCGGCAGAGCAAAATGGCTACAAAATCCAGGATGGGGATGGCAAGCATTGCCCCTGTTGGTAGGCGCCCCCACGGAATCAGGAAACACGCCGCGAAAAGAGCAATTGTCAGGACTAGTCCTGCGAGAAAGAGTCCGCTCAGCAGCAAATCTGGATTCAATAACGGTGCGGTGCCGGCAATAATTACGACCGCAATCGTCAGGGGCAATTGGTGCATTGCCGCCTTTTTGCGAGGGTTGAAGACCCCTTCGAACCGTCCGAATCCGGGCAGCCACAAGCGCTCAGGCTTAGCCGAGTGTCCGGAATCATGGCGAGAGTATTCGGTTGTCGGCTTCCCCAGGCCGTCGTAACGCATGCGCCCATTATCTCCTAACAATAGGTGTTGCCCATCCTCGCACCGGGAATCACGCAAATTGATACGCAGTCGAGACGGTCTGCGTATTCAAACTAAGCAGACTCCGCAGCAAAGAGTATGCTGGGGGACCGAGCGGAAGTAATGTGAAATGCGGGGGAACGTATCCTTTACAGCCCAATGGCCTAGCGGCCAGACGAGCCGACAATAGGGAATGATATGAGCGATCCCGGAGTTGCAGTGGTCATCGAAGACGATGCCGATGTGCGAAACCTGGTCGATGCTGTCCTCACCCAATCTGGATTTGAAGTTCATTCGGCGGGCTCCGGCCGCGAAGGGGTCGAGCTGGTCGGCAAACATAACGCGACCATTGTGACCCTCGATGTGGGCCTTCCGGATATCGACGGGTACGAGGTGCTCCGCAGGATCCGGCAGTCGAGTAATTGCTACGTTCTGATGCTTACGGCTCGAACCGACGAACTGGATACCCTGACTGCACTGCAATCAGGTGCGGATGATTTCATCACCAAGCCTTTCCGCCCACGGGAACTCCGGGCGCGGGTAGCCGCAATGCTCCGTAGGCCACGGAACCCCGATGCAACAGGGGAGGGCAGTGCTCCGACTCTCGACGAAGGGGAATCGGGGGTGCTGCTGCACAATGGGCTGGCGCTCAACCACGAAACCCGGACTGCGACGTTGGCAGGGAACAAACTCAGCCTCACACGCAGTGAGTTCGACTTGCTGCACGATCTCCTGCGAAGCGGTGGATCAGTCCGTACCAAAGCGAATCTGGTCCGGGTTGTCAGGGGTCACCACTACCGGGACGACGCCTATATCAGTGATGCCGACGAGCGGGCGGTAGAGGTCCATATGGGCAACCTCCGCCGCAAGCTGGGCGAGGATACGCGCGAACCCAGGTGGTTGTTGACCGTCCGCGGGGTTGGCTACAGGTTGGCGCCCAAGCGAACCTGATCCAGCGGCCAGCATTCGTCTTACCCGGGAACAGCCTCAGAGCAAAGAGCCAGTTCGCGGATCGTTTGGATGCCGCACGCTTCCACGAGCGGAAGGATGTCGGCGGCTTCGATCAGGTCGTTGAGCCGGACTGATTCCTCAAGGGCGGAAGCCAGGCTGGCGAGCCGCGCTGCCCCGACCATCATTGCGCTGGTTCTGACGCTCAGCACCGCTTCCATAGCGGCGGCGTGGTCACGACGGGAAACGGTGTCCGCTAGCCGGATAAACCTCTCATCCCAAACATGGATGAAGTCGAGGATGAATGCCTTGACGGCCGACGGGTTTTCGAGCTGATCTGCAAGGGCCAGTAAGGTGTTTTGATCGATGAGGGGGACGCGGCCCTGTGGCGAAAATATCAGGGGCAGCACTGAGCGATTGGTGCGGTACATTCCGCCACCGTGTAAACCGTCCTCACCGCTTTAGGCACGGCGCAATTTGCAGGGATCATTTATTGAGAGTACTTCGATCGCCTTTATTTCGGTCAATAGTTTGGGTTACACTGCGCAAAAGCTGCGTTATTCCTTTGCCAAGTCCGTTTATGGTAGGCCCGACCGGTGGTTGGCATAGGCTGTGATGATGACCACGTACCGACCCTCGGTCCCGGCCGACGGCAATCCCGCGCAGCGGCCGCGGGCGGGGTTGCGTGAAACCCTTGACGCGCTGCCGGTGGCGGTAGCGCTACTGGATGTGGATGGCGTGATCTCGGCGGTGAATCGGGAATGGGAGCGTTTTCCTCAGCCCTTCGCCGGTATCGCAGCACCGGTCGCCGGGGTGTCCTACCTGACGGAGTGTGTCGCGGCGGCAGCGGAAGGTGACAGCGCCGCCGTCGAAGTTTCAGCTGGTCTCCACGCTGTCTTGAGCGGGGTCCATCAAAACCTTGCACTTGAGTATCCGTCTCAGGGCGGTGAACGCTGGATTCGCACGCGCATCTGCAGGAGTGACAGCGGCGGTCTGGTTGTCACCCACATCGACATCACGCCGCAGCGAGTGGCCCAGCTGGAAAGCTCCTTCCAAGCGTCGCTGCTCGACGCCGTCGGGCAATCAGTAGTCGCAATTGATTTACAAGGGCGGATTACCTATTGGAACGATGCCTCGGCGCAGATGCTGGGGTGGAGCGCGGGGGATGCGGTTGGCCGGCACTTCGCGGATCTCGCCCTGTTCGACAACGGGCCCAAGGCCGCGGCGATCATTGCCCAGGTATCGTCGGGAAAGCCGTGGTCTGGTGAGCACTGGACCAAGCACAGAAGCGGTCGCCGCCTGTCCGTCTACTCGACAATCACCCCGCTCTATGACAAAGCCGGGCAGGTAATCGCGGTGATTGATGTCTCCACGGACACGACCGAATCGAATCGCGCCCAGGCTGAAATGGGCCGGCTGTCGAGTCTGGTCGAATTCTCGAACGATGCGATCAACGGTGCAACCCTCGAGGGGATTATCACTAGTTGGAATGCAGGAGCTGAGCGGATCTACGGTTATTCGCCGGAGGAAGTGATTGGCCGTAGCGTGCTGATGCTCTCGCCGGAGGAACGTACCGGTCCGGATGAGGAGCTACGCGACAAGCTTCGGCGGGGGGAGCCCGTGATCGGCCAGCTGGTTCGGGGTATGCGGAAAGATGGATCGCTGTTAGACATTTCGCTCACGCTATCCCCGATGTATGACGAGCAGGGACAATTGGTCGGTTCTTCTGCGGTCGCCCGTGATGTGTCTGAGATCAACAGGCTGCGCGCCGCTTCTGAACTGGAGCGGGACCGGCTGGCAGCTGCCCAGGAAATGGCCCACGTTGGGTCCGTGGAGTGGGATGCCCATGCCGACCGGGTCTGGCGGTCTGACGAATATTGCAGGATCCATGGACTGCCGGTTACGGCGGAGGGCTCGCGCGGGCCACTGTTGAGTGCGGTGCACCCGGAGGACCGCGACCGTATTGCCCTCCTGTGGAAGGACTTGATGGACCATGGGACGTCAGTCGATTTCACCTACCGTGTGGGAGGCCAGGGCGGGAACGTGCGATGGGTTTACGCCCGGGCAGTTCTTGAGCGGGACGACGACGGCGAGCCGGTCAAGATGTTGGGGACGGCGCTGGATATCACCGAGCGGAAGCTGGGGGAACAGGCGCTAGAACGGCTGGCGTTCAGGGACCCGCTGACCGGCCTGGCGAACCGGGCGCTGCTCACGGAGAGCATTCAGGAGGCTCTGGCCGAGTGCGCGCTGAGAGGCTCACAGGTTGGAGTGCTCTTCCTCGACGTAGACCGCTTCAAGGTCATCAACGACGGACTGGGCCACGCTGCGGGGGATAGCCTTTTGGTCCAGCTGTCGTCCCGGTTGCTGGGCACTGTTCGACCTGAGGACACACTGGCCCGTTTCGCTGGTGACGAGTTCGTCATTGTCTGCGCGGATATGACCGAGGACAGCGCGACGAAACTGGCCCGCCGGATCCGCGCAGCAGTGCAAATACCGTTTGAGCTTCTGGACCGGGAAGTGTTCGTGGATGTCAGTATCGGCATCGCAATCTCCTCTGCCAATGACACCCCGGAATCCTTGCTGCACAATTCCGATGCCGCAATGTATCGGGCCAAGGTGAGCGGGAGGAACAAGGCAATCGTCTTTGACGAGGCAATGCACCGGCGAGCGGCGTTGCGGCTGGCCGTCGAGACCGAGCTGCCGCGTGCAATCGAACGCGATCAATTGCAGGTTCATTACCAACCGGTGATCGATGTGGCGAACGGTAAACCAGTTGGATTTGAAGCCCTGGTGAGATGGCAACACCCGGAACACGGGCTGATTGGGCCTGACTCGTTCATTCCGGTCGCTGAAGAAACCGGTCAGATTGTTCCGATCGGGTTATGGGTGCTCAACCAGGCTCTCCAGCAGGTGAAGTGGTGGAAGGCGAACCTGCCCGGTGCGGAAAAATGGCGGATGGCGGTGAATCTTTCGGCGCGGCAACTGCAGGACGCAGGCCTTCACTCAGCAGTGGGCACCGCCATTCGGGCGGCGGGGATTGAACCGTCGGCAGTGATCCTGGAAATCACCGAATCTGTCCTGATGGGCGACGCCGACCAGTCACTAAAAACGCTGACCAAACTCCGCAGCCTCGGGATTGGCATTGCCGTTGATGACTTTGGCACCGGCTACTCCTCATTGAGTTATCTCAGACGCTTTCCCGTCACATCATTGAAAATTGACCGGTCATTCATCGACGGTCTGGGTGGTAGCGACGTGCACGCCGGCCCGATTGTGGAAGCCATTGCCGCGATGGGGCAGGCTCTGGGTCTACGGGTAGTGGCTGAAGGGGTGGAGACCGCTGAGCAACTGGACGAGCTGTCCCGGATGCAGGTGCCCATTGCGCAGGGGTACCTGTGGTCGCCAGCTCTGCCAGCGGATCAGGTGCCCGCCTGGTTCGCCGCGCACCAGACGCGGTCGGCTACTGGGTTACGGTGAGGAAAACGTTGATCCCTGCGGGTCCTAGCAGGACAATAAACAACACCGGCAGAATGCAGACCATCAAAGGGAATAGCACTTTTACTGGGATCTGCATCGCCTTTTCCTCTGCGCGTTGGCGTCGTTTCAATCGCATCTCGCTTGCCTGCACCCTCAGCACGGCCGAGATAGATATGCCGTAACGGTCGGCCTGCACAATCGCGTTGACGAACTTACGCAGGTCAGGTGAATTGGTGCGTGCGAGCAGTGCGGCATAGGCCTCTCGACGTCCCATCCCCAGCTGCATATCCTGCAGGGTGCGCACCAGTTCTGCCGCGAGCGGGCCCTTCCCATTCTGGCCAGCACGGGCCATCGCGGAGTCAAACCCGAGCCCCGCCTCGACAGCGATGGTCATTTGGTCGAGGGTGTCCGGGAGCTCTAGTGCAAGGGCCGTCTGGCGTTCGGTTCCCTTGCTGTAGACCAGCAAGTCGGGCACGAAGTAGGCGACAGCAGTCGCAGCAACGGCAAGCAGGATAGTTCTGCCGCTAGGTGCACCCCCGGCATACAGAATGCTCAAGATCCCCACGATGACGGCGAGGGTTATCTTGGCGGTAACGAGGCGCTTCAAAGGCCAGGGCTGGGGCCGCCCGGCGAGTGCTAGCTGCCGATCAAGCTTCGCGACGAGGACATCAGGCGTGAACCGGCTGGCGATGACCTCAAAACGACCGTCAGTTTTTTTCGTCGTTTTTGATTCGCCGGCGATGCCTCGCGTGAGGTTGGCCTGCATGGCCTTCCTACCCGGTGTCCGATGGCCGACGATTGACCAGAGAAATAGCGGAATCGCGACGAGTATCGCGCTGATTGCAAGGACTACCAAAGGTGCCATTGGGATACTCCTTCCTCGCTTGTGATTTTCATAGGCCAATCGTCAAAACTTGAATGAAACGACTTTCTTCAACCAAAGTGCACCTACGGCCAACAGAATGAGAGAAACGCCCATTAGAACAAATCCAATCGGATGACTGAACATTGGGTCCATATAGCCGGGGCTCAGCACCATCAGGGTGCCACCAAGGACAAGAGGCAAGCCCATAAGGATGACGGCTGACAACTTGCCCTCAGCACTGAGTGCCTGGACTTGACGGCGTATCTGGTTGCGCTCGCGAATGGTTTGACCCACTTGATCTAGAACGGTGGCCAGATTTCCACCTACCTCGCGGTGAATCGCAATCGCCTGCGCTACCCAGGAAAAGTCCTCGGACTGCATCCGCATGGCCGCATCATCCAGAGCTTCTCCAAGATCCCGGCCGAGTCTGGTCTCGTTGATGATTCGGGTGAATTCCTCCGTGGTAGGTGCCTCGGAATCGGCTGAAACAGCATCAATGGCACGCAGCAGACTGTGCCCGGCTCTAAGCCCGCCAGCGAGCAGTTGGAGTGTGTCATCCAATTGATCAGCGAACTGTTTCCGACGGCGTGCCGTGAGCAGGCCGAGGCCAACCTTGACTAGAACTGGCACGGCGACGGCGAACATAATCGCGATGAAGGGACCAGACAGGACCAACCCGACGCACGCGGCTAGTACAGCACCCACCCCTGTGAGCACCACGAAATCGGCAGGGCGCATCTTCAGTCCCGCGTCTTCGAGCTTTCCCGCGATCCCTGCCATGAGGTTGCGGCTCTTGAGGAGGCTATCGACTACACCGGTCGTCAGCGAAGCCAGTTGCGTCAGCTGAACCGATGAAGGGGTGGCAGTAGCCTTGGTGCGATTGAGGGTATTTCGTGGTTTGCGGGGGATGATGACAAGGAATATTGCTGAGGCGATAGCCGCGAAACACGCCACTATCCCGAGAAGAAGCTGGGTAATTGGTGGCTCGGGGGTCACCGGTCATTCCTGCCATTGAGCGGGGAACCGAAAACGCTCGGAGAGAGTTCGATGCCGAGATCCCGAAACCGGTCGGTGAATTTGGGTCTCACCCCGGTCGCGACGGGCGTTCCTCGGAAACGACCGTTCGAATCAACGCCCGCACTGTAGTCAAACACGAAAGCGTCCTGCAGGGTCACAATTTCTCCCTCCATGCCCTGGACCTCGGTCACATGGGTGACTCGGCGGGTGCCGTCGCGCAAGCGTGTCAGCTGAACAATTACATCCACGGCAGCAGCGATCTGTTCCCTTACCGCGCGTAGTGGAAGGTCCATGCCTGCCATCAGGACCAGGGTCTCAAGGCGCGCGATGGCGTCGCGGGGGGAGTTGGAGTGCACGGTGGATAGCGATCCGTCGTGCCCGGTATTCATGGCCTGCAGCATGTCGAGGGTCTCACCACCGCGTACCTCACCGACCACAATTCGGTCCGGGCGCATACGCAGTGAATTGCGGACTAGGTCGCGGATGGTAACCTCGCCCTTGCCCTCGATGTTGGTGGGTCTGCTCTCCAACCGGACCACGTGATCCTGTTGCAGTTGCAGTTCGACCGCGTCCTCGATTGTCACGATCCTTTCCCCTTCGGGAATGAAGGAAGACAAAACGTTCAGCAGGGTAGTTTTTCCTGTTCCAGTACCGCCCGAGACAATAATGTTCAGTCGTGCCTTGACGCACGCGTCGAGGAGTTCAGCCATGTCCGGCGATAGGGTGCCGAAGCCGATCAGGTCGTGAACCTGAAACGGGTCCGTAGCGAACTTACGGATGGTCAGTGATGATCCGTTGACAGCCAGCGGGGGGATGACGGCGTTAACGCGGGAGCCATCAGCAAGGCGTGCGTCTACCAGCGGAGAGGACTCGTCGATCCGTCGCCCCACGCGGGAGACAATACGTTCGATTACCTTTCGTAGATGCTCTTCGGAAGCAAACCGGACGCCACTGCGGGTCAGCTTTCCATTGTGTTCGACATAGATCATGTTCGGGCCGTTGACCATGATTTCGGTGACGTCTTCATCGTCGAGTAAATGTTGCAAAGGGCCATAGCCCAGCACATCATCGCTGACCCCACGGATGAGCCGTTGCCGCTCCTCCTTTGAAAGGGGTACTTCCTCCTCCTCGACCACTTGGGTGAGTTCTTCCTGCACCAGGGCGTGAAGCTGTTCCTCGGTCAGGGCCGAGTCGAGTAGCCGGTTACCTAAACGCTCGAACAGGATGGTTCCGGCCCGGTCCTTCAGCTTGGCTAGGGCGTCCCTTGCGGGTGCGGGGGCCGCAGAAGCGGGCATGTTCTGCCTCGGTGGCTGACTAGGTGGCTTCTTGCCTTGAGGTGCACCCGGCTGCGGTTTTGCGGGTGTCGCCCGACTCTGCTCTGGCGCGGTAACGGCCTCCGCACCCCCGGGGCGGCGTGCGGCTTCCAGCCGCTGTGCGAGATTCACGATTTCCCTCCTCGATGACGGCCCCGACCTTTGGTACTTGTCGGCAAGGGCGGAGCAAAGCGGAGAAGCAGCCTCCGAAGGGCCTTCGACGCAGGATCTCTCTTCTTCCCTTGCAGGAGTGGCAGACCTTGGTTGGTCGAAATCCGTACAGGCCGTGACGAGGGGACGACGATATCTACCTTTGTTCCCAAGGTCGTCTCCACATCGGCCAGCGTCAACCCCTCGCGCAGGTCTGCGCTGTTGAGCACTATGTGTCGGTGAATCGGGGTTAGTCCCAGTTCCCTCAGCACGTCAAGCTCTTTCCGCAGCCCTCGCACGCTCGGAACGTCCATTCCGGTGACGAAGACGTAGTCGGTCGCTTTGTCGAGAGTAGCCAGCGTGTGGTCTGAAAGACCGGGCGAGGTATCAACGATGACATAGCGGTACTGGCTCGCCAGTTGATCAAGGAGGTGTGCCACATCCTCACCGGTAACGTCCTCTGCCGAGTCAGGAAGATCCGGCGCGCAGAGGGCGAAAAGCCCGGTCGGGTGGGCACTGAGAAAAGACTTCAAGACCATGGTGTCGCGTCTGGCCGGTCCATGGACAGCGTCGGTCACTGAATGGTCGGGCGAGATCGACAGGGCACTCGCCACGTCCCCGAATTGTAAATCAAGATCTACCAGCACAGTGGCATGGGGAGCTGTGGCAGCTAACCCAACCGCGAGGTTGCTTGCGACAGTGGTCTTACCGGCCCCACCCTTGGGGGACACCACTGCAATGACCCGCCCGTTTGCGGAACCACCGGTTTCGCTAGAGGACATGCTGGCCGCTCGCCGTCGAATGGCCGCGCTTCGCGTGGCCCGGTGTAGGAGGACGCTCAACTCGGCGACGTCAGCTTCAGGCTCGACCACGTCCCGTATTCCGGCCCGCATGGCGCTGAGCACTACGGCGGGGGTCGGCGTAGTAGCCAAGAGCACGCTGACTTCTGGATGCTGTACTTCAAATTGGTCAGCCAGCACTAGCGCACCGTCGAGCGGGACTCCTGGTCCCAAAATGAGCACGTCCAGGAGGCGGGGATCGGGGAGCTGGTCTACAAGGTCCTGAGAGGTTGCAGGGATCCCTGTGCCGGCCCACGAGTGAATCTCCCCTTCGAGGGCGCCTGACGCGGCTTCCGCCAACCGCCGGTGGAAGTCCGGCGCGGTGGTGACAATAGCGTAGCGGCTCATTCGAACATCTCGTTGCTGGTGATCGGACGCGCACCGTCCTCCGTTGCGGTGCTGGGTTCCTTCGATAGCCAAATAGTTCCGAACTCTTGACCAAACACGATCTTCTCAGCGTCGGGCGCGGTTCGGGCAAGGGTGACGAGAACGCTTCCGGGCGGAACAGGATTGGACTCTTGCGCGCCTAAATCCTCGCTAGGCGCAGCGAGGCCCTGAACGCTGGTCACCAGGACCTTATTAAGCGTCAGATGCGTGGTGGGGGGTGTCTGCCCGGCTGCGTCAGCCAACGAGACAAAGACCCCAACCGTGTCTCCGGCCTGCAGCTGGCCGCCCATGACACGCTGTGGTTCCAGCAGAATAGTGACCTCCTGCATACCTTCGGGTACTTCGATAGGGCTGTCCGGATCGTCTACTGCTGGGTCTACGAATCGCGTACTCAGCACCTGCTCTCCGGCAACCAGCTCCACACTAGTCACCTGTCCAGCCACCTCGGTGAGGCTGGCTATTGAGTCGGCTGGTACCACCTTTGTGGGCACCGCCTCCGCAGAGACGAAGTCGGCGAGACTTTCAGCTACGGTCCCTTCCGGAACCGAGAGACCGTCACGGACCACTAAGACTGTTTGGGTCTCGGCGCCAGCCAATGCGCGTTGCTCGGCTGAGCCTACGTACTGCAGGAGGAGGACAGCCCCAAGCACGGCGAGCAAAACAGCGGTAGTCGCCCCGATAATGCGGCTCTTCACTCTGTATTCGCCTCTAACCTGTTAGTTTCACGACGGTAACGCCGAAGCCATTTGGGGGGCCGATAGCGTAGTCGTCGTTCAAGAGCACCTTATTAACAAACTTGCCAATAAGGCAGATGTCCTTGCCACAGTTCATCCCTGAGTAGTGCGCGGAACGAAACTCCTCAAAAGCTTTGTCGCTGCCACCTTGTTTCCATTTCCAGCCGTACACTTCGAAAGCCGCGAAGCCGGCAAGACCGTACGATTTGCCCTTGTCGTTGACTGAGTCATGGATCGGGAACAACCCGATCGGGAAGGATCCGCTTTTGATGTCGGTGGCCCAGGAAGCGAGAAGATCGTCGCAATTGTTTGGCACGCTGTTTCCGTTGTCGCTATCGACCGATCCGTCGTCGTTGACGGTTGCGCCACACATTCCTGAGTCTTGTTCGAGCTTGCCGAACCCTCCGGGTGGCCCGCCGGGGCAGCCCGGGGTGCCCGAATCTTTCTTTTGGTAGTGAATCATCTCCAGGTCGCCGGTCATCTGAATTTCACATTTTGAGAAGGTCATCGGAAATGGTGCCACATCCACGATGGGGCTTCCCCAGGATGCTTCTGCTGATGCACTGACCGCTGTAGAGTCAATGCCGAGGATTGGAGCAAACCAGTGCTGAATCGCGGCTTCACCGTCCTCAGTGAGTGTACTGGTCTGGACAGTGACGCTGTATTCGCCAGGGGGGGTATCGACCGTTGCAATCGACTTACCGTCGTTGGCGTTGTTCCCGGCAAAGGTATTGGCGGTGGCGGTCGCCTTGGTTAGCCCACAGTCGCCAGCCGCGCAATCCTGAGCCACGGCGAGGGCTGCCGCATCGGCGCCGTTTTGGAGCTGGGCGCGCTCGAAGTACACCATTCCTACATCTACAACTAACGCAGTCATGCCCAGTACCAAAACCATCAGCAGCGCTGTGGTGACGGCGATGGCTCCCGTTGCCTCATCCTTTAACCGCCGCATCGCATGACACTTCTTCCAGTAAGTGGGATCGCATCGACAAAGAGGCCGGCAAGCAGGTCAACCGAGTAGGTGATGGTGACCCTGGTTTCGGTGGAGTCAGTACACGTCGGGTCCACCTTTACCTGCAAGGGCGACAAAGGTGGATTCAGTCCGGGCGCAGATGATATCGCTGTGGACACTGCCACGTCTTCCTTCTTCTCGATGGCCATCACGCGGACCGCCTCTCTAGCGGCGGAGGTTACCTGGAGCTGTGCATTGAGTACTCTGCCAAACTCGATGGTGCCTAGGATGAGCAAAAGGAGGATGGGTAGGATGAGGGCGAATTCGACAGCGACTGCACCACGCTCTTTGTTCCGGCCCATTGGACGCCCTTCCCTGAATTCTTATCCACTGATGCAGTAGCTAAAACACAGTGGCGAGGGCGAAAAACCCCACGCCACTGTGTGAAGGATACTGAGCCCTAGGCGCCTTGAAGTCCTTCGGTGACTTCCTCAAATAGGACGACTAGTTCGTCTCCAAGAAATCCAACGGCCGCGATAATGACGACTGCGATGAGCCCGACCATCAGCGCGTACTCAACGGCGGTGGCGCCGGCCTGTTCGCGGCGAAGGCGTTCGGTGGCTTTGATGCCAAGGACGTGCAGGGTGGCAAAGAGAGAGACCATGTAATGCTCCTGGGAATGAGGTAAACGGTACGCCGGATGAGAACCGACGCTGGATAGAAAGTAGCATTAGCAACTCCTTGAATACGGGTGCTTTTCTTATCCTGCGTAAACCCTGCGCAGAGGCTGTGATTCCGGTCCTAACCCTGCGGGAACTTGGCCGCATCCCGCTGATCTCGGGGGTCGGTGGCTCAGATCAGGTGTAATGCAAACTGATCAGTTTCCCATCGATGCTCTGCACATCGATCGGAGTTTCGTAGATGGCGGAAAGGACCTCGGGCCGCATGATGGTCTCAACCGGGCCCTGGTGGATGATCTTTCCGTCGGCCATCGCGACGATCTCGTCCGAATAGACCGAAGCGAAATTGATGTCATGCATGACCAGAACCACCCGCTTACCCATGTCATCGGCGGCCCGGCGCAGCAGGCGCATGATTTCAACAGCATGCCGAAGATCCAGGTTGTTCAGCGGCTCATCGAGAAGGACATAGTCGGTGTCCTGCGCCAGCACCATCGCGATGAACGCCCGCTGTCGCTGCCCACCCGACAGCTCGTCGAGGAAGCGAAACTGAAGTGCCGTCAGATCGAGGTAACGCAGGGCCTCGTCAATCCGTTTCTTGTCATCGTTGGTGAGTCGCCCCCGGGAGTGTGGGTAGCGTCCGAAAGCCACGAGTTCGCCCACCGTCAGGCGTGCAGTGAGGTGGTTGTCCTGATGCAGCATGGCAATCTTCTTCGCTAGGACCCTGCCCGACGTCGTCCTGATGTCCAGCCCATCAATTTCGACAGTGCCATGATCCATCGACAACAGACGTCCAACGATCGAGAGCAGCGTCGACTTGCCGGCGCCGTTGGGGCCAATGATTGACGTGACCCCAATCCGACCGAGGTCCAGATCGACGCCGTCGACCACTGCCTGCGAGCCGTAGCTTTTTGTTACCCCTCGTAACGTGATCATCGGGGTCCCTTCCTGATCAGGAGAATGAC
This sequence comes from Arthrobacter sp. TMT4-20, assembly GCF_054510775.1. Lineage (NCBI taxonomy): Bacteria > Bacillati > Actinomycetota > Actinomycetes > Micrococcales > Micrococcaceae > Arthrobacter > Arthrobacter sp. TMT4-20. Next base: position 518,438 of record NZ_JBTNDW010000001.1, on the reverse strand, counting down.
GAACAAAATTCCGCCAGCAAACTCGATGATGATGCCCAGTGCCGTATTGAAGCCGAAGACCTGCTCGAGAATGAGCTGACCACCAACGAGAGCAATGATGCCCAGCAGGACCGTTCCGGGCAGCACCACGCGGTGCCGGTTGGTTCCGGTAAGCGCATACGCGAGGTTTGCGACAATCAGCCCAAAGAAGGTGATCGGCCCGACCAGTGCGGTGGACACTGAAACCAGGACGGCGATTAGGACCAATACGGTCATCACGGTCCGTCGGTGGTTGACGCCCAAACCTATCGAGTGGTTCTCGCCCAGCGCCAGGACGTCGAAGACTGGGAGCAGCCGGACTCCGACCAACAGGCAGATCAGAACCGCTACCGCGGAGATGACAATGAGCTCCTCGTTCACCGCGTTGAAGCTTGCGAAAAACGAGTCCTGCAGCACGGCGAAGGCTGCGGGGTCGAGCATCCGCTGGATGAATCCGGAGATGCTTCGGAAGAGCACCCCGAGGATGATCCCAACCAGGATCATCAGATGCAGGCTGCGCCGTGCCCCGAAGAACAGCCAGCGAAAGAGGAGGGTAGAGAACAGGACCATCGCGCCCACCTCCACGACCCACTTCAGCCGGTCATCGATTGTTGCGAGGGTCAGGGCACCGAAGCTGAAGACTATCAACGTCTGGATCAGTACATAGAGCGCATCGAAGCCCATGATGGACGGGGTCAGGATCCGGTTGTTGGTGACGGTCTGGAAGAGGACAGTTGAGACGCCGACGGCGATGGCCACGAGCGTCATGGCTGCGACTTTTCGCGCGCGGAACGGCACTGCAAAATCCCAGCTGCCAACGATTCCCACGGTGAGGAAGCAGACGATGCACCCGAGGGCCAGCAGACTCAGGACCACGAGCACTGCGGTGGGTCGGTTGGGCCGCCAACTCCCGGGCGCTCGCGGAGGCGAAGCTACCGATTTAGTGGACACGGCCAGGGCTCCTCAAAAGCAGGTAAAGGAAGATTGCAGCCCCCACCACGCCGACGACGACGCCCAGCGGTATCTCGTAAGGGAAACGCACCAGGCGACCGATCATGTCGCAGACAAGGACAAACCCGGCGCCCAGGACCGCGACCCAGGGCATCGAGTTCCTGACGTTGTCTCCCATCATCAGACTAACGACGTTGGGTACTACCAGCCCCAGAAACGGAATGACGCCGGCCGTCACGACGACGACGGCGCTGACGACCGACACGATCACCAGACCAAAGATCAGCAGGCGCCCGTAATTGAGTCCAGCGTTGTTAGTGAACTGCTGTCCCAACCCCGCGACGGTGAATCGGTTGGCTGCGAGGTAGGCAATGACCGTCATGGCGAAGGCAACCCAGAGGAGCTCGTACCGGCCCCTGAGGATTCCCGAGAAATCACCGGTCATCCACACGCCGAGGGTCTGCAGCAGGTCAAGGCGGTAGGCATAGAAGGTGGTCACCGCACCGATGATGCCGCCCAGCATGATGCCAACCAGGGGAACCAGCACGATCGACCGGACCGGGATGCGCCGCAGGATCAACAGGAAAAGGGATGTTCCGGCAAGGGCGAAGAGTGCGGCCACCAGCATTTTCCCCATCAGGGAAACCTCTGGAAGGAAGACTGTTGCGACCAGCAATCCCAGGGCAGCTGATTCAGCAGTGCCGGTGGTACTGGGCTCGACGAACTTATTGCGCACCAGCATCTGCATGATGAGACCGACCACCGACATGGAAATGCCGGTCAGTACCAGCGCGATGGTCCGCGGCACCCGGCTGGCGAGGAGCAGGAAGGCCGCCTCGCTATCGGCCCCACCCCGTAGCAGGCTCGCCGGGGTGACGTTGCTGACGCCGATGAAGGTGCTGCCGATCGCCAGCGCCACTACGGCCACCCCGGCGAGGGGCAGCAGTAGTGGCGCTGGACCGCGGCGGCGGACCGTGGGAGCGGCCGGGGCAATGCTGGAGGTGCGCAGGGCCTGGGGGCCGATTACGACAGCCCGTCGATGACGGAATCGACCATGTCGTTCACCGCGGTGAGACCGCTCATGACGATGTACCAGGGCACCGGATCGAGATACACCACCTGGTCTTCACTCCACGCGGTGCTTTTGGCAACTACCTCGTTGTCGAGGACTTCCTGGGCGTTGGCGCTACCGGACTCGCCGACCGCTGCATCACGGTCGATGACGAAGAGCCAGTCCGGGTTGGTTTCGAGCAGGAATTCGTTGGATACCGGATCCCCGTGGGTTTCCGCCTCGACGTCGGCCACTGCTGGTTCCAGGCCAAGCTCATCGTGCAGCCAGCCGAACCGGGACCCCGGCCCATAGGCGGTAATCTCGCCGGCGCTCGTCATGACGATCAGGCCGGTTCCGGCGTCCCCTGCCACGGACTGCGCCTCGTCGATCTTCGCTGAGACCTCCTCCAGAGCGGCATCAGTCTCGGCCGTCTTGTCGAAGACCTCGCCGAGCGTCTCCACGTTCTGGGTGAAGCTTCCGAGATAGTCTTCCCAGTCCAGGGTCAGGTCGATGGTCGGGGCAATCTTGCTCAGCTCGGCGTACGCCTCTGAGGACCGGTTGGCGACGATGATAAGGTCCGGTTCGGCAGCATTGACCGCCTCGTAGTCCGGCTCGAAGAGGGTTCCCATATTCTGGTAGTCAGCACTGGAGTACTTCTCGAGGTAATCCGGCAGGTTTTCCTGCGGGAGTCCGGCGACAGGCACCCCGAGGGTGTCCAGTGTGTCGAGCGAAGCCATGTCGAAGGTGACGACGGTTTCGGGAACGCCCTCCAGGACGGTCTCGCCCTGGGCATGTTCAATCGTGAGCTCAGTGGCAGCTGACTCCGACGTTTCGCTGGTCGCGTCGGTGCTGCTGGCTGCTGTCCCGCACCCCGCAAGGACGAGCGCCGTCGTAATGACGGCCGCGGGAAGGGCAACGGTCCGGCCCATGATGTTCTTCACCTGGAAACTCCAATCGACATGTGTGTTCGCGGCACTTCCTGCCGGAACAATTAGGAAAGGCTAACCTAACCTTAAGTTTCCGGTTTCGGCAAAATCCCCGGATCCACGCCTTCACCAGGGCAGCCTCCCGCCGTCGAGATAAGCCAGCGCGGGGCTCGCTTTGACCTGGGGCATAGCTTCGCGCTAGTCTTGGTAGTCGTTGTGCGTATCCCACCTCGATACGTCCATGTCCGCGTGGCGACTCGGTTGCAGAGTCACCTGGCCCGCGGATATGGCCGAGATAACCGGGATCACTGGCTTTCAGCCCTCACCTGAAGTTCCGGTAGCGCATGCATAAGCTGAGCTTTCGCGCGGGGATTCAAGTCCCGGTTGCGAAGGCGTCACCGAACAAGAAACGAAGGCAAAAACCGTGCGTACGTACACCCCGAAGCCAGGCGACATCAACCGCCAGTGGCACGTCATTGACGCCACCGACGTTGTCCTAGGCCGACTTGCCAGCCAGACCGCAACACTGCTGCGCGGAAAGCACAAGCCGACCTTTGCACCCCATATGGATATGGGCGATTTCGTCATCATCATCAACGCCGAGAAGGTAGCCCTCACCGGTGCCAAGCTCGAGCAGAAGCGTGCATACCGCCACTCCGGGTTCCCGGGTGGCCTCTCGTCGGTCAACTACGCAGAGCTGCTGGAACAGAATCCAGTCCGCGCTGTGGAGAAGGCTATCCGAGGCATGCTTCCCAAGACTTCCCTGGCTGCTCAGCAGATCGGGAAACTGAAGGTCTACCGCGGTGCTGAGCACCCACACGCTGCCCAGCAGCCGAAGACCTTCGAAATTACCCAGGTCGCCCAGTAGTCCTGGCCACCACACACTAAGAAATTAATTCAAGGAGAACCGTGGCTCAGAACACTGAAGAGCTGAATGAACCAACTGAGGAGCTCACGAGCTATACCTCAGAATCCGGCGAGACCACCGAGGCTGTAGCCAAGGAACGTCCCGCATTGACTGTTGGCGGCGGAGCCGTTGGTCGTCGCAAGGAAGCAGTTGCACGGGTCCGGCTCGTACCGGGTACCGGCAAGTGGATTGTCAACGGCCGCGAACTGGCCGATTACTTCCCAAACAAGCTGCACCAGCAGGAAGTCAACGATCCGTTCAAGATCCTTGACCTCCTTGGCTCCTACGACGTCGTAGCCCGCATCCACGGTGGTGGCCCATCCGGCCAGGCCGGTGCGCTGCGCCTCGGCGTCGCCCGTTCCCTGAACGAGATTGACCGCGAGAACAACCGTGCCATCCTCAAGAAGGCTGGCTTCCTGACCCGTGACGCACGAGTGATCGAGCGTAAGAAGGCTGGTCTGAAGAAGGCTCGCAAGGCGCCTCAGTACTCCAAGCGCTAGCCAACCACGTGGACCGGCGCGCTTCCACTTCGGATGCCCGGCCTTCAGTGGTCCTAACGCCCGTCCGGTTACCGGACGGGCGTTAGGCGTTTAAGATAGGGATCGATTCCCCTGAACTAGGATGTACACCGATGAGTAGATTATTTGGGACCGACGGCGTCCGCGGACTGGCAAACGACCTGATCACCCCGGAGCTGGCAATGCAGCTGGCTCAGGCGGCTGCAGTGGTGTTGGGCCACCGCAAGACCGAGGGTAGACGGCCGACAGCAGTGATCGCGCGGGACCCCCGCATCAGCGGTGACTTCATTGCTGCGGCGGTGGAAGCCGGTCTGGCCGGTGCTGGGGTTGACGTGTACGACGCCGGAATCCTCCCCACTCCCGCTGCAGCATTCCTGGTCGCCGATCTGGACGCCGATTTTGGGGTCATGATCTCGGCTTCACACAACGCGGCGCCCGATAACGGCATCAAGTTCCTGGCCCGCGGCGGGAAAAAGCTCGACGACCAGATTGAAGATGCCATCGAGCTGGAGCTGACCCGGCCCGCGCTGCGGCCCACCGGAGGGGACGTCGGGCGGATCCAGCGGTTCGCCGACGCCGAAGATCGCTACGTGGTCCACCTCCTGCAGACCCTCCCCAACCGCCTTCAGGGCGTGAAGGTGGTGCTGGACTGCGCCCATGGCGCTGCCAGTGGCTGCTCCCCGCAGGTCTTCGCCGACGCCGGCGCCGAAATTGTGGTGATCGGTGCCGATCCTGACGGGATCAACATCAACGACGGCTACGGCTCGACCCATCTCGGTCCCCTGCAGGCTGCGGTGCTGGAGCATGGTGCTGATCTGGGGATCGCCCACGACGGCGACGCCGATCGCTGCCTCGCCGTCGACCATGAAGGAACAATCGTCGACGGCGACCAGATTATGGCGATCATGGCTGTAGCAATGAAGGCGGCCGGCACGCTCAAGGACAACACGCTGGTAGCAACCGTGATGAGCAACCTTGGCCTGAAGCTCGCCCTCCGCGATGCGGGGATCAGTCTCAGGGAAACCGGTGTGGGTGACAGGTACGTGCTCGAGGGCATGCGTGACGGCGGGTACAGCCTGGGCGGCGAACAGTCGGGTCACGTGATCTTCGCGCAGTACGCCACCACGGGCGACGGCGTCCTGACCGGCCTCCAGCTCGCCGCTCAGGTGGCGCGTACCGGGCGGTCGCTCAAGGAACTGTCCCAGATCATGAACAAGCTCCCTCAGGTGCTGATCAACGTCAAGGGTGTGGACAAGGCAGCGGTGACCACCAACGAGCATGTCCAGCAGGCAGTGCTCGAGGCGCAGGACGCGCTGGGGGAGACCGGCCGGGTGCTGCTTCGTCCCTCCGGGACCGAGCCGGTGGTCCGGGTCATGGTGGAAGCCGCCGACATGGAGACAGCGCAGCGCACCGCGGACCGTCTCGCCGAGACGGTGCAGCGTCGGCTGGCCCTCACTCCGGCGTAGTCAAGAGTTTCCCGGCCCGCCCTGCTCAGGGGCGGGCTAGCGGCGAGCGGCGAGGCTGTCCCTGATCTCGGTGAGCAGCTCGATCTGGGGATCCACGGCGGGTTCCTGCTCGACGATGCCGAGGTGCCGGTTGCGTCGTTCAATTACCTTGTTCATTGGAAGCACAACGACGAAGTAGATCGCCGCTGCTACCAGCAGGAAGTTGACGACCGCGGTCAGCAGGACCCCGAACAGAATGTCGTTCCCGTTGATCGTGACTTTCGCGAAGTCGTCGAAGTTCGGGGATCCCACTAGCGCCGAGACCAGCGGCATGAACACCGAATCGACCAGCGCTTTGACAACGGCGCCGAACGCCGTACCCAGAACCACTGCGACCGCAAGGTCGATGACGTTGCCCTTCATGATGAAGGTCTTGAATCCGTTTAGCATTCGTCTAGGATATCGGCTTAGCCGTAGTCGGGCGCATCGGGCAGCCCGAAGAACTCCTCCAGGGTTTCCACTCCGTCAGCCCTCATGGCCGCAGAAGTGTCTGTCCCGACGAAACGGTAATGCCAGGATTCTGCGAGGAACCCGGTGGTTTCCTGCCGGCCCTCCGGGTATCTGAGGATGAACCCGAACTCGTGGGCGTTATCCGCTGCCCAGCCTGCTGCCGTCGTGTCGCTGAAGCAGGACCGGAGGGTGCAGGCGCCGTCGTCCTGACCGATATCGAAGGCGAGCCCGGTCTGGTGCTCCGAGAAGCCCGGTCGGGCCGAATAGTTATCCGCGTCTTCGGGGCTGCCGTTGCGGCTCACCCAGTAGTCGTAGGTAGCGGCCTGCACGGCATAGGAGCGGTAGCCGCTGACCAGGGTGAGCCAGACGTCGTCGTCGGCGGCCGCGGCGAACATCTCCTCCACGGCCTCGGCCACATCAGGGCGCAGCGTTGCATTGACGCGGTCCGTCGCGAGGGGCACCTCGGGGAGGACCAGGTCCGATGGGGCGTAGTCGATCGGGTCGAGCGGCCGCCGTTTGTTGACGACGACGGTGGCAGCCGAGGGATCGGCGTAGGCGTCCGTCGCCGAGCTGGCAGGGACCGGGCCAGCAGTGGCAGTGGCGGTGGCCGCTGACGACGGCGACCGTTGGGCGGGTGCGGGGATCTCCCCGATGGCAAGGCCTGGGAGGTCCGATGCCGTGGGGTCCGGATCGGGTGTTCCGCAGCCGGAGACGGCAGCAGCCAGGATCGCAGCCGTCACCAATAGCGGCTGGGCGGGCCACCGACGCATCCCGGTCATGTCTTCCGGAGCAGCATTCGCCGCACTGAGTGGTCGGCTTCCTTGGTCAGCACCAGCTGCGCCCGGCCCCGGGTGGGCAGCACATTGGCCATCAGGTTGGGCTCGTTGATCCGTTTCCAGATGCCGAGCGCTGTCTCGCGGGCCTCGTCATCGGTCAACGACGCATACCGGTGGAAATAGGACTGGGGGTTGGCGAACGCACCGGAGCGCAGCGACTGGAACCGCTGGACGTACCACTGCTCAATGTAGGAGGTTTTGGCGTCCACATAAATGGAGAAGTCGAAGAAGTCGCTCAGGGCCAGGCCGGACCGCCCATCGGCGCGGGTCCTGGCTGGCGCGAGCACGTTGAGGCCCTCAACAATGAGGACGTCGGGACGCCTCACCACCACTTCACGGTCAGGCACGATGTTGTAGGTCAGGTGGGAGTACCACGGAGCGCGCACCTCATCGGCGCCGCTCTTGACCTCGCTGACAAACCTCAGCAGGCGTCGTCGATCGTAGGATTCGGGGAAGCCCTTGCGCTGCATCAGGCCGCGGCGTTCCAGCTCATCATTCGGGTACAGGAACCCGTCGGTGGTGACCAGCTCCACGTTGGGGGTGTCCGGCCAGCGGCTCAACAGCTCGCGCAGCACGCGGGCGGTCGTCGATTTTCCGACGGCCACCGAACCGGCGACCCCGATGACGAAAGGGGTGCGGGTGCGCTGTTCGCCCAGGAACGTCGTGGTTGCGGCATGTAACTCGCCCGCGGCAGCCACGTAAAGGGATAGGAGCCGCGAAAGGGGAAGGTAGACCTCACGCACCTCGTCGAGGTTGAGCTCGTCGCCCAACCCCCGCAGCCGAAGAATGTCCTCAAGATCGAGGGGGGAGCTGATCTCATTTGAGAGCCGGGCCCAGGTCTGGCGGTCCAGCTCAACGAAGGGTGTGAAGTTGCTCTCCGCACCATTGCCCGCGGTCACCCCGGGATTTGTCTCATTCACCATCTGAATTGTGCCTGTTGGCGGCCCCAGATGCGAACCTCACCGGGTCGCGCCGCTCCCGCGGAGCGGCGGCCTGCGTCTGAACGCCCGGGCTGACGGTACTCTTAAGCCCATGTGTGGAATCGTAGGCTACGTAGGCCGATCAACAGTGTCCCCAGACGGTACAACGGGAACCCATGGCGCGCTCGACGTCGTCATGGAGGGTTTGCGGCGCCTCGAGTATCGCGGCTACGACTCGGCCGGAGTGGCAGTATTGACCCCCAACGGCATCGAGTCGCGGAAGAAGTCAGGCAAGCTCAGCAACCTGGTGGCCGAACTTGAGGCCCGCCCGCTGACCGCGTCCCTGACCGGTATCGGCCACACCCGTTGGGCGACCCACGGCGCACCCAATGACACCAACGCGCACCCCCACCTCGCTGACAACGGCCGGCTGGCCGTCATTCACAACGGCATCATCGAGAACTTCGCCGAACTCAAGGCAGCACTGCTTGAGCAGGGCGAAACCTTCCTCTCCGAAACGGACACCGAGGTGGCGGCAGCCCTGCTCGGCAGCATCTACCGGGAGCTGTCGGCCGCCGGCGACCCTGATCCGCTCCCCAATGCCATGCGCAAAGCCAGCCAGCAGCTGGAAGGCGCCTTCACCCTCCTCGCCGTGCACCAGGACTCACCGGGTATCGTCGTCGCGGCCCGCCGCAACTCGCCCCTCGTCGTCGGTCTCGGCGACGGCGAGAATTTCCTCGGCTCCGATGTGTCGGGCTTCATTGACTTCACCCGCCGCGCCGTTGAGCTGGGCCAGGATCAGGTAGTCACCATCACCCCCGACGACGTCGTCATCACCGACTTCTTCGGCGCCCCGGCCGAGGGCAAGGAATTCCACGTGGACTGGGACGCGGCAGCCGCGGAAAAGGGCGGCTACCCCTCCTTCATGGAGAAGGAAATCAATGACCAGCCCGACGCCGTCGCGCAGACCCTCCTGGGCCGCTCCGACGCGAAGGGCAAGCTGATCCTCGATGAACTGCGGATCGACGAGACCATCCTGCGCTCCGTGGACAAGATCGTTGTCCTCGCATGCGGTACGTCGGCCTACGCCGGGCAGGTGGCCAAGTACGCCATCGAGCACTGGTGCCGTATCCCCACTGAAGTGGAACTCTCCCACGAGTTCAGGTACCGCGATCCGATCGTCAACGAGAAGACACTCGTCGTCGCCATCTCCCAGTCCGGTGAAACCATGGACACTCTGATGGCGGTGCGTTACGCCCGCGAACAGGGCGCCAAGGTGGTGGCGATCTGCAACACCAACGGATCCACCATTCCGCGTGAGTCAGACGCCGTGCTGTACACCCACGCCGGCCCGGAAATCGCCGTCGCCTCGACGAAGGCGTTCCTCGCCCAGATCACCGCCGCCTACCTGCTGGGTCTGTACCTGGCGCAACTGCGCGGCAACAAGTTCGGCGACGAGATCGCGGACGTCCTCGCCGATCTCGCCGAAATGCCAGCGAAGATCCAGAGCATCCTGGACAACGCCGACAAGGTCAAGAAGCTTGCCCGCGACATGTCCAACGCCAAGTCGGTGCTCTTCCTGGGCCGGCACGTCGGATTCCCCGTGGCGATGGAGGGTGCCTTGAAGCTCAAGGAACTCGCCTACATCCACGCCGAAGGGTTCGCCGCCGGTGAGCTGAAGCACGGTCCCATCGCGTTGATCGAAGATGGGCAGCCGGTGGTCGTCGTGGTGCCGTCACCGAACGGCAGGGACTCCCTGCACGCCAAGGTGGTCTCCAACATCCAGGAGATTCGCGCCCGCGGCGCAGTCACCATTGTGATCGCGGAGGAAGGCGACACCTCGGTGCAAGCCTACGCCGAACACGTGTTCTACGTACCCAAGACTCCTACCCTGCTGGCGCCGCTGCTCACCACCGTGCCGCTGCAGATCTTCGCCTGCGAGCTGGCGTCCGCCAAGGGGTACGACGTCGACCAGCCCCGCAATCTGGCCAAGTCAGTCACGGTTGAGTAATAACCCATGATCGTTGGCATAGGCGTTGACGTTGTTGACATAGACCGGTTCGGGCGGCAGCTGGAACGGACGCCTGGCCTGCGTGAACGATTGTTCGTGCCGGCCGAGCGGGTGCTGAACCTGCGCTCGCTCGCCGCCCGGTTCGCCGCCAAAGAGGCGGTGGCCAAGGCCCTCGGCGCCCCCGCGGGAATGAACTGGCAGGACTGCTGGATTGGGCTCGACGCTGCCGGCAGCCCATCGGTGGAAGTCAAAGGCACCGTGGCGGCCGCCGCCGCCGCGAAGGGTGTGCACCGCTGGCACCTCTCGCTCAGCCATGACGGAGGGGTGGCGACGGCGATGGTGGTCGCCGAAGCCGAAGCCGGACCCGTGGCATCAACAGCACCGTCGGTCGGGATAGACTCCTAAGTATGCTTAGCGCCTATTCGGGCAGTGCGATCCGTTCGGCTGAAGCCCCTCTCCTCGACGCCGGGCACGGCGCTGCCCTGATGCAGCGCGCAGCCCACGGTCTTTACGCTGCCGCCGCCGCCGAACTGACCAGCCGGACCGGCGGCTGTTACGGGCGCACAGCGGTGGTTCTCGCCGGCAGCGGCAACAACGCCGGCGACGCCCTTTTCGCGGCCGCACGCCTGGCCGGCAGGGGAGTGCGCACGACGGCGATCCTCACCTCCGCCACCACTCATCCGCTGGCACTCGCAGCGTTTCAACGCGCCGGCGGCCGCGTTGAACTGCTCAGCCCAGCGACCACCGGACGCCTGGTGGGGTCAACCGCCGCGGCGGACCTTGTCATTGACGGGATTCTGGGGATCGGCGGGTCCGGCGGTCTCCGCGAACCTGCGGCCACCCTGGTCCGGGAGCTCGCCGCGGCGGCTACCGGCATCGTCGTCGCCTGCGACCTTCCCAGCGGGGTGGATGCGGACACCGGCGTGGTCAACGAACCGGTCCTTCACGCCGACCTCACGGTCACCTTCGGTGCGCTCAAGACCGGGCTCCTCACGGGGCCGGGGGCGCACGCCGCGGGGCGCGTCGTCGTCGTCGACATTGGGCTCTCCGAGTCGCTGCCGGAACCTGACCTATTCCGTCTTGAGTCCGCCGACGCCGCGGCCCTGTACCGCAGGCCCCGCCCCGCCGACCACAAGTACACCCGCGGAGTGCTCGGCATTGCCGCCGGTTCGACGATGTACCCGGGCGCGGCGGTCCTGGCGACCGGAGCCGCCCTGGCCACCGGGCTGGGAATGGTCAGATATCTCGGACCACCGTCGGTCGCCGCCCTGGTCAACCGGACGCACCCCGAGGCGGTCTGCTCCCAGGGGCAGGTCAAGCCGACCCACGTTCAGGCCTGGTTGGTTGGCCCCGGGGCCGACGAGGACCCGGACCAGCGGCGCCGGGCCCGCGACGCGATGGCGTCCGGCCTGCCCACGGTGGTCGACGCCGGTGCACTGGCCCTCCTGCCGCGCAGGCTGGGACCACAGGTGATCCTGACCCCTCATGCGGGCGAGCTGCAGGCGGTGCTGGCGAGGCGCAAGGTCAGGGCGACCCGGCGCGACATCGAGGCGGCCCCCACCGAGTACGCCCGCATCGCGGCTGAGCTCACCGGTGCCACAGTGCTGCTCAAGGGTGCAGTCACAGTGGTGGCGTCGCCGTCGGGCACGCTGTTCAGCCAGGCGGAAGCGACGCCGTGGCTCGCCACCGCAGGGTCGGGGGATACGCTCGCTGGCATACTGGGCGCCCTGGTGGCAACACTTGCCGACGACGACGGCGACGCTGCCATCGACCGCATCGGCGTACCGGTGCAGGACAAGTGGGCGGCGATAGCAGCAGCTGCGGCGCTGCTCCACGGTCTGGCGGGGACCAGGGCTGCGCGGTTCGGGCCGATCGTCGTCTCAGAGCTGCCGCAACATCTCGGTGCGGTCCTCGCGGACCTGCTCACCGCCCCACCCGGCAAGGACACAATTCACTAACTAGTCACCTGGTTGCGCTATGAAGGTAGCTGGACCGTTCACTTTTCGACCAACGAATTACACCACTTCAGGAGAACACATGGAACTCTGGCCCGGCGAAGCGTACCCTTTGGGCGCTACCTATGACGGCACCGGTACCAACTTTGCGTTGTACAGCGAGATTGCCGACAGGGTGGAGCTCTGCCTGTTCGAGGACGACGGCACCGAAACCCGCGTGCACCTCAACGAGGTGGACGGCTACGTCTGGCACGGGTACCTGCCGCACATCGTCCCGGGCCAGAAGTACGGCTACCGGGTCCACGGTCCCAACGCCCCCGAAGAGGGCCACCGCTGCAACCCGAACAAGCTCCTCCTGGACCCGTACGCCAAGGCCGTCCACGGCCAGATGGACTGGGACCCAGCACTGTTCGGGTACAACTTCGGCGACGAAAACTCGATCAACAATGACGATTCGGCACCCCACATGATGCTGGGCGTCGTCGTCAACCCATTCTTCGACTGGGACGGCGACCGTAAGCCACGGATCCCGTACCACCAGTCGGTCATTTACGAAGCCCATGTCAAGGGACTCACCCAGCTGCACCCGGAGGTCCCCGAGGAACAGCGCGGCACGTACGCCGGCGTTGCGCACCCTTCAGTCATCTCGCACCTGCAGAAGCTGGGAATCACCGCCATCGAACTGATGCCAGTGCACCAGTTCGTCAATGACAGCACCCTCCAGGAAAAGGGCCTCACCAACTACTGGGGCTACAACACCATCGGCTTCTTCGCACCGCACAACACCTACGGCTCCGCCGGTGACACCGGCGAACAGGTCCAGGAATTCAAGGCCATGGTGCGTGAACTCCACCTGGCCGGCATCGAAGTGATTCTCGACGTCGTCTACAACCACACCGCCGAGGGCAACCACTTGGGCCCCACCCTGTCGATGCGTGGCATCGACAACTCCGCGTACTACCGGCTCGTCGAAGACGACAAGAAGTACTACATGGATTACACCGGCACCGGCAACTCACTGAACGTGGGCAACCCGCACTCCCTGCAGCTCCTGATGGACTCACTGCGCTACTGGGTGACGGAAATGCACGTCGACGGTTTCCGCTTCGACCTCGCGTCCACCCTGGCCCGCGAGTTCTACGACGTCGACCGCCTGTCGGCGTTCTTCGAACTGGTCCAGCAGGACCCAGTGGTCTCCCAGGTCAAGCTCATCGCCGAGCCGTGGGACGTTGGACCCGGCGGCTACCAGGTGGGCAACTTCCCACCGCAGTGGACCGAGTGGAACGGCAAGTACCGCGACACGGTGCGCGACTTCTGGCGTGGAGAACCGTCGACGCTGGGCGAATTCGCCTCACGCCTGACCGGCTCAGCAGACCTCTACGAGCAGTCAGCACGCCGCCCGGTCGCATCGATCAACTTCGTCACCGCCCATGATGGCTTCACCATCCGCGACCTCGTGTCCTACAACGAGAAGCACAATGACGCCAACGGTGAAGACAACAACGACGGCGAAACCCACAACCGGTCCTGGAACTGCGGTGAGGAAGGCCCCACCGACAACCCCGAGGTCAATACCCTCAGGGTCCGCCAGCAGCGCAACTTCATTGCCACCCTCCTGCTGTCGCAGGGTGTGCCAATGCTGCTGCACGGTGATGAGCTGGGCCGCACCCAGCAGGGCAACAACAACACCTATGCACAGGACTCCGAGATCAGCTGGATTCACTGGGACCAGATGGACCAGCCACTGCTCGAATTCACTGCCGCTGTGAACCGGCTGCGGTCGGAGCACCCGACGTTCCGCCGTCGCCGGTTCTTCGACGGCCGGCCGGTACGACGCGGCGAGGGCGAGGCCCTGCCGGACATCGTATGGCTGGGCACCGACGGCACCGTCATGGCGCCGGAGGATTGGGACACCGGGTTCGGCCGATCCATTGGCGTGTTCCTGAACGGCCAGGGTATCTCCGGCCGCGACGCCCGCGGGCAGCGGATCACCGACCAGAACTTCCTGCTGCTATTCAACGCCAGCGACGAGCCGGTCGACTTCACCCTCCCACCGCAGGAGTACGCTCCGGCCTGGGACGAGGTCATTGATACCGCCGGCAAGTACGCCGACTCGGACGCCATCCCAGCGGAAGCCACGATCACGCTGGAAGCCAAGTCAATGGTGGTGTTGCGCGCCCACGCCGAAACCGAGGATCTCGATCACTCGGTGGCAGCGTCACTGGCTGCGTTGGCCAACTCGCACCAGCCCGGCGGCGCCTAACCGCCTGGGTCACCCCAGGCACCGCAGCAGTTCACCCTGCCGCAGTTCGAACGACACACAGCACCGAAGTTCAGGAGTACATCCATGAGGATCCCGAAGTCGACCTACCGGTTGCAGATTCAATCCGAGTTCGACCTTAGGGCTGCCGCGGCGGTGGTCCCTTACCTGCGGGACCTGGGCGTGGACTGGGTGTACCTGTCGCCGGTGCTGACGGCTGAGAAGGGATCGGGACACGGTTACGATGTCACCGATCCCACGGCGATCGACCCGGAGCGCGGCGGACGGGACGCCTTCGTGGCGCTCTCGGACGCCGCGCATGCGGCGGGGCTCGGCGTCCTGGTGGACATTGTGCCCAACCACCTGGGGGTGCAGACCCCTGCGCAGAACCCCTGGTGGTCCTCGCTGCTCAAGGGCGGGCAGAACTCGCCCTACGCCGAGGCGTTCGACGTCGACTGGGCGGCTGCGGACGGGAAGATCCGTCTGCCGGTCCTCGGCGACGGGGATGACGAACTGTCGGCCCTGGAGCTCGACGGCGGGGAACTGCGCTACTACGATCACCGGTTCCCGATCGCTGACGGCAGCTACGAAACTGGAGACACGGCCCAGGCCGTGCATGCCCGGCAGCACTACGAGCTGGTGAACTGGCGGCGCGCGGACAGCGAACTGAACTACCGCCGGTTCTTCGGCGTCAACACCCTGGCGGGGGTGCGAGTCGAAGTGCCACGGGTCTTCGATGAGTCCCACAGCGAGATCCGCAGCTGGTTTGAGGAATCCCTGGTGGATGGGCTCCGGATCGATCACCCGGACGGGCTGGCCGACCCTGCAGGCTACCTGGACCGGTTGCGTGAACTCACCGGCGGGGCCTATGTCCTGGTCGAGAAAATTCTGGAGCCGGGCGAAGTCCTCCCGCCGGAATGGGCGACCGAAGGCACCACCGGCTACGACGCGCTCGCCGATATTGACCGCCTGTTCGTGGACCCGGCCGGCCAAGCCGCACTTGAACGGGTTGCGCCGGCCGAGGATTTCCACTCGATGATCCACGGCACCAAACGCGGGATCGCCGATGGGATCCTCCGGTCGGAGGTGCTGCGGCTGACCCGCCTGGTTCCGGCCGATGCCGGCCTCGACGCCGAGCAGACCGCCGACGCTATCGCCGAACTGCTGGCGTGTTTCCCGGTCTACCGCAGTTACCTGCCCGGTGGTGCGGAGTACCTCGACGACGCCGTCCTCGCCGCGCAGGTGCACCGCCCGGACCTGGCCGACACGCTGGGCGCCCTGCACCAGCTGCTTAACCCGTATCTTGCCGACCCTGACTCCGCACTGACGGAGCTGGCCACCAGGTTCCAGCAGACCTCGGGCATGGTGATGGCCAAAGGGGTCGAGGACACCGCGTTCTACCGGTACAACCGGCTGACCTCCCTGAACGAGGTGGGCGCCGACCCGTCCATTTTCTCGATCAACCGGACTGAGATGCACAACCGGCTGCTGCGGCGCCAGCGTGACAACCCACTGTCCATGACAGCGCTCAGCACCCACGACACCAAACGTAGCGAAGACACCCGCGCGAGGATCACCGTGCTCTCCGAGCTGGCCGACGACTGGGCCTCAATTCTTGGCCAGCTCGACGACGCAGCACCCCTCGGGGACCCGGCATTCTCGTCACTGCTGTGGCAGGCCATGGTCGGCGCGTGGCCGCTCAGCCGCGAACGGGCCCACGCCTACGTGGAAAAGGCGTCCCGTGAAGCCGACTCCAGTACCCACTGGACAGCCCCGAACGCCGCCTTCGAGGACCGCATGCACGCCGCGGTCGACGCGGCCTACGACAACCCGGCGGTCACTGCCCTCGTCACCGCTTTGGTGGACAAGATCAAGGGCTACGGCTGGTCAAACTCCCTGAGCGCGAAGCTGTTGCAGCTGACCATGCCGGGCGTCCCCGATGTGTATCAGGGCTCGGAATTCTGGGAAGACTCACTGGTGGACCCCGACAACCGCAGGCCCGTGGACTTTGAAGCGCGGAAACAAGCACTGGTGAACCTGGCCTTCGGTGCGCTGCCGGCGGTCGACGAGTCAGCGGTGGCGAAGCTACTCGTGGTCTCCCGCGCACTGAAGCTACGCCGCGACCGGCCCGAACTGTTCGGCGGGTACACCGCCGTGGCGACAACCGGTGCGGCCGCCGATCACGTGTTCGCCTTCGACCGCGGGGGAGCCGTCACCCTGGTGACCCGGCTACCCCTCGGCCTCGAACGCCAGGGCGGCTGGAAGGACACCTCAATCGTGCTTCCGGACGGCCAGTACAGCTGCGCCATTACCGGTGCAACCTTCTCCGGCGGTCCCGTGCCGGCCGGAACCATTTTTGAAACCTACCCAGTAGCACTGCTGGTCCGGGAGGACGCATCATGAGGAAACCATTCGACGTCTGGGCCCCGAAGGCAACCACCCTCTCGCTGCACGCGGACGGCACCACCGCGGCCATGACCAAAAACGACGACGGCTGGTGGACCGTCGACGCCCTCCAGGCGGCAACGGAGAGCACCACCTACGGGTATCTGGTGGACGGCGCCGAGTCGCCGATCCCCGATCCCCGGTCCCGCCGCCAGCCCGACGGCGTGCACGGACTCTCCCAGACCTTCGACCCGAGCGCCCACTCGTGGCAGGACAGCTCCTGGGCTTCGCCGGGTCTCAACGGCGGAGTGATCTACGAGCTGCACATCGGGACCTTCACGCCCGAGGGCACCTTCGATGCGGCGATCGGGAAGCTCGACTACCTGGTTGGGCTCGGCGTCCAGCATGTTGAACTCCTCCCCGTGAACGCGTTCAACGGCACCCACAACTGGGGTTACGACGGCGTCCTCTGGTTCGCGATCCAGGAGACCTACGGGGGTCCCGCCGGATACCAGCGGTTCGTCGACGCGGCGCACCAGCGGGGTTTGGGGGTCATCCAGGACGTGGTGCACAACCACCTGGGACCCAGCGGCAACTATCTCGGTCAGTTCGGCCCGTACCTCACCGAAGGCAAAGCGAACACCTGGGGTGATTCGCTGAACCTCGATGGGCCGCTGTCCGATGAGGTCCGCCGCTACGTGCTGGACAATATTCGGATGTGGTTCAGTGACTTCCACGTCGACGGCCTCCGCCTCGACGCAGTGCACGCACTGCACGACGAACGCGCCCTGCACATTCTTGAAGAATTCGCTCAGGAGACTGACACCCTCGCCAAGGAACTGGGCAAACCCCTGTTTCTGGTCGCCGAGTCAGACCTGAACAATCCGCGGCTCATAACCTCCCGTGCGGCGGGCGGCTACGGGCTGACCGGTCAGTGGAGCGACGATTTCCACCACGCTGTGCACGTCAACGTGACCGGGGAAACCACCGGCTACTACGAAGATTTCGACTCGGTTGGCGCACTGGCCAAGGTGATGGAAGACGGGTTCTTCCACAACGGAACCTACTCGTCTTTCCGCGAACGCGGCCACGGACGGCCCATCGACCCAGCCCACATCACCACCCACCAGCTGGTGGTCTGCACGCAGAATCACGACCAGATCGGCAACCGGGCGGCCGGCGACCGGATGGGTGCCACCGTTGGCTTCGCCCAACTGGCGCAGGCCGCCGTCCTGAACCTGGCCGGGCCCTTCACCCCGATGCTGTTCATGGGCGAAGAATTTGGTGCCTCCACCCCCTGGCCGTTCTTCACCTCCCACCCCGAACCGGAACTGGGCAAGGCAACAGCCGAGGGCCGTCTGCGCGAGTTCGAACGGATGGGCTGGGACGCCGACACCGTGCCCAACCCGCAGGATCCAGAGACCTTCGCGTCAGCCAAGCTGGACTGGGATGAAGTGGAGACCGGCGACCACGCGCGCCTCCTGGAGGTGTACCGCCAGCTGATCCGGTTGCGGCGCGACACCCCCGACCTGATGAATCCCGACTTCACTGCTGTGTCCGTCGACTTCAGCGAGCCCGAGAAGTGGCTGGCGATCCGCCGGGGCGGGACCGTCGTCGTCGTCAATCTCGCCGACGAGGAGCGGACCGTTCCCGTGGACGCCTCACAGGTACTGCTGTCCACCGTCCCAGGCGAGGTGCTGGACGCCGGCCGCTGCACCCTGCCGGCCCGCGGGTCGGCAATTCTCAGCTGATTCAGCCAGTCCCGCCGCACCACCCTTCCCCCAGACCCAGGAGAGACCCATGACGTATCACCCAGCCGATGACCGTTACGAAACGATGCCCTACCGACGGGTGGGGCGCAGCGGACTGCAGCTCCCCGCTGTGTCGCTCGGCCTGTGGCACAACTTCGGGGATGACAAGCCGTTCGCCGATCAGCGCGCCATTTTGCGGCGTGCCTTCGACCTGGGGGTCACCCACTTCGACCTGGCCAACAACTACGGACCCCCTGCCGGTAGCGCCGAAACGAATTTCGGACGGCACCTCAAGGACGACTTTGCTCCGTTCCGCGACGAGCTGGTCATTTCCAGCAAGGCCGGCTACGACATGTGGCCGGGCCCCTACGGCGAGTGGGGATCCCGGAAATACCTGCTCGCGAGCCTCGACCAGTCACTGAACCGGATGGGGCTCGACTATGTGGACATTTTCTACAGCCACCGTCCCGACCCGAACACGCCGCTCGAGGAGACCATGGGGGCCCTGGACACCGCGGTGCGGTCGGGGCGGGCCCTGTACGCGGGGATCTCCTCCTACTCGCCGGAGAAAACTGCCGAAGCCGCAGCAATCCTCAGGGATCTCGGCACGCCTCTGCTGATCCACCAGCCCTCCTACTCAATGCTGAACCGCTGGGTGGAGAACGGCACTCCCAACCTGCCCGAGGTACTGGAGCAGGAGGGGGTCGGATCAATCGCCTTCTCGCCACTGGCCCAGGGGCTGTTGACCGACCGCTACCTCGACGGAATTCCCGAGGGCTCCCGCGCGGCGTCCAACAAGTCGCTGTCGGAAGAGCACCTTTCCGAGGACAACCTGCGCCGGGTCCGCGGCCTCAACCGGATCGCCCAGGACCGTGGCCAGTCGCTGGCGCAGATGGCAATCGCCTGGATCCTGCGAGAGCAGTCCAAGGGCAGCCCCATCACATCGGCCCTGATCGGCGCGTCAAGCGTGACGCAGCTGGAGAACAGCCTGACAGCCGTGAAGAACCTCGAGTTCAGCCAGGACGAGCTCACCGCCATCGACGAGTTCGCCGTCGAATCGGACATCAACCTGTGGGCCAAGGCCCTCGACGCCTAGGCGCCCCACCGATGTCCGACGCTGGGGCACTGCACGTCCGTGAAGCCACCGAGGCGGACTGGCCAGCCCTCTGGGCCATCATGGAACCGGTGCTGCGCGCCGGTGAGACCTACTGCTGGGACGCTGAGCTTTCCGAAGCGCAGGCGCGGGTCGAATGGTTGGCCCCCTCCGACGCCACGATGCGGGTATACGTCGCGGAGGTGCCCGGTGGCGCCGTCGTCGGCACCGCCCAGCTGCACGCGAACCGGGGTGGGGGCGGGTCGCACGTGGCGAACGCCAGTTTCCTGGTGGCCGGTGACGCCGGCGGCAGGGGAGTGGGGCGTTTTCTGGCCGGCCGGGTGCTGGCGCAGGCCCGGGAGCAGGGATACCGCGCGATGCAGTTCAACGCGGTCGTGGAAACGAATACCCGTGCGGTGCGGCTGTGGGAATCGCTCGGGTTCGGGATCCTCACCACCGTTCCCGGCGCGTTCCGGCACCCGACCGAAGGTTTTGTGGGGCTGCACCTGATGTTCCGGGAGCTCTGACCGGCCCGTTCCGCCGCATCGAAACACCCCTCCAAAAGTGGGTGGCTACCTCCAGAACGCGGCCAGGTCGGGGAACGCCCGCTCGTACCCGTTCAACAACCGCGAGGCAGCGTGGGCCGAGTCGATCAGCGGATGCACCAGGAACGCTCGGAGCGCCGAGTCCCGGTCGGCGTGGACGGCCGCGTGAATCACCGCCTCCTCCACCGCCAGCAACTGCCCCATCAGGCCCAGCTGGTGGGTGGTCAGCGGCCCGGCGGGCAGCGGCGTGGCACCGGTCTGGTCGAGCCGGGCGGGAAGTTCGACGACGGCGTCCGGCGGCAAGGCCGGTAGGGTGCCCCCATTGCGGACATTGACGATCAGCTCGGTGGGCTGGCCGGTCAGCAGGGCTCGCATCGCCGCCAATGCGATGCGCTCATAACCGCCCCCAGCCAGGCCGGCTTCATCGCGTTCCTCAGCGTCCGGGCGGGCCTCGGCCAGATATCCCTCTTCCCGGGCGAGCCGCGCTCCGTCCCACACCGCGAAGGGCTCGGGCGTCGTCAGCAACTCGGTGTAGAGCTGCTCCTGCTGACGGTGCAGGAACGCACCGCGGGTTTCAGCGGCCCCCGACAGGGACCGGACCGCCTCGCGGTGGAAGTAATAGTAGAACAGGTACTCGTTGGGCACCGCCCCGAGGAGCCTCGGCAGATCCGGCCCGAACACCCGGCCCTCTTCGAAGGAGGCGAGCCGCTGCGGGTCCGCCAGCAACCCCGGCAGCCGGTCGACGTCGTCGTCCGTCAGGCCACGCAACCAGCCCAGATGGTTCAGGCCAACGTAGTCAACCCCGGCCAGGGAGCCCTCGACGAGGGGGACCCCTGCCGCCGTCGCCGCGCGTGACACCAGCCCGGCCGCCGAATCGCAGATTCCAATCGCTTTGTCACCCAGAACGGCCTGCATCGCGCCGGTCACCATTCCCGCCGGGTTGGTGAAGTTGATCAGCCACGCGGCGGGGCAGACTCGTCGCATGGATTCAGCGACCGTCAGCATCTGCGGCACCGACCGCAGTGCGTAGGAGATGCCCCCGGCGCCCACGGTTTCCTGACCCAGCAGGCCCTCGTCCAGGGCAACACGCTCGTCGAGGACCCGCCCCGCTGCGCCGCCGCTGCGGATGGCCGCGAAGACCACATCGGCGCCGGCCAGGGCATGGTCAAGGGCCAACTCGGTTTCCAACTGTGGCCGGCTGGAGCCCGCCGGCAGCGGCATCGTCTGCAGGACCCGGGCAATAGCCTTCAGCCGGGACGGGTCCGAATCATGCAGGACCACCTCAGTGATGACGCCCGCGAACTGGCCGGTCGCCAGGGCCCGGTACACCAGCGGAACCCGGAAGCCGCCGCCGCCCACGATGACCAGTTTCATGAACCCTCCGCAGCAGTAAATGTCCTCATTAGCGGGCGTCCGGCGTCACACGTGTGCTGCGCGCCGGAGGCCTAAGAGTATTGTGCCGTACATGGGCACCGCGCATCGTTTTGATCCTCTGGCTGATAGCCGCTCCGCGTCCGATCCGGAGTTTGACCTGCTCCTCAGCGGATCAGTCTTCCTCGACATTGTTTTCACCGGCCTTGAACACCTGCCGTCACCGGGCACCGAGGTGTGGGCTGACGGGATGGGATCCTGCCCGGGTGGTGTTGCCAACCAGGCGATCGCCGCGAGCCGGCTGGGGTTACGCACCACCCTGTCGGCGGCGTTCGGCGACGATGGCTACGGTGACTACAACAAGGGCATCCTGCGGGATCAGGAACATGTTGACCTGTCCCGGTCGAGGACATTCGAGAACTGGCACTCACCGGTCACGGTGTCCCTGTCGGTGCAACGCGACAGGTCAATGGTGACCCACGGCCACCCCTCGCCGGTCTCCGCCACCGACCTGCTCGGCGACCCGCCGCCGCGCGCCCGGGCCGCCGTCGTCAGCGTCGAACCGCAGCTGGAACCCTGGGCGCTCGCCGCGCAGGCGAATGGGACCAAACTGTTTGGTGATGTGGGCTGGGACCCCACCGGGCAGTGGTCGGGAAATGCGCTGGATACGTTGCAGTACTTCCACGCTTTCGTGCCCAACGATGTGGAGGCGATGGCCTACACCCGCACCGACGACCCGTGGGCTGCCCTGTATGCGCTCGCCGACCGGGTGCCGGTGGCAGTGGTCACGGTGGGTCAGC
Source organism: Arthrobacter sp. TMT4-20 (assembly GCF_054510775.1). Classification (NCBI taxonomy): domain Bacteria; kingdom Bacillati; phylum Actinomycetota; class Actinomycetes; order Micrococcales; family Micrococcaceae; genus Arthrobacter; species Arthrobacter sp. TMT4-20. Next base: position 496,185 of record NZ_JBTNDW010000001.1, on the reverse strand, counting down.
AGGGGGCCATCGCCATCGATTCCATCACGGGGGAGGAGGAGTGGGTGCCGGCCCTGCCGGTGAAAGCCTATGACCCCACCGGGGCGGGTGACTGCTTCGCCGCCGCTTTCGTGATGGGTGACCTCGCCGGGTTCTCCCTCGCCGACCGGCTACGGTTCGCCAACCTGTGCGCCGCCCTGTCCGTGCAGGAAGTGGGCGGGTCCCTCGCCGCACCCGGGTGGGGTGACATTGCCGACTGGTGGCACCGGGTGAGCGAATCCCGCGACAAGGTCCGCAAACAGTGGCTGAAACGCTACGAGTTCCTCGAGGACATGGTCTCGGGTGTTCCGCTGGAAGCAGTGCGGCGGGCTTCGGCGACCATCGCCCGCCAATCCGACGCGTGAACCTCATCGAGCGCGGGGTCGCCCGGCGGGAGCCCCCGCGCAGGAATGACAGAATGGACCAGTGAGTTTCTTAGCTGAACCCCCGGCAGCCGAACGGCGGGTCGAGGTCGATCTGGACGCAGTGCGTCACAATGTCAGGCACATCGCCGACGTCGTCAGCCCGGCCCGCGTCATGGCGGTAGTGAAAGCCGACGGCTACGGGCACGGCGCCCGGCAGGTGGCTCGTGCCGCCCTGGAATCCGGTGCCGCCTGGTTGGGCGTCGCCCACATCTCGGAGGCGCTGGACCTGCGTGAAGCAGGCATCGAAGCACCCATCCTCGCCTGGCTGCACACCGTCGAATCCGATTTCGGGGCGGCCATCAGAAACGGTATCGACATTGGTGTCTCCGGATGGGAACTCGACCACGTAGTGGCAGCGGCCCGGCGCCAGCAACTGCCCGCGCGGATCCAGCTGAAAATCGACACCGGGCTGGGACGCAACGGCTGCCCACCGGAACTGTGGGACACGCTGATCGGCCGGGCGCTGGAGCAGCAGGAGGCCGGGCTCCTCCGGGTGGTCGGGGTCTTCTCCCACCTGGCAGTCGCCGACGAACCGGACCGCCACGAAACGGACGACCAGGTCCGCCGCTTCCGTGCGGCGGTTGCGGTGGCCGAGGACGCCGGCGTCGACGTCGAACTCCGCCACCTCGCCAACACCCCCGGCGCACTGTCCCGCCCAGACACGCACTTCGACCTGGTGCGGGTGGGGCTCGGCATCTATGGGCTCTCACCGTTCCGCGGCCAGAGTTCGCAGGCGCTGGGCCTGCGCCCCGCAATGCGATTCGTCACCTCGGTGGCCAACTGCAAGGAAGTACCCGCCGGGCAGGGGGTCTCCTACGGCCTCAGCTACCGCACCACCCAACCCACAACGCTGGCGCTGATCCCGGTGGGCTACGCCGACGGCGTCCCCCGGGTCGCCACCGGTGCACCGGTGCTGGTGGATGGGCGCCAGTACCCGGTGGTGGGCCGGATCGCCATGGACCAGCTGGTCATCGACCTGCAGACCACCGGAATTGCCGGCACCGGCCGAAGCCCGCTGGGCCACCCGGCGGTGCTGTTCGGCGGCGGCCCCGACGAACCGTCGGCCGACGCTTGGGCTGACGCCAGCGGCTCGATCAACTACGAGATCGTGACGCGGATCAGCGGCCGCGTCCCCCGCACCTACCTCAACGACACGAGCGCCAATGCAGACCAGTAGCGGGCACAGCGGACCGGCGTGGTCCCGGAGTTTCACCGTGCACTCGGCCGCCGGACTGCAGCGGTTCGCCGCGGCGCTCGGCGGCGACCTGGCGGCCGGTGACCTGCTGATCCTCACCGGCGGACTCGGTGCCGGGAAGACCACCTTCACCCAGGGGCTGGGCGTTGGCCTTGGCGTCCGGCCGGGGATCATCTCTCCTACCTTCGTCCTCGTCCGCGTGCACCCACCGCTGGCCGGCGGGCCGGCGCTCGTGCACGCCGACGCCTACCGGCTGGAATCCGCCGCCGACATCGATGACCTCGACCTGGAATCGACCATGGATACCAGCGTGACAGTCGTCGAGTGGGGAGCCGGGCGGGTGGAGCATCTGGCCGAGAGCCACCTCGAGATTCATCTTGACCGGCCAGCGATGGCCGGCGCCTCCGCTGACCCCGATGACGACGACGAGCCTCGACGGGTCCTGATCGAAGGGTACGGTCAGCGCTGGGCGAATACGCCGTCTGTCGTCGGCTCCCTCGATTAGGCTGGCAGGATGCTGATTTTGTCCCTCGATACCTCCGCCGCGGCGAGTGCAGCCCTGGTGCTGGACGGCGTCGTGACCGGGGCTTTCGCGACCGAAGACACGAGGAGCCACGCGGAGGTGCTCGCCCCCGCAGTCGCCGATCTGCTGGCCGAAGCGGGTATCTCCGGAACGGATCTGACGGCGATAGTGGTGGGCGTTGGACCGGGACCTTTCACCGGGCTGCGGGCCGGGTTGGCTACCGCCAGGACTCTCGCCTACGTCTGGGACGTGCCGCTGCACGGAGTGATGAGTCTCGACTCCATCGCCGAGGACGCTGCAGCGCATGCCGGGACCGGCGAGTTCCTGGTCGCCACGGATGCCCGGCGGAAAGAGGTCTATTGGGCCCGGTACCGGGCCGACGACGGCGTCCCCGGGGTGCTGGAGGGGCCGCACGTGGGCGCGCCGTCGTCGCTCCCTGCCCTCCCGACCTATGGCAAAGGCGCGGGCCTCTACCCCGACGTCCTGGCAGGAGTCGCAGGCTTCACCGAACTGCACCCCTCGGCCGCGGCGTTGGGGCGGTCCGCCTCCCGGCGGCTCTCCGCTGGGCTGGCGTTGTTGGATACCGCTCCGCTGTACCTGCGGGAGTCCGACGCGCGGGTCCCCGGCCCCCGGAAGCGGGCGACCGGATGAGCTTCTCGTTGCGCGATTTGCTGCTGCAGGACGTTCCGGCTGTCGCACGCCTGGAGTTGGAACTGTTCCCTACTGACGCCTGGCCGCTGGAGATGTTCCTGGATGAGGTGTCCCAGACTGAAACACGCCGCTACCTTGTCGCCGAGATCGAGGGCCGCATGGTCGGCTATGCGGGAGTCATGTGTGTGGCGGCGACTGCCGACATCCAGACGATCGGCGTGCTGCCCGGTTTTGAGGGGCAGGGAATCGGGACCGCGATGCTGAGCGAGCTGCTGGCCGAGGCACGACACCGCGGCGCCACCGAGGTGCTCCTGGAAGTCCGGGCTGACAACCCCCGGGCGCAGAAACTCTATACGCTGACCGGGTTTGAGCATATTCATACCCGGCGAAAATACTACCGCGACGGCGTCGACGCCTGGGTGATGAGGCTGATCCTGTGAACCGTGACAATCCGCTGGTCCTCGGCATCGAATCCTCCTGCGACGAGACCGGCGTCGGGCTGGTCCGTGGCACGCAACTGCTCACCAACACGGTGTCCTCCTCAATGGATGAACACGTCCGGTTTGGGGGAGTGATCCCCGAGATCGCCTCCCGGGCGCACCTTGACGCCTTCGTTCCCACCCTGCACCAGGCGCTCGCTGAGGTTGACGTCTCACTGGCGGAAATCGACGCTATCGCTGTGACATCGGGGCCCGGGCTGTCGGGTGCGCTGATGGTGGGTGTTTCGGCGGCGAAAGCCCTGGCGCTCGCGACCGGTAAACCGCTGTTCGCCGTGAACCACCTGGTGGCCCATGTGGGTGTGGGCGTGCTGGATTCGGCGTTCCCGGACGGCCTCCCCCCGAATCTCGGTGCCCTGCTGGTGTCGGGTGGTCACACGGAGATACTGCGGGTCAACAACCTGGCCTTCGACGTCGAGCTGCTCGGGTCCACCATCGACGACGCCGCCGGTGAAGCCTATGACAAGGTGGCCCGCATCCTCGGGCTCGGATACCCGGGTGGCCCGGCAATAGACCGGATCGCCGCCGACGGTAACCCGAAGGCGATTCGGTTTCCCCGTGGGCTCACCCAGCCCAAGTACCTCGGAACGGCGGAGCAGCCCGGAGAACACCGGTACGACTTTTCGTTCAGCGGCCTGAAGACCGCCGTCGCCCGCTGCGTGGAACAATACGAGGCAGACGGCGTCGACCTCCCCGTTGCCGACATCGCGGCGTCCTTCCAGGAGGCGGTGGTCGACGTGATCACTTCCAAGGCCGTGCTGGCCTGCCGTGAACACGGGATCACCAGTCTGCTGCTCGGCGGCGGGGTGGCCGCCAACTCGCGGTTGCGGACGCTGACCGCCCAGCGTTGCGCGGCCGCCGGGATCACCTTGACGGTGCCGCCGCTGTCCCTGTGCACCGACAACGGTGCAATGGTGGCGGCCCTCGGGGCGCAGATCGTGATGAATGGTGGGGAACCCACGGGATTGCGCTTCGCCACCGATTCCTCGCTCCCGGTGACCAGCGTCTTCGCCTGACCCCACCACCACCAACTGATCCGGGGTTTTGGGGGCAGCGGAGTGGGGGCTATTCGCGAAGCTGGGCCACCATGTCGAGGACGACGGCGCTGAGGTCGCCGTCGTGCTCGGCGGCGACCCGACGCTGCCGCTGATAGCCAGCACCGCGGGCCAGGATCTTCTCCACATCACCGAGCTCCTCGACGCAGCCCAGCTTCTTCGCGACCGGCTGCAACCGCTCCAGCACCTCGACGAGGTGCTCGGTGACCAGCTGCTCCTTGCCCTGGGCGTCCAGGATAATGATGGCTTCCATCCCATAGCGGGCGGCACGCCACTTGTTCTCCTGCACATGCCAGGGCGGCATGGTGGGGATGGTTCCGCCATTGTCCAGGGTGGTGGAGAATTCGTCGACGAGGCACTGGGTCAGCGCAGCAACTGCTCCCACGTCCTGGAGGGTTGAGAGTCCGTCGCAGACCCGCATTTCGATGGTGCCCAGGTTCGCGACCGGTCGAATATCCCACCGGATCTCGTTCACGGAGTCGATCACCCCGGTGGTGAACATGTCCTGCACATAGGACTCGTACTCCGCCCAGGATGGGAACTGGAACGGCAATCCAGCGGTGGGTAGCTGTTGGAACATCAGGGCACGCTGCGACGCGTACCCCGTATCATCGCCACCCCAGAACGGCGACGACGCCGACAGCGCCTGGAAATGCGGCACGTAGTTCACCAGGCCGTCCAGGATCGGCATCGCCTTGTCCCGGCGATCCAGCCCCACATGCACGTGGACACCGTAGATGACCATCTGCTGGCCCCACCACTGGGTGCGATCAATCAGTTTGAAGTAGCGCTCCTTATCGGTCACCGGCTGGGACCGTGGCACGCTGAAAGGGTGCGAGCCGGCGGAGAACAGCTCAACGCCCATCGGGTCGGTGACCTCGCGGACCGCTGCCAGGGAGCGGGAAAGATCAGCTTTCGCCTCGGCCACCGTGTGGCAGATGCCGGTCACCAGCTCCACCGTGTTCAGCAGCAACTCCTGCTTGATATGGGGGTGCTCCTCATCCTCCTGCAACTCGGGATGGTTGGCCGCGACTCCCCGCAGGACCTGATTGGCAACCGAGACCAGATCGCCGTTGTAGCGGTCCACAAGGGCGAGTTCCCACTCCACGCCGAGCGTTGACTGGGCTGATTGCGCAAATTCGATCTTCATGTAGCTGGCTCCTGACCGGTACCGGACTGCTGGAAAATTCTGCCTCGGTATCGCGTCATCCGCGGAAGAGAACTGTCCCAATATTAGAGCAGGAGTAGCATCGATACAGTGAAACGCGCAGCCCGCCGGGCGAACACTGGGATTCCGCCACGTCCTCGGGGCTTACGCCAGACAGGATTAGCGGTTCTCACGCTCCTGCTCGTGGCCGGGTGCACCCCCGCGGGCAACGGCGCCGGGTCGCCCTCCCCCGAGAGTCCGCCCACGTCGTCGTCCCCGAAACCGACGGCACCCAGCAACCCCGTGTTGCCGTGGGGCCCGAGTATCGCGAATTACGACGACGCCGTTGCCGCCGTCGCTGCGATGAGCACCGAGGAGCGGGCGGGGCAGGTGATGGTGGGCTTCTACGCGGGCACCGATCCGGCCGGACAGCAACAGGCCATCCGTGACCTGCACCTCGCGGGCAGCATCATTATGGGAGACAACGTTCCACTGGCCGGTGACGGGACAGCCGATGCGGATGCGATGGCAGCAGTCACGTCCGGCCTGGCCGAAGCGGTCGCTGCTGACGGCCGGACCTGGCCCGCCGTCATCTCCGTGGATCAGGAAGGCGGGCAGGTTGCCCGCCTCGGCGCACCCTTGACCGGCTGGCCAACTCCTATGAGCTACGGTGCCGCCGGGGATCCGGCGCTGGTGGCAACCTCAATGACAGCCATGAACTCCGAACTCGCGGGTCTTGGGTTCACCATGAACCACGCCCCGTCAGTGGATGTCACCACCGGGGCCAGTGACCCCACCATCGGTGCCCGCGCCTACTCGGATGACCCGGCCCTGGTCGGCGACCTTGGCTCGGCGGCCGTCACCGGAATACTGGAGTCGGGTGTGCTGCCCAGTGTGAAGCACTTCCCCGGGCACGGGTCGGTACCCGCCGATTCACATCTTGAGTTGCCGGTGCAGACCGCCTCCCTTGAGGAGCTTGAGACCCGCGACTGGGTGCCGTTCAAAGCCGCGGCGGACTCGGGAGCGCCGGTGATGATGATGGGCCATATCGCCGTTGACGCCGTGGACCCGGGCGTGCCGTCGTCGGTCTCGGCGCCGAACTATGCAGCCCTGCGCGGGCTCGGTTTCGACGGAGTGATAGTCACCGACGCCCTGAACATGGCAGCCGTTGAAGCGTTATACCCGGGCGGGCAGTCGGCTCCCCGTGCGCTAGCCGCCGGCGCGGACCTGCTCCTGATGCCCACCGACTCGTACGCCGCACACGCGGCAATTGTTGCCGCCATCGACGACGGCAGCCTCGCCGACGAACGGCTGGCCGAGGCCGCGACCCGTGTGGTCTCGCTGATGCTGTGGCAGGCGGAGTTGGCGGCTGAAGCCGACCCGGCCGAACCAGGGGAGCAGGCGGAGGCGAGCGGTGTGGCGTCGGCAGCTGCAATCACCGTTCTCACCGGCCAGTGCGGCGGGGACCTCTTGAACGGTACGGCTTCGGTCGTCGGTGGTACTGAAGCCGACGCCCAACGGTTTACCGAGGCTGCTGAGGCGGCGGGGGTTACCGTGGGCCCCGGCGGCACCACAGTTTCATTGGTCGGTGCTGGCGGGACCGGTGCAGCGCCGGCCGACGTCGCCGTCGCGCTGGATGCCCCCTGGTGGCTGGAGGCGGTTGATGCTCCCGTGGAGATTGCTGCGTACGGAAACACGCCGGGCGCGTTCGCCGCCGTGCTCGCTGTCCTGACGGGGGCCGCTCCAGCGCCGGGACAACTTCCGGTCGACGCTGCCGGGTACGACGCCGGAACCGGCTGCTAACCGGCTAACCGGCTAACCGGCTAACCGGCGACCCGGTCGGGAGGACGGGCTGGCAGCGGTGTGTGTGACCGGGCGCAGCGGGTTACTGACCCGGACGGGTGCATTGCGGTGAATGAACAGCGGACCCGGATCGGCATCAACTACTCATGCAAATCCGGGTCCGTCGCAACGCCGCCGCGCTAACGGCCGGGTAGGGAGGCTACTGCTATTCCTGGACCGGGATGGACTGCGCTTTCAGTGCATCGACGGTCTGCTGCTGGCCTTCACTGAGCGCATCCAGCAGTGTGCCGGAGCCGCCAATCGCTGCACCGAAACCGTCGGAGACGTCAGTGTAGGTCTGCGTCATGGTCGGGCCCCAGGTGAAGTTGGGGTCAACGTTCGCTGAGGCTTCGGCGAAGACATCATAGATCTGCTGTCCGTCGTAGAATTCGACGCCGCCAGCGAAGGCCTCAAGCTCGGTCGCCGACTTTGCTGCCGGGTACAGCCCGCCGAGTTCGTTGGCCAGGGCCAGGGCTTCAGGGTCGGTGTTGAGCCACAAGGCGAACTGCGCTGCCTCGGCCGGGTGCTCTGAGCCCTTCAACACAGCGGTGGAGGAGCCACCCCAGTTGCCGGCGGTTTCTCCGCCTGCTTCCCACTGCGGCATGGGGGCAACGGCCCACTTGCCTGCTGTGTCGGGTGCGCCGTCGGACAGGGTGGTTGCACCCCACACGGCCGAAACCCAGGTCCACTGCTGGCCCTCGTTGAACGATGCGTTCCACTCGTCCGAGAAGGACGGGAGGGTGGACACGAGGTCCTCCGACAGCAGGTCCTGCCAGTAGGTCGCAACTTCCTCGGACTCGGGCCCGGTCAGATTAACGTCCCAGCTCTCGCCGTCGTTGGCGAACCACTGGCCGCCGTTCTGCCAGACCATGCCAGCGAACCAGTTGACGTCAGTCTTGGGGAAGTTGGTGATGTAGGCGCCCTCCGCCTTGATCTGCTCGGCGGCAACGGCATATTCCTCCCAAGTGGTGGGAACCTCGATGCCGGCCTCCTCGAAGAGATCGGCGCGGTAGTACATGGCCATGGGGCCGCTGTCCTGCGGGATGGCGTAGACGGAGCCCTCCTCGCCGAAGGTCGTCTGTCCCCACGTCCAATCGACGAACTGGTCGGCGGCCTCCGTGACGCCAGCGCACTCGGCGATGTTTTCCAGCCCGTCCTGGACACGGAAGTTCGGCAGTGCGTCGTACTCGATCTGGCCGAGGTCGGGTGCATTGCCAGCCTGAATCTGATTGAAGAAGTTCTGGTAGGTACCGGAGTTGCCGTTGGGTCCGGTCTGCACGGTGACCTGGATGTCCGGGTTCTCCTCGTTCCACAGTTCAACTACCTGGTCCATCCCTGGAACCCAGGTGGTGAAGTTCAGCTCGACTGGCCCCTCGGAGGCCTCGCAGGGTGCCGCTTCGGCCCCTCCGCCCGAGCTGTCCCCGCCGGCTGAACAACCGGTGAGAGCCAGCGCAGAGATGGCAAAGGCCGCGGTGACTTTTCCGTAATGCGCGCGCATTGTTTTTCCTATCGGTGGTAGTTCAGTGCAGGAGCGGATGTCCCTGCACCAGGTGGTGCTGATTGTGAAAATCTGTGTGCTATTTGACGCCGCCGGCGCCGAGCCCGCTGCTCCAGAAGCGTTGTAGTGCGAGGAACGCGATGATCAGCGGGACAATCGAGACGAGAGCTCCGACAAGCACCAGGGACCGCAGTTCGGGGATCTGGCTGATCTGGCTGTTCCACGCGTAGAGGCCCAGGGTGACCGGGAAGAGTACCTGATCGCGGAGCATGATGAGAGGAAGGAAGAAGTTGTTCCAGATCGCCACGAACTGGAAGAGGAAAATCGTGACCAGCGCGGGAGCCATCAGGCGGGTGGAGACCGTGAAGAAGGTCCGGACCTCCCCCGATCCGTCCAGCCGCGCTGCCTCGAGCAACTCCCCGGGGACGCTGGCCGCCGCGTAGATCCGGGCCAGGTAGACGCCAAACGGGCTGACCAGGCTCGGCAGGAACACCGCCCACATGGTGTTTGTCAGATTGGCCTGGCTGAAGATCAGGAAGAGCGGCAAAGCCAGCGCTGTCGCGGGAACAAGGACACCGCTGAGCACGATGTTGAAGATCGCCTCGCGTCCCTTGAACTCGTATTTGGCGAGCGCGTACCCGCACATCGCGGCAATGACGGTGCCGAGCAGGGCTCCGATCCCCGCGTAGATGGCCGAGTTCAGGAGCCACCGGCCGAACAGTCCGTCGTTGTAGGTGAATAGCCGTCCCAGGTTGTTGAAGAAGGTTCCGAACGAATTCGCCGTGAACCACAGCGGCGCCGTCGACGTGATTTCGCCACCGGTTTTCGTTGAGGTGGTGAGGAGCCACCAGATGGGGGTCAGAAAGTAGAGCGTGAAAACACCCATGATGAGCATCGCGGCGCTGCGCGACATGATGCTCTGGCGGGGTCCACGCGCGGTGTCTTCCCGGGGCGGTCTGGGTCCTCCACCGCGTGGGCGTTTGGAGGCCGTGGCTGGGGCTGCGGTCACTGGGTAACCTTCCGCTGGGTCGACTTCAGGAAGACGAAGGAGAGGATGAACGTGGCGAGTGCGAGGACCACCGAGAACGCCGCGGCCAGATTGTAGTTTGGAACCGACGCGGTGGTGTAGACCGCGAGGTTGGGCGTGAACGTGCTGTTGATCGCCGAGCTGAAGCTACGCAGGGTCTGCGGTTCGGCGAGCAGCTGCAGGGTGCCGATGATCGAAAAGACCGCCGTCAGGATGATCGCCGGGATCACCAGGGGGATCTTGATGCGCCACGCGATCTGGATGTTGCTCGCCCCGTCGAGCCTCGCGGCCTCGTAGATTTCGGTGGGGATCGCCAGCAGCGACGCATAGATGATGAGCATGTTGTATCCGACATACACCCAGGTCACGATGTTGGCTATGGCCCAGAGCACGAGGTTCGCCGACAGGAAGTCGACGTTCGATGTCACCGCGCCGAAGGGTGAGAGCGACGGCGAGTAGAGGAACCCCCACATGATGGCGGCGATTACTCCCGGGACGGCGTAGGGGGCGAAGAACGCCAGGCGGAAGAACTTTTTCCCCTTCAGCAGCGGTGAATCCAGCAGCAGGGCGAACAGGAGCGCCAGCCCCAGCATGATGGGCACCTGTACAGCGCCGAACACCATCACCCGGCCCACCGAAGCCCAGAACGCGCCGTCCTGGAAGACCTGCTCGTACTGCACAAAGCCGCCGAAGACCTGGCGGGGTGCGCCGAATGTCCCTTCGCGCTCGACGGTGAGCAGCGACTGCACAATCGCGTAGACGATCGGAATTGCGTAGAAGGCGAGGAACAGGAGCCCGAACGGCGCGATGAACAGGGCGACGGCGCGGCGCTGCGCTCCCGACGAACGGTTTTTTCTCACGACCGGAGGGGCCTTTGGCGCCCCGACCGGAGGGTTAGTGACTGTCATGGCCTGCATCCTTTCGGCCCTGAGCCAGGCCGTGGGCGTCGGGGATTTCTGGGGTGGTACGAACCACGCGCACTGCGCCGGCGGGAACGACGACGACGCCGGACACGGCCTCGTCAGTCAACAGTTCCAGGCCGCTGACCCGGTGTTTGCGGTCCTCGGTGGTGTGGTTGAGCAGGAAAACGTACTCATGGCCGTTGCCGCGCCGCGTGATCGACTCGAGCCCTGACTGCACCTCGGGCAGTGTCACGCCGGCGGTCACCGCGGCTCGCAGCAGCAGGTCCTTCAAGACGCCACGGTCCAGTACCGTCGCGGCATACCAGGCCTCACCGGCCCCATAGTGGTTGCGGGTCACTGCTGGGGTGCCCACGTGGGTGCCGGTGGCATAACTCAGGATGGCTTCGGCTCTCGTGAGGTGGAGCGCTTCGGACCAGAGAGAGGCGGGGGACCCGTTGTCGAGGGTGAGCGGATGTGCCGGATCGAGAGGGAAGAACTCCTCCGTGCGGATACCCAGCAGGTCCCTGAATGCTCCGGGGTACCCGCCGGGGCGCACTCTCTCGTTCTCGTCAACGATTCCGCTGAAGAAGCTGATGAAGGCGGACCCGCCGTCGTCGACGAAATCCCTGATGACCGCGGCATGCTCGTCCCGGATCAGATACAGGTTCGGGACCACCACCAGCTTGTAGCGGGAGAGCGGAGCGCCGGGGGCGACGACGTCGACAGTGAGTCCGGCTTCCCACAGTGCGGTGTAGGCAGCGTGGACCTGGCCGATGTAGCTGACGTCACCCGACGGGTGCGACTCCTGGTCGTGGGCCCACCATGCCTCCCAGCTGAAGACGAGCGCCACCTCGGCGTGCACCGTGGTTCCGCCCAGCTCGCGCAGCTTTCGGAGGGCTGCGCCGAGGCCGACGACGTCGCGCCAGGTCTGCGAATCGGTGCCGGCGTGGGGGAGCATGGCGGAGTGGAATTTCTCGCTGCCCTGCAGAGACGCGCGCCACTGGAAGAAGCAGAGGCCATCGGCGCCACGTGCCAGGTGGCCGAGTGAGTTGCGGACCATCTCGCCGGGCCCCTTGGCAATGTTGCGGGGCTGCCAGTTCACGGCGCCGGTGGAATGTTCCATCAGCAGCCACGGCTTGCCCTGGGCGAGTCCGCGGGTGGTGTCGGCGGCGAACGCCAGTTCAACCAGGGGCGCGTCGAGCCGGTGGTCGAGGTAATGGTCGTTGGCGATGACGTCCATCTCAGGGGCCCAGGTCCAGTAATCCTGGTTGCGGATGTGGGCGGCAACCATGAAGTTGGTGGTGATGGGGATGGAACTGTGGTTCCGGATCACTGCGGCTTCAGCCTGGTAGTAGTCAAGCAGTGCGTCGGAACTGAAGCGTTGGAAATCGAGTTCCTGGGTGGGGTTCAAAGCCGAAATGGTGGCCCGCGGGGGAAGGATCTGTGCCCAGTCCGAGTAGCGCTGGCTCCAGAAGGAGGTGCCCCAGGCCCGGTTGAGCTCGTCAACGGTGGTGTAGCGGTGGTGCAGCCAGGTGCGGAACGCGGCGGCTGAGACGTCGCAGTAACACAGCGCGTTGTGGCAGCCCAGTTCATTGGAGACGTGCCATACGGTGACCGCGGGGTGGTTGCCGTACCGTTGCGCCACCCGCTCCACCAGCCGGAGTGCGCGCTCGCGGAATATCGGGGAGCTGGGGCACCACGCCTGGCGTCCGCCGGGCCACCGCCGGGTGCCGTCGGCCATTTGCGGAAGGATTTCCGGGTGCAGGGCGGTCAGCCAGGGGGGAGGGGAGGAGGTGCCGGTCCCGAGGTTCACCGAAATACCGTTGGCATGCAACAGCGCAATGACCTCGTCCAGCCGGTCAAACGTCACGACGCCGTCGGCGGGTTCCAGCTCAGCCCAGCCGAAGATGTTGATGGCGGCGAGGTTGACACCCGCCTCCTTCATCAACCGGATGTCCTCGGGCCACACGGCGGGATCCCATTGCTCAGGGTTGTAGTCGCAGCCGTAGACCAGGTCTCCGTTGCCGGAGAGATCTGTGACAGTGGTGGTGCTCGAATTCAACCCGGCTCCTCGTCGTCGTTAGCGGACGTTCAGCTCGAGGGCGGCCGGTGAAGCGGATGCGTTCTGTGAACGCTCCCAGAATCGGGCTAATGAACTCGCCTTCGAGGTCTTCTGTGAACGTTCCCAGAGTAAGGCACGTCACATTTGCTTGTCAACGAAATTATTTGGCCGCGGGTGCGATGCGAGCCTGGGGCAGGCCACGGCCGCAGGCAGCGGCTCGGCTAAGGTACAGGTATGGAGTCAACGCGCACGCGCATCCGCAGGGCAACCATCAATGATGTTGCGTCGGCTGCCGGGCTGTCCCGTGGGACGGTGTCGCGGGTTGTTAACGGGGAACGCTATGTGTCCGAGGATGCGAAACTGGCCGTGGAAGAAGCGATCCTGCGGGTCGGATATGTGCGTAACTCGGTGGCCAGGAATCTGGTCCGGCAGGAGTCCGGGGCCATCGGACTGATCATTCACGAACCTCACTCGCTGTTGTTTGAAGACCCCAACATCGGGTCGATTCTGCTGGGCGCCAACGCGGTATTGTCAGCCGCGGACTACCAGCTGGTGTCGCTCATCATCGACTCCGAACGCGATAGCCGCAGGGTTGCCGACTATCTTCAGGGTGGCTTGGTGGACGGCGCGGTGATCGTGTCCGCGCGGGCGTCCGACCCGATTGCCTTGGCGGTCAAGAATCTCGGTGTGCCTGCGGCCTTCGTCGGCCACCCACCGGGGATCCCGGATATTCCGTATGTTGCTATCGATAACGCAGCGGCAGCCGAAGCCATCACCGCCCGACTGTTGGACACTGGACGTACCCGGGTGGCCATGATCGCGTGCGCGCTTGACCGTGACTCCGGCCAGGACCGGCTGGCCGGGTTCAAGGCCGCGATGGGGGATTTGTTTGATCCAGGGCTGGTGGTGGAGTACCCGCTGTACACGTATGGGTTTGGGCTGGAGGGGATGCAGGAGTTGCTCAGGCGTCGCCCCGACCTCGACGGCGTCTTCGCGGCATCCGATGCTGTGGCCGCCGGAGCGATGACGGCCCTGCAGGAAAGTGGCCGTCAGGTCCCGGAGGACGTGGGGATTGTCGGGTTCGACGACAGTAGCTGGGCGCTGAGGTGCCGGCCACAGCTGTCAACGGTCAGGCAACCGGCGGATCTGCTGGGTAAACGGGCGGCGGAACTGGTGCTGGCCCAGATCAGAGGGTTGCCGAGCCCAGCGGAAGTGCTGGAGACGTCAGTGATGTGGCGGGGATCGGCCTAGGCAGCCGGGCGTTACCCCCGCAGCCGTCGTCGGGCCTGTCTGATTGCCTCGGTACACTGGCGGATCCCGCCAGCGCAGTAATATATGTCTTCCCGATAGCGCCGCCGCACCCAGCGCAGCAGCCGGTCCGTCAGACTGACCTGAGTGCGCGCATCGCTGGGATTGGTCATCAGCCACCGGCTGTCGAGAAAACCCGGCAGGCAGTAGATCAGATCGTGGGCGTCGAACAGCCGCAGGAAGGCACCGTTCGGTTGAAACTCACGTTCGGCAGCGAGAATGATTCCGGATTCCGGCCCTAGCAGCACCGTAGCGTCCACTGACTCAAGGTAATGGCACAGGTGGGCCATCACCCGGTAGTACCGCGCGCCGACGACATGACTGCGGCCCGCACTTTCGTCCGCCAGGAACGAACGCAGAATGACATCTATTCGTGGGGTTTTTGCTTCCATGAGCAGACTCTTCCACCCGCCACCGACACTTTCCGGCGACGACGACGGCGGCGACGACGCCGACGACGGCGAGTGGCTACGCGGGAGCAGCTGACGCCGTCAGGCGGTGACGGGCTCGACGACGATCGCCACCCGATCCTCACCGATCCGGGTGAGGACCAGCGTGGCCTTCTTCTTTCCGGCGGATTTACGGGCCTTCCCCGACCCGGCGAGGAGCTGCTTGCGAAGTTCTTCGGGGGTCACCGAGGTGCCGCGTTTTTTGATGTCCAGCACGCCGATGCCGTTCTCGCGGACCCACGTCCGGAGGGCCTTGACGTTATACGGCATCACGCTCAACACCTTGTAGGCGCGGGCGAACGGAGTTTCCTGCAGGTTCGGGGCGCAGATGTATGCGATCCGCGGATCCAGCAGGTGGCCATCCAGTTGACGTGCGACGTCCGCCACCAGCCCGGCGCGGATCACCGCGCCGTCCGGCTCGTATAGGTACCCTTCGGGGGCGCCGATCGGCGGGCGGGTTCCGTCGTCGAAATCGGCTGCACTGGTGAGCTCCGCGGCACCGTGGGAGCTAATCACCAGCGCGGAACGGCGCACGTCGGGGCGCTTCAGGGAGTTGAACCAGAGTGACACCTCAGTGACATCCCCATCGACGGACACCCACTGCGCCTCGCACCCGGCGGGCACCGCCTCGTGGGGGATGCCCGGGCCTAGCTTCACCCCGACTGGGGTCCCTTCGTCGGCGAGCCGCTCGACGAAGGACAGGGGAGGGGAAAATGCCTCCGGGTCAAAGATTCGGGTGGTGCCCGAGGTGCTGGTGGTGCGGCGGGCAGGGTCCAGCCAGACGCCGTCGTACCCGGTGAGGTCGAACGACTCCGCATCGCCACCCACCACAGTCGCATTGGGCCAGGGCATCAAGTTCATGGTTGCGGCGGCGGCGGTCGTCTCGTCGATCTCCACGGCAGTGACCCGGCGGTCCAGGCTGGCCAGGGCGATCGCGTCAGCACCAATCCCGCAGCCCAGGTCGGCGACCCGTTCGAGGCCAGCCGTGACAAAGCGTTCAGCATGACGGGCAGCCACACCGAGGCGGGTGGCCTGTTCCAGACCGGCGGCGGTGAACAGCATGCGGGCTGCGAACGGCCCAAACTTCGTTTCCGCCTTGGAGCGCAACCGGGACTGGGTCAGAGCGGCCGAGATGACCACCGGGTCGTGTCCTGCCCGGCGCAGCGAGGTGCTCAGGCGCATCGTGTCGGCTTCGTTGTACGGAGCCAGGGAGTTCAACAGTTCCCAGCCCGCAGGGGTCAGGAGCGGCGCGATCAGGTCAGTCGCGGCGTCGGAGGCCATCTCAGTAGCCTCGGGCGTCCCCGGCATCGGTGCCGATGGTGCTCAGCGATATCTCGGGGGAATTCTTCTCGACCCGACGCAGCGCCCAGATGTCGTTGAACAGGGCCAGATACTCGCCGTCGGACCGGACCAGCACCTCAGTGCCACGGATGGCGCTGAGGGCTGCCTGCGCGTCGTGGGTGGTGAGCCGGGCCAGCGAATAGGGGAGCGGCTCCATTCGCATCGGTGCGCCGAAATCGTGCTCCATCCGGTCGGCCACCACCTCGAACTGCATCGGCCCGACGGCGGCCAGCACCGGTGCCTGATCGCCACGAAGATCCGAGCGCAGCACCTGAATGATTCCCTCATGGCCCAGCTGTTCAATCCCGCGCCGGAACTGCTTGAAGCGGCCGGCATCCTTGGATCTGGCCACCCGGAAGTGCTCGGGGCTGAACAGGGGAATCGGCGGAAACTCCACCGGCTCCTCGATGTAGAGGCTGTCGCCCATCCGCAGCGCCGATGCATTGACGAGCCCGACGACGTCGCCCGGCCAGGCCTCGTCAATCACCTCCCGTTCACGGCCGAAGAGCTGCTGGGCGTACTTGGTGGCGAAGGTCTTGCCGGAGTTGGCGTGGGTGACCACCATGCCGCGCTCAAACACGCCGGAGCAGACCCTGATGAATGCGACGTGGTCGCGGTGCGCGCGGTTCATGCCGGCCTGGACCTTGAAGACAAATCCCGAGAAAGGGGCATCGACCGGACGGGGGTTGCCGTCGACGTCCTTGCGGGGACCGGCGGCTGGTGCCAGGTCGACCAGGGCGTCCAGGATGTGCTGGACGCCAAAGTTCAGAACTGCTGACGAGAACAACACCGGGGTGCCCGTACCGGCGTGGAAGCTTTCCAGATCGAACGGCTGGTTCGACTCGATGACCAGCGACGCTTCGTCGAGGGCGTCCGTCCAGGCGTCGCCCTCCTGTGCCAAGGCTTCGGCTGGGCTCAGGTGCTCTTCGACGGCAAGGGAAGCACCGGCGTTCTTGCGGGTGAAACGAACAAACTCGTCACGCTTGAGGTCCCACACGCCGCGGAAGTCGCCGGCGAAACCCACGGCCCAGGTCAGCGGCATCGGAATCAGCCCGGTGCGCTCGGTGATTTCGTCCATGAGTGCCAAAGCATCCAGCCCGGGTCGGTCCCATTTGTTGATCACCGTGATGATGGGAATGTTGCGTTGCCGACAGACCTCGAACAGCTTCATGGTCTGGGTCTCAAGGCCCTTTGCTGCGTCGATCAGCATGACCGCGCAGTCCACGGCGGCCAGCACCCGGTACGTGTCCTCGGAGAAGTCCGAGTGGCCGGGGGTGTCCAGCAGGTTGATGACCGTGTCCCGGTAGGAGAACTGCAGCGCCGTGGAGCTGATGGAAATGCCGCGGTCCTTCTCCATCTGCATCCAGTCGGATACGGTCTCCCGGCGGTTCTCCTTGCCGTTGGTGGCACCGGCCGTGCCGATCACGCGGGCGTGAAGGGCCAAGGCTTCGGTCAGGGTCGATTTGCCGGCATCGGGGTGAGAAATGACGGCGAATGTACGACGGCGGGACGCCTCCTGGGCGATGCCAGTGTGGCGCTGGGTGGAGGCCTGTACCTGCTGGGTCACGAAACTGCTTTCGAAAGTGGTGGGAATGCCATTGCTGGCCAGTTCCCCAGTCTACTGGGCGGAGTCTAACGGCGTCGAAGCGCGGTCGGAGCACGGCCTGGCCGCTGAACCCCTGGAAATGAATTCCTGGGATAAACCGGTCGGAAACCGGGCTGCGCTGGCAGCGCAATCTGGCACTCGCCTTGACCGAGTGCTAACCAATGCATAAAGTCAGACTTGGCACTCTCACCATGAGGGTGCTAACTCCTTCAGGGAAGCGTGAGCCGGCACCGCGACGACGGTCAGCGCCATCCGAAGGCCTTAATTCCATTTGTCACCCAAGCGAAGGAGAGGTCCGCGTGCCGGTCTCTATTAAGCCTCTTGAGGATCGTATTGTTGTCCGCCCACTGGAAGCCGAGCAGACCACTGCGTCGGGTCTGGTAATCCCGGATACTGCCAAGGAAAAGCCCCAGGAGGGCGAAGTTGTTGCAGTAGGCCCAGGCCGCGTTGACGATAACGGAAACCGCGTGCCTGTAGATGTAGCCGAAGGCGACATTGTCATCTACTCGAAGTACGGCGGAACCGAAGTCAAGCACGCCGGCGCAGAGTACCTCGTACTCTCAGCCCGCGACGTTCTGGCGATCGTCGTTAAATAGTTTCACTCGAGAGAACCCCGGCCACACAGGCCGGGGTTCTCTCGTCGGTGCGTGAAGACGTACCAAGAACCACCAGGTTTTTCACAAGCAGTATTTGCACAATGGAAGAGGAACACATCATGGCAAAGCAGTTGAAGTTTGACGACGCTGCACGCCGCGCGCTGGAAGCGGGAGTCAACAAGTTGGCTGACACCGTCAAGGTGACGCTCGGCCCCCGCGGCCGCAACGTCGTGCTGGACAAGAAGTGGGGCGCCCCCACCATCACCAACGACGGCGTGACCATCGCCCGCGAAATCGAACTGGACGATCCGTTCGAGAACCTTGGTGCTCAGTTCGCCAAGGAAGTGGCCACCAAGACCAACGACATCGCCGGTGACGGCACCACCACCGCGACGGTGCTGGCACAGGCACTGGTCACCGAAGGCCTGCGGAATGTCGCAGCCGGCGCTGCCCCATCGCAGCTGAAGCGTGGCATTGAGGTCTCCATCGAGGCCGTTGCTGCCCGCCTGCTCGAGAATGCCCGCGAAGTTGTCGGTCAGCAGACCGCCAGCGTCGCCTCCATCTCCGCCCAGAGCTCAGAGGTCGGCGAGCTCATCGCTGAAGCCTTCGAGAAGGTCGGCAAGGATGGCGTTATCACCATCGAGGAGTCCTCCAGCACCCAGACCGAACTCGTGCTCACCGAGGGCATGCAGTTCGACAAGGGCTTCCTCAGCCCCTACTTCATCACCGACGCCGAACGCCAGGAAGCAGTGCTCGAAGACGCACTGATCCTGATCAACTCCGGCAAAATCTCCTCACTGCAGGAATTCCTGCCGCTGCTGGAGAAGGCGCTGCAGGCCGGCAAGCCCCTCTTCATCATTGCTGAGGATATTGACGGCGAAGCGTTGTCCACCCTGGTAGTCAACAAGATCCGCGGCACCCTGAACGTGGTTGCCGTCAAGGCGCCAGGCTTCGGCGACCGCCGCAAGGCAATGCTGCAGGACATCGCCACGCTGACCGGTGCCCAGGTTGTTTCACCAGACCTCGGCCTCAAGCTGGACCAGGTAGGCCTTGAGGTGCTGGGTTCCGCTCGCCGGATCACCGTTACCAAGGACACCACCACGATCGTTGACGGCATCGGCAGCGAGTCCGATGTTGCGGACCGCGTAGCCCAGATCCGTGCCGAGGTTGAGCGCACCGATTCTGATTGGGACCGCGAGAAGCTTCAGGAACGCCTGGCCAAGCTGGCCGGCGGTATCGGAGTCATCAAGGTTGGCGCAGCCACCGAGGTTGAGCTCAAGGAAAAGAAGCACCGCATTGAGGACGCCGTGTCAGCGACACGTGCAGCTCTCGATGAGGGCATTGTTGCCGGCGGCGGCGCGGCGCTGATCCACGCCTCGAAGGCGCTGGACACTGACGCTTCGGTACTCGCCCTCGAAGGCGACGCCGCAACCGCAATCAACCTGGTGCGACGCGCCTTGGCCCAGCCACTGCGCTGGATCGCTGAGAACGCTGGCCACGAAGGCTACGTTGTGGTGCATCGCGTCGAGGAACTCGAGCCCGGACACGGCTTCAACGCTGTCACCGGTGACTACGAAAACCTCATCGACGCCGGCATCATCGACCCCGTCAAGGTCACCCGTTCAGCACTCCGGAACGCGGCCTCGATCGCGGCCCTGATTCTCACCACCGAAACACTTGTGGTCGAGAAGCCAGAGAGCGACGACGAAGAAGGTCACAGCCACTAGTCCCCTCAAGGGCTAGACAGACATGGCAGCACCCCCGGTCCTCGGACCGGGGGTGCTGCCATCTGGTGGGCAGTTCTCCCTATCCACTCCAGCTCCTACTATCGGCTGATAACCCACCAGATTGATGCTCTGCTCCATTCCTGATCCATCCGGGCTGTGTCGAATCGCACGCTCCCGGAATAGGGTGCACCCGGCAATCGTTTTAGGATGAGAGTCTGGCAATTCGAATATCCCTCGGCCAGCTTCTACCCACAGACCATCTGAGAAAGAGGCGATGCAGTGACCCAGCCGTCCCAGCGCAACGAAACCCATGACCCATTCGGATTCGTTGGCCTGACGTACGACGACGTCCTGCTCCTGCCCGGCCTCACCGATGTGATCCCGTCCGAGGCTGACACCAGTTCGCGCGTTTCCAAGCGCATTACCGTTCAGACCCCGCTGTTGTCCTCGGCAATGGACACCGTCACCGAGGCACGCATGGCCGTGGCAATGGCCCGACAGGGCGGCCTCGGCGTGATCCACCGGAACCTGTCGATCCAGGATCAGGCGGAGCAGGTGGACCGGGTCAAGCGCAGCGAGTCCGGCATGATCGCTCATCCGGTCACCATCGGACCCGATGCCACCCTTGCTGAGCTGGACGAACTATGCGGCCACTATCGGGTGTCGGGTCTTCCCGTCGTCGACGACGCCGGGCATCTGCTCGGCATCGTCACCAATCGTGATACCCGATTCGTCTCCGAACATGAGTGGCCACACCGCCTGGTGCGCGCGGTCATGACTCCCATGCCGCTGGTGACCGGGCAGGTCGGAATCAGTGGTGAGGACGCGATCGGGCTGCTGGCCAAGAACAAAATTGAAAAGCTTCCGCTCGTCGACGGAGAAGGCATCCTTCGAGGACTGATAACTGTTAAGGACTTTACAAAAGCCGAGCAGTATCCGCTCTCCACGAAGGACGACGAAGGCCGGCTGCGGGTCGGCGCCGCTATCGGCTTCTTCGGTGATGGCTGGGATCGAGCCATGGCCCTCGTGGACGCCGGAGTTGACGCCCTGTTCGTTGACACCGCCAACGGGCACAGTGCCGGTGTCCTCGAGATGATTGCCCGGCTCAAAGCCGAACGATCAGTGGCTCACGTCGACATCATCGGTGGCCAGGCAGCAACACGGGACGGCGCCCAGGCGCTGATCGACGCCGGCGCCGACGGTATCAAGGTCGGGGTAGGCCCAGGATCCATCTGCACCACTCGAGTGGTGGCGGGCGTTGGCGTACCCCAGGTGACCGCCATCTATGAATCAGCCAAGGCTGCCATCCCGGCAGGGGTGCCCGTGATCGCCGACGGCGGACTCCAGTACTCGGGCGACATCGGCAAGGCGCTGGTCGCCGGCGCCGACACCGTCATGCTCGGCTCGCTGCTGGCCGGCTCGGCCGAAGCCCCTGGCGAACTGATCTTCGTGAACGGCAAGCAGTACAAGACCTACCGTGGCATGGGTTCCCTCGGCGCCATGCAGACCCGCGGAAAGAATACGTCCTACTCGAAGGACCGCTACTTCCAGGCCGACGTCACAGGGGACGACAAGCTGATCCCCGAAGGCGTCGAAGGCCGCGTTGCCTACCGCGGACCGCTCGAGTCCGTCGCCTACCAACTGGTCGGGGGACTGCGTCAGACCATGTTCTACACGGGTGCCCGCACCATCGGAGAGCTGAAGGCAAAGGGCAAGTTTGTCCGTATCACTTCCGCCGGCTTGAAGGAGTCGCACCCCCACGACATCCAGATGACCGTCGAGGCTCCGAACTACGGCAGCAAGTAACGCACCGGGCGCGGGTCAGCAGCATGCATGGGTCCCGGCAGAACGGTGAGGATCCATGACAGATGATGAGCTCCGCCCACCCCGGGTCCCTCGACCGAGGCTTTCCCTGAGACCCTACGCGCGCGCCGTCGGACAGGTCCTGAGAGTGAGCTTCAGAGCGTCACCGGGCGCCGTCGTCATGAAGGTCGTGGGGTCGCTGATCGCGGCTGTCCTCCCGCTGGTGACCACCTATTTCGCCGCGCTGACCACGACCGCGCTTGCCGAGGCCTACGCCGGGAATCCCGACGCCGGCCAGCAGGCAGTGCTCTATGTGCTGATCACCGCCGGCCTGGGATTGTTTTGGGGCGCCTTCACCAGCGTGGACCGGTATATCCAGCAGGTCATGAGCTTCAGGGTGGGAGCGGTGGTGGGTGACCTGATGTACGAACGGTTTCTCGCGCTCGAGTTCTGGCGGTACGACGACAAGGACACCGTTGACCTGTACGACCGGGCCAAACGGTTCTCGGATTCCTATGCGCGCGTTCTCGACCGGATCGCTGCGATCTTCACCCAGCTAGCCTCGGTGGTCCTGGCCATCGGCGCGCTCCTGCTGGTCAGCTGGTGGGTCGCACTGATCGTACTGATCGCGATCATCCCGAGCGTCTACCTACAGTTCAAGCTATCCCGCGAACAAATGGCCCACTGGAATACCCAGGTGGATTCACGCCGGCAGCGTCGGCTGATAGAAACGAACCTGATTCGGCCGCAACATATTGCCGAGATGAGGCTCTACGGCATCGTGGGCTACCTGATGGACCTGCGGTCCCGCCTCCGCGATGCCGACGAACTCCGCCGACTGGAGTTCCAAAAGCGGTACATTCCCAAACAACTGGCTGCCGATGCACTTCAATACGGCGCCGAAGTGGTGGCCCTGATCTGGGTGGTAGGTCAAATCATTGCCCGGGCACAGCCGGTGGGACAGTTCCTCTACATCCAGCAGATTGTCAGCCGCGCCCTTACGACCGCCAATTCGCTGGTCACTTCACTCAGTTCAATCGATGAGGACCTCGCGAACCTCAAGGACTACGAGGAATTCATGAAATACCCCACGGCCGTCGGCGGTGGAGAGGTGCTGGCCAAAGCCCCGGCTGAGGTGACGTTGGAGAATATTTCCTACACCTACACCGGTGGGTCAGTTCGGGTGCTGAAGGGCATTTCCCTGAGCATCCGGAAGGGACAGCACATAGCCATTGTCGGGGAAAACGGTGCGGGAAAGTCGACCCTGATCCGCGTTCTGGCCGGGCTGTACCAGCCGGAGTCGGGCAAGGTGCTGCTGGATGGGCAGGACCTGAGGGGTCTGGACATCAGCTCATGGCATCGGCATCTCGCGGTGATGTCGCAGGATTTCCTCAAGTACGAATTCGCAACGGCGGCCAACAACATTTACTTCGGGGATGTGTCATTGCCACGGGACGATACACGGATCGAGCGGGCCGCCCGCGACGCCGAGGCCAGCGACTTCATCAGTCGCCTCCCGAACGGGTTCGAAAGCCATGTCAGCAACTGGATGGAAGACCCCCGTGGACGGAAGGGGAGTGGGCTGTCCGGCGGGCAATGGCAGCGACTGGCGATGGCCCGCAACTTCTACCGCGGTGCCCCGTTCATCGTGATGGACGAGCCCACCTCGGCGATCGACGCGCTTGCCGAACACCGCATCTTCGGCCGGCTCTTTGCCGACCGGGAACACACGATTATTGCCATCAGCCACCGGCTGGCGACCATCGAGAAAGCCGACATCATTTACATGCTGGAGGATGGGCAGATCGCGGAGTCGGGAACCCACGATGAACTCGTGAATCTCCGTGGCCGGTATTTCAGGATGTTTGAGAGCCAGCTTGGGCTTGACCCGAACACCGTTACTGAAACCTGATCGGCAAGCCCTAAGCCGAGGTCTTGTCCTTCGGCTCCTGAGCCGAGGTGGCAAACGCGTCTCGTCCGTCCACGGGCAGTTGATGGTCCGCGGCTCGGTAGTCAAGTTCGGCCCTGAGCTCCTCGTAGCGGGACTCGGTTTCCGGATCGGGCTCGTGATCCGTGGTGTATTCGGTGTCCAGCTGACGGTGGATTTTGCTGTTCAGAATTTCAACCTGGCTATCCTCCAGGGGAGCCAGGTCCGCCGGGAAGGGCTGCTCCGGTGAAAGCCTACTTTTGTCGCCCATAAGCCTCTGCCTTTCGAAGAATGTGCTCGGATAATCCCTGCACACGGCAGTCTACGTCGAAAGGGCTGCGAAATATTAGCCTGCGGCCTGAGCGCCACCGTTGCGTCCTGCACCCAATTCTTCGATCAGGTTGCGCAGCTCCGCCCTGAGGGTGTCGGAGAGCAGCCCGCCACCGGCGATGAGGTTCTGTTCGATCTTGAGTGCACTGACCAGCGCGCTCCTACCGGCGTCGGAAACTGAAACCATCTGGATTCGCTGGTCCACTTCGCCCCGGACGCGATTGACGTAGCCATTCACCTGAAGCTTCTCGATGGTTTTACCCATGGTCTGATTCTGTACACGAATCAGCTGAGCCAGCTTGGTCTGATTGATCGGGCCGTAATCCTGCAACACCCGCAGCGCGGTGTACCCGGCATGGGTGAGTCCGAGGTCAACCAGCCCCGCGTTCCAGGCATGGTCGACCAGTCGCGCCGCGGTGGTTAATAGCCTCCCGGTGGGCCATTGCTCCAGCTCCTGCATGTCGACAACTCCTTCACTAGTGAGATCGGAGGACCGGTACCAGGTAGGCTCCCATGTCCGGGATGCGATGTCGGGGATGCCATCCACCCTAGCCCTCTTGTGGGGCGAAAAGAAAGTAGGCTTATCACCTTCTGGTGGGATCTGGTGGGTGGAGCCCCCTAATTCAGGGCGAAAGGCCGGCTGAACGCCGGGAAACCCGCCGCGGAGTCCTTGCGTGTCGCCCTGGGATAACCTTGTCAGGTGACTAACGAGATTGAAATTGGCCGAGGCAAGCGCGGACGCAGGGCGTACTCCCTCGATGACGTAGCGGTGGTTCCGTCCCGCCGCACCCGTGACCCCCATGACGTGTCCGTGCAATGGCAGATCGACGCCTACCAGTTCGAAATGCCAGTCATCGCCGCACCGATGGATTCCGTGATGTCACCGGAGACCGCCATTGCCATGGGGCGGCTGGGCGGTCTTGGCGTGCTCAACCTTGAGGGTTTGTGGACCCGCTATGAGGATCCCCAGCCCATGCTGGACGAGATCGCGAACCTGAGCACCGAGAATTTCAGTCCGGCGGCCACCCGCCGGATGCAGGAAATTTACAACGCGCCAATCCAGGAGGGCCTGATCACCAGCAGGCTCGCCGAAATGCGCGAGGCCGGGGTCACGGTGGCCGGCTCTCTGACACCCCAACGCACCCAGCAGTTCTACAAGACCGTCCTCGCCGCCGGGGTCGATATCTTCGTGATCCGTGGCACCACGGTCTCCGCCGAGCACGTCTCCAAGGACGACCGACCCCTGAACCTCAAACAGTTCATTTATGAGCTCGACGTCCCGGTCATCGTCGGAGGAGCCGCCGGTTACACCCCGGCGCTGCACCTGATGCGCACCGGTGCTGCCGGCGTGCTGGTCGGGTTTGGCGGGGGTGCGACGACGACGACGCGACGCGCCCTGGGCATCCACTCACCGCTGGCTTCGGCCATTTCGGACGTAGCAGCCGCACGGCGGGATTACATGGATGAATCAGGCGGTCGCTACGTGCACGTGATCGCGGATGGCGGGATGGGTGCCAGCGGTGACATCGTCAAAGCCATCGCGATGGGTGCCGACGCGGTCATGCTCGGTTCGGCACTGGCCCGCGCCGAGGAAGCGCCGGGACAGGGCTGGCACTGGGGCCAGGAGGCTCACCACGACGAACTACCCCGCGGCGACAGGGTCAAGATTGGCACGGTGGGTCCGCTCAAGGAGGTGCTGTGGGGGCCGTCGCATCACACGGATGGAACCTCCAATGTGATTGGCGCCCTGCGCCGGGCGATGGCCACCACCGGCTACTCGGACCTCAAGGAGTTCCAGCGGGTGGAAGTAGTTCTTTCCCCCTACATTTCCAACGGCTGATTGCTAAGGTTGGGGGACGTAGTATCGAACCCGACGAAGGATCGCCGCCATGTCATCAGGAGCACTGAGCCCGAAGAACCGTGAAGACGCGCTAGCAGCGTTGAAAGCCACCTCGGAGTCCGGTAGAGAGTTGGACATCCTGATCGTAGGCGGCGGCGTCGTCGGCGCTGGATCGGCGCTCGACGCCGTGACCCGCGGACTGGACGTGGGGATGGTTGAAGCCCGCGACTGGGCATCAGGCACTTCCTCACGGTCATCGAAGCTGATCCACGGTGGTCTGCGGTACCTCGAAATGCTCGACTTCGCGCTGGTACAGGAGGCCCTCAAAGAACGCGGCCTGCTGATCCAGCGAATCGCACCGCACCTGGTCCGACCGGTACCGTTCCTCTACCCGCTCACCAAGCGGTTCTTCGAGCGCCCCTATGTGGGTGCCGGAATCTTGCTGTACGACACCATGGGCATGACCTCAGGCAACTCGCGGGGCGTCCCCATGCACAAGCACCTTTCCCGTCGCGGGACCCTCCGGGCCGCCCCCAGCCTTAAAGAAGACGCAATGGTGGGCTCCATCCGCTATTACGACGCCCAGGTGGACGACGCGCGGTATGTGGTCAACATGGTGCGGACCGCAGATCACTACGGGGCCAAAGTCGCCAACCGGGTGACGGTAGTAGATTTCCTCCGCGAGGGTGAACGTGTGGTCGGAGCCCGCGTCAAGGACCAGGAAACCGGCGAACAGTTCGACATCCGCGCGAAGCAGGTCATCAATGCCACGGGCGTCTGGACCGACGAAACCCAGGCTATGGTCACCGACCGCGGCCAGATGAAGGTCAGGGCCTCAAAGGGCATCCACCTCGTCGTTCCGCGGGACCGCTTCCAGTCCACAGTGGGACTGATCCTGCGCACCGAGAAGTCCGTCCTGTTCGTTATCCCCTGGGGTCGTCACTGGATCATCGGAACCACCGACACCGACTGGGACCTGGATAAGGCGCACCCGGCCGCGTCCTCCAAGGACATCGACTACATCCTGGAGCATGTCAATAAGGTGTTGCGCCGCCCGCTCACCCGGGAAGACGTCGAGGGTGTGTACGCCGGGCTGCGGCCGCTTCTGGCTGGCGAAAGTGACTCCACGGCGAAACTTTCACGGGAGCACGTGGTCGCGCACCCGGTTCCGGGCCTCGTGGTCGTCGCTGGGGGCAAGTGGACCACCTACCGGGTGATGGCCAAGGACGCGGTGGATGAGGCGACCCGGGCACTGGACGAGCGGGTCCCCGCCAGCTGCACCGAAACCGTTCCGCTGCTGGGCGCTGAAGGGTACAAGGCGGCATGGAACAAGCGTGCCAGGATGGCCGACCAGTCGGGTGTCCACGTGGCACGGGTGGAACACCTCCTGCAGCGCTATGGAAGCCATGCGGAGGACATTCTCGCGCTGATCCGCGAGGACAGGAGCCTCGGCGAGCCGTTGCCAGGGGCAGATGACTATCTTGGAGCTGAAGTGGTCTACGCGGTAACCCATGAGAACGCGCGCCATGTCGACGACGTCCTCACCCGCCGCACCAGGATCTCCATTGAATCCTGGGACCGTGGCGTGTCGGCGGCTCCTGAGGTCGCGTCGCTGATGGCGCCGTTCCTCGACTGGAGCGACGCCCAGGTGGACCGCGAGGTCAAACACTACCTCGCCCGGGTAGAAGCCGAGCGGCTGAGTCAGGAGCAGCCCGACGACGTCCTGGCAGACAATGCCCGGATGGGAGTCGAAGATATTGTGCCGCTAAGCTAGGACCGCGGTCTGGACGCCGTGCCGCCTGCCCAATGCAACCCGCGAGAGGTCTACCATGACCGAGCGATCCCTGGAATTCACCGATGCCGTTTTGACCACCCCTGATCTGGTGATCCTGGAGATGGTTGCCGCCGACAAGGAAGCGGCGACGGAACAGCTTGCCACCAAACTGTTCGAGGCGGGGCGTATCTCGCAGCTCGAGGGGTTCCTTGCGCAGGTCAATTCGAGGGAACACCAGATGGCTACCGGGCTGCCGGGTGGGGTAGGGCTGCCGCACGCGCGCAGCGACTACGTTAACCAGACCAGTATCGCGGTGGGCGTCACCAAATATGGCCACAGCCTCGACTTCGGGGCAGTGGACGGACCGGCGACGCTGGTCCTGCTGATCGCCACGCCGTCGCAGTCCTTCTCGGAACACCTCGAGGTGCTGGCCACGCTGGCGCGGTCCCTGTTCAAGGAGAACTTCAGGGAATCACTCAGGCGTGCCCACGACACCGAGGTAATCGCCGAGTTGATCAATTCCTCACTGGTGTTCTTCGACCACTGAGCCGTCTGCGAGAAGCCCGTTGTCATGGCGGTCGTCATTCGGACCGCCATGACTTCCACAACGCCGCATAGGAACCATCAAGGGCGAGCAGCTCATCGTGCGAGCCGAGCTCGGTGATGTTGCCGTTCTCCACGATGGCCACCCGATCGGCGTCGTGAGCCGTATGCAGGCGGTGGGCAATGGCCACCACGGTCCGCCCCTCCAGTACCGCGTTCAGCGAGCGTTCCAGATCGCGGGCGGCCTGCGGATCGATCAATGAGGTTGCCTCATCCAGGACCAGTGTGTGCGGGTCGGCGAGGACCAGCCGCGCGAGTGCAAGTTCCTGGGCCTGGGCTGGGGTTAGCTCGTGCGCGCCGGAACCCACTTCGGTTTCGAGTCCGAGCGGTAGGGCGCGCGCCCAACCCAGCGCCCCGACGTCGTCCAGGGCCTGTTCGAGTTGCGCCTGCGTCGCATCGTCCTTACCGAGGCGGATGTTGTCCGCCAGGGATCCGACAAACACATGGTGTTCCTGAGTGACCAGTGCCACCTCACGGCGCAGCGCGTCGAGGGGACGATCAACCAGGGGCACGTCTCCGACGGTGACCGAACCGGCGGTGGGCGGGTGAATCCCGGCAATCAACCGTCCCAGGGTGGACTTACCAGCGCCTGAGGGCCCGACCATTGCCAGCCGTTCCCCCCGACGTAACTGCAGATCCACACCATGCAGGACGTCGTGGCCGGGGCGGTAAGCGTACCGTGCCTTGGATACGAGGATGTCGTCGTTCAACGGCTCATTATCGGTGGCGTGCCGATCCGGCCGAACCTCCTTGATCCCTACGATGCGCGCCAGCGATGCGGCACCCACCTGAATTTCGTCGGTCCACATGATCAGGAGATCCACCGGATCAATGAGCCGCACGGCAAACAAGGCAACCGTTGCTACGACGCCGGGGGTAACGACGTCGAGGGAGGCGAGCCAGCCGCCCCAGAGCAGCACACCCGCCACCGGCAGCCAGAAGGCAAAGTCGGCTGCCGGGAAAAGCACAGTGCGCAGCCAGAGGGTGTACCGCTCGGCCCGGTAGCTGTCCGTCAACGCTCCATCGATGCGGTCCCGGCGCAGCGCACCCAGCCCAAGAGCGTCTACCGTGCGGGCGCCCTCGATGGTTTCGGTGATCGAGCCGTTCACGACGGCGTAGGTTTCCCGTTCCTTCTGGTAACCAGCCGAGCTTCGCTTGAGGTACCACCGGGTCACCGGATACAGCACGGGGAGGCCGACCAATAGAGCCAGTGCGAGGATCGGCGAGGTGATCACTGCTGCGCCGATGGTCAGCAGGATGGTCACTATCGACACCACCACCTGGGGCACACCGAACCGCACAGTGTGGGAGACGGCGTCGACGTCGTTGGTGGTGCGGGATACGAGGTCACCGGTTCCGGCCTTTTCCACGGTGGACAGCGGCAGCGAGGTGACCTGTTTCATGAAGTCCTCGCGCAGTTCGGCGAAAACCGTTTCCCCGAACACCATTCCGGCCCGGACGGCCAGTCGTCGCAGGAGGGCCTGAACTATCAGGAACCCCAGCATGATCAGCGAAATGACCGCAATATAGTCCGAAGTGGTTCCCTCGACCACGGCGTCGACCACTCGACCGAGTAGTACTGGTCCCACCAGTCCGGCGATGGCAGACCCAACATAAAGCGCAATGACGCGGGAAAGTCCGCCGCGGTGGTGCCTGATTAGCCGCGCGGCTTCGGCTCGAACCTGGGGCGGGTCCGCAACCGGAAGCTTCCCGGTCGGGTCGGGAGCGGCAGTTGTTTCACTCACTTCGGATTACCACGTTTCGGTAGGCGGGCTGGCTGGTCAGCAGCTCCAGGTGCGTTCCTTCAGCGGCCACACGGCCATCCTCAAGGTAAATGACGTGGTCCATGACGCCGAGCATCAGCGGGCTGGCCGTCACCACAACCGTGGTCTGGTCGGCGCCGCCCCGCAGGCCCTTCAGCCGGGCAGCGATCCTGGACTCGGTATGGGCATCGACGGCGCTGGTTGGTTCGATCAGCACCAGCGTCTCGGCCTCAGTCAGCAGGGCGCGAGCGAGGACCAGGCGCTGACGCTGCCCACCCGAAAAGCCCCTGCCGCGCTCGGTCACCTCGTGGTCCAGGCCGTCGTCGATTCCGTCGAGGATGTCCAGTGCACTGGAGGCGTCCAGGGCGGCAAGAATGCGCGTGTCATCATGCCTCGCCTGTGGATCCAATTCGGAGCGCAGGGAGCCGGTGAAAAGCTGGGGGTTCGCCTCGCTCACCACGATCCGCTGGCGGATGTCCTGCAGTGCGATGTTGTGTAACGGTTCGGCACCCCAGCGGACTTCGGCGAGGTGGAGCACCTCGTCCTCAAACCGGCCCAGCCGGGTTGCCAGATCGGCTGACGCGGCGGTGTCCACCGACACCACCGCGGTCATCCGACCGGGGTGGATGAGCACGCCGGTGCTGGCGTCGTGCAGCGTAGCGCCGGGGGGTGGTGCTGGGGAAGTGGTGTCCCTGTCAGTTACGTCGGGTTCGACGACGAGAACGGCGATAATCTTGCGGGCACCAACATGTGCCCGGATGAAGCGGGCCACGCTGTCGGCAGCCGCGCGAATCGGAGTCATGAGGAAGATCGAATAGCCGTAGAGCGCCACCAGCTGTCCCGGCTCGATCTCGCCGGCGAGGGCCAGATTGGCGCCGACCCAGGTGAACAGCACGCTGAAGGCCCCGGCAATGAATACCTGGGAAGCTTCGAGATCGGCCAGGGAGTACGCAACACGGATGCCAGAGTCCCGGGTTTTCGCGGAGTGCTGACGGTAGCGGTTCACGAAAATGTGCTCACCGCCGATTCCTCTGAGCACCCGGAGCCCGGCCACCGTATCGGCGCCGACGGCGGTCATCTTGCCGGACGCTTCGCGTTGTTCACGCTGACGGGCCTGGAGGGGGCGGACCACGAAGAGCAGGAGGCCGCAGCACGCAGGAACACCGATCAGGACGATCAGACCGAGCAGGAGGGAGGTTTGTGAAATGAGCACACAGACCACCAGCCAGGCCATGATGGAGCCGGCCAGCCGGGCCGATACCGCGTAAATCTCGCCCAACCGGGTGGCGTCCGAGGCCGCAGTTGAAACCACCTCACCGGTGGAGAGCCGCCGCGGCAAAGCATCCCCGGTACGGGTGATCTTGTAGCCGATCAAACGGATCGAATGGAAGGCCGCCTGCAGCCAGCCGCTGATTGCCGTGCGGTGCTCGAGAGTGCCTGCGACTGCCTGCACGACGGTCAGGAGGATCAGGACGCCCACCCACAGCAGGAGCCGGTCGAAGTCGCCTGCCACCACGCCTTCATCGATGGCCCGGCCCAGCACATAGGGCATTACAGCCTGGGCGACCATCCAGGCAGTGCCGAACACTACTCCGGCCAGAAGAGTTGCTTTTTGCTTCGATGCGAGCCAGAGCAGATAGCGGGAAGGGGAGCGGAGGTCCGGAGGGCCGGGGTCAGGGTAGGGATACGAGCGCACGATCAACCATCCTAGCGCCTTCGCACCCAAGTGGTAGACACTTCCCAATCACTAAATTGCCCACTGCTGGCCGGTTGGGAATTCTCGGGTGCATTCGGTTTTCTACACGGTGACGAAGTACCGTTAAGGTGTGCTCAAAACCGCGCTGAAACCCCGTTGGATCCTTTCACTGATCCTCGCCATGGTGATTGCGGGAGTCTTTGTGCTTTTGAGCCAATGGCAGTTCTCCAACTCGTCCGGTGAAGCGCCGCCCCCAGAGAGCGCCACCGAGCAGGTACAACCGCTAACCGACGTTTTTAGCCCGGGTGTCCCCATGACAGCGCCGGTCGCGGACCAGATGATCACCATGGATGGCGAGTTTCTCGCTGACACCACGGTGTTGGTGCAGGATCGGCTTCAGGAAGACCGGGCGGGGTTCTGGTTGATCTCGGCCTTTGCGGTCGATCAGGGGACCACGGTGGCGGTGACCGGTTTCGACGAGCAGACAGTAATTCCGGTGGTGCACGGTTGGATCGCCGACGCCACAGCGGCGATTGAGGTGCCTGAGCTGGTAGGTCCAGGCTCCGTGATCGGGCGGCTGCTTCCAGCTGAGGGCCCGGTCGCCGAGCGACCAGTCGCTGGCCAGATTCCCACCCTCGCGACTGCCGACCTCACCAACCGGTGGGACCGGGCCATCTACTCCGGCTTCGTCGTCTCAACAAGCACCACGCTGGCTGGAGCGCAGCAGGCACCCGAGGATCCACTGGAGGTCGTCACAGTCGGTCCCCAGCCGCAGGAGACCCCGCTGAACTGGCTGAACATCTTCTACGCCGTGGAATGGTTTGTCTTTGCCGGGTTCGCCTTCTTCCTCTGGTGGCGCCTGGTGGCTGATGATTACCGGCGCACCCTCGAAGAAGCAGAAGATGACGAGGCGGAAGAAGTCGCCCCGTCCGAGCGTGAAACAACTACGAATGAGGTACGACAGTGAGCACGCCAGACGTCAACAAATCCATCGACGGCAGAGCTGGTACCGCTAAGAAAACCAAGCGACGGTTCGGCGGCACCCACGCCCAGATTCTCTCCGCCGTGAAGTTCTACAAGGTGCTGGCCTACGCCACCGGGATCATGCTGCTGCTGGTGGTCGTGGAGATGATTGCCGCCTACGGCATGCAATCCCACATCATGATCGGCGGACCCGAGGGGCTGCTGTCCCTGACTGACAAGGAGTTCTCGGATTCCGCCGAAGGGTTCAACTTTTCCACCACTGTGCTGATCGTGCATGGCTGGATGTACGTGGTGTACCTGATCGCTGATTTCCGGTTGTGGCAGATGATGCGCTGGCCGTTCAAACAGTTCCTGGTGATGGCCCTGGGTGGGGTTGTGCCGTTGCTGTCCTTCATTGTTGAACGCCGGATCCACCGTCAGGTAGAGCAGGAGCTCGCCGCCCACCCCGAGGCAGCGTCTCGGTACTAGCGATATCGGGCCGTCGCAATGTGCGGTCGGGTGCCCATGGCGACTATTGTTGATGCGTGACTATTCCCGCACCCGGACCCGGAGTTTCAGGCCAAGCCGAAGCCACCGCCACCCCCCTCGAGGAGATCTCCGAAACCAGCCACCGGCCGGTGCTGGTGGTGGACTACGGCGCCCAGTATGCCCAGCTCATTGCCCGCCGGGTCCGTGACGCGGACGTTTACTCCGAGGTGGTGCCGCACACCCTCAAAACAGCCGATCTGCTGGCCAAAAACCCGGTGGCGATCATCCTGTCGGGCGGTCCCTCGAGCGTCTATGCCGAGGGTGCACCTCGGGTTGACCCCGAGCTGTTCTCGGCAGGCGTGCCCGTCCTGGGAATCTGCTACGGCTTCCAGGCCATGGCCTCAGCCCTGGGCGGTACGGTCGCGAAGACCGGGCTTCGGGAGTACGGCTCCACCGACGTCGCAGCGTCCGGCGTCGGGGGATCGTTGCTCGACGGTGTCCCCGAGCACCAGAACGCCTGGATGAGCCACGGCGATAGCGTTCAGGCCGCACCCGATGGATTCGAGGTTCTGGCCAGCACCGCTGGTGCCCCGGTTGCTGCCTTCGCCGACGAAAAACGGCGCCTCTACGGCGTGCAGTGGCACCCTGAAGTGAAACATTCGGACCACGGGCAGCAGGTGCTGGAAAACTTCCTGTTCAAGGGCGCACGGCTTGACGCCAACTGGACCACCGGCAACATTCTTGAAGAGCAGGTAGACCGCATCCGCGAGCAGGTGGGGGACGCGCGCGTCATCTGCGGGCTCTCCGGAGGGGTTGACTCCGCCGTCGCCGCAGCCCTGGTGCAGCGGGCTGTGGGCGACCAGCTGACCTGCGTATTCGTGGATCACGGTCTGCTCCGCGAGGGGGAAGCAGAGCAGGTCGAGCGTGACTTCGTTGCTGCGACCGGCGTCAACCTCTACGTAGCCAATGAACAAAAGCGGTTCCTGGACGCACTGGCTGGGGTCAGCGATCCTGAAACCAAGCGCAAGATCATCGGCCGCGAGTTCATTCGCGCTTTCGAGGAAGCCGAGCGGGCGATCATCGCCGAGGCTCAAGCACACGGTGAAAAGATCCGCTTCCTGGTGCAGGGCACCCTTTACCCCGACGTCGTTGAGTCCGGTGGCGGCGAAGGTGCTGCGAACATCAAGAGCCACCACAATGTGGGGGGTCTTCCCGAGGACCTGCAGTTTGAACTCGTCGAACCCCTTCGTGCCCTGTTCAAGGACGAGGTCCGGGCGGTCGGCGCGCAGCTTGGGCTGCCCGCCGAAATTGTGGGTCGACAGCCGTTCCCCGGCCCAGGTCTGGGAATCAGGATTGTCGGCGACGTAACCCAGGAACGGCTTGACCTGCTGCGCCGGGCAGATGCCATCGCCCGTGCGGAACTGACAGCGGCCGGACTGGACAACGAGGTCTGGCAGATGCCCGTCGTGCTGCTCGCCGACGTTCGGAGCGTCGGAGTGCAGGGTGACGGTCGAACCTATGGGCATCCGATCGTACTCAGGCCCGTGTCTAGTGAAGATGCAATGACCGCCGATTGGTCCCGCCTGCCGTTTGACCTGCTCGCCCGGATCTCCAACCGCATCACCAATGAGGTAGAGGGAGTGAACCGGGTGGTGCTGGATATCACCAGCAAGCCGCCAGGCACCATCGAGTGGGAGTAGTCCGACCCCGGTTGGGAAGGGTATTTGACCGTCCCCGGTGTTGCGGCCCCGCCGTGACCACCCTTGTCGGATAGCTTGGAAGGCATGCCCATCTGGTCGAGATCGTCGAAAATAACCGCAGAAATGGAGACCACCGTGTCAGTGCAGGATCCCGGGGACTCCGCTGGGAACTTCCTCCTGCCGTGGCTCAAGCAGCTCGGCGCCCACGCGGGTGCCGACACCCTGCTGCACTTCTCACCTGCGTCGGCCAACAGCATCGATCTCACGCACGCCCACCCCTCGGGTCTCGCCCAGCTCCTTGCTGGCCGTCGCACCCGGCTGTCCACTCTCCTCCGGGACCCGGGTCAGTACGCGGCTGCGATGAAGGCGGCACGGGTCCTTCGGGCGAAGATCTACGAGGTGGGCACCGAGCGCGGTATCGACGTCGGTTATCTCGCTGCCGGGACCGCCGCCTGGCGCAGCGTCGACGACGACGGCCGGTCCGAGTCGCTGACCGCGCCGGTTCTGTTGACCTCGGTTTCACTGACGGTTCATGCGTCCCAGGATGACTACGAACTCCAGCTCACCGAGCATGCGCGGCTTAACCCCGCGCTGGTGCGCCACCTGCGGTCAGCACAGGGGATGTCATTCGACCCCGAGTCCGTCGCCAAACTGGCCTACGGCACAGCGCGCTTCGATCCGTTGCCGGTCCTGGACAAGCTCCGTGCACTGACCGAGGGTGTGCGTGGGATGGCCATCGAGCACCATCTCCTCGTGTCCACCTTTGCCGATCTCGCTGACGTCGCCGACGATCCGGCCATCCGCTCCGACCATCCCGTGCTTGCAGCCCTGGTGGATGCGGCAAAGGAGGGACAGCCCGCACTTGCGGCACCGGACGCCCCTGAGCTGGCAACACCGATTGATGAACGTCTGCCAGCCGATGAACTGCTGATCAGGGATGCCGACTCTGCGCAGCAGCAGGTCCTGGACCAGATCATCCAGGGACGGTCATTGGTGGTGTCGGCACCCCCAGGATCAGGCCAGACCCAGACCGCGCTCAACGCCGTTGCGGCTCTTGCCGAGCAGGGCAAGAGCGTCCTAGTGGTGGCTGAGCGTCGCGGTACCCTCAACGAAGTGGTCCAGGAACTGGACACACTGAACCTTGGCTCGCTGGTCCTGCAGCTCAATGCCAACATCAATGAACAGCAACTCAAAGACCAGCTGATCCGGGCGATCGTGCGGAACGAGAAGGCGACGCGGCCCGAGCTGGACGGACTCCACCAGACTCTGGTCGACCACCGCCATCAGCTGCAGGACCATGTGAGGTCTCTGCACAACGTGCGAAGCCGCTGGGGTTGTTCGCCCTACCAGGCAATGCAATCGCTGGCGGAATTGACCTCGCTGAATCCCTCGCCGGCAACAACGGTTCGCCTGCTCCGTAGCGTGATGGACAGCATCCCCGACCGCGTTGAGCTCGCTGGCCGGCTCCGCAGGGCAGCAGAACTGGGCAGCTTCAGCGCCTCGGCCGTAGAAAGTCCCTGGTACGGCGCCAAGCTGCTGAACCGTAAGGAAACTGAGCGTGCACACGAGCTGGCCGTCGACCTGGCCCGCGACATCCCGCTGCTTCGGGAAAAGGTGCTGCGGGTAGCCGATCATTCCCAAATCAGTCTCGGCGGTTCGTTCACCGAGTGGGGAGAGCAATTGGAGCTCCTCGCGGCGGTCCGGGCAAGCCTCGACAAATTCACGCCAGATATCTTCGACCGGCCGGTCACCGACCTCATCACCGCCACGGCCTCATCGTCCTGGCGTCGGGAGCGCGCCATCGAGATGAGCTCGATGACCCGATCGCGGCTTCGCAGGGTGGCAAAGGAATATGTTCGCCCCGGTGTACACATCGCCGACCTGCACACTTCCCTGGTGGAAGTGCAGCAGCAGCGGACGCTCTGGACCCGGTACGCGACGACTGAACGGCACCCCTCTGTGCCAACGGGTCTAGCCGAGATCAACAACTTCCACCACAAGATCCGCCGGGAGCTGGACGAGCTCACCAAAGTACTTGCCACGACCCCCGGCCATGTTGACCTGGCCGCTATGCCGCTGGAAGAGCTGGGCCAACGCCTCGCCGAGCTCGCCAGGGACAGACAAACCCTCGCAACCCTGCCGGAGCGCACCCTGCTGCTCGACGAAATGCGTGAACGTGGGTTGGGCGAATTGCTCGATGATCTGGCGCGGCGCGAAGTAAGCGCGCGTCAGGTGGGATCCGAACTGGAACTGGCGTGGTGGCAGTCTGCCCTCGACGCCATGATCAGCGGTGACGACTATCTGGCAATGTCCGACGGCGAGAGCCTGCGCCGGCTCGAAGCGGACTACCGTCTGGCCGACAATGCGCACATCGCTTCCGGTCCAGGACGGCTCCGGTTTGCCCTCGCTGAACGCTGGCGGACGGCGCTTGCGGCGCATCCCGCGGAAGCGGAGAAGCTCCGGGAACTGCTCCGCACAGGCACCCTGGATCTCGCTGGGCTCAGTGCCCAGGATGACGACCTGGTGACCGCCCTCATGCCGGTTTGGGCGGCGAGTCCCCTCATGCTTCCGATGGTGCTACCAGCCGACAAAACCTTTGACGCGGTCATTGTTCTGGATGCCGAATCAATCTCCCTGCAGTCGGCCGTTCCGGCTCTGGCGAGGGCAACCCAGGTCATCGCTTTCGGCGATGACCGCCTCGGTGGACCCCAAAGCTTCAGCGTCGGCGCTGGAGCCGAGTCACCTCAGGAAGCCGACCAGCTCACCAGCGCCTACTCGGCCCTCTCTGGCATCTTCCCCACCAGTCCGCTGAGCGTGGTGTATCGGGGCGTTGACAAGGCCTTGACCGGCTATCTGAGCGACACCTTCTATGACGGCCGGCTCTCCCGGCTACCTCATGGTTCGGAAGTTTCGGGTACCGGCCGGGCCCTCACCGTCGACTATCTACCGGACGGCACCGGAATGCCGAGCGCCGATCAGGCCGGTGTGGAAAGCGTTGCGGCCGAAGTCAGCCGTGTCGTGGAACTGGTCTTCGAACACATCCGACGCCGTCCCAGCAGTTCGCTGGCAGTGGTAACCGCTAGCGCCCGGCACGCAGGGCGGGTAGGCCAGGCGATTAGACAGCGGATGGCAGAGCTGCCCTGGGCGGCTGACTTCTTCGCCCCGGGTAAGGAATCGTTCCGAGTGGTCCCGGTCGAGCGGGCCGCGGGCCTCACCCGGGATTGCGTGATCTTCTCCCTTGGCTTCGGGCGGACCCCGCACGGCAGGGCACTGCATAACTTCGGCCAGCTGTCCGGCCCCGATGGTCGCGGTCGGTTCGTCACAGCCATGACCAGGGCGCGTCACCAACTCCACATTGTTACGTGCTTCCTCCCAACGGACCTCGACCCCACCCGGCTCGACAATGGAGCGTTGGATTTCTTCGGTCTGCTCGAGCGGGAGCTGGGGGAGGGGACCGGAGAGACCCCGGATCCGTCAGGGGAGCCCGCAGCACCGGTGAACCCAGATCCGCTGGTCGCGGATCTGGTCAATCGACTTCGCGACCGTGGTGCCCACGTGCTGGACCACTATGACGGTGTTCTCGACATCGTCGCCACAGCAGGGCCGGGAACAGTAGGTAAGCCGTCCGACGAGTCAGGTTCCGGCATGCAGACGCCACCGATCGCTATCGAATCCGATGGGACCGAAAGGTACCGCACCATGACGGTTCGGGAGC
Organism: Arthrobacter sp. TMT4-20; assembly: GCF_054510775.1. Lineage (NCBI taxonomy): Bacteria > Bacillati > Actinomycetota > Actinomycetes > Micrococcales > Micrococcaceae > Arthrobacter > Arthrobacter sp. TMT4-20. The sequence continues at coordinate 457,713 of NZ_JBTNDW010000001.1, read as the reverse complement.
GAAGCAGGCTTCGCCCCCAACTCCTTGAGCGGATGGGGTGGCGGTACATGCCCCTCTGGACCATCGAGGTGTTCACCGACCCGAACGGATGCGCTGATCTGATTGGACGCTATCTGGGGTTGCCCGAGGTGACCAGTGGACGACATTCAAACTCACAGAGCGGGACGAGCATGAGCGGGACAGGCCAGGCAAGCCACGACAGTGTCCTGCCCAAGCGCGCTGCAGAGGATGAGGCCGATTCATGGGGTGAGCGCGACGAGTCCCATGAAGCGTGGTTGAAGGACCAGCGTCCCCCGCACTGGGACTGACGGTCCTGACTGGCGGCCCTGGCAGCCGAACCAAGGACGCCGTGCGCTAGCGCAATGTCCTCGCCGTGCCCTAACTCGATGGTCTAACTCGATGGTCTAACTCGATGTCCTAACTCGATGGCCTAGCCGGGTGGTGCGCCGGTCAGCACCAGATGAACGTTGCCGGTGCTGGAGGCGCCCGCCAGGGCTGCGGCGTCTGCCGGTGCTGCGGCAACCACCACGAGCCCTTCGCTCTCAGAGTTGCCCGGCCAGACGCCCGATGGGCCGCTGCTGGGGGTAGCCGAGGTCCACAGCACCGGCAAACCCCGAGCCAGCACGGTTGTGTCACCAGGTACGTCGAAGCCATTCCCCGTGCTGAGCACAACTTCCACATAGTGGCCGGGGGACAGCAGCTGGACCGTTGACGGGTCCGACGGGCGTAAGGGTACCGCGACGGTGCCTGCGGGTGCGCCGGTGAGCAGCCCTGATCCGACAAAGGCGGTGGGGGTGAGAACGAAGCCGTGCGGCAGGGGAGTGGCGAGCTGTTCACCCACTACTTCGCTCGGGTCGGCGAAGGACGCGGACATGACCGCCTCGGCCGGCAGTTCAACAATGGTCAGGTGGGCGGCAGTGAGAACGGTACCCACCGGGAGATCTGCCGCCGCCGCAACAACGCCGACGCGGGTCTGCTCGGGAGGGATCAACGCCTCCACGGCCACTGCCGTGGCCAGGCAGAACAGCATTGCTGCCAGGAGCCTGCGGTTTCGGAACACGAACCGCCCGACGCGGTGCGAGGATTCCCCGGCTCGTTGGGGGTGCCGTGGTGGATGTTTGCCAAGGGCCATCCACAAACATTAGAACCGCCTTGGGAGCACGAGGGGCGCTTCGCCTGCTATGTGGATAAAGCCACTGTGGCAGACGGTGTTCAGCGGTGTCCCTAGCTGGCGGCCGCGGTGGTCTTTGTCGCCGGTGCTGACTTCGTGGGGGCCGGGGAGGCATCCTTGCCCGGGCCTGTGGTGCTGGGTTTGTTCTCGGAGCTGCTGGACGACGATTCAGAACCCGAGCCGGTGGACGCCACGGAATTGCTCGCACCGACGTCGACTGACTTCTTGCTGTCGCGGGAATCATTGCGGTAGAAACCGGACCCCTTGAAGACAACCCCCACGCTGTTGAACTTTTTCCGAAGCGATCCGTCGCATTCAGGGCAGACGGTCAGGGAGTTATCGGAGAAGGCCTGGTGAATGTCGAAAGCGTGTTCGCAGTCTCTGCAGGCGTATGCGTAAGTAGGCAAGAAAATCCTCCTGGACAAGCTGTGTTCTTGGGGATCGGTCACCCAAGTCGGTTCGACTGGCACTCTAAGGTCCCGAGTGCTAAGTCTACACCGCTACGCTGCAGGGCTCAGCCGGTGGAACGCGGAGGGGGTGAACGCGCCGCTGAGCGGCATGTCGAGTTCGGTCTTAGCAAGCGACCGCTTCGGTAACAGTTCGTGTTCATAGAGATATGCTGCCGCCGGGAGGTCCGGCACCACCGTCCGTGCCTGGGCAAGGAACCGATCGTAGTAGCCGCCGCCCTGTCCCAGGCGGGTGCCGGTGTGGTCGACCGCCAGTCCTGGCACCAAAACGAGGGAGGGCAAGCCATGACGGTCCAGTAGCTCGGAAAAGCTGAAGCGTTCACCTACAGGTTCCATCAGGGGCGCGCGAGGGCTGCGGCGCAGTTCGGCGTCGGCGCTCCACTGGCACCAGGACAGCTGATAGTCAGGCTCGCAGATCGGCACGACGACGTCGTATCCGTCGCGGTTTAACGCGTCAAGGAGCCGCGCGGTCCCTGGTTCAGGGTCCATTGATAGGTAGGCGGCGATCAAACCGCCGTGGGGGCCTGACGATGCCTGCAGCCGTTGTCGGACCTGCTGAGCCAGGCCAGCAGCCGAGCGGAGACGCTCTTCATTGGACATTTCTCGGCGCCTGGAACGAAAGAGCTGCCTGGCATTTTGCTTTTCCGCCGCCGTCGTAGTGTGTCCCATACCGGCACACACTACCGAAACCGACCACTGTTAGCCTCCCGCAGCCAAATGTCGCTATAAGCGGACTGACGTTATGTAGGGTGGTGTCATGAGCTCACGAGTGAACAAGGCTGTCATCCCCGCTGCGGGACTTGGCACGCGGTTTCTTCCCGCCACGAAGGCGATGCCCAAAGAAATGCTTCCGGTAGTCGACAAGCCGGCGATCCAGTATGTGGTCGAAGAAGCAGTCCATGCCGGTATGACCGACATTCTGATGATCACCGGACGCAACAAGCGTTCGCTGGAGGACCACTTCGACCGGGTGCCATTTATCGAGCAGACCCTCGAGGCGAAGGGCGATCACGAAAAGCTCGCCGCGGTCCGTCGTCCATCGGAGCTCGGGGATATCCACTACCTCCGCCAAGGCGACCCGAAGGGTCTCGGACACGCAGTGCTCCGTGCGAAGCTTCACGTCGGCAACGAGCCATTCGCCGTCCTGCTCGGCGATGACCTGATCGACGAGCGGGATGTTCTCCTCAAGACCATGATCGAGGTACAGGAAAAGACCGGTGGGTCAGTGATCGCGCTGATCGAGGTTGACCCTGAGCAGATCAGCGCCTACGGCTGCGCCGACATTTCAGCCATCGACGGCGAAGAGTATGTTCGGGTCAGCGAACTGGTGGAGAAGCCAGCAATTGACGAAGCTCCATCGAACCTGGCAGTCATCGGTCGCTATGTCCTGCACCCGCGGGTCTTCGACGTTCTGGAAACCACCGGCCCCGGCCGCGGCGGTGAAATCCAGCTGACCGATGCGCTGCAGACTCTTGCCTCTGCCGACGGCGAAGGATCAGGCGTATACGGAGTGGTGTTCCGTGGACGCCGGTATGACACGGGAGACAAGCTCAGCTACATCAAGGCCGTGGTCACCCTCGCGTCGGAGCGTGAGGATCTCGGCCCAGACCTCCAGGACTGGTTGAAGAGCTTCACCAACAACCTCAACGGCTAGCCTGTACCCAGTGAGCGGGCAATTCACCTGGCCGGTGACCCTTGAGACCGACGATCTGGTCCTCAGGCCCGTTCGTTTACGAGACAAGCGGGAATGGTCAGCGGTCAGGCAACGCAACGCTGACTGGTTGGCGCCTTGGGAGGCATCAAATCCCGCCCCGGGCGGCTACCTGCCGAGTTACACCGAGATGGTCCGGTCGTTGAAGAAACAGGCACGGAGCGGCTCCGCGTTACCTTTTCTGATCACTAAACGCAGCTCTCACCTCCGGGAGACCGCCATTGTCGGCCAACTCACGGTTTCGACGATCGTTTGGGGGTCGGCGATGAGCGCCACTCTCGGCTACTGGGTGGACCGGCAGCGCGCCGGCCAGGGCATCGCCCCCACCGCAGTTGCCCTGGTGACCGACTACTGCTTCCGGAGCCTGGGACTCCACCGGATGGAAATCAACATCCGGCCGGAAAATTCGGCGAGTCTACGCGTCGTCGAGAAACTGGGATTTCGGGACGAAGGGCTGCGCGAGAGTTACCTGCACATTGCCGGTCAATGGGCCGACCATCGCAGCTTCGCGCTGACCCACGACGAGGTCCCCGACGGGCTACTGGCACGCTGGAAAAACCAGGTGGCGCGTAGCCACCGGGACACGGCAATTCACCAACCCGGGGACGACACACCGCCGGCAATACTCACCTGATCAGGGTAAACAACCTACGGTTTTAGACGTGGACTTCTCTATGAACAGCTCGGTGGTGCTCGCCGCTATTGTCGGCCTCTGGCTGATCTGGGTTGCCCCCTACGTTCTTCGTATCCGCCGCCCGGCCCTGTTGGTTGAGCCGGTGGCCACCTCCGCCCTAGTTTCATCAGCAACAGCCGAGAGCAAAGTCTCTCAGGGGAGCATTATGGAAATGTCCGGCCACACCACCGACGCCGCTGGCACCATGGGCGGCGGAGCAGCCCCCAAGGCCTACTCGCCCCAGGGCCACCTCACCATCCGGCGCGGGCGCAGCTCCATTGCCGCCATCGCTGCTGTAGCGCTTCTAGCGGCCGTCGTCTGCATACCTCTCGCCGCCCTCTCCCTGGTGCCAGCACTGGTACCTGCTGGAGCCTTCGTGCTTTTCCTGCTTGCGGTAGCAGGACTCCGGGTCCTCGCTGTCCGCGATCGGCGTCGTAAGGTCGAGGCGGCATTCGCAGACGCCATGTCCCACCGGACGACTGACCTGCCTCCCCGGGCACAAGCGTTCGCCGCCCCGGCTGTTCCCGCCCCGCAGCGGGAGACCAACCTCTTCGACGCCGAAACAACGGGCCCCGCAGCAGAGAGCTCTCCTAACGAGCAGGGGTCGACGACGGGCACAACCGGTACCGCAAACCTGACTGCCACCGAACTGCGCCAGGCAGCCCTGGCCGTCGCCGCCAGTGCCAACGTTACGGAAGCAGCCAGCGCTGATCCCCACAGTTCCGTCTCACCCGACGCTAAGGCGACTACCGAATCCGCAGGAACACCCTGGCAGCCCGTTGAGGTGCCCAAGCCCATTTATGTTGCAGCCGCAAAGGCACAGCGGCAGGCTCCAGCCCCACTGGAGCTCCCTGCTGCTCCGAAGGCACAGGCCAAAACGACCCTGAAACAAGGAGCAGCTGCGCCCGCAGTAGCCAGTCCTGACACGTCATCGGGAAGCAACTCAACCGCCAACCCCACCACTGGCAGGATGAACCTGGATGACGTCCTACAGCGTCGTCGGGCCTGATTCTTCCCACCCAAGGCAGGGGGCCGAGGCGGCCCAACTGCGTTTGCTTGAGGGAGACGACGTGGCTGAGCCACTTCGCCTCGCACTCGCGACGTTAGGACGACGACCCACTCACTGGTCACTGGAACAGGTTCACCACCGTCCCGGAGCCGGGGCAACCGGAATATATCAGGTGCAGGCGGAAGCCGAAAACGGCGAACTCACCACAGATTTTTTATGCGTCAGCACCGCGCCACTACCTGCCGACATCCCCGCAACGGTGCAGCTCAGCAGACCCGACGACACCACGTTAACGGTGTGGCTACACCCTAACGATCCACTGCTACCCGGGCTGCCGTGGGCGTGCGATGCCCGAAAAGTGGGCGAAGCGCTGTTCCTGGACAGCCAATCAACCGGGTCGTTACCGGAGGGCGTTCCGGTGCTGGCGACGGTCAGCTACCGTCCCCTCAGACGGGCAGTCCTCACCGCAGACCTGGCCGGCCAGCGGCGTTATCTGAAGGTTCTCCGGGCCGGTCAAGCAGCCCAACTCGCCGCACGTCATCAAATGCTCAGGGCGGCGGCGATACCCGCCCCGTCACTCATCGACGTTCCGGCACCCGATGTGCTGGCGATGCACCCAGCTGCCGGCACCCCGCTTGCTGAACAACTCATGCGCGACGGTGCGGAGTCGCTTAGCCCGAAGACCCTGGTCGAGTTGCTGCGCCGGCTGCCAGCCGAAGCGATGCAGCTGCCGGAGCGGCCAGCCTGGTCGGCACGGGTCCGCGACTACGCCAAGGGAGCTACCGCCGTCCTACCGGGCGAAGCGACACGAATCTCGGAACTCGCCGAACGGGTGCACAGTCTCGTTGCATCAAGCCCTGCCGGCCCCAAAGTCCCGTCGCACGGCGACTTCTATGAAGGGAATCTGTTGGTTTCGGGCGGCAATGTGTCAGGTCTATTGGACGTTGACGCGCTGGGCCCCGGGTACCTGGTGGACGACCTGGCCTGCTTCATCGGGCATCTTGCGGTCTTACCGGCCCTGGACAGCCGTTACCAGCATGTCCCCGCGGCTCTCCACCGGTTCCTGGCAGTATTCGACGGCGAAGTGAACCCGGCCGCCCTTCGTGGCCGTGCTGCAGGCGTGGCGCTCACCCTGGTGGCCGGCGCCAAACACAGGGCGACCACCGCGGATCCGACGTCCTGGAGAGCCGACGCCCTGAAGCGGCTCTCCATCGCGGAGACCCTCGCCAACGAAGCGTTGACGCTTGAAAGCTGACTGATTGTGAGAGGTCTCATAATCAGTCCTTCTCGTCTCACAAACGCCGTGCACAGTGGTCATATAACGAGCTACTGAGGATCCCGAAAGGACCCCACCGACAGTAACCAAGTACCTCCCGATCCTGGCTCCAGTATCAACAGGTTCCGGGAGGGGATTTGCACAGTGTCGGACTGCGACGACGAGGGGGACGGTGCCATCGGCGTGGGCGGCGGTGCCTTGCTGGGCCCGTGGGGACTTCATCCCTGAATATCACCACTCAAGATGAGACCCACATGAGAGTCCGGGAAAAATCAGTTCTCCTCGGCGAGGGTCTGCAATAGCGGTTCGGTGCGGTACGGGATGTGTTCGTGCAGGGCCAGGACGGTCTCGGTGCGAATCACTCCCTTGATCCGCAGGATCGATCGAAGTGCAGATTGCAGGTGATGCGTGTCGGTTGCGGTGACACGACACCAGATATCGCCACGGCCCGAGATCTCATGGACTTCCAGTACCTGATAGAGGCGTCGAAGGCCGGCAATGACGCCGTCGAGCTCGCGGTGGGAGACCTCGATAGTGACGAAGGCCGCAACATCGTAGTTGAGCGCTTCCAAATCCAGTTCGCGACCGCTCGATCGCAGAGTCCCAGATCTGAGCAACCGTCGAATACGTGACTGGGCTGTGTTGCGGGCAACACCCAGCTGATCGCTGAGTTCGCCAATTTGCGCCCGCGGATCCCGAACCAGCTCCAGAAGGAGCCGGATGTCGACCCGGTCCAATTTGCTCATGACGTCCACTTCCTGTCAGTACCGTTGTCAAAAATTGGTGATAAAGCTCAAGTTTACTATTCAAAATGCCCCAATTGCACCTGAGGACCGGAGAATAAGGGGGATATGTGCTGTTTGTTTAACTCTATGGAGTCGAAGTGAGTGTTCTCAGCGAGCTGCGGATGAAACCGTCGGACAAGATCCGCTGGGGCTGGGACGCGTCAGTCAAAAGTCGGCTGGTGCTGGCTGCGGTGGTCATCTCGACCCTCCTTATTGGGGCCAACCTGGCAACGCCGATCTATCCAATCCTGCAGTCAAAGATTGGAATTTCGCCGCTCGAAGTCACAGTGGCTTTTTCCGCCTATGTGGTGTCGCTGGTGGTCGGCTTGCTGCTCGTGGGCCATTGGTCTGACCATGTTGGCCGGCGGGCGGCCCTGGTGCTCGCCGTCCTGATCGGTTTTGCCGGGGCAGGGGTATTCGGAGCAGCAACCTCGCTTCCAATGCTGGTTCTGGGGCGCTGCCTGCAGGGCGCGGCGGTCGCCCTGGCGACCGGGGCCAGTTCCGCTGCATTGCGGGACCTATTGCCACACCGACCAGACTGGGCTTCACGATTCACGCTGCTGGCGTCAGCCGGGGGAGTTGCCGCCGGGCCAATCATCGGCGGCTTGCTATCCCTGCTGCCCGATCCCAGCAGGACCCCGTTCGCCATCTATTCTGTGGTCCTGCTGATGCTCCTGGTTCCGCTGCTCACCCTGAAGGCCCGGCCAGCCATCAGGACGGCCGACCCAGCGTCGCCCCTCCGTGCCCTGAAGCCGCGTCGTCCCGCTGTATCGAAAGCCGCTGGTAGGGCCTTCTGGAATGCATCAGCAGTTGGATTCCTCAGTTTTGCCGTTTTCGGTTTCACCCTCAGCCTGGCGCCGACGTACTTTGCCTCGCTCGCCGACACTAGCTCCCGGCCCCTGATCGGGATCCTGGCAGCTCTGGTCCTGGCCTCGTCTGCGCTGAGCCAATTGATGAAGGTGCGGGGAAGGCATGTCGTCGGACTCGGGCTGACCGCACTAGGGGTGGGGGTGGCGCTGATCCCCGTGGCTGGGTCTATCGAGAGTGTGCCGCTGTTGGTTGTGGCGTGCGTTATTGCCGGGGCGGGACAGGGGGTGGCGTTTCGGATGGTGTTCAACGAGGTGTCCCTGCGGGTGGAGCCATCCCAACATGCCCAGATCATCAGTACCCTCTATGTCCTCACCTACCTGGGAAGCAGCCTTCCCGTGGTCGGCCTTGGTGCCGCAACCCAAGCGTGGGGACTGGACCGTTCGGTAGCGGGCTTCGCGGGACTGATCGCTCTGGCAAGCTTTGCTCTGGCAATGCGAAGCCTGCGCAGCACACTTCGAGGCCACCTCCCTGGGTAGCTTTCACCGCCCAACTACTGAGGCCCCACTTTTTGCCACCTATTCCCCGCCCGTCAGGCCCACGGGTTTCGACGCCCTTCTCATCCTGGTGGGTCACCGCCTGGTCTCCATCGGCGAGCGACTCGCACTCGATCAGGCCCGCGACAGTGCACCAATCCATGCTCACGACGAGAGACGGCAGGATCCAGCGGCCGCGCACCACTCAGGCCTGCGGCTGTAGGGGCCCAGCTGCACCTGGCCCCGCAGCGTCCGTCGTCGAGGCTAAGGCAACACCCCGGTATTGCCCGGTAAATGGTTGAACACCAGGGTCGTCTCGGTGTGGCCTACCACCGGATCTGTCGTCAGATGGTCCAGTACCCAGTCCCGCAGGACCTCCGTGCTTGGCACCGCCAGATGCAGCAAATAATCCACCGATCCTGCGACGTGAAAGGTGGAAACTACCTCCGGCAGATTCGGCACCCGATCAGTGAACCGATCGATCTCCTCGCGATTATGACCCTTGAGCTGGACCGAGACCATGGCCTGAACGGCGCGGCCAATTGCCGCGAAATCGAGCTGTGCGTGATACCCGCTGATCACTCCGCGGTCCACGAGTTGTCTCGTTCGTAAGAGAGCCGTCGACGGCGCCACCCCGATCCGCTCCGCGAGCTGCGCGTTGGTGATCCGTGCGTCGGCGACCAGCTCCTTCAGGATCTGCTGGTCTGTCTGATCGAGCATCGGGGTATCCCGCGCACGGTTGGGGGCGGCTAGGGTAGGTGCGGCGTCTTCAGCCATGGGCAAGCCACTTCCTCGTGAACGATTGCGGTTGGGTTCCACCCTAGCGGTCGAGCTCGGCTATTAGGTGTGCCACCAAGTCGGTCGCCCCAATCGGCTGAGCGGCGCGGTACCCCGTGCCGGCCCACAACGCCAGCAGCTCAGGATCGCCAGCAGCTGCGGCAGCCGCACGCAGGGGTGATGTCAGATGATGCACTTCCGGGTATCCGAGCGGGGCATCGCGGTGTTCCCTCATGAACTGATTCTCCAGCCCCCTTGCCGGTCTTCCGCTGAATGCCTGGGTCACCGCAGTCCCCGGAAATGCCAGGGAGGCGAGAGCGTCTCTGTGGATCTGGCGCGCACCGCTTTCATGGGTTCGCACAAACAGTGTTCCGAGCTGAACGGCTGTCGCCCCGGCGTCGAGCGTCCGCCGGATGTCCCGTCCTCCGGTGAGACCCCCCGCTGCAATCAGTGGGACTGTGGAGTTCGGGATCAGCGAGGCAATCAGGGCTGCAATGTCGGTGGTTGGCCTCTCGGCCGGATGGCTGGGATCGAAGACAGCACTATGCCCTCCCGCTGAACTGTGCTGGACTACCGCTGCGTCGACCCCGTGCTCCTGGGCTACGGCTAGCTCACGTTGGCATGTCACCGTTGAGATGACCACGGTGCCGCGTTGCTGGAGTGCGCCAATGATTGCCCGGTCCGGTAGCCCGAAAGTCAGGCTTACGAAGGGGACTGGCTCGTCCATCAGGGTGCGGACTTTGGAGTCCCAGCCGTCGTCGTCGTACTGGGGATCGGGCAGTACCACGCCATAACGGTCAGCAAGGGAAGCCAGCTTCGCGCGGTAGGCCAACAGCGGTTCCCGGTTTTTCGCAGGACCACCGGGAACGAACAGGTTCACCCCGAAAGGCAGGCCGGTCAAGCGGACCGATGCAATCTCAGCGCGCAAAGCAGTGACTGATTTGTAGCCCGCAGCGAGGAAGCCAAGGCCGCCGGCCCGCGCGACAGCTGACACCAAGGCCGGGGTCGATACGCCGCCGGCCATGGGCGCCGCGATGATTGGGGAAGGGAACATCACTCAGTCCTGTGGTCGGTCGCGTTGACCACTGAAAGGGCAGTGGTGCAGTTAGTAATCAGCTTTTCGAGCTGATGTCGGAGTAATCCGTCGTCCACACCGTCGTCGACGGCGTTAAGCGTCGCTTCGAGCCCGTGCCACGCGGCGTCGGTTAGCCGCCGACCCGAGAGCGTCAGGTCGACCACGTTCGCCCGCGGATCTGCGGCGTTGATCGACACGCTGACCAGACCCTGTTCCCTGAGCTGGTGGACGCGTTGAGTGACCGATGCCCTGCTTACGTCAAGCCCCTGGGCTATTGCCCGCTGCGGAGACGGGCCAGCGATGCGAAGGGTCAACAGGACCAGGAAAGGTGCGTAGTGGATGCCATGACGTGCGATGAGGTACTCGTCGGACACCCGGGTCACCAGTGTTGTTGCCCGGTGCAGCTTGAACACGGTCGACTGTCGGAGATCCATACTGTTAAGTAGTTAACATTTTGCCCGGCGGGTCAAGTTCCAGCATCCGACGAGCGATAGATTGCCGGGAGCAGGACCACTCACACCGCACGCTGGTTAGACTTGCCGCCATGAGTGCTGCATGGGATACGAGGATTGGGGCTTACGGGCTGATTATCGACAACGGCAAAATCCTTCTGGCGCATTGGAACGAATCCGGGGCCGCTGGCTGGACTCTTCCCGGCGGAGGTTTGGAGTTGGGCGAAGACGCGCCGGCTGCTGCCGTCCGCGAAATATATGAAGAGACCGGTTACACGGCCGAGCTCGATCACCTGTTGGGTGTGGACAGCCTCCACATCGCAGCATCCGACCGCCTCAACGGTTCTGACAGGCCGATGCACGCACTCAGGATTGTTTATCGAGCTCGCACCATCGATGGATCGCTCCGCCATGAGGCTAATGGATCGACCGACCGGGCCGCCTGGGTGAACCTCTCCGACCTGCCCACCCTTGACCGGGTGGGGCTGGTAGATGTCGCCTTATGCATGGAGAATTTACTGTGAGGACAATCAGTGAACATGCTGCAGCAGTACGGATTTACCCAGCGGGTTAGCGCCCAATGCACGAATCACTTCCCTGGTACGCCGGTAAATCAGGCCTGGCCAACGCGCTCGTCGGGAGAGCTTCGAGGCTTACGGCGTCGAGGGCGGGTCGAGAGTTGTTAGCCTCAGGGCTGGACCAGTATAGGCAGATCTGAGCGGCCTGCCGCCAGGGAAGAGGTCCAGGCCAAGGACTATCGGAATAGGTTCCGTCAGCCGTAACGAAAGGCAGCGCCGAGAGGCGCTACGGAGTGCTAATCACGTATCCCACCGCTCTGCTGTGGCATCCTGTGTAAATGGCAGAATTCAAGCAGTCAAACAAGCTCCAGAACGTTCTCTACGACATCCGGGGGCCGCTGCTCGATCATGCCAAGTTCATGGAGGCCGAAGGACACCGGATCCTGAAGCTGAACATTGGCAATCCAGCGCCGTTTGGTTTCGAAGCCCCGGAAGCCATCCTGGTGGACATGATCCGCCATCTCCCCAAAGCCCAGGGCTACAGCGACTCCCGCGGCATTTTTTCAGCACGAACGGCAGTGGTGCAGTACTACCAGGGTCGCGGCCTTACCCACATGGACGTCGACGACGTCTACCTGGGCAACGGTGTCAGCGAACTGATCACCATGTCGTTGCAGGCCTTGCTGAACAACGGCGACGAGGTACTCGTGCCCACCCCCGACTACCCACTGTGGACCGCATCGGTGTCCCTGGCCGGTGGCACTGCCGTGCACTACCTCTGCGACGAGGAAAACCATTGGTGGCCCGATCTCGAGGATCTTGCAGCAAAGATCACGAGCCGGACCAAGGGAATAGTACTCATCAACCCCAACAACCCCACCGGGGCAGTCTACCCACGCTCAATCATCGAGGGGATGGTGAAGTTGGCGCGCGAGCACGACCTCATCATCTTCGCCGATGAGATCTACGAAAAGATCCTGTACGACGATGCGGTTCACATCAACGCGGCGACCGTCACGGGTGACGACGTGCTGTGCCTGACCTACAGCGGTCTTTCGAAGGCATACCGGATCGCCGGGTTCCGAAGCGGCTGGATGGCGATTACTGGGCCCAAGCATCGGGCTGCAGATTACATTGAAGGGATCAACCTGCTGGCCAACATGAGACTCTGTGCCAATGTTCCGGCCCAGCACGCGATCCAGACAGCGCTGGGCGGGCACCAGAGCATCAATGACCTCATCCTGCCCGGGGGACGGCTGAAGCAGCAGCGCGATAAGGCCTATCAGCTGTTGAACGAGATTCCCGGGGTGAGTTGCGAACTGGCGCAGGGTGCGTTGTACCTGTTCCCACGGCTGGACCCCGAAATGTATCCGATCAAGGACGACGAACAGTTCGCCCTCGATCTGCTCAAGCAGCAGAAGATCCTGATTTCCCACGGCCGCGCCTTCAACTGGATCAATCCCGACCATTTCAGAATGGTCACGCTGCCCAACGTGGACGACCTTGAGGATGCCATCGGCAGGCTAGCCGAGTTCCTCAGTACCTACAAGCCATAAATCGCTTCTGGAAGGAACACTATGACGCCCGCAACCCCAGCGTTTGAGACCAGCCCCAGCAAGGCCCTGCTGGTGGGGCCGGATATCGACCTCGCCTCGATCGATTCCCGCTCCACCCCCGGATTTTCGGGTGGTAAGAAAAAGGGCCGGCTCAAGCTGGACGCTGAGAACGCGGAGCTGTCGGAGCTTCAGGAGAAACTCTTTGCCGAAAGCAGGTTCGGCAGCGAGGTCTCGCTACTCGTGGTGCTCCAGGCCATGGATACTGCGGGAAAGGGCGGAATTGTCCGCCATGTGGTGGGGGCAGTCGATCCGCAGGGCGTCAAGCATTACGCATTCAAGGCACCCACGGCCGCAGAGAAGCGCCACGACTTTCTTTGGCGGATCAAGAAACAGTTGCCCGGTCCCGGAATGATCGGCGTCTTCGATCGCTCCCACTACGAAGACGTACTGATCCAGCGGGTGCGCGGATTGGCGAAGCCATCGGTGATCGAGGAGCGCTACGACGTCATCAGGGATTTCGAAGCGTCGCTGGTGGAATCAGGAACACGCATCATCAAGGTAATGCTCCACATCAGTCCGGAGGAGCAGAAATCTCGACTGGCGGAACGGCTTGAACGCAAAGACAAACACTGGAAGTACAACACCGGCGATCTGGACGAACGCGAGTTGTGGGACGAGTACCAGGCCGCCTATCAACTGGCGATTGAGCGCACGACCACTCCCGAGGCGCCGTGGTTTGTGGTTCCCGCAGACCGGAAGTGGTACGCACGGATGGCTGTTCAGCAACTCATCATCGACGCGCTTCAGGATATGCAACTCAGTTGGCCGAAAGCCCAGTTCGACGTCGAAGCCGAGCAGGCACGCCTCGCCCAGTCCTGACCGACGTCGCCACCTGCCAACCCGCCCGGCCGTCCTTGGTCGTGGTGACTGGCTAGCCGGTTTGCTCGGCTTTGTCGCGGGCCGCCGCGAGACGTTTCTTGGCGCCCTCAAGCCAGGATTCGCAATGATCGGCTAGCGCCTCGCCTCGTTCCCATAGGGCCAGGGAACGTTCAAGGGTCACTCCGCCGGCCTCAAGCTGGCTGACGACCGAGACGAGTTGCTCGCGTGCCTGTTCGTACGACAATTTGCTGACGTCTTGATCTGCTGTCGGGTCGTTGGCAGCAGATCCGGTGGGCTGGCTCATGGGGTGTCCTCTGGATTGGTGATGTGGGGGTGGCTGGATGCGAGGGTTGAGGCGGCGAGTTCTCCGCGCGCCAGACGGATCTTGAGCAGGGACCCGGGAGAAGTCGACGCGGCATCCCGCGCGATGGACCCATCCTCAAGCTGGACCACCGCGTACCCGCGGTCGAGGGTATTCTGCGGAGAAAGTGACCGGATCTGGGAGCGAAGGTGGTGCACGCGGTCCGTGTCGCGCGAGACGGCCGACGTCACCGCGAGCCGTGCGCGCCCTCGTAACCTCTCAACGTCATCCACCCGTACCGACACCATCCCCTCAGGCTGGGCCAACACTGGCCGCGAACGGAGGTGGGTGAGCCGCTCGGTTTCCCTTGCAACGAGCGTTCCAATGGCCCGGGAGAGTTGCGCCCTAGACTGCCGGATCCGCTGGAATTCCTCAGCGACGTCGGGGACCACGCGCTTGGCTGCATCGGTGGGGGTGGACGCACGGAGATCCGCCACCTCATCAATCAGTGGTCGGTCTGCTTCATGCCCGATCGCGCTCACCACTGGAGTCCGGGCCGCTGCTACCGCCCGGACCATTTCTTCACTGCTGAACGGCAGAAGGTCTTCGAGTGAGCCGCCACCCCGGGTAATGATGATGACGTCCACAGTGGGCATGGCGTCCAATTCGGCCAGTGCCGCGGTCACCTGGCCGACGCAGCCAACCCCCTGAACCGCGACCTCCCGGATCTCGAACTCGACGGCCGGCCACCGCAGGCTGGCGTTTCGTAGTACGTCCTTCATCGCGTCCGAACCGCGCCCGGTGATCAACCCAATCCGGTGGGGGAGCAGAGGGAGGGGTTTACGGAGCCGTGCGGCGAACAGACCCTCGGCGGCGAGTGACTGCCGAAGCCGTTCAATCCGCGCCAACAGGTCACCGAGGCCCACCTGCCGGATCTGCCACGTCTGCATGGATAGGCGCCCGGTCTTCAGCCAGAAGTCAGGCTTCAGTTGGGCCACCACACGTGAACCATGTTCGAGCGGCAGGTCCAGGCGGGACAACACGTTGCTGCGGATCGTCAACGGCAGAGACACCTCGGCGTCGACATCCCGTAGCGTCACGAAACACATATTGGACCGGCGGTTCACTTCAATAATCTGCCCTTCAACCCAGGCGGCCGGAGCGCGTTCCAGATGAGCCTTCAACTTCTCGGAGAGCAGGTGAAGGGGCCAGGGCCGCTCGGCCGTTGTTTCGGCCGCGGTGGCAGGAAGAGTCGTGGGTTGAGATGGGTTTACACCAGCCAGGTCCTGGCTCTGGAGGCGCACACCGTTGGAACCGTTGCGCGGCTGCACCGCGCCGTCGTCATTCATCAGTTGACACTCCCAACGCTTGTGGCTGGAACAAGGCGTGGCGTTGCACCTTGTTCCCTTCATGTTTATCAGCTTGCGCCCCCGGCCGGGTCCACACAGACTCGGTGTGGAGGAAGAGTCCAGCTGGCCGGGGCATAATCAATACTTCTCTCACTACAAGGCAGGACAGAATATGCGGACGTTTGGTGCGGCGTTTTTCACGCTGGTAGCGCTGGTGCTGGCCGGGATTGCCTTGCCTGGTGCCTGGATCGACAGGAACTTCGTGCAGGTGGACGGTTTCGTTGAGCTGGCCGGACCGCTTGGCTCTGATCCCGAGTTTCAGGCGCAGCTAACGTCAGCCCTAGCCTCCGAAGCTACCGCAAATGCTGGACTTCCCGAGGCCCTGACCGGCATTGTTGAACCGCTCATCGCGGAGGCGGCGGGCAACGTCGTTGGCCTGCCAGGCTATCCAGCGGCATGGAATGACACGTTGCAGCGGTCGCACGAGCTGAGTTTCCCGGCCGACGCCGACGTGTTCAACGGTGTTGACTCGCCCGAACCCGTGAGGCTCGATCTCGCCCCGGTTCTCGCCCTCGCCCTTCAGGAAGTGGGGACAAGACTGGGGGTAGACGTCCCGGCTCCGGAGCAGACCCTGGTGGAAGTCGCTTCACCGGAGCGGCAAAGCACTGTGGGCCAGCTTGCGGCCGTCGCGGGGCTGTGGCCGATACTAGGTGCCGGCGCGGTGGTGAGCGCACTGAGCGCCCTTGGGCTAGCCCGACGGCGGAGCACAACCCTGGCGTTGCTGGGCCTGGGCACGGCGGCCCTCGGGGTGCTCTACTGGGCGGGGGTCCGGGCCGCGCCAGAGATTCTGGAACGGGTGCGGGCCGAGCGCGGGGCATCTGAAGGTTCCATCTCGGCCCTGTTCCAGGACGGTTTGGTAGCCCGGGCCGCGGAGGTCAGCGAGCCGCTATGTCTGGCGGTCATCGGAGTGGGAGTGGTGTTGCTCCTGGTAGGGGTAGCATCCCGGCTGATCAGCGGCGGTCGAAGAACAACCGTGGCTTAGCTCTCAGCGGATCAGGGCCAGCTGTCTCGGGTCAGAGGGCCCACAACCGTTAGCATTGAGGGATGACCAGCACAGCAGTCTCAGTGCCCATGCCCTCGGTGCCTAGGAGGCGGCGCTCGCCTGCCGAGATCGACGCCGCGCAGCCCGTCTCGGGAGGGCGCAAAGTCCTGCTCGCTGCACCGCGCGGCTACTGCGCCGGAGTGGACCGGGCCGTAATCGCCGTCGAGAAAGCTCTCGAACACTACGGCGCGCCGGTGTACGTGCGCAAACAGATTGTTCACAACCTGCACGTGGTCTCCACGCTTGAGGCCAAGGGTGCCATCTTTGTGGAAGAGAACGAGGAGGTACCCGAGGGTGCCCTGGTGGTCTTTTCCGCCCACGGCGTCTCGCCAGCAGTGATCCAATCGGCAGCAGACCGGGGG
Source organism: Arthrobacter sp. TMT4-20 (assembly GCF_054510775.1). Taxonomy (NCBI): domain Bacteria; kingdom Bacillati; phylum Actinomycetota; class Actinomycetes; order Micrococcales; family Micrococcaceae; genus Arthrobacter; species Arthrobacter sp. TMT4-20. The sequence goes on along the minus strand of NZ_JBTNDW010000001.1, from coordinate 440,907 downwards.
CTGCGCACCATCGACGCCACGTGCCCTCTGGTGACCAAGGTCCACAAGGAAGCGGTCCGCTTTGCGAGGGACGATTTCGACATCCTGCTGATCGGTCATGAGGGCCATGAGGAAGTAGAAGGCACCGCGGGGGAAGCCCCGGAGCACATCCAGATCGTCAACGGTCCGGAGGATGTGGACAAGGTGACGGTCCGCGACCCCGACAAGGTGATCTGGTTGTCGCAGACCACCCTTAGCGTCGATGAGACGATGCTCACCGTCAACCTGCTCAAGGAACGCATCCCCACCCTGCAGGACCCGCCGAGTGACGATATTTGCTATGCCACCTCCAACCGGCAGGCAGCGATCAAGAAGATCTCACCCAGCTCGGATCTGGTGATCGTGGTTGGTTCAGCCAATTCCTCCAACTCGGTACGCCTGGTTGAAGTGGCCCTTGAGTACGGGGCCCAGGCCTCTTACCGGGTCGATTTTGCGAACGAGGTGGACGAGAGCTGGTTCGAGGGCGTCTCAACCATTGGTGTCACATCGGGTGCGTCTGTCCCCGACAATCTGGTCCAGGATGTGTTGCGTCTCCTCGCAGACTATGGGTACGGCGACGTCGAGGAAGTGGTCACGGCCGAGGAGGACATCATTTTCTCGTTGCCCAAGGAAATCCGCGCCACCCTCAAGGCGATGGGGGATTCCACCAGCGGCATCGGTGGCAGGGGACCCCGGCCCAAGCGCTGAGGCCAGTCCTACGCGCTGCGGCGGTCGCCGTCGTTCCCTGACGCGTTATCCTCAAGCAGCTCGGGTGCGCTCAGGAGCCGTGGTGTTGACTCCACCGCTGGTACCCGGAGCGTGCTGGACGGCTGCGCCGGATCGGTCGACGAGCCGTCCAGGGAAGCGGAATCGAAGTCGTTGATGCGGCGGGCCGTTGGCAAGACCCGTGACTCAAGGGTCCCCACAAACGAGTTGTATTTCTCCACCGACGATTTCAGTGAATTGCCGAGCCTGGTCACGTGCTCTCCCATGGTGCCTAGCCGGTCATAGAGCTGCCGGGACAGGTCAAACAGCTCTTTGGCATTTTCGGTCAGGACATCCTGCCGCCAGCTGTACGCCGCACCTTTCAAAATGGCCAGAAGCGAAACCGGTGAGGCTAGTGCCACGTTGCGGGTGAAGGCGTAATCGAGAAGGCCGGGATCTGCGCGCAGCGCCGATGAAAGCACCGACTCTACGGGGATGAAACACACCACCAACTCCGGCGTGTTCTCCACGCCCTGCCAGTACCGCTTTCGTGCCAAGGCATCAATGTGTGCCCGCAGCGCTTTGGCATGCTGCTGCAGCAGGATCTCGCGCTGGCTGGCCGACTGGCCGTCTCCACCGTCGGATCCCTCGGGCAACTCCTGGGCGTCAAGGAACGCAGCCAGTGGCACCTTCGCATCCACTACCAGCTGTTTACCACCGGGCAGCTGAACGATCATGTCGGGCCTGGCTGAGGTGTCTTTGGCGCCAGCGCTGAGTGTGATGGTTGCCTGCTCCAGGAAGTCGACGCGGGGCAGCATTCCTGCCGCCTCGACCACCCGTCGAAGCTGTACCTCCCCCCACTGGCCGCGGGCGCTGTTGCTCCGCAGTGCAGCCGTCAGCGAATGCGTGGTGGATAGGAGTTGCGCGTCCGAGTGCCGTGCCTCCCTGAGTTGTTCGGCGAGTTGCCCGAACTGCTCCACCCTGTCGCGTTCGAGGATCCCCACCTGAGACTGGAGATGAGTCAGCTTGTCGGCCACCGGCGCCAGCGCACGCAAGACCGACTGATCACTGACTGACCGGGAGGTGAGCTCACGGTTTTGGGCGACCAGCATCCGGTTTTCCGCTGTTGCAGTAGCCAACGCGGCGTTGGTGCCCCCCAGACGCTCGCCGACGTCGTCGAGCTCCTCTGCCAAACGCTGCACCTTGAGCCGTGCCGCCCAGGCGACACCCACCGCCCCGAGAATTGCGCCGATGAGCACCGACAATACGATCAAAACCACAATGAATCCGTCCATGCCACCACCATCTCAGTCAGCACCGACATTCTGGTTCACCCGCCACGGCGCGGTGAAAGCTGGGGCAAACGGTAGACTCTATTCCCGTGGCTCTTACTATTGGCATCGTCGGACTGCCCAACGTCGGCAAATCAACCCTATTCAACGCGCTCACCCGCAACAATGTGCTTGCTGCGAACTACCCGTTCGCGACCATCGAGCCGAACGTCGGGGTGGTGAGCCTGCCTGACGCACGGCTTGGCAAACTGGCCGAAATCTTCGGGTCGCAGCGCATTCTGCCAGCCACAGTTTCTTTCGTTGACATCGCAGGGATCGTCAAGGGCGCGTCGGAGGGTGAGGGACTGGGAAACCAGTTCCTGGCCAACATCCGTGAGGCCGAGGCTATTGCTCAGGTAATCCGTGTGTTTGACGACCCCGATGTGATTCACGTTGACGGCAAGGTCGATGCTCGTTCCGACATGGAGACAATCAATACCGAGCTGATCCTTGCTGACCTCCAAACCCTTGAGAAAGCCATTCCCAGGGTTGAGAAGGAAGTCAAGATCAAGAAGCGGGAACCGGCGCAGCTCGCAGCCATGGTTGCCGCGCAATCGGTGCTGGAACGTGGCGACACCATTTTCGCCTCGGTCGCCAAACACAAGCTGGAGATGGAACATCTTCGCGAACTGAGCTTGCTTACCGCCAAGCCCTTTATCTACGTCTTCAACGCCGACGATTCTGTCCTAGGGAACGAGGAACGCGAGGCCGAGCTCCGCGAACTCGTGGCGCCCGCCGACTGCATCTTCCTCGATGCCAAGCTCGAGTCAGATTTGGTCGAGCTGGACGAGGAAGAGGCTCGCGAAATGCTCGAGATGAACGGTCAGAGCGAGTCCGGTCTTGACCAGCTGGCACACGTGGGCTTCCACACCCTCGGCCTCCAGACCTATCTAACGGCCGGCCCCAAGGAAACCAGGGCGTGGACCATCACCAAGGGCGCGACCGCTCCCGAAGCTGCGGGAGTCATTCACACCGACTTCCAACGCGGCTTCATCAAGGCAGAGGTGGTCTCCTTCGATGATCTGGTGGACGCCGGATCGATGGCTGAGGCCAAGTCCCGTGGCAAGGTCCGTATTGAGGGCAAGGAATACGTTATGGCCGACGGCGACGTCGTGGAGTTCCGTTTCAACGTTTAGTATTCGCCTCTCACCACGGACCAAGTCGCTTCAGGGGGGACCCGGGCTACGGGTCCGAATAGGGAGCTACCGCATCCTCTACTCCGTCGACGACGTCCTTGTCGTTGCCGTGATCACATGTCTCTAAGACTCAGGCTCAGCTCGATTCCACCGATCAACTATCTTTCAGTCCGAAATGACGCGGCCGGGTCAGTAACCTGGCGAGGCACTTTGTATTTATGAATAAGACGTTGTAAAGCCGCTTATCTGCCTGCGGACATGGCTTCTGCCTTCCGTCCTGCGAAGTAGGCCTCTCACTCCTCTTTGGACATTGAGCACGACCAGTGCACCACTTCCTGCGTCAGGTGAGGGAAATGACCTCGTAGGTATGGCCTGCGGCGCGCAGCCGCTCAACCAGGACGTCGCCGAAGGCGGTCGCCGGGGTCAGCGATCCTGCGGCGGGCGGCAGACGGTCGCCGTCCAAGGCAAGTAAGAGCGCTGCCTCCCCGGCCATCACGGCGGTGGCAGCGTATCCCGGGTCGCCGGGCCCGGCTGCGACGGCCCGGTACCGCCGGCCGCTCTCCGTGGAAGCAGTCACCTGAGAATGGAACCAACCTGAGCGCCGCGCGGCCTCGCTCGGGCCCGCACCAGGCGACGGAAGGACGCGGTCCAGTAGTTTCCTCGTGAAAGGTAGGGCCAGTGCGGCTCCGAACAGCCGTATGCCAAGCGCCGTCGCTCCGGCGATGACGGCGCCGACGGGCCCTCGCCCCATACCCATCACTTCGCCGTACCGCAGGGACCTACCGTAGGCCCAACCCTGCAGGGCATTGCTGCGACGTACGATCCGCGTGTTCGCCGACGCCATGATGAAGGGCGCGGCCCACAGGCCGTCCTCCGACCGGCCGACCCACCCCAGATCCGGCGGCTGCCGGTTCGAGGTCTCCGCCGTCCGGTCCGGACTGAGGCAGTAGGGATCACCCGCGAGCGATCGCAGCACAGGGTCCGCCCGCATACCGTCGAGCTGCCCACGCATGGAGTCGATGGTGCCGCCGCTAAAGCCGCCCTTCGCCCTGGCGACGAGCTGCACCTCGGTCAGTCCCCCCGCACCATCGGCCTCCGCGGCCTGGTGCAGGAGGAGCACCGCGAGGTCGGACGGGACGGAGTCGTAGCCGCACGCATGGACGATCCGTGCACCTGTAGTCCTTGCCAGGGCGTCCCAACGGTCGATGGCTTCACGGACGAAGGACACCTCGCCCGTCAGGTCCCCGTAGTGGGTGCCGGCGCGGGCACACGCCTCGACAACCGGCAGCCCGTACTTCGCGTAGGGACCCACCGTGGTGAAGATAACTCTGGTACTCGCTGCAAGCGCCGCGAGCGAGTCAGGGCGCCCCGAATCCGCCTCAATGAGGGACCAGTCCTGTGCGGCGACAGGCAACCTGGACCGTACGGCCTCGAGCTTCACCCTCGACCTCCCCGCGAGTCCCACGCGCAGGTCCGGTGGAGCGTGGTCCGCAAGATATCCGGCGATCAATTCACCGACAAAGCCGGTCGCACCGAAGAGGACGATGTCGTGATCGCGCGCTGGGGCCTCCATGCCAGCAGTCTTCCACAGCAGAGGCCGAACCGGCACCGGGAAGCGACTTCCTCCTGTAGCTGAAGCGCCCCGTCACCCCGAAACCAGATCATAGATCGTCACTGAATCCCGAGGGGCGACGCCCTGACCAGCAGGAGGGAGCATGGGCGGGCCTTCACCTTGCCTGGTAGCTCTGCCGCCGACGGGGACTTTTGGCCCTGTCCGGTGAAGCGGATGCAAGAGACCCTGTTGTCTCCGGACCGCGTCGGATCATCGAACGCCATAAAAAGCGTTCTTCGACGCGGAAGCGAGGAGGCAGATCAACATGCGGGCGAAATCGCCATTGGACTGCTGATTTTCAGTCGCGGCCGATCCGTCAAAGTGGGTCTGGCCGGTGCCATCGTCTTCTTGAATGCTGATACACCGTTGGGAATCTGGACGCTGCCCAATCTTGTGCTTGCTGGTGGCCTGACATGGCTGCTGAAGGAGGAGTACCCGACGAGCGTGTGGCATTCACTTCGTTCACCCTCGCATCGCAAAGTCATTCAAGGAACAGTTTCGTGAAGCTGGCGAAGGAGGAGCTCACCGTTGCCCTTGAGGATATCGGGGGCACGTCATGGTGGGCGAGCATCCTGACAACGCTCGGGTCCCAATACGGAAGCACTCATCTGCGGTTCGTGGGTCAAGTCGACGGAAAGACTCGTTACAAGAGCTCGACGTTTCCTTCAGCAAGATCGGTCCCCCCGGTGTCACCACAGGAGAGCTGGTCCCCGGGAATGGACGCAGCACTGGCAGAACTGAAGCGGGACCTGGCAAGGGACGGCTGGAAACAAGTCTCAGGGGACCAGGACCCCAGCTCCCTCCGATACGAGCGTTAATGACATGTCATCCCGCGGATGATTAGAAAAGGGGTCGACGGCGCGCTCGTGCAGTGAACGATTGCGCGGATTGCCAAGACTCGCCCCGGACAAGGACGCCCGGTGAAATATTTGCAGGACAGCGTGAGCATCTCCCTCAGGCCTGGGAAGGGACGATATCCGCGCGTTGGAATGACGGTTCTAACCGCGGCAGCGTCGCAGATGCGCGCAACCATCTTTCCGACGTCATTGCCCGTTCGAAGAGCGAAGCTGTGTTCATCGAGCGTCGCGGTCAGCGCGCCGCCGTGATCGTTAGCCCCGAGCAGTATGAGCGGATGCTGGATGCGCTCGAAGATGCCGAAGATGTTGTTGCGTTCGACGAGGCAATAGCTGAGGAAGGCCCCAATATTCCCTGGGCTCAGGTAAAGGCAGATTTAGGCTGGACGTGAGCTACCAAATCGAGCTGCGCCCTGCTGCAGTTCGTGCTTTGAGGCGCATCGATCATCAGGATCGCGACCGCATTCGTGGGGCGATTGCGCTTCTTGGGGAGGATCCGCGGCCGCCAGTGGCCAAGTCGCTTCAGGGGCGGCCTGGGCTCCGGGTGAGGGTAGGGAACTACCGCATCATTTACACCGTCGACGACAACGTTCTTGTCGTTGCCGTGATCACGGTCGGCCACCGCCGCGACGTCTACGGTCCCCGAGCGCAGCAAGTGGATCCTCTTCTGTGATTGTCGCGTGGGGGATCGAGATCTCTTATTCCGTGTCGGAATGTCGCACCGTTACCGTACAGGACTGCCCAAGGGGTGGGGTTATCCACATATAGCCAATGCCAGCGAGTGAAAGTGTCTTGATGGGCTCAGAATCGTCGTATGGGTATTAGATACTACGCATACGCGTTCGATAGCGAGCAGACCGAGAGGGCGCTCAGCGACCCACTCACCGTGATCGGATCCGACCCGCTCGCAGACGTTCTGGGCCTCGAAGAGGGCTTCACGCAGGGTTCCACAGATTTTCGGCGATCCGTCCCCGAGCGCGACCTTCTTTACCTTGATAAGGCGTGGTCGTGTCTGCAGCGGCTCACCGCTCCTCCCGTTGCAGGTGATAGAGCGAGACCGGCCTATCGAATGTTTGAAGGACACGTGACCTACCTCGACAATGGTTTCACCTGGCGCCCATGGCTGCGCGCCATCCCACCGGACGAGGTTGAACTAGTCGCCCGGGATGTGGAGATGATTGGCGACCACGACATCGAAGCGGGTTTGGAGGGGGTCCACTCGTCCCAGAGGCTGGAGTCCGAGGTTGCCTATGCAACCGAGTTCCTTCATCGAGCCAGAAACTTCGTCCAGGCTGTGGCATCGGAGGGGCGTGGATTCGCCTACATGATTGGATGATGAAACTCCACCCCATAAGCCGTCGGCATGGTCAACATCCTTCCACGAGCTCAGCTCGCTAGGTCAGAGAGTCAAGCAAGCCGGGGGCAGTCTCGATCGAGCCGGTACGGTTCCCGATGAGTCCTGGTGTAGTTCAGTGCGCAACTGTGGCTAAATGGTCATTCATCAGATCGACGAAGACCTTCGTATTGGTCTCAAAGGCGGCGGTCGCATAGTGCAGGATCTGCGACTTCTCCTCAGACGAGAAGTGGGTCCTATCCAGCCGAGTTCGATAGGCATCTTTGTAGATTTTCAGCTTGCCGATGCCATCGAAATTGTAAAAGTTCAACCCGTCAGGTGTGAGCCCATAGTGACGTTGCACCAGGGTCGAGATGATCTGTCCGCCTGATAAATCTCCGAGATACCGCACATAATGATGCGCCACGAGGTAGGTGACGGAGTGTGGACCGACAGTGCTCAATTCTTGCGCGTAAGCAAGCGCACCCTGGGTGACTCGAAGCTCACCGGATGCCAGTCGCGCTTTCCACTCTGGTCCGAAATGGGCCTGCATGTCGGTCTCCAGGGCGGGCACCCGCAGCAAAGCCGGATCGGCGAGGGAGGTCAATCGTGGATCTGGGTTGACATCGATGGCCGTTTCAAGGGCCCGATAGATGACCAGACTCTGCAACAGGAGCTGTGCAACCTGTTGTCCGTCCAATCGTCCGTCCAGTAATTCGGTGACAAAGCCGGCGTCCTCGGCCTTCCTGTGGGACTCCGCCGTATGAGATTTGAGGTCGTAGGAAAGGGTAGTCATGTATGTCCAGCTCTCGACTCAGAGGGAAAAGTTCAGGTGTCACGAGACAGCCTGTCACACAAAAATCAATTAGGTAAGAGATTTGTGACCTAACTCGTGAACTTAATGTTAGGTTTACCTTACCTCGAGATTCGATCGCTCGAACCGGGGTCATTCAGACACTCAGACGGCCCTCAGCGGCAGATCTATGGGAGCAAAAATGCGTCATCAGCCGTACTATCGGCGCGCCCGAAATTGGGCACATAGCCCAACCCTGGCCGGGTTCAGGCTGTTGGCTGCGATCCTCGCGGTCACTGTGCTGGTCTCTGGTTGTGGAGCCGACATTGAAGAAGCTTCGGGTCAAACTGGCCGCGCCTTCGAAGACGCTGTGGTGCTGGAGGATCCCAAATCGCACCAGGGACCTTCGACAGCACTCCTGAGCGATCCTGCCCTTGTCCCTCTCAGTAACCCTCAGGATGAGATCCTCCCGGCAACGATCATCGACAGCCAGGGTATTGAGGTTACGATCCATGACACGAGCCGAATCCTGGCGGTCGACCTCTACGGGACCACTGCCCGGACGGTCTTCGAACTCGGGCTGGGTGACAACGTGGTGGGCCGTGACGTGAGCTCCAGCTTCCCGGAGATCGCCGACCTGCCGTTGGTTACCCAGAACGGCCACGAGCTCAACGCTGAAGCCATCCTTCAGCTCGCACCGACAGTCATTATTACCGACTCCAGTCTTGGCCCATGGAATGCGGTGTTGCAGATGCGCGACGCCGGTATCCCCGTAGTCGTCGTCGATTCGCACCGCTCCATGGAGAACGTCGGTCCACTCATCGAGCAGGTCGCTGCAGCTCTCGGGGTTCCCGATGACGGAGCCAGGCTGGCGAATAAGACAAACGCCGACATAGCTGACATGACCGCTGCCATTGCTGAGATCACCCCGGCTGAAGGGGAGAAGCTCCGGATGGTGTTCCTCTACGTTCGTGGGCAATCGGGTATCTATTACCTTTTCGGCCCAGGATCGGGAACCGACTCTCTCATCAGCTCGCTCGGGGGAGTGGATGTGGCCGCCGAAATTGGTTGGGAAGGCATGCAGCCCATGACCGATGAGGCTTTGGTGGCTGCACAACCCGATGTAGTGCTGGTGATGACCAAGGGGCTCGAATCCGTGGACGGGGTGGATGGCCTACTGGTTAGTGTTCCGTCACTCGCGCAGACCCCGGCTGGGCAGAATCGCCGGATCGTTGACATGGCTGACAACGATGTTCTCAGTTTTGGGCCAAAGACCGCGAGCGTGCTGGAGGCTCTCTCCGTCGCGATCTATGCACCCGACACCGCCGCGGTTGTGGAGACACCTTGAGGGAATCGACGCGGTCATCGCCAATGCACCTTCTCTCGAATCGTGACTCCGGATTACCGCTCCCTCTCCCCATGCTCACCTCAAATCAAAGGGTGTCACCGCACCTGGGTCCCAGAGTTTCGTTGCCTGTGCGCGCCGGGTTCACACGCTCCGGGCTACTCTTCGGCGTCCTCGCGGCCAGCCTCGTCACGCTGACATTCGTCTCTGCAGGACTTGGCCAAATGAACATCAGCCCTGGCGAGGTGGCAGGCTCGGTGCTTCACCGACTAGGCCTAACCTGGGGCCCACTCCCGGCCCAGGACTATGCGGATTCCGCGCTATGGGCGATCCGGTTTCCACGGGTTGTGCTGGCGGTGACTATCGGTGCCGCGTTAGCCACCGCCGGCGTTTTGATGCAGGGTGTCTTTAGCAACCCACTGGCTGAGCCAGGGGTGGTGGGCGTTTCGTCTGGTGCAGCCGCCGGTGCGTGCATCGCCATTGTTTTTGGCTTGGATGCCTTCGGCCCCTGGACTCTAGTCGCTGCGGCCTTTATGGGTGGGCTTGCTGCGACGGCGCTCGTGTACGCGACGGCCAGGCAGGGAGGCCGGACAGAGGTGGTGACCCTTGTCCTCACCGGAATAGCTGTCAACGCGGTGGGCGGCGCCATTATCGCGTTCATGACCTTCCTCGGTGACGCGGCAGCTCGGGAACAGATTATCTTCTGGCAGCTTGGCAGCTTGAACGGCACGCGCTGGGAGCATGTGGCGATAGTGGGACCGATTACGGTCATCGGAATTGCCCTCGCTATCCTGTTCACCCGAAAGCTGGATCTCCTGTCCCTTGGCGAAAAGCCTGCGCATCATCTTGGACTCAACGTTGAGCGGCTTCGCATCCAGGTGATCGTCCTGGTGGCAATCCTCACCAGCGCGGCTGTTGCTTTTGCAGGAATCATTGCGTTTGTGGGGCTGGTGGTGCCCCACATCATTCGGTTGATGGTGGGGCCCGGGCACCGGATTTTGCTGCCGGCAAGTGCGCTCGGAGGAGCTCTCCTACTGCTGATCGCCGACACCTCGGCGCGAACCATGGTGCCGTACGCAGACCTACCTATCGGCATGCTCACCTCCCTTGTGGGGGGACCGTTCTTCTTCTGGTTGATCCGCCGGACCCGCCGCGGCGCGGGAGGATGGTCATGACCTCGGTCGACGGGAAGCCTACGAGTGGACGGCACTCTTCGCCGAGCGGTGCCTCGGTGCTGGTGTCGGACGACGTCGCACCAGTGGTTCTTGCCGCGCACGACATCAGTGTCACCGTCGAGGGAACGCGCATCCTGTCCGGGGTGAATCTGGAAGTTCACCGCGGGGAGGTGGTGGCACTCGTTGGACCCAACGGCGCCGGAAAGTCCACGCTGCTCGCCGCGTTATCCGGCGACGAGGACTGCAGCGGCGGGCAAATAGAGATTCACGGGGTCCCGCTCGGCACTATCCCCGTTGCCCACCTTGCCCGGCGGAGAGCAGTCCAGCTGCAGGAAGCCCGCGTTTCCTTTGCCTTTACGGTGACCGAGGTGGTCAGCATGGGGCGGGCGCCGTGGCGCAACACCGAGCACGACGCCGCGGACGACGCCGCCATCGAATCGTCAATTGAGCTCACTCAGGTCTCCCACCTGGCCGATCGCCGTTTCCCCACTCTCTCCGGTGGGGAAATGGCTCGCACCTCCTTCGCCCGTGCACTGGCTCAGGAGACTGCGATCCTTTTGCTCGACGAGCCGACCGCCGCAATGGACATCCGCTACCAGGAACTTGTGCTTTCCGAGGTTCGGCGGAGAGCGGAAGCCGGCGCCGCCGTCGTCGTCGTGCTCCATGACCTTTCGCTGGCTGCGGCTTACGCCGATCGGATTGTGCTCCTCAAGGACGGCACGGTCCGTTCATCCGGAAGCCCGCACATCGTTCTGACAGCTGATCTCCTCGAAGAGGTCTATCAGCATCCCGTCATTGTGCTCGACCACCCTTCCGCTGGAGGCCTGGTGGTGCTGCCCGCCCGCAGCCACACGAACAACCGAACCGAAACTCAGGAACCATCATGAATCAGCTCTCCACGCGACGCGGACGACCGTTCGGCGTCATTGCTCTCGCCCTGGGCGTCCTCATCCTCCCTGTAGGGCAGCTGGCAGCAGACGCGCCCGCCTATGCCGCAGGTCAGGTCACAGTCGAATCCCCATTGGGGGGATCCGAGGTAGCCGCCGATGCGCCTACCTCGGTGCGGCTCTCGGGCAATGGATTTCAGTCGATTCAGGGCGGGTTTGGGGGAATCTATATCTTTTTCGGTTGGGTGAAGGATGGCGCCTGGCAGCCGAGCGCTGGCGGCCAGACCGGTACCGACCTGTTGTATGTCCCGGACAGCGAGACCAAGGAAAACCAGGGGTATCAGCGGTTTGTGACGTTTCCCGGCTCCGGGACATCAGCTGCGGCAAACGGTGGAGAAGTGTCCGTCGACGGGACGTGGGCGGTCGACCTGACCATTCCAGGCGCCACGTTTACGGCCCAGGACCGAACAGGGGCTAGCAAGGTGGTTGACTGCCGTACGGTGACGTGCGGAATCATCACCATCGGAGCGCACGGTGTAGTCAACCCCGTCAACGAGTCGTTCACACCCATTAGTTTTGTCGGCGAGGATCCCAAAGTGGATACCGGCGGGGATAGCCCAGCGGAGGCAGGGCCCGAGTCAATCGGCGGACCCGCGGCTGACTCCCTTCCGGAAGGTCCGGCAGCAGACGACGACGAAACGGTCGCGCCGGGCGCGGCGAGTACAGCATCTTTGGGCGTCGGGAACGAGACGATCCTGGCTGGCCGAGTACTCACCTTCAATGCCAGGGGATTCATGCCGGGTGAGCAGGTCAACGCGAGTGTGAGCGCCGGCCTCCTCGGCGCAGGTCCGTTACAGGCTGGAGAACACGGAGAGGTTGCCGGTGCAGTCCAGTTGCCGGCAGACATGCGCCCTGGTACTCACACCATCAAGGTCTCCGCTGCAGCATCAGGTGCAGTTGCCCAGACGGAGTTTTCAGTAGTGGCCGACGCCGCTCAGCTTGCCGTGCAGGGGGAAGCTGTCCAGGAGGACGGCACCTGGTACTGGCCGCTTATCGCCGCCCTGATCACGGGCGGGCTGCTATTCCTAGTACTTCTCACCTCCCTCCTGACCGCTCTGTTCCGGCGAAAAGCGGTCCGGGCCGTCAAAGCTGAAACTGACGCTGAAATTGCAGAGGATGCCTTTCGGACCGAAGGTCCGTTGAGCCGAAGCCATATCAAGCCAGCAACGCTCAAAGCGCAGCCAACTGAGGGAGGCGTGCTGTGATTCGTACGCTCCGGCGCATCGCTGGCATCGTCACGGTTGCAGCCCTCGGTTTGGGGCTTTCTGCCGGCGGGGCTCACGCTGAGGACGTCAATATCTCCGTCATCATTCCGGACTCTGGCCCGCAAGCCACCAGCAACGGTCAGCTCAGATGGGCTATCAATACTGAAGCCGGTAGCGGCGCCTTCTTCGGAGGCTGCAATTTTCTGTCCGCTGGCGTCCCCGGTGATACGGGTAGTTCCCGGCTCTGGAGTGCAGACGACGGTTTCTACCGCGCTCAGGACGGAAACGTCAGCATCCAAAAGCCTGATAGCGCCGGCGGCTGGAAGCGGGCCAGCTGGGCGACCAAGTGTCTGGACCCCACCGGCCGCGCGGTAGGCACCGCACCCTCCGAACAGGGCACCGGTGCGCAGCTGGTCATGGATGAGGGAGTTGGAGCCGTTGATCTTGTCGAAGGCACGGCAGAACTGCAGTGGCAAGGAACGTTCAGCGTTGTCTTCTACGGCGGCCTCACCTATTGGTGGGCCACAGACCCCCAACTCAGTGTCGTGGATGGCGAAGGGACCCTCAGCGCAACACTGTCGGGCTACGGGTCAGACATGAACGACACCTCCAAGTGGACGGAGCTGTCCCCCACGAGGGTTGTACTCGCTACGCTCTCGGACGTGGAACTAGGGGCTACCGGGATTTCGGTTCTACCTGACTACCGTGGCATCGAGATAGTCCCCCGCGGCGGCGGGACGGCGCAGGTACGCGAAGGCGAACACTGGGGCGGGTTTCCCCAGAGCTTCGTCGACTTCCAGGGTGAGACCGGTCAGCAGGCGTACTGGTACTCCTCCGGCGGGGTACGGGACAACGTGAAACCGGCGGCGCCGCTCTACATCAGCTACGACGCGAACAAACCGGTACCGGTAGTAATCCCTGAAGAGACTGCTTTCTCTGCCACTACAGGATCGGCTGTCGAGGCGCCGTCGGCCGGTTCGTCCAGCGACACGCGAGGGCCAGCCGCTGCTGTGCCGCAACCTGCCGTGCCCTTCTCAGGGGCCCCAGCAGGCATGGCACAGGACCTTGCTAATTCAGTTCAGGCTGCCGTCCAGCTCATGGGGACCTGGTTGGGTACCGGCCTGATTCCCGCACCCCTCGCTCGGGCGTTAGCTGATCATCGAGATGCCTTCCTTTGGGCGCTTTCCGCACTGTTTGTCCTCGCGGCGGCCACCTTCATCGGCTTCCGCCGCGGCTGGCTAGTCCTGCCCGGCACCCGAAAAACTCCCACCGCCTAGAGCCGTGGGGCACCAAAACGCATCACCTCGATGCATTATCACTGTCACCTAATCGGAGGAACCATGAAAGCACCGGCTACAAGAAGCCGCGGTCGTCTCGCCACAGCGGCAGGCACAGCAATCGCCGTCGCCGCCCTGAGCGGCATCTTTATTCCCTCGGCCCAGGCCGCGGAAACCCAAATCAGCGATGTCACGATGCGGTGGGGAATGAATCAGGAAGCGGGAGGCGGCGCCTACTTTGGCGGCTGTAACTTCCTGTCCGCTGGAGCCGCCGGAGACGCCGGATCCAGCCGGGTTTGGACCGAGTCCGACGGCTTCTACTCGAATGCTGCAGGGAACGTCAGGATTGAGAAAGACGGCGTTGACGGCACGAAAGTCACCCCCACCTGGTCCACCAAATGCGTTGACGGTGCTGGCAGAAACGTGACACCAGCAGCAGGCAGCAGCACCAACAATCAGGTGGTCCTGTCCGCGGGTCAGGGCACGGTTGATGCAGGCGCGGGAACTGCCAACGTGCAGTGGGACGGCGACTTCACGGTGGTCTTCTACGGGGGGATGACCTACTGGACCGCATCTGATCCGGCCCTCAGCGTCGAAGCCGATGGGTCAGCCACCCTGACCGCTACTGCCAGCGGTTACGGCTCAAGCATGGAAGATCCCACCAAGTGGGTATCGCTCGCACCGCAAACAGTAGAACTGGCAACCTTCACCGATGCGGCGCTCACCACGGACGGTTTCACCGGCACCCCCGACTACCGGGGAGTGGTGCTAACCGGGGTGGATAACCAGGTGACGTCTGGCCCGAATGCTGGGGCGTTCCCCCAGTCCTTCATCGACTTCCAGCACCAGACCGGTCAGGCATCCTACTGGTACTCCTCGGGAGGCGCTGCCGATCTCAAAAAAGTGGCAACAGGGTTGAGTGCGGCCTGGATTGCACCCACGACTCCGGCCGATCCCGGCCCGACGGGAGACTCTCAGGAACTGGAGATTGGAGTTGAAGTGCCGACGGCGGCAACGCCAACCACTCCAGAAGAGTTCAAGTGGACCATCGGCGGTTCAGGAGCAGTGAGCCTTGGAAGCGCGCAGGAGAATGCTGCGGGTTCATTTGCCGCGACGGGTGCGTTACCTGCGATCACTGTCACGGATACCCGTGCAGAACAGCCGGGATGGTCGCTGAGCGGCAGCGTGTCGGAGTTCTCCTCAGGCTCGGGTAGCTTTGCCGCGAACGCCCTGGGCTGGACCCCAACTGTAGCCAATAACACTGTAGGCGCTTCGGCAGGACAGTCCGTCGCCCCGGCGGCTCCCGGGCTGGCCCGCTCAGCCGTGCTTGCCTCTGCGTCAGCTGGACATGCTTCAGGATCAGCCGACATCTCTGCGGGGCTGAGTCTGCTAGCTCCGGCAGGGACGCCAGCCGGCTCCTACACCTCGACGCTCACCATCACGGCGCTGAGTGACTAACACCACCAACGGTGGGGACCACCCGACGCCGGGAGGTCCCCACCTCCTCACGGCTTCACCTCTGAACGATTGAAGGAAACATGTTCCGTACTGCAGCCGTCGTCTTTCTGTGCCTGCTCTCATTGTTAGTCTCCGGTCTCTTGCCCCAGACAT
This sequence comes from Arthrobacter sp. TMT4-20, assembly GCF_054510775.1. Lineage (NCBI taxonomy): Bacteria > Bacillati > Actinomycetota > Actinomycetes > Micrococcales > Micrococcaceae > Arthrobacter > Arthrobacter sp. TMT4-20. The sequence continues at coordinate 425,565 of NZ_JBTNDW010000001.1, read as the reverse complement.
CAGTCGCCGCGACCGGCGATTCCGTTCCCGATCTGTCCTGGAGCATCCGGCCGGGAACCAGCGATGGGACCGCTCGGACCAACTTCACCTACACGGTCCAGCCAGGGGAAAGTATCAGGGACAGCGTGATCGTGACTAACACGGGCACCACGCCACTCAACCTCGAGGTGTACGCCGCAGACGGGATGACGTCAGTGAGTGGACATCTGGATCTCCAGCCGGCCAGCGAAACACCCACTGATGTAGCGTCATGGTTTACTGCCGAGGATCAGTACATTACCGTCCAACCGGGCGACTCCGAAGAGGTGCCATTTACTCTTGACATACCCGCAGATGGTTCTCCTGGAGACCATGTCGGCGGTGTTGTAACCTCCTACGTTTCAGAGACGTCGCAGGGAACCGTGAAACTGGACCGTCGGCTTGCCACTAGGCTCAATGTGCGAGTATCCGGTGATGAGGTAGTCGACTTGGAAATCAGCGACCTCGATATCGCCTACCCTGTCGGCTGGAATCCGTTTGTGCCAACCGAGCCCACGATCACCTATACCGTGACGAACAAGGGCAATGTCCGAACACATGCGGAGGAGACAGCTCAGGTAGCAGGTTTGATCGGCGAGGCGTCCACCCTGGGCGCGAGCATCGATGAACTAGTCCCGGGGGCGAGTGCAACCCGGAGCGTGACCGTGCAGGGAGCCTGGCCCATGTTCGTGGCGACAGGGACTGTAACCATAACTCCCACTTCCGTCGGCGGATCTGCTGGTGCTCCCGTCACGACAGACGTTACGGTTCCCGCGATCCCTTGGAGCCAGCTGATCTTGTTGGTTCTCGTCGCTGCGACGGTGCTGCTCATCGCCCGGAACCGAGCTGCATCCGCACCCCACTCTGCTTTAGACAAATGCCGGATAACCTCTCCGTAATTTGTCTGTTTTGGTTCAATCGGTTTACTGGGCGTTCGACCAGTTCGTCGATGTAGCACGGGAACAACCAAGTGAGATTGCGAGCCCCGCCGGGGAAAGGTCCGAGCACGATTGAACGCGCATTTCTCAGGGTGAGGGCTGCTAGCCTCACACCATGCGCAAGACACCGGTACGAGGGTCCCACACCGACGGAGGGGAACGCGTTCTGATCCTGTCCGCAGGGGTCGGAGCGGGTCACAACAGCGCCGCGGCGGCGCTACAGCAGGAGTGCGCTGGGCGCGCCGACATCGCCGAGGTACAGGTTTTGGACGTACTCCAGGTGAGTAGCGTGCTCTACCGCGCCTTGCTGGGGAAAGGCTACTTCGTGCTGGTCGAGGGCCTGCCATGGCTGGTGGATTGGGGCTACGACCTGAGCGACCGGCCCTTCCGGCGCCGCGGCCCAATCGACCCGTGGACACGGGCGAACGCCGTTCCGGTGATCGATGAGATCAAACGGTTCCGGCCGACCGCTATCGTGTGCACGCATTTCCTGCCGGCCCAGCTCCTGGCGTCGCTGCTCCTTCGCGGTGTGACTGACGCGAGGACCGCCGTCGTAACCACGGACTACGACTTCCAGGGCCTGTGGCTTCCCGGCGCATTCCACTCGCTGTTCGTGGCCAGGGAAGAGGCAAGAGTTGAGCTGATGGCGCTCGGCCTCCCTCCCGACCGCGTCGCAGCCACAGGCATCCCGATCGCCAAACAAATTGATGGTGCGTCCGAGCCCACCCGCGATACCAATGAGCCTCCGATGCTGCTGATCTCGGCGGGCGCCAGCGGCGGCGACTATGCGGTCTCGGTGGTGCGGCAGACGATGCACATGCGCTCGTCGTTCACAGCTACGATCATCTGCGGACGCAACGATGCGCTGCGGCATCGCATCGAGCAGCTGGTGGCGCCCGCTGGCGACCGCTACCGCGTGCTCGGTTTCACGGAGGAAATGCCGCAACTGCTGCGCCGCGCCGACCTGTTCGTGGGAAAGCCGGGCGGGCTGTCGGCGTCGGAATGCATGGCTGCAGGGCTGCCCATGGTGCTGGTGAACCCCATCCCGGGGCAGGAGGTTCGCAACGGGGACTACCTGATGGAGCAGGGGGCAGCTGTGCGCTGCAACACCGCCGCGACGATCGGCTGGAAGATCGACGAGGTGCTCCGAGAGCCGGGCCGGCTGCAGCGGATGCAGGCGGCGGCGCGGAAAATCGGCCGCCCTGACGCCGCCGCGGACGTGCTGACCGGCCTGCTGGAAGGGCCGTCACGTCCGCTGATCGTCACCCGCGCAGCGCAGAAGACTATTCTCGCCGCGAGCGAGCAGCGCGTCGTCGCCACCGACCTGACTGGGCCGTCCGCGCTGATCCGGCTTGTCGACGTGACTGCGGGAAGCACAGTCGCGCTGCTGCAAGCCGAGGAGCTGGACGATCTACAGAAGCGGTACGGGACTAAGGACGGGGGCCTGGTACTGCGGCGCGGCAAAGCGCCGCCGTGGCCCAAATGGGAGGTGCGGCGGTTGCTCCGCGCCCTACTAAGGGGAGACAAGGCACTGCCGGTCCGCGTGGAAGAGGTGTCAGAATCCCCGGCCGTCCTTCCCGAGTGACTCTTGTTACGGCAGCCAAGGTTCCCGCGATCCATCGCGTATCACTGGGAGCCCGCACCTGGTTCGAGCAACTCCATGATTAGCAGTACCGACCTTCAGGGTGGTGAAGCGATGTCAATCGACGCGGTTATGCCCCGGACTATGACTTACGAGGATCTGGAACTCCGGGCCCGGGCCCTGGCGGGCAGCGGGAAGAGAAGCATCCTCGGTATTGCGGGAGCGCCGGGGGCTGGTAAGTCGACGCTCGCGGAGCGACTGGTAGCGAGCCTAGGACCCGGCGTCGCAGTCCTCGTTTCAATGGACGGCTTCCACTATGCGAACCGGGTTCTGGAGGACCTCGGTCGTTGCTCCAGAAAGGGTGCCATCGACACCTTCGACGACGGCGGCTATTCCGCGCTCCTGGAGCGCCTGCATACGCAAACCGGCGACTCCGAGCCTTACATCTACGCTCCGGAGTTTCGCCGGGAACTGGAAGAACCCATCGGCTCGGCGATTCCTGTGCACTATGACGTGCCCCTGGTCGTCACCGAAGGCAACTATTTGCTCCAGCCCACCGGACACTGGCCACGCGCGCGTTCCGTGATGGAAGACACCTGGTACCTCGCCCCGCCGGAGGAGGTACGACACCAGCAACTGATCAAACGCCATGAGCTATTCGGGAAGACTCATGATGAGGCCAGGGCGTGGGCCAGGGGGACCGATGAAGTTAATGCACGCCTGATCGCACAAAGCGCGAAAAATGCACATCTCGTCGTACGTCTGGATTCGACGACTGGCTAGTGCAGCCCGGGCTGTCCTCGCCCTCAGACGGCAGCGTCCATCCCGCGGATCTTCAACCGCTCGCGCTGGTTGGGATTCACCGACTCGCGGAACGGCATCTCGACCACCTCGGCGGTGACCGGCTTTCCGGGCTCCGAGGCATAGGAATCGGGCAGGTGTACCCACAACTCGGTGCCGAGCGCAGCGAGATCAATAGGGACAAACCCCATCGCAATGTTGACGCCGAGTTCGGGGGAATACCAGGGCGAGGTGACGTAGCCAATCGGATCGCCGTCCTGTGCTGCGCTGATCAACCAGAAATCGGGCGCATAGTCGTCGATCGGCTGACCGCCGAGCCTCATGCCTACGAGGGTGTGGGTATACGGGGGTGAGCCGGCTTCCAAGGCGTCACGGGCCGCCTCCAGTGCTTCTTTCCCGATGTAGTCCGTGTTCTTCTGGCGGGGAATCTGATAGCCCAGGTTCACCTGAAACGGCAACGTCTCGGCATCCATATCCTGACCCCAGGACAGAATTCCCGCTGCAATCCGTCGGTGGTGTGCCGGAGCGACCACCATGAGGTTGTGGCGTTTGCCTGCCTCCAGAACGGCATTCCACAGTTGTTCCGCGTGCAGGGTTGCATCGCGGAGATAGATTTCGTACCCCTTCTCCCCGGTGAAGCCGGTCTGCGAAACAATGACCTCACAACCGCCAACCGACGAGGACAGTAACCCGTAGGAGGGAATTTCTGCGGCTGCCGGCCCAATCAGGTCCACCATAAGGTCAACAGATTTGGGTCCCTGGATTTGCACCGGTGAAACGTCGATTTCCCCGATACTCACGTTGAAGCGCTTGCCTACATTGACCCCCTGAAGCCATAGCCACAGGTCGGAATCGGAGAGACTGAACCAGAACTCGTCGTCGGCAACGCGGAGCAACACCGGGTCGTTGAGGATTCCACCGGCTTCGTTGCACAGGATGACGTACCGCGCCCTCATCGGGGGAATTTTCTTGGCATCGCGTGTGATGACGAAGTCCACAAAGGCCTCCGCGTCCGGGCCCTTGACCTGGATCTGCCGCTCCACCGCAACATTCCACATGGTGACGTGGTTGACCAGCGCCTCATACTCGGCCATCATTCCGCCGTCTTCGGGACGAATGTAGCCTCTCGGGTGGTACATCCGGTTGTAGACCTGCGCACGCCAGCAGCCTGCTTCATAGGAAAGCTGCCAATACGGTGATTTGCGGACCCGGGTGTCGATCTGCAACTCCACCGGCGTCGGGCCCGATTGGCGGAGATTGATCGGAACTGTTCTGTCACGTTGGTCAACTGATGGGACGTTGTGATGCATGGTGAACTCCCTATCGACCAGCCCGGGGGAATTGCAAACCAAGGCAGTCGGCGTAGTCTCATAAGATGGAACTTCAGTCCCACATGATGAGTGTAGGATGACCCCGATGTGGCGTGCAAGGGATTTCGCGAAGCCTTCTTATCGCAGGCTGCTTGAGACCGCCCGGTATGAAATCCTGCCCACCGCAGCCATTGCGGATGAGGTGATGGCGAATCTGCCTGTTGGCCGTCGGCTGACCATCACGGCATCGGCCGGAAAAGGGCTGGCGGCGACCCTGGCGGTGACCGAAACCCTCAGCCGCGCCGGGTACCAGACCATTCCTCACGTTGCTGCACGAATGGTTCAGGGTCGGCAACACCTGGAGGAGATCATCGAACAGTTGGTGGCTGCCGGCGTCGACAGCGTTTTCATCCCGGCAGGGGATGCGCGGCCGGACAAGGACAGTTACGCGGGTTCGCTCGAATTACTGCAGGACCTCACTGCACTGGGACGGCCCTTCCCATCGGTGGGAGTCGCAGGCTATCCCGAGTCCCATCCGGTCATTGCCGACGACGTCACCATTCAAGCGATGTGGGACAAGCGCAATCACGCCACCAATGTAGTGAGCAACCTGTGCCTGGACCCTGCGGTTATCGCTGCCTGGATTGAACGCGTGCGGAAGCGTGGCGTCCTCATGCCGCTGTGGATTGGCATGCCTGGGCCGGTTGAGCGTTCTAAACTGCTGTCCGTGGCCACCAGGATCGGGGTGGGGGAGTCCACTCGGTTCCTTGCCAAGAACACGTCGCTCTTTGCACGCCTAGCAGCGCCCGGCGGCTACAGTCCGGAGCGATTCCTTGATCGTCTTGCGCCTGCCTTGGTGAAACCCGAGTCCAGAGTCGAGGGGCTGCACATCTACACCTTTAATCAGGTGCGCCAGGCCGAAGAATGGCGACGGAACCTCATCGGGCGCCTCGGAGGTTCCGTCAGCTGAGTGCGCCGGGGTCAGGAGCAGCTGCTTCCTTGCGTGCACGCCGCCCCAGGATCCGCGAAAGCAAACCGGCCTCGGCGACCAGTAGAGCGCCAATCTCCTGATGGGACTGCTCCAGCCTGAAGGCCGGACCTGATACCCCGATCGCTGCCAGAACCCTTCCATGGCTGTCACTGACGGGTGCGGCAAGTGCGTCCAGCCCCTCCTCAAGCTCGCTTCGTGTCAGCGAATAGCCCCGTTCCCGGACCCTGGTGAGCTCGCCTTCGAGGGCTGCGACATTCCGCACTGTGTTGGGCGTCCTCTGCTCAAGTGGGTCCTTGGGCAGGCGGAGCGCCCCGAAGGCATACAGCACTTTGCCGAGCGCAGAGCAGTGCGGGGGCAGATTTACTCCCACCCAATTGGTCGTGCCAAGAATGTAGGTGGTGTCGGTCTGGGCTACGTGGACTACCGTGTCCCCGCGAGGGACACCGAGAGTCACGGATTCGCCGGTCTCCTCGGCGATTCGCTCAAGCATTGGTTGTGCGGCGGTGGCCAGCGACTCGACGCGGTCAAACCGGTGGGCGTAATGGGTGAACAGTGCGCCGCCCAGGAAGCGCCCATCATGGTTGCGTTCCAGCATCCCGTTGCGTTCAAGTGCCTGAAGCAGTCGTGAAACGGTGGACCGTGCCAACCCAGTCTGGTCCACCAGCTCGGTGAAGGAGATCGGATCGTCGGCGCGGACCACCAGGGAGAGCAGCAGCGCGGCGCGGTCGATGGATTGAGAACCGTTCGCCACGTGCTGCCTCCTTTATTTACTTGCTGCAATTCTTCTCCGGTCCGCCCGAAAATTGTCCCCGACGGCCGGTCCAGACTCTACCAGCGGGGGCTTTCAGCTCGGGCGCCGGGCAGTGGATGTGCCGTTCCGGATCCGCGGTATGACGATGCACCGCTTGCGGAATTGGGGCGAACTCTTGACACCCGGATTCCCGACAAGGATTCTGAGAGGGCTTCGTGCGGAAGCAGGCGCGGCGGACGACGGCGAACCGCGGGTTGCAGGGAACGCGGACACCCCGGCGATGGAGGAGCAGAATATGAGTACCATTCCAACCCGGGCGCAGGCAGTGGTTATTGGTGCCGGCATTGTCGGTAACTCCCTAGTGCACCACCTCGCGCGGCTGGGCTGGCGGGATATTGTGCAGATCGACAAGGGGCCTCTCCCTAACCCCGGCGGGTCCACCGGTCACGCATCAAATTTCATCTTCCCCGTTAACCACCCCCGGGGTGTTACCGACCTCATCCTGGACAGCGTCCGCCAGTACAAGGACATGGGCGTGTTTACTACCTCCGGCGGGTTTGAGGTGGCACGCACAGAGGGGCGGATGGAGGAGTTGCGCCGGCGGATGTCCTCAGCGAAGGCCTGGGGTATTGATTCCGAACTTGTCACACCAGGGCAGATTCACGAGAAGGTGCCCTTCATTGATCCGTCGGTGCTGGTGGGCGGTTTCTGGACCCCCTCGGCTGGCGTTGTTGATTCGGTGCGTGCCGGCGAAATCATGCGCGAGCAGGCGTTGGAACTTGGGGCGCTGCAAGTCGTTTCCGGGGTCGAGGTGATCGGTCTCGACGTCGAGGATGGCCAGATTCGTCGCGTCAGGACAACCGGGGGAGATATTGAGGCCGCTACTGTCGTCATCGCATGTGGGGTGTGGAGTCCGCGAATCGCTGCGATGGCTGGGGCGTCCATCCCGCTGACGCCTGCCGTGCACCAGCTCATCAAGGTGGGTCCGGTGCCCCGGTTCGCTGCTACACCAGGGCAAATCTCGTTCCCCATCATCCGGGACATGGATACGTTCTGCTACGAACGCCAGCACGGTTCCGACATGGAGGTCGGTTCCTATGCACACCGTCCCATACTGCTCGATGCCGATGGGATTCCATCGATTGACGAGGCGGATCTCTCACCCACCGAAATGCCGTTTACCGCGGAAGATTTTGAGCCGCAGCTGAAGCAGGCCAGGGAGTTGATGCCTGAGATTCTGGGCAATCCGGATGTCAAGATCAATTACGCGATCAACGGGCTGCTCTCACTTACCGCCGATGGTGGGCAGGTGCTGGGGCAGACACCGGAGGTTGCGGGCCTTTGGTCTGCGGCCGCGGTGTGGATCAGGGAAGGTCCGGCCGTTGGTCGCCTGTTAGCTGAGTGGATGACTCACGGGAACCCCGGAATTGACCTCTACCACGCCGACGTCGCGCGATTTTACCGACACCAGCGAACCGGTGAGCATGTGAGGGCACGCGCAGCGGAGGGGTTCAACAAGACCTATGGGATTGTGCATCCCGGTGAGCAGTGGGCCAGCAACCGCAACCTACGGCTGGCTCCGATGCACTCCAGCCAGCGTGCACTTGGTGCGGAATTCTTCGAGGCCGCCGGCTGGGAACGACCCATGTGGTACAACTCCAACGAGGCCTTGTTGGGTGACTATGGTGATGCCGTGATGCCGAGGGAAGTTGAGTGGGACAGCCGGTGGTGGTCGCCCATCATCAACGCCGAGCACCTTGCGATGCGTGAGCGTGCGGGCGTCGTTGACCTGTCGGCGTTCGCGATTTTCGACGTCGTTGGTCCGGGCGCGCTCGCGGCAGTGCAGTGCACCGTCGTGGCGCAAGCCGACGTCGGGATTGGCCGCGTCATCTACACACCCGTGCTTGATTCCCGCGGCGGTATCCGTGCCGACCTCACGGTGATGCGACTCGGTGAGGGTCACTTCCGTGTGGTTACCGGCGGGCTGACAGGCAATATCGACCGCAAGCGGTTCCAGGATCACCTGCCAGCCAATGGCAGCGCCCAGCTTGTCGACCAAACATCGGCCTATACAACGGTGGGACTTTGGGGGCCGCGTGCACGCGACATTCTTGGGGCGCTGACGGATCACGACATTTCCCATGAGGGCTTCCGGTTCAGCTCCTGCCGTGACATCGAGGTTGGCCCGCTCTCCGTGCTCGCGTCCCGAATCTCCTACGTTGGCGAGCTGGGATGGGAACTCTACGTACCCATGGAGCAGGGCACGCGACTGTGGGACCTGATCCGCTCGGCGGGGGCACCACACGGCCTTGTTCCGGTGGGAATCGGTGTCTATGGAGGCACCGGTCGGATCGAAAAGAGCTACCGGGCGCACGGCGCCGAACTGGACTCCGAACGCACCCTGGCCGAGGCCGGAATGATGCGGCCCCGCGTCAAGGATGCCGAGTTTACCGGCCGTGCCGCGTACCTTGCACAACGCGCTGGGGATCCCGCAGCCGTGCTCTGTTCCCTGACAGTGGACGACCACGTTTCTCCCAACGGGCGGCGCCGATACATGCTTGGCGGTGAACCAATCGTTGAGCGGGACGGCGCACCGCTAGTCGACGGGCACGGGCGGCGCTCATACGTCACCTCAGCGGGGTCCGCTCCCTCTCTGGGAAAGCATGTGCTGATGAGCTATCTTCCACCCGCCCTCGCAGTGGTTGGCACCGAGTTGGCCGTTGACTACATGGAAGACCGGTATCCCGTCACGGTGGCGGCGACCGATGCCACCCCTCTGTTCGACCCGGAAAACAAGCGGATCAGGGGGTAGCGACCCCGGCAGCTGCTTGCGCACCGGGTCCACCCGCGGCATGCTTCATGCCGTAACCTAGAGAAGCCGCTGCCTGCCGGTGTTGGTCTCATATGCCGGAGGAACGAATGAAACGCGTGCGTCCGCGCCGATCCCAGCGGATTGTCGCTTTGGCCGTCGTTGCCCTCCTAGGAATCAGCGGCATTGCCGCCTGTTCCTTCGGGGACACCTCAGAGGGAAGCGGTTCCGATGACGCCGCTACCACTCCGGCCCGCATCAATGGTTACCGAAGCGTCGGCTATTTCCCCCAGTGGGGAGTCTATGGGCGACAGTTCCCCATGAAGGCCCTTCAGGACTCTGGAGCCGCCGGAAACCTGAGTCACATCAACTACGCCTTCGGGAACATCCACCACGAGACGCTGACTTGCTTCGAAGCGAACAAGGCTCAGGGAAGCGGCCCGGACGGTTCTGACGGCGCCTCCGACGCGTGGGCGGACTACGGCATGGCCTACGACGCGGCTGGCTCCATTGCCGGGATCGGTGACACAGCAGAGCAACCGCTGGCCGGATCCTTCAACCAGCTCCGGCAGCTGAAGGCAGCCAACCCGGGGCTGCGTGCGGTGATCTCACTCGGTGGCTGGACCTGGTCGAAGAACTTCTCCCGCGCTGCGGCGACCGATGAATCCCGCAAGGCCCTCGTTGCCTCCTGCATCGACCTCTACATCAAGGGCAACCTCCCGATGATCGAGGGCAGGGGAGGGGACGGTGCTGCGGCCGGCATCTTCGACGGCATTGACATCGACTGGGAATGGCCGGGTACCGATAAAGGGCTAGAGGGTAACGGTGTGGACACCGAAAACGACGCCGAGAACTTCCGGCTGCTGCTGCAGGAATTCCGGGAGCAGCTCGATGCCCATGGGGCTAACACGGGTGCCTCCTATTCCCTGAGCGCCTTCCTGCCAGCAAACCCCGAGGTTATCGAAGCCGGTGGCTGGAACGACCCCGAACTCTTTGAATACCTCGACTTCGGAAATATCCAGGGCTACGACCTGTGGGGAACGTGGGAACCGGGCCTCACCGGCCACCAGGGAAACCTTTTCGACGATCCGGAAGATCCACGCCCAGACGGCGAGCGTTTCTCAGTGGACCGGACCGTCAGTGCCTATCTCGACGCCGGAATCGACCCCGCCCAACTCGGTCTCGGGCTCGCCGCGTTCGGCAGGGGCTGGATGGGTGCTGACTCGGCGGAGCCTTGGGGCGAAGCCACCGGACCCGCGCCGGGCGGTGAAGAACGGGGCCTGGAGGATTACGACGAGCTGCGAGAGGTCGGTGAGGAATTCACCGACACGACACTCGGCGCGGCCTGGCGGTTCGACGGCGACAAATGGTGGAGCTACGACAACCCCGAAACCGTGCGTCTCAAGAGCGACTACATTCTGGAGAAGGGGCTGGGCGGTGGCATGTGGTGGGACCTGGCAGGCAACCGGGACGGTTCGCTCCTGACCGTACTTTCCGATCAGCTGCGCGAAGCCTCACGAGGCCCGGCACGTGACAGGGTGATGCCCGAGACCACGGTGCAGCCACCCAGTCCGCCAACCATCACCCCCGGCACAACCACCCCGGGTGCAACGACGGCGGACGCCCCACCGGCAGCCGGCCCCTCGCTGTCGGCCCAGGAGGCTGCCGACGCCGAACCCGTGGCCTGGGAGGAAAACATGGTTTACACCGAGGGCCGCCGGGTGATCTTCGAGGGCGAGATGTACCGGACGCAGTGGTGGACCAGGGGTGATGTTCCCGGCGCCGAGCAATGGGGGCCGTGGCGGCCGGTGGATGACTGACCGCCGACTGCAGGGCAACGCTGATCGTCGATCAGAGACCATTGCCGTCGTGCCCAATGACGGCCATCATCGAGTCAAGACCAAATATCTCATCTCATTCCCGAGCGAAGCGATGATGATCCCTGAAGAAGAGTTTCCCGCCGTCGTCGCCGCCTCTCACGCTGTGATCGAGGACGCCAAAGCTGCCGTTGTTCCCAGGAACTCCGTGAGTTCAGGTATGACCCGGGTAGTTAGCGGGCGTGGGATGCAGCACCTCAGTGAGCGCATAACCTTCAGGCTATTCCCGCTATAGGCGTTTGCCGCCCGATGAGTGTCCAGCGGTTTCCTCTACAAAAGCTGGGCCAATAATGTTGATCTGCGGGTGCTGGGAAAGCCCTGAATGAACACTGGGAAAAAAATTTGGTTGCATCTCGGTAACAACCCGGTTGCGATGGGGGTTAGGACACCTGACCGCAACAATTAGCCCTTAGGCTTCTAGTCATGTGAGGCACGCCACTCCTCAGGGAGGGGCGTGTCAGCTCTTTGTAAAACCACATGGGGCTCTATCCAGAACACGAAATAGGAGGCGGAATGCGTTTCGGACGTACTTCCAAAGCTGTGGGAGTCGCGGCAATCGCTGCACTTGCACTCAGCGCCTGCGCCAGCACAGACAGCGGCGACGGCAATTCTGACCCAGACGCGAGCGGCGACACCGGCGCCTCGAGCGGCGGAGTCGTAAGTGTTGCCGAGGTAAACCCGTTTACCTCGTTCAACTCAGACAGCGCTACAGGCAACGTCGATATCAACGGCAAGGTCAGCTACTTGACCAAGTCGGGGTTCAACTACATCAACGACCAGCTTGAGGTTGTTCCGAGGGAAGAATTCGGATCCTACGAAGTTGTTTCCGAAGATCCTCTGACCGTCACCTACACCGTCAACGAGGGTGTCGCCTGGTCCGACGGCGAGCCAATCGACGGCGGAGATCTCCTGTTCTCCTGGGCCGTCAGCTCAGGTTACTTTGACGACGCGGACGCCGAAGCAGAAACCGGCGCCACGTACTTCGCAGCAGCCAGCACCGCTGGCCTGGACCTGTCACTGCTCCCCGAATTGGGCGAAGATGGCCGTTCCATCACCATCGAGTACACCGAGCCCTACGCTGACTGGGAAATCGCCTACGGCGTGATTGACACCCCAGCCCACGTTGTCGCAACCCAGGCCGGTCTTGCTGACGAAGCTGCCCTGATCGAACTCATCCAGAACACCCCCGAAGGTGATCCGGAAAATCCTCAGGAACGTCCCGACCTTCAGCCAGTCGCTGACATCTGGAACACTGCCTTCGACACCACCACCCTTCCTGACGATCCAGCCATGTACCTGTCCAGCGGACCGTACATCGTAGACTCAATGACTCCTGACCAGTCGATGACACTGGTCAAGAACGAAGACTACAACTGGGGCCCCGAGACCCAGCTCGACGAAATCACCATCCGCTACATCGGTGACGCCACTGCCCAGGTCCAGGGCCTGCAGAACGGCGACGTCGACGTTATCCAGCCACAGGCATCAGCTGACACGCTCGCGTCACTCGAAGCCATTGACGGCGTCAACATCTTCGAAGGCGACGAGCTCTCCTTCGATCACCTTGACCTCAACTACAGCGGTGTCTTCGAAGACGAGAACGTTCGCAAGGCGTTCATGAAGACGATCCCTCGCGACGCCATTGTTGCTTCCACCATCGCGCAGCTGGATCCAGAAGCTGACCACCGCAACTCCAACATCTTCGACGTCGGCACCCCCGGCTACGAGGCAGCTGTTCCCGTGAACGGTTCAGAAGAGTATGACGAAGTTGACATCGAAGGAGCAAAGGAACTGCTCGATGGAGCAACTCCTGAGGTCCGGATCATGTACAGCGTCGACAACCCCAACCGGGTTGACGCTTACACCCTCATCGCCGAAAGCGCTGAGCAGGCTGGCTTCCAGGTTGTTGACGGCGGACTCCCCGGCAACGAGTGGGGTTCAGCTCTCGGCACCGGCACGTACGACGCAACCATCTTCGGCTGGGTCAGCACGGGCGTTGGCGTAACCGGTGTTCCCCAGCTCTACGGCTGTGGCTCGGCATCCAACTTCAGCGGATTCTGTGATGATGAAGCTCAGGAAGCTATGGACGAGCTGATCGTCACCACTGATGAAGCTGAGCAGCAGGAGTTGCAGACCATCGTTGACACCCGCCTGTTCGAGACCGGCTATGGCCTGCCTCTGTTCCAGTCGATCGGTATCAACGCTGCCAGTGATTCAATCGAAGGCGTCGGCTTCAGCCCGACCCAAGAGGGTATCTGGTGGAACTTCTGGGAATGGACAGTTGCTGAGTAATTCGGCCACACCCATTATCTAGTGCGCTAGACACGAAAGCGCTGGGGCCGGCCTCGCTGGCCCCAGCGCTTTCTAGCGCCTGCACCGTCCTCGGAATTGCGCATCTGCGGGAAGCGATTGGGATCTCCCAAATATCGGCTGCCTGTTCGGTGCATTACACTCTTGCCACAACGCCGGGTGATCCCCGGAACCTTAACATTGAGGTTTAAACACTATGGTGACCTACATCGTCCGGCGCTTAGTTGCCGCCGTGCTCATCCTGTTGGGCGCATCCTTCATCGTCTACATGCTGACCGCATTTTCAGGCGATCCGCTGAGGGATCTGCGCGAGAGCAACGTTCCCAACCGGGAAACGCTCATCCAACTTCGGACAGACCTGCTGAGTCTCGACGTCCCAGCCCCTATCCGGTACTTCGAATGGCTTGGTGGGGCAGCCAGCTGCCTCATCCCCTTCGCTGCTACCTGCGACCTCGGCAGCAGCATCGCCGGAATTGAAGTAACCCAGTTGCTCGCCCGGGCGATGGGCCAGACCATCCTCCTCGTCACTGGCGCCACCGTCCTCGCCATCCTGATCGGCATTTCGCTAGGTATCATCACCGCCCTCCGCCAATACAGCGGACTCGATTACGGTGTCACCTTCATGGCGTTCCTCTTCTTCTCCCTCCCAATCTTCTGGGTGGCGGTCCTGTTGAAGGAGTATGGAGCGATCAGCTTCAACACGTTCCTTGCCGATCCCAATATTTCCCTCACTGCGATACTGGTCACCAGTTCGGTCTCCGCCTTTATCTGGTATCTGGTCGCCCGAGGGACTTTGAAGAAGCGTCTCATCGCAGGGGCGGCCGGGTTCGCCTTCGCAGCAGTCATTCTCTTTTTCCTCGACCTCACTCAATGGTTCCTCGAACCAGGCTTCGGCCCCGTCGTCATTGCCATTGCAGGCGTCGGAATTGCCTACGGTGTCACCCTCCTGACCGCAGGGCTGAAGAACCGCAAGGCGCTCTACTCGGCGCTGATCACCGTTGGCATCGGCATGATTGCCTACTTCACCATGCAGCCACTGCTCGACCTGGCGACCCCGCTGATGATCGTCCTGCTGGCTGTCGCTACCGTGCTGGTCGGCGTCGCTGTTGGATACTTCATGGGCGGCTACGACCGTCGGCAGAGCATGAACGCTGCGGGACTCACTGCTTTCCTCATGGGTTTCACCATCCTCCTCGACCGATTTATGCAGTCCTGGCCCCTCTACTCGGACAACAGCAGGATCCGGGGCAGGCCAATTGCCACCCTGGGTTCCTCCACCCCGAACCTTGAGGGTGACTTCTGGATCATGGGCATCGATACCTTTACCCATCTCCTGCTCCCCACCATTGCGCTGATGCTGATCTCATTGGCCGGCTACAGCCGCTATTCAAGGGCATCGATGCTCGAGATCATGAACCAGGACTACATCCGCACGGCACGCGCCAAGGGGCTGGGCGAGCGCACAGTGGTGATGCGTCACGCGTTCCGGAACGCGCTGATCCCATTGGCCACCCTCGTCGCCTTTGACATCGGCGGACTGATCGGCGGCGCCATCATCACCGAACAGGTCTTCGCCTTCAGCGGTATGGGCCAACTGTTCATTGGAGCATTGGGCCGCGTTGATCCGAATCCCATCATGGGAGTCTTCCTGATTACCGGCATCCTGGCCCTCGTCTTCAACCTGGTTGCAGACCTGGCCTACTCGGTACTTGACCCACGAGTGAGGGTAAAAGCATGAGCACCAGAGCAGAGAACAAGCAAAAGCCGACCCCGAAGAAGGACGACTCGATTGGCCTGAGCCAGGGTCAGATCGTCCGCAAGCGGTTCTTCGGCAACTCAGCCGCCGTCGTGAGCATGGTGGTTTTCGTCCTCGTGGTAATCACCGCTTTCACCTCGATCGGGTATGCGGGCATCCCGGGCTGGTGGAAATGGAACTACGTTCAGACTCTTCCCCTCGCCACCCCCAACGGCGCACCCACCTGGGTCCTGCCGTTCGACTTCGGTGACCACCCATTCGGTCAGGACCGCGTCGGCCGCGACCTGTTCGCCATGACCATGCGCGGCACCCAGCTCTCGCTGATCATCATGTTCATCATCGGCATCCTCGGTGGGATCCTCGGCGTGATCATCGGTGGAGTGTCAGGGTACTTCCGCGGCTGGGTCGAATCAGTACTGATGCGCTTCACCGACGTCATCATCGTGATCCCCCTGATCATTCTCGCCGCCGTCCTCGGTAGCGTGGGGAACAACCTCACCGGCAGCGGCACCTTCCTGCGCAGCATCATGGGTGGTAGCGCAGGGGTAATTCTGCTCGGAGTGTTTGTGGGGCTGATCATCTGGACTGGTCTTGCCCGCCTGGTCCGCGGGGAGTTCCTCTCCCTCCGTGAGCGCGAATTCGTTGACGCTGCCCGGATCGCAGGGGCATCCGATACCAGGATCATTTTCAAGCACATCCTGCCCAACGCCGTGGGCGTGATTATCGTCAACACCACCCTGGTGATGGCGTCGGCCATCCTGCTTGAGTCAGCACTGTCCTTCCTCGGGCTGGGGGTCAGGGCCCCGGATATTTCCCTCGGCAGTCTGATCAGCGACAACCAGCAGGCGTTTAATACCCGGCCATGGTTGTTCTGGTGGCCTGGGCTCTTCATCATCCTGATCTGTTTGTCGATCAACTTCATCGGTGATGGGCTGCGGGATGCTTTCGATCCGCGTCAGAAGAAATTCAACGCCAAGAAGGCAGTGCACTCTGGCGATATCTCCGACCCCAGCCGCCCCGAGGCCTAAAGTGCCGAAGCGAATGGTTGACCCGGTAGGCGCGGCAGTGGTGCTGCCGCGTCGCGCCTACCGGTTAGACCAGGGAGAAAGCAATCAGGTTGGCGGCAATCAGGGCGATTGCACATCCGATCTCAACCCAGTGGATGCGGGTAACCACAGCAGTGGTTTCCGTAGCGTCGGCGTCAACCAGTCCACCGTCGACCAGGGCCGCCCAGTGGGTACGGACCAGGAAGGCTGCCGCTCCCGAATCGGTATTCTTCAGATCTCCCGGTCGAATGGACTGGGCCGGACCGTAGCTGGATTCGGGGAGACCCTGGACATGCTCAGGCTTACCCCGGTGTGTGCCCCAGACGCCGGGAGCCGGCGCCGCCCACGCGGTGTGACTACCGCGAACGGTGACGAGGGTAAGGGCAAACTTCGTGTCGACGTGAATCAGCGCCGCCCACGGCACCGAAATGGAGCGCAGCGGGTTGTTGAGCGTTACTGCGTCGTCGGCAATCACCACGGACGGATGCCAGAACAGCAACCAGCCAAAGTAGGCCAAGGCGAGCAGCGGCCACGCGGAAATCAAACCGTCAACGCCGTCACCAGCCACCGACAGGGCAATACCAATCCCGGCCAGCACCCAGGTCAAACCTGCAAACCACTTGCCAAATCGTGGTTTGAAGATGACGGGACTGGCTACATCACTCGGGCTATTCATACCCATATAGTTTCAGGATTCCGGGCCAGTCCACTAATCACCAGAATGTGGCAGGCCACGGGCGGAAGGAAAGCAGAATCATGACCGACGGCGTCATCGAAAATTCGGAAACAGGCCAGACACCCCAGGGCGACGTCCCTGTGCTCCAGGTCAAAGGCTTGAGCGTCGACTATGGCGTCGACAAGGTCTGGGTCCCTGCAGCCATCGACCTGAACTACGAGGTCAAGGCCGGTGAGGTACTCGCCATCGTGGGCGAGTCCGGATCGGGCAAGAGCGCGAGCTCCATGTCTCTCCTGGGCTTGCTCCCTGAAAACAGCCGCACCACGGGCAGCGTCAAGCTCAACGGCAGGGAGATCCTCGGGCTGACCGGAAGCAAACTTCGCCAGGTTCGTGGCCGTGACGTTGCGGTCATTTTCCAGGAACCGATGACCGCAATGAACCCGGTGTACACCATCGGGTTCCAGATCATCGAAACCATCCGCCTGCACAACGAGATTTCCCCGGACGAGGCCAAAGAGCGGGCGTTGAAGCTGCTTGACATGGTGGAACTTCCCGACCCTGAGAAGGCGTTCAAGTCCTACCCGCACCAGCTGTCTGGTGGGCAGCGCCAACGGGCCATGATCGCCCAGTCGCTTTCCTGTGATCCGAAGCTACTCATTGCCGACGAGCCCACAACCGCGCTGGACGTGACTGTTCAGGCCGAAATCCTGGACCTGATGCGCAACCTGCGCAACAAGCTCAACAGTGCCATCGTATTGATCACCCATGACATGGGAGTGGTCGCCGACCTCGCCGACCACATCGTAGTGATGAGCAAGGGCCGGATCGTTGAAGCGGGCACCTCCGCACAGATTTTTCATGACCCGCAGCACGAATACACCAGGAAACTGCTCGCCGCGGTGCCCCACCTTGGGCAGGGCGGCGGCGACACCGATGAAGTAGATGTCACCGCAGCGCTTGCAGCCGCCACCCGCACCGAGCTCAGGGACGTCGACCAGGACGAGCTGATGCGGCGCGAACGCGACAACCAGGCGCGGCTCGATGAAGCAGAACGCGCCGCTGACACCTCGCGCGGTGCCGCAGTGTTGCAACTCACAGATGTGGCAATCGAGTACCCCAAACAGGGCAGGGTCCCCGCATTCCGGGCGGTCGAAGGGGCGAATCTGGCCATCTACCCGGGAGAGATTCTCGGCTTGGTTGGCGAGTCAGGATCAGGGAAAACAACCATCGGGCGTGCGGCAGTTGGCTTGCTGCCCGTCGCCGCAGGGTCGCTGACCGTCACCGGCAAGGAAATCTCGAACGCGACCCGTAAGGAACTGTTCGAGCTGCGCCGCAACGTGGGAATGGTCTTCCAGGACCCTTCCTCATCGTTGAACCCCCGGCTGCCCCTGGGGGAGAGCATCGGCGAACCGATGTTCCTGGCGAAGGTGGCTAAGGGCGCCGATCTGCAGAAGCGGATCGAGACCCTCCTCGACCAGGTGGAGCTGCCGCGCGCCTACCGCAACCGGTACCCACATGAGCTCTCGGGTGGGCAGAAGCAGCGGGTCGGTATTGCTCGCGCACTATCGTTGAAACCGAAGCTTCTCGTGGCTGATGAACCGACCTCAGCACTCGATGTGTCGGTGCAGGCCACCGTGCTGGAACTGCTGAAGAACCTGCAGCAGGAGCTCGGGTTCGCCTGCCTGTTCGTCACCCACGACCTCGCCGTCGTCGACCTCATGTCCGACCGGATCTGCGTGATGCGACGAGGCAGGATTGTGGAGCAGGGGACCAGGGACCAGATCCTTCGGCGGCCTCAGGATCCCTACACTCAGCGGCTCCTCGCGGCGGTCCCGCTGCCGAACCCGGAGAAGCAGCGTGAACGCCGGGAGCTGCGGGCGAAGCTCCTCGCATCAGCCGAGTAGCGGCTCCCGTTTACCAGGAACGACGGCGACACATCCCTTCCGCGGATGGGTCGCCGTCGTTCTCGCGTTAAGGCGGCCTTGTGCATCGGGACCGGTCCTTCTGTACGCTGGGTTAGGCCCTACTGCCTAGGTAGAGCCTTGTCAATAGTCATTCTCACCTTAAAACAAAAAGCATGAGGAGTTACCCGAATGTCCCTCAGGTCCGGAAATCCGGCAACCGATAGTCCACCCGGCGAGTCAGACGGCCATCCCACGGAAGGGAAACCGCAGCCAGCTTCACGGCTGTCCAAAGCGGTGTTCATTCCGGCCGCTGCGCTTATCGTGGTGTTCGTGGGCTTCGCCCTCATCTTCCCCTCCACGGCCGCCGAAGTCTTCGGCGCCATCCAGACGAACGTCATCAGCGCGTTCGGCTGGTACTACGTGGCCATCGTTGCCATGTTCGTTGTTTTTTCGCTCTGGGTCGGCCTGAGTCGCTTCGGCGATATCCGTCTTGGTAAGGACGAGGACCGGGCGGAATTCTCGCTGATGTCCTGGTTTGCGCTGCTCTTTGCTGCTGGCATGGGCATTGGCCTGGTCTTCTGGGGCGTCGCTGAACCGCTGAACCACTTCGCTGCACCCCCGCCCGGGACAGAAGGGACCGGCATTGAGCTTGCCCAGCAAGCCCTGACCCAGACCTTCCTCCACTGGGGCCTCCACGCCTGGAGCATTTACGTAGTAGTAGGCCTCGCTATTGCCTATGCGGTGCACCGCCGCGGTCGTCCCATCTCCATTCGTTGGACCCTCGAACCTCTGCTGGGCGACAAGGTCAAGGGCAAATGGGGCGACGCCATTGACATCGTTGCCCTGGTTGGCACCCTATTCGGCGTCGCTACCTCCCTGGGACTCGGCGTTCTCCAGATGTCGGCGGGGCTCGATACCGCCAACATCATGGAAGCAACCAAGTTCACCCAGGTTGGTCTCATCCTGTGCATCACAGCTTTGACCCTGGTGTCAGTTATCTCAGGCGTAGGCAAGGGCATGAAATGGCTGTCCAACACCAACCTGGTGCTCGCCGGCGTGCTGCTTCTCTTCATTCTTTTCACCGGCCCAACGCTGTTCCTGCTCCGTGAGTTCGTTCAGTCCATTGGTAACTACCTGCAGAACGTTGTGGGTCTGACCTTCGACACCCTCGCCTTCGCCGGAGCCGACGGCGAAGCCTGGCAGTCGGCCTGGACCACCTTCTACTGGGGCTGGTGGATTTCCTGGGCCCCGTTCGTAGGCATCTTCATCGCCCGCATTTCCAAGGGCCGTACCGTGCGCGAATTCGTTGCCGGCGTGCTGCTCGTTCCGACGTTGCTCACCTTCCTCTGGTTCTCGGTACTCGGCGGATCAGCCCTCTACCGCGAGCTGTTCGGCAACGGCGGTCTGGTTGGGGAAGACGGTGCGGTGGATACCAATAACGCGCTGTTCGGGCTCCTGACAGACCTACCCGGCGGTCCGATCCTGTTGATCGGGGCGATCATCCTGATCGCAATCTTCTTCATCACCTCGGCGGACTCCGGTGCCCTGGTGATGAGCATGATCTCAACCGGCGGGCACCCGGACCCCAAGCACTGGATCCGCGCGTTCTGGGCCGTTGCCGCCGCTACGGTAGCAATCTCCCTGCTCCTGGTTGGCGATGATGGACTGGCCTCCATCCAGACGGCGGCCATCCTGACCGCGCTGCCGTTCAGTGTGGTGATGATCTTCATGTGCATTGCCACGGTCAAGGCATTCCACGAGGAGCACCAGGATTTCCTGCGTGCCCAGCGGCGCCAGGCACGCATAGCTGTTGCCGATCAGGTCAACGACCATGTCAGCGAACACATGTCTGATCGGATGGATCAGCAGATCCAGGATCAGCTGGCGGATTACCACCTCGAGGAAGCTCCACGGGGGGCAGCCGGAAACTCGGGGGCCCGGCGCTGGAAGCTTTCCCGCTCCAAAAAGTCCTAGCACTTTAGCGAAAGAGCTGCCCCATTGTTCACCGGGGTAGGACAAGGAAACGGCTCGCCCTTCAGGGGCGGGCCGTTTCTGCGTGGAACACCGAGGACCTGCTATTTTGACCCGAGCTGATCGCCGCGTTAGGGCATTTTTTCCTGAGAGCTTAGACTGGTACAAGCAGGCGCCGTCCTCATAACGCTAGATTCCCCTCAAGATTACTGAATTGAGTCATTACGCATGTCTGAAACCACAGGCAACACAGCTGTTCGCAGCGACCTCCGCAACGTTGCCATCGTGGCCCACGTTGACCACGGAAAGACCACCTTGGTTGATGCCATGCTCCGGCAGACCAATTCCTTCGCAGCCCACGGCGACGTGGCAGACCGGGTCATGGACTCCGGTGACCTCGAGCGCGAAAAAGGCATCACCATCCTGGCCAAGAACACCACGGTGTTCTACGACGGGCCCTCTGCCAATGGCGAGACCATCACCATCAACGTGATCGACACCCCTGGCCACGCCGACTTCGGTGGCGAGGTGGAACGCGGTCTGTCAATGGTCGACGGCGTTGTCCTGCTGGTGGATGCCTCTGAAGGCCCACTGCCCCAGACCCGTTTCGTGCTGCGTAAGGCCCTCGCCGCGAAGCTCCCAGTGGTACTGCTGGTCAACAAGACTGACCGTCCCGACTCGCGGATCGATGAAGTGGTCAGCGAATCAATGGACCTCCTCCTGGGCCTTGCCTCGGACCTCGCCGACGAAGTTCCGGACCTGGACCTCGACTCGGTTCTCAACGTGCCAGTCGTCTACGCGGCAGCCCGTGAAGGCGCAGCCTCACTCGAGCAGCCGGCTGACGGCACGGTTCCGTCGAATGACAACCTTGAGCCACTGTTCAAGACCATCATCGATCACATCCCAGCGCCCCGGTACAACCCGGACGGTGTGCTGCAGGCGCACGTTACCAACCTTGACGCATCCCCGTTCCTGGGCCGTCTCGCCCTGCTGCGTATCTTCAACGGCACCCTGCGTAAGGGACAGACCGTCGCCTGGGCCCGTCAGAACGGTGAGCTGAAGTCAGTCAAGATCACCGAGCTGCTGGCCACCCGCGCCCTCGATCGCGTGCCTACCGATTCCGCCGGACCGGGCGAGATCGTCGCCGTCGCCGGCATCGAGGACATCACCATCGGTGAGACCCTGACCGACATTGACAACCCCCAGCCGCTGCCCCTGATCACCGTCGATGACCCGGCCATCTCGGTCACCATCGGTATCAACACCTCGCCGCTCGCCGGCCGGGTCAAGGGCGCCAAGGTGACCGCGCGCCAGGTGAAGGATCGCCTGGACCGTGAATTGATCGGTAACGTTTCCCTGAAGGTTCTTCCCACAGAGCGTCCCGACGCCTGGGAAGTACAGGGCCGTGGCGAGCTTGCACTCGCTATCCTCGTCGAGCAGATGCGTCGTGAAGGTTTCGAACTGACGGTCGGCAAGCCTCAGGTTGTGACCCGGATGGTCGACGGCAAGGTGCACGAGCCGATGGAGCACATGACCATCGACGTACCCGAGGAGTACCTGGGCGCAGTGACCCAGATCCTCGCGACCCGCAAGGGCCGCATGACCAACATGTCCAACCACGGCACCGGTTGGGTCCGGATGGAATTCATCGTCCCCGCCCGTGGCCTGATTGGTTTTCGTACCAAGTTCCTCACGGACACCCGCGGCGCCGGTATCGCTGCTTCCTACTCCGAGGGCTACGAGCCCTGGGCCGGGGACATCGAGTACCGCACCAACGGCTCGATGATCGCTGACCGCGCCGGAGTCGTTACCCCGTTCGCCATGATCAACCTGCAGGAACGCGGCTCCTTCTTCGTGGAGCCCACCTCCGAGGTGTACCAGGGCATGATCGTTGGCGAGAACTCACGCGCCGATGACATGGACGTGAACATCACCAAGGAAAAGAAGCTCACCAACATGCGTGCAGCTTCATCGGATACCTTCGAGAACCTCACCCCTCCCCGCAAGCTGACCCTTGAAGAGTCGTTGGAGTTCGCCCGCGAAGACGAGTGTGTTGAGGTGACTCCGGAGTCGATCCGGATCCGCAAGCTGATCCTCGATGCCAACGAGCGGATGCGCGCGGCTCGTTCACGCGCCCGCGTCTAGCCTTCGACCGTTTTGCAGGATCGCTCATCGGCACTGACTGACGACGACGACCGGCGCCCAGCCGTCGTCGTCGTCAGCCAGCCAATGGGCACCGCGGTGGGGGATCGCCCCGCCCGTGGAAACGCCCACCACCAGGTAATTCCCCTGTGGTGGGCGTTTCTCGTTTCGCTCGCCATGGGGCTTGCTGTGGCAGTCCTGGGAACCGCCCTCCATGGCCAGCAGTGGGACTTTGACGGCCTCACCCTTCCGGTGGGCGCGGCCGCGGCAGTGCTGCTGGCAGGGAGTGTCGCCGTTTTCGTGGCGCTGTGGGCTCGCAACGTATATTTTGCCCCGGTGGTGGGTGGAGTCGCTTACCTGGTGGTGGGATTGTTTGCGGCCAGCGAGGATCAGCCGCTGGTGCTGACGGACTTGGGGATGGAACCACTCTTGCCGTCTGCGGTCGCGGGAAGCATCTGGGTGTTTGGCCTGGCGGTCGTCACGGTCGCCGCTTCGATGGTGTCCTGGTGGGTGCTGCGGCCCCGGCGAGCTACCCGTCCGGTCTAGGCCGTGCCGGCTAGTCCGCGCTGCGGTCCAGATGATGGGCCAACATGATGGACGTGGCGGTGCCGTCGGTGTCTGAATCGCGGATTGCGTATTCCTCTAGGATCTCGCGGATCCTGCGCATCATCTCGGAGCGGTTTGTTTCGTTCAAACGGACACCAAGCCGCCAGACATCAATCTCCGACGGATTCAGCCCGTCAATCTCCTGCAGGAAAGTTTCTACCAGCACCGGCGCAGCATTAGGAATCCTGCTTCGCCATGACAGTCCGGTCGCCCGGTAGGGAATTTCCTTGGCGCCGCGGTTGCCGGTGCGGGTTTCCTCGGCCGTCAGGAACCCGGTTACCAGGAGGGTCCGTACGTGGTGCAGTGCGGTCGCCGGATTGAGGTCGAGGAGCTCAGCGATTTCCTTGTTGGTTCTGCCCTTATGTAGGCACAGCCGGAGGATTCTGAGCCTAACGGGGGAGCTGAGCGCTCGGCCGCGGGCCTGCACATCCTCATCAGTATCCATTCCTAAATGATACGTCAGGCCGACCCAGTGATTGACAGTAGTCAATCACTGCACGCAGACTGTGACGGTGACCACCCAGACCGGATCCCCGCCGCCGTCCCTGCTTCGCGATCGGAACTTTCTCAATTTCTGGGCCGGACAAGCCATCAGCCAGCTGGGAACCCAACTCGGGCATCTTGCCCTCCCGGTCATCGCTGTTCTGCTTTTGGGTGCCTCCGAGTTTGAAGTCGGTGTGCTCAATGCCAGCGGCACGGCAGCGTTCCTGCTCGTCGGGCTACCCGCCGGAGCCTGGGTTGACCGCTGGCTCAAACGCCGGGTCATGATCGGGGCGGATCTGGTGCGGATGGTCGCGATGCTC
Source organism: Arthrobacter sp. TMT4-20 (assembly GCF_054510775.1). Classification (NCBI taxonomy): domain Bacteria; kingdom Bacillati; phylum Actinomycetota; class Actinomycetes; order Micrococcales; family Micrococcaceae; genus Arthrobacter; species Arthrobacter sp. TMT4-20. The sequence continues at coordinate 401,274 of NZ_JBTNDW010000001.1, read as the reverse complement.
GCGATCCCCCTGCTCTGGTGGGTGGATTCGCTTACCATCTGGCACCTCTGCCTGGTGGCCGGCGTCGTCGGCATCGCAACCGTGTTTTTCGATGTCGCCTACCAAAGCTACGTTCCCGTGCTGGTGGCAGGCGACCAGGTGCCCAGTGCCAACTCGAAGCTCGAGTCGACCGCCCAGATTTCCAGGCTGGGTGGGCCCGCACTGGGCGGCGGGTTATTGCAGCTGCTCAGTGCGCCGCTGCTGGTCGTCGGTCAGTCAGCTGGCTATCTGCTGTCGGCCGTGTTCCTGCTCCGGACCCGGGACGAGGAGCAGCGTTCGCCAGTTGCGGACCGGCGTCCGCTCGCCGTCGAAATCAAGGAGGGACTTTCCTTCGTCTGGCGGCATCCGCTGATCCGGCGCGTCGCGGCCTGCACCGCCGGCGTCAACTTTTTCGCGTCGCTGCTCTTCACCCTGCTGCCCCTGCTGATCCTGCGGGACCTCGACCTGGGGGCGGCAGCGCTCGGCCTGATCCTTTCGGTCGCTGCGGTGGGCGGGCTGGCAGGCGCCCTGGCAACCCCCTGGATTGCGGCACGGATCGGTGAGGGGACCGTGATCCCGCTCGCGTCCCTGGCCAGCAGCGCCTTCCTGATGCTGGTGCCGCTGGCTGCACTCGCGCCGTCGAAGCCTGCCGCGTTGGCTCTGCTCATTGTGGGAGAAGCTGGGATGACCTTTTGCGTCCTGGCCTACAACATCATGCAGGTCAGCATGCGCCAGCGGGTCTGTCCCCCGAGGCTGCTCGGCAGGATGAACGCGTCCATCAGGTTTGTGGTGTGGGGGGTCATGCCGATCGCTGGCCTCCTCGCGGGAGTGCTGGGCGAGCAGCTCGGGATCCTCCCGACAATGTGGATCGGGGTGGCGGGGACCCTCGTGGCGACCATTCCCGTGCTGGGCGGGGGCTTCTGGGGTATGAAGAAGCTCCCCGACAAGGTTGCTCAGTAGCCCGCATCACGTTGAAGTGTTCCTTCGCACTGATCGTTCCCAGTGATGGGGTGCTGCCAGGGGGGAATCACCCGCATGCAGTGGGCAGGAGTGCTGACCGGCTGGGCCTAGAAGCGTCGAGGCCGCCGCGGGGGTGGGGGAGGCACAGGCTTGGCGGCGGTTACCAGCTCGAGGGGTACGACGACGTCGCCGTGGCGCCTGGTCCGCACGGTACAGGTCTGCTCATCGATTTGAACCAGCTCCCCGAGCGCGTCGGTGAGCCCATCGTCAAGGCGATACCTGACCACGACGCGGGTCCCCACGGGAAGTGTGAGCAGGTGGCGTGCGGGGGAGTCCATGTGATCAGCGTAGTGGGCAGGGTTGGTAGTGGTGGGGCTCATAGGGTTGAACGAGCACACGATGCGGCTGCACCGGGCCATTGCGTTAAGCTGGAACCGGAACGACAGCCCCAACTGGAAAGGCGTGGGAAGTGACCTACGTAATCGCACAGCCGTGCGTGGATTTGAAGGACAAGGCCTGCATCGAGGAATGCCCAGTAGATTGCATCTACGAAGGCGAACGGTCCCTCTATATCCATCCGGATGAGTGCGTCGATTGCGGCGCATGCGAGCCGGTCTGCCCTGTGGAAGCCATCTACTACGAGGATGACACCCCCGAGCAGTGGGCCGAGTACTACAAAGCCAACGTCGAGTTCTTCGACGACATTGGCTCACCCGGCGGCGCCGCGAAGCTGGGCAACATTGGCAAAGACCACCCGATCATCGCGGCCCTCCCGCCCCAGATCCAGGGCGCATGACCACCCACGACGGCGGCCGACAGTTCGGGATCGCGCTCCCGGACTACCCCTGGGACGCCATGGCACCGTACGTGACTCTGGCGAAGCAGCACACCGGTGGGGCTGTGAACCTGTCCATCGGAACGCCAGTCGATCCAACCCCGGCGGTCATCCAGGCGGCGTTGACCGCTGCGGCCGACGCCCCGGGATATCCCACCACCCACGGCACTGACGAGCTCAGGTCCGCGGTTAGCAACTGGTTCGCCCGCCGCCGTGGCGTTGACGGGCTCGATCCGTTGGATGTCCTGCCGACGGTCGGGTCCAAGGAACTAGTCGCCTGGCTGCCAACGTTGCTCGGGCTGGGCGAGGGCGACGTCGTCGTCCGCCCGACAGTCGCGTACCCCACCTATGACATCGGCGCGGAACTTGCGGGTGCCACGGCAGTCGCCGCCGATGACCTGTCCACCCTTGATGAGGAGACCAGGGCGCGTGTCCGGCTGGTGTGGGTCAACTCGCCCGCCAACCCGACGGGTCGCGTCCTCTCGGCCACCGACCTCGCACACGTCGTGACCGAGGCACGCGCGCTGGGCGCCGTCGTCGCCTCCGACGAGTGCTACGCGGAACTCGGCTGGGGCGACTGGGATAGCGCCAGGGGCGGCGAACCGGTCCCCAGCGTGCTGGACGCCCGCGTCAATGGGGGAAGTCACAGCAACCTGCTCGCCGTCTACTCGTTGAGCAAGCAATCCAACATGGCCGGCTACCGGGCCGCGTTCACTGCTGGGGATCCTGACCTGATTGCCAACATGGTCAACTCCCGCAAACACGCCGGGATGATCGTGCCGTTCCCGGTCCAGGAAGCCATGCGCGCCGCACTCAACGACGACGAGCACGTGCAAGCCCAGAAGGACCTGTACCGGCGACGTCGGGACCAGCTGATCCCCGCGCTGGAGGGCTTCGGGCTGCGGCTCGAGGATTCGGTGGCGGGCCTGTACCTGTGGGCTACCGCGGGCGAAGACACCTGGACCACTGTGGAACGGTTCGCCAGGCTGGGGATCATCGTTGGGCCGGGTACTTTTTACGGCGATGCTGGCCAGGGATTCATCCGGGTCGCGCTGACCGGCTCCGACCAGGCCATCGATGCGGCAGTCCAAAGGCTGTCTGCGGCCCAGCAGGCCCATTAGGCCCAGTAGATGCAGCGTCCGGCGAACGGGATCGCCGATTAGCGCTCCGGGTGTCCCTACCGGTAGCGTTTTGTTGAATGTGCGAAGGTGTCGCAAGCCAATGCATGCCACCACTCCTAGAGGAGAGTTCAATGACCGAGCAAAACGGTGCATCGTTGCACTATGACGGAGGGAAACTCAGCCTCCCGATGGTCAATGCTGCTGAAGGCAACAATGGCTATGACGTGTCGAAGCTGCTCAAGCAGACCGGCGCCGTCACCTACGACCCGGGCTTCATGAACACCGCGGCCACCACCTCGGCGATCACCTACATTGACGGCGATCAGGGCATCCTGCGTTACCGCGGATACCCAATCGACCAGTTGGCCCAGCACTCCAGCTTCCTTGAGGTTTCCTACCTGCTGATCTACGGGAACCTGCCGACCCCCACCGAACTGGCCGCCTTCGACGACCGCATCCGCCGGCACACGCTGCTCCATGAGGAACTCAAGGGTTTCTTCGGCGGCTTCCCCCGCGACGCGCACCCCATGCCGGTGCTGTCCTCGGCCGTCTCGGCGCTATCCACGTTCTACCAGGACTCCCTCGACCCGTTCGACGACGAACAGGTGGAGCTCTCCACCTTCCGCCTGATGGCGAAGCTGCCGGTCATCGCCGCCTATGCACACAAGAAGTCAATCGGCCAGCCGATGCTGTACCCGGACAACTCGATGAACCTGGTCGAGAACTTCCTCAGGCTCTCCTTCGGGCTGCCCGCGGAACCGTATGACCTGGACCCGATGATGGTCAAGGCCCTCGACCTGCTGCTGATCCTGCACGCCGACCACGAGCAGAACTGCTCCACCTCAACGGTTCGCCTGGTTGGCAGCTCGCACGCCAACATGTTCGCCTCGGTGTCTGCCGGTATCAACGCGCTCTTCGGCCCGCTGCACGGCGGGGCCAATGAAGCCGTACTGAACATGCTCCGCGATATCCAGGGCAAGGGCATGAAGCCCGAAGACTTCATGGAAAAGGTCAAGAACAAGGAAGACGGCGTGAAGCTGATGGGCTTCGGGCACCGCGTCTACAAGAATTACGACCCGCGCGCCACCATCGTGAAGGCCACCGCCCACGACATTCTTGGCAAACTCGGCGGCAATGACGAACTGCTCGACATCGCGATGCGCCTCGAAGAGAAGGCCCTGGCCGATGACTACTTCATCGAACGCAAGCTGTACCCGAACGTAGACTTCTACACCGGCCTGATCTACAAGGCGATGGGCTTCCCGGAAAAGATGTTCACCGTCTTGTTCGCGATCGGCCGGTTGCCGGGGTGGATCGCCCAGTGGCGTGAAATGATGCAGGACCCGCAAACCAAGATTGGTCGCCCCCGCCAGCTCTACACGGGCGAAGCAGCGCGCAACTACCCCGCAAGATAGCCCGCACCTACCGCTTACGACGACGGCCGGTCACCTTCGCAGGTGACCGGCCGTCGCGGTTAACGCGGGGAAGCCGCCGGGCGACTACTAGTCCGAGTAGCCCTGGGGATTGTGTTTTTGCCAGCGCCAATGGTCCTCGCACATCTGCTGCAGGGAGCGGTGGGCCGACCAGCCGAGATCCGCCAGTGCGGCTGACGGGTCGGCATAGCTGACCGCCGCGTCGCCGGGCCGCCGGGCCGCGAATTCGTAGGGGATCTCATGCCCGGCAGCAGCGGAAAAGGCCGCAAGTACCTCAAGCACCGATGACCCGTTGCCGGTGCCCAGGTTCCAGCGGTGCACCCCGGCGTGGGTGGTCAGATAATCCAGCGCCGCCAGGTGCCCGGCTGCCAGGTCCACCACGTGAATGTAGTCGCGGATGCCCGTGCCATCGGGGGTGGGGTAATCGTTGCCGAAAACCATCACTTTCTCCCGGCGCCCCACTGCCACCTGGGCCACGAAGGGCAACAGGTTATTGGGAATGCCAGTGGGGTCCTCCCCAATCAGCCCGGATTCGTGGGCCCCGACCGGGTTGAAATACCTCAGCAAAGCAATGTTCCATCGGCCATCGGCGGCACCGAGATCCGAGAGGATGTCCTCGATCTGTTCCTTGGTGCGGCCATAGGGATTGACCGCGTCAAGCGGCATTTTCTCGATCAGCGGAACCTCTTCCGAAGCGCCGTAGACGGTGGCGGAAGAGCTGAAAACCAGTGTCCTTACCTGTGCTGCATCCATGACCCGGAGCAGATTCAGCGTTCCGCCGACGTTGTTGTGATAGTAATGCAGCGGCTTGGCCACTGACTCGCCCACCGCCTTCAAACCAGCGAAGTGGATTACAGCATCAACAGCTTCTGCGTCGAAAACCGCCGTGAGTGCTGCCTCGTCGAGGAGATCCACTTTGTGGAAGGTAAGAGCCTTCGCACTCAGTTCCCTGACCCGGTCAAGGGCGGTCTCAGAGGAGTTCATGAGATTGTCGACAACCACCACCTGGTGGCCAGCTTCAAGGAGGGCGAGCGTCGTATGCGAGCCGATGTAGCCGCTGCCGCCGGTAACAAGAATTTTCATGCTTCCAGCCTAGTTTGTTACTGGGATATCGGTGGTCTTCACGGGTAGAGGGTCGCGGGCGTTCGGTCTACCCTTGGATTCAATAGGTCGAGTCTCTGCCGGGGAGGCCGGAGGATTCGCCCCAGAAAGGATGATTGGTTGATGACCGCGGGTGGTCATGGGTGGCACATTGTTGTTGACACGTCGCCGGTAATGCTGTTCTCCCTGTATTTGAGGGACTGCGCTGGGTTGGACGCTGTCGGGGTCCCGGTGGTGTCCGAGCTGGTCCCCTCGGTGCATCGGGTAGACCCCAGCCAACTGGTACACGACGCCGGGGGCCTGACGGTGCTCCGGATTGAATGGGAGACGTGGTGGCGTCAGCTGGTGGCGGACTGTTTCGACGCCGAGGCGACGGCACCGCATTTTCCGGAGCTGGCGTCCCTGCCCGCCCTTCAGCTGCTGGCTCAAGCCCACTATGGTGCGGCGATCGACTGGTCACGCGAGCGGAGGGCAGAGTATGCCGCGCTGAAACACCGGAGGGGAAAGGTTCGGCGGAGAGACCCGTTCGAGCAGCTGGTCGAGGAGCGGGAACTGGAGTTGGGCCGGAGCTCCCGGGCGTTTACCTTGCAGGTGGTCGAACTTCCGCTCAGCGAACCGCGTGCCTGGTTCGTTGAGCCAGCCACGCTTCTCATGAGCCAGGACCTCTCCGACGACGCACTAGCCTTCACTAGCTACGTTCGGCCGGTCGTGGAACTGCTCGCCTAGGACCCCGGTCAGGCGTCCGCCAAGGCCAGCTCGACGACAATCAGCCCAGTCGTTGTTTCAGCGGCTTCCCAGCCGTGAGTTGACCTGGTCCATTGCAGACCACCATAGGACACCGCTTCGATGTGCAGCGCCTTGGCGTTTGCGACCGCCCATTGCGCGGTTGCCCAGCCCTGGGTTCCGGAAGCAGCGAAACTGAGCGCCCCGTCGTCGTCCAGTGACGTTTCGAGGGGGCCGAAAACCTGTTCGGCGGCGGCCTGCACAGCGGCCGGGTCGCCCACCTGGTCGGTGCCCCGCAGGACACAGTTCAGGGAGGCAGGGGAGTTGCCGGTCAGGGCCGACGCAAAAGCGCGCCCCTCCGCCTCGTGATCGGCGTAGGCATCCGGCAGGGCGCTGCGTTGCACGGCCTGCGCCGCCTCGGTGATGGGCAGGGCCTCGTAGCCGGGTACCAGCACGAGCGCGTCGTAGAACGCCCCGGCCGCGTAGAGGGGATCCTGTACCTCGGCGTCGGTGCCCCAGCCCTGCGATGGCCGCTGCTGGAAGAGCCCGCGCGAATCCGGTCCGGCCTGGTCACCGTAGTCCAGGTTGCGGAGCCCCGACTCCTGGACCGCCGTCGCGAGCGCAATGGAAGCGGCCCGCGCCGGCAGCCCACGGGTGACGGCGACAGCGGCGATCAGCGAGGCATTCTCGGCCTGTTCGAGGCCAAGTTCGTAGGTATCGTCGCCGACGACGGCGGTGCAGCGCTCCCGCACCAGGACTTCCGACGTGTTCACCTGGCTGACGGCCAGATAGATGCCACCGGACAGCACCGCCAGCAGCACGACGAGAACCAGCGTCGTCTTCACCCGACGACGGCGACGCGCTTCGGCTTTCGAGTAAGCCACGGGTCCCTAGTTGGCGTGAAGCACTGAGTTCAAGGCGATCCCGTGGCCGCTGCGCGGACGTGCCTCGACGACGCCGGTCGCCGAGTTGCGGAGGAACAGCAGGAAGGACTCACCGGAGAGCTCGGCGGCCTTGACCACTCGCCCGTCCGGGAGGGTGACCTTGGTGCCAGCAGTAATGTACAGGCCGGCTTCGACGACGCAGTCGTCGCCGAGGGAAATCCCGATGCCGGCTTGAGCGCCGAGAAGGCACCGCTCGCCGATCGCCACCCGTTCCTTGCCGCCCCCGGAGAGTGTGCCCATGATGGATGCGCCGCCACCGATGTCCGAACCGTTGCCCACCACCACTCCGGCGGAAATGCGGCCTTCGACCATCGACTGGCCGAGGGTGCCCGCATTGAAGTTGACGAAGCCCTCGTGCATGACGGTGGTACCAACGGCTAGGTGTGCGCCAAGCCGCACCCGGTCGGCGTCGGCAATCCGTACCCCGGCGGGCAGTACGTAGTCGACCATGCGGGGGAACTTGTCCACGCCGTAGACCACTACCGTGCCGCGGGTCCGCAGCCGGAGGCGGGTGCTTTCGAAGTCTTCGACGGGGCAGGGCCCGAAGTTGGTCCACACCACGTTGGCCAGCAGCCCAAACACGCCGTCGAGGTTGACGGTGTTGGGCGCTGCAAGCCGGTGGGACAGAAGGTGCAGGCGAAGATATGCGTCCGCCGCGTCGGTCGGCGCCGAATCCAGGTCGGCGTGCGCCGCAATGACTTCCTGGCTGGTGCCGCGCAGGTCATCGTTCCCGGCCAGGGCGTCGAGAGAGCTTCTGAGATCCTCCTGCGATGTGTCGCCGAGTTCGGGGCGGGGAAACCACACATCAAGGACGGTGCGGTTGGCGGCGAAGGTCGCCAGACCCAGTCCGTGGGCTGAGCGGGGGCCTGGATCGGTTGCTGGCGTGGGGGCTGTGGCTCGTTCAGTCATGGCCTCAAGTCTACCGAGCGATAGGCTGGATCAATGACCGCTAACCTCCCCGCAGCCCTTGACCTTTCTGCCGATGTTGCAGCTCTGACCGCCTCTCTCCTCGACATTGAGAGCGTCTCCGGCAATGAGCGGACCCTCGCCGACGCCGTCGAAACCGCCTTGCAGGCCTGCCCTCATCTGGAGCTGGTGCGCGACGGCGACTCAATCATCGCGCGGACCTCACTGGGCCGTGCCGAACGGGTCATCCTCGCCGGCCATCTGGACACCGTGCCCCTTCCAGGTGTTCCCGGCTCCCGGGGAACCGTCCCCAGCACCTGGGACGGCGAAGTGCTTTACGGCAGGGGTGCCACCGATATGAAGGGCGGGGTGGCGGTCCAGTTGGCGCTCGCCGCAGCGCTGACCGATCCCGCCCGCGACATTACCTACGTGTTTTACGACCACGAGGAAGTCGATGCGTCGTTGAGTGGGCTTGGCAGGCTGGTGACCAGGTTCCCTGACTGGTTGACCGCCGATTTCGCAGTGTTGCTGGAACCCACGGACGGTACCGTCGAGGGCGGCTGCAACGGCACCGCCCGCTTCAATGTCACCACCACCGGCCGGGCAGCGCACTCGGCACGTGCCTGGATGGGGGAGAACGCCATCCATGCGGCTGGCGACATCCTGACCCGGCTTCGCGACCACGAACCACTCACCGTTGACGTGGATGGTCTCGCCTACCGGGAGAGCCTTAACGCGGTGATGATCAAGGGCGGCACGGCTGGGAACGTCATCCCCGACCGGACAGTGGTTGAGGTGAACTACCGGTTTGCGCCGGATAAGTCGCCCGACGACGCCGAGGCTTACGTCCGGGCGGTGCTGGAGGGCTACGACGTCGAACGCACCGACGCTGCCGCCGGCGCCCGCCCCGGGCTGCACCATCCTGCGGCAGCAGACTTCGTGGCGGCCGTGGGTGCCGAGCCCAAACCGAAGTACGGCTGGACCGACGTCGCCCGCTTCAGCGAGTTGGGCATCCCGGCCGTGAACTTCGGGCCGGGTGATCCGCTGCTGGCGCACTCGGATAACGAGCACGTCAGCGCCGACGAGATCCGCGAGTGCCTGAGGGCGCTGAAGACCTGGCTGGGCTAGCCCACCCAGACGGCGGGCTCAGGCAGCCATTGGACAAGAAAGTGCGGCTCCACCTTTAGGTGTAGCCCCACTCTTGCCGTGCGCTGATTGCAGTCGGTGGGCTGGCTAGGGCACGGGGGCCGCTGCAGCCAGTTCCGGATCCTCGGTCTGCTTGACCTTGCGACCTGTCCTGAAGCTCAGCAGCGTGGAGAGCTTGTTGGCTGCCGAGGAGAGGGCGAAGTTGATCAGGATGAAGATGAAGGCAGCAATCAGGAGGGACTGCAGCAGGTTGCCTTCACCGACGCCGAGGCGGCGGGAGAACTGGAGGAGTTCCGCGTAGCCGATGATGTAGCCCAGTGCGGAGTCCTTGAGGATGACGACGAACTGGCTGACCATGGCTGGCAGCATCGCGACCAGCGCCTGGGGAATCTCGATGCTCCGCAGGGACTTGCCCGGGGTCATACCGATGGCCATCGCCGCTTCGCGCTGGCCCTTGGGAAGGCCATGTACTCCGGATCGGACCAGTTCGGCGATCACCGACCCGTTGTACAGGGTCAGTGCCGTCACAACTGCCACAAAGATCGGATCATCGATGAAACCAACCTGAGCCAGGGCAAGCCACAGGAAGATCATCATCAGCAGGACGGGTACCGCACGGAGAAATTCGACGACGAGACCAGCAACCCAGCGGACCGGTGCGATATGGGATAGTCGGCCGATCCCGAACAGCAGCCCAAACGCGATCGAGGTGACCACTGCGACCGCCGCGGCCTTAAGGGTGCTGAGCAGGCCCGGGAGAATGAAGAACTCCCAGGTCCGCCACTCGAGGAAGGGCGTCCACTTGGCGGCTTCGAACTGGCCCTGGGCGGCCAGAGCTACTACTACGTAGCCTAAGAGGCCCAGCACCAGCAGCACGCCAGCGATATTGCCAAGAAGGATGCGGCGCTTGCCCTTCGGGCCCGGTGCATCGAATAGAACCTGTTGAGCGCTCATCGTGCCACCGCCAGTTTCCTTGACAACCAGGTAGTAAGAAGGCCGATGGGGACAACGATGATCACGAAGCCCATGGCGAAGATAAAGAAGATGGGAATCACCAGGTCACCCCTGAACTCGATCATTTCCTTCATCAGGTTTGAGGACTCGATCACCGATCCAGCGAACGCGACAGTCGAGTTCTTGGTCAGGGCAATGAGGACGTTACCAAGCGGTGCAACTGCACCGCGGAGCGCCTGCGGCAGAATGATCAGGCGGGCGGCCGGCAGGAAGCTTAACCCAATAGCGCGGGCGGCCTCTGCCTGGCCGAGGGGAACGGTGTTGACACCGCTGCGGATCGCTTCACAAACGAAGGCCGCGTGGTAGATGCTCAAGCCCAGGATGGCCAGGCGGAGGAAATTCACCTGGAAATCCTCGGCCAGGACCACATTCAGTTGTCCCCACAGCCCGAGGACACCGAAGGCAATGATCACCGTGAGCGGTGTGTTCCGGAAGATATTCACATACGCCGCGCCGAACCACTGCAGGCTGGCGATCGGCGAGATGCGCATGAGCGCAAGGATAGTTCCCAGGATAAATGACCAGATAGCGGCCCAAAACGTCAGCTGGATATTGACCCAGAACGCTCCAGCGACGTCGTACGTCTCAAAGAGCGATAGGAAGTTATCCATGGTTCACCTCTTCCGTGGTGTTGAAAACCGTAAAGTTGAAAAGCCTTGGTGAGGCAGCCGCGAAGCTACCCCACCAAGGCAAAAAAACGGCTCGAGCTTAGGCGCAGGCGTCAGGCTCTGGTGGGTTCAGCTCGTCGTTGAAGGTGTAGTCAGCGCCCTCGGTGTTGTTCGTGATGGCTTCTTCCCAGGCACCCTCGTCGATCATCTTGACGATGGCGGCGTTGACATCTTCACACAGGTCGCTGCCCTTGGTGAGGCCAACTCCATAGTTCTCCTCGGAGAACGGGTTGCCCACCACCTTGAACTGGCCGGCATTGGCTTCCTGCGCGGCGAGGCCAGCCAGGATGATGTCATCGGTGGTGACGGCGTCGATCTGGCCGCCGCCCATCAGCGAGACACACTCGGCGTAGCCGGGCTGCTCAACCAGGTTGGCATCGGCGCCGAACTCTTCGTTGATACGAGCAGCCGAGGTGGAACCGGCAACCGAGCAAAGGTTCTTGCCGGTCAGCGACTCTGGCCCGGTGATTTCCTCGTCGTCTGCGCGGACCAGGAGGTCCTGGCCGGCAACGAAGTACGGTCCGGCGAAGTCGACGGTTTCCTTGCGCTCGTCAGTGATGGAATAGGTAGCGAAAATCATGTCCACCTCTTCGGTGGAGAGCAGATTCTCGCGGTTGGCCGAAGGAGCCTCGACCCATTCGATCTGGTCCTCGGAGTAACCGAGCTCGGTGGCCACATATTTTGCAACGTCGACGTCGAAGCCGGAGTACTCGCCGCCCTCATCGAAGCCCAGGCCCGGCTGGTCGAACTTGATGCCGATGCGGATGCTGTCGGAGCCTGCATCTGTCGCGGTGTCGTCGCCACCCTCGTCCCCGCCGCCACAGGCGGAAAGGGTGAGTGCTGCTACAGCTGCCATGGCGGCTGCTGCGTAACGGGTCTTGCGCATGATTTCTCCTTGCGTTTCGTCTGACTTGATGAAAATTTGTGGGGCTAATGCGCCAGGATCTTGCCGAGGAAGTCTTTGGCTCGGGTGCTCTGGGGGTTGGTGAAGAACTCTTCGGGGGTGGCCTCCTCGACGATCTGGCCGCCGTCCATGAAGATCACCCGGTCCGCTGCCTTGCGGGCGAAGCCCATTTCGTGGGTCACCACGATCATGGTCATACCCTCTTTGGCCAGGGTGACCATCGCGTCGAGGACCTCGTTGATCATTTCGGGGTCAAGCGCGGAGGTGGGTTCGTCAAACAGCATCACCTTCGGCTGCATGGCAAGCGCACGGGCAATCGCCACACGTTGCTGCTGACCGCCGGAAAGCTGCGCTGGCAGTTTCTGGGCCTGGTTATCAACCCCTACCCGCTTCAGCAGGGACATGGCCAGCTCCTTGGCCTCGGCACTTTTCATGCCTTTGACCTTGATCGGCCCCAACGTCACATTTTCGAGGATGGATTTGTGGGCAAACAGGTTGAAGGACTGGAACACCATCCCGACGTCGGCGCGGAGTTTTGCAAGCGCCTTGCCCTCGGCAGGCAGTTTAACGCCGTCGATCCGGATCTCTCCGTCGTCGATGGTTTCCAGCCGGTTGATGGCACGGCAGAGGGTTGATTTACCGGAACCGGACGGTCCGATCACCACCACCACCTCACCGCGGGCCACCTCGAGGTTGATGTTCTGCAGCACATGGAGTTCGCCGTAGTGCTTGTTGACGTTCTTCAGCAGCACGAGCGGCGTCTCAGATGATGGTGCAGCGGGCGAGTTCGCTTCGAAATCACTGGTCATAGAGATGAATGTAGCGAACGAATGCCCGCTGGCAACACATGATTGTTGCGATTTGGTAAATCGTGACTCAAGAGCAACCAAGACCCAAAGGGGTTGCGGAGGGCGGATAGGCTCAAAAGATGGCTTCCAACGAGTTTTTGTCCAGTCCAGAATCCAATGCCGCCCGCGCCACCCCGTCACGCCGGCGAGGCCAGGTGGAGCTCCGCCGTGGGCAGATCCAGGCGCCTCAATCTGACAGCTACCTGCTGGACTCAGGGGGCGGGAACCACTTCACCAAGACGGACCCGTGGCGGGTGTTGCGTATCCAGAGCGAGTTCGTCGAAGGTTTCGGGACACTCGCCGAGCTTGGGCCGGCTATCAGTGTGTTCGGCTCGGCGCGGACCCCACGGGATTCGCCGTTCTACGCGATGGGTGAGGAGGTGGGCCGGCGCCTGGTGGAGGCAAACTATGCGGTCATCACAGGTGGAGGTCCGGGAGCCATGGAAGCGGCCAACAAGGGAGCCTGCGAGGCCGGCGGACTCTCAGTTGGTCTCGGCATCGAGCTGCCGTTCGAACATGGGATGAATGAGTGGGTGGACCTTGGAGTGAACTTCAGGTACTTCTTCGTCCGAAAAACCATGTTCGTGAAATATGCGCAAGGGTTCATCGTCCTGCCGGGCGGATTCGGCACCCTGGATGAACTATTCGAAGCCATGACCCTGGTCCAGACCAGGAAGGTCACCTCCTTCCCCATTGTCCTGATGGGCACTGAGTTCTGGGCGCCGCTCTGGGATTGGGTGAGGGGCAGCCTGCTGGCGAACGGGATGATCTCCGCCAGGGACCTGGACCTGGTGCATCTGGTGGACGACCCAGCCGAAGCCGTCCGGCTGGTGCAGGCAGACACCGCATCACACAAGTCACCGTGACCATTCGCTGGCACCAATAACAATGGCACCGTTAACTCTGGCAGCATTGACACGGTGAGTATTTTCCTGGTGTTTATTGCTATCGCTGTGGTGGGTGCTGTGGCTTTCGCCGTCGTCGGACGGCAGCGTCCGGGAGGGGATCTGACGGTCCCCGGGCATCCTGCGGGGCTGGTCGAACCCGCCCCGTCCCTGCCCGCAGTGCTGCTGCCCGACGACCCCCACCCTTCCGACATCGATAGAATCCGCTTCGCCCCCGCCTTGCGTGGGTACCGGATGGACCAGGTCGACGAGGTCCTCGAGAAGCTGGCGTCAGCGCTCGCCGAGCGGGACGAGATCATCGCCGACCTCCGACGGTCCCGCCAGGACAGCCGATGAGCGGCGCGGCACTCGGGGAGGACGGGCGGGTGCGCTGCGACTGGGCCAACGCTACTGCCGATTACCGGACCTACCACGACGAGGAATGGGGTCGCTCCGTCTCCGGGGAGGCAGCCCTGTTTGAACGGCTCAGCCTCGAAGCCTTCCAGTCCGGTCTAAGCTGGATCACCATTCTGCGGAAGCGGGAGTCCTTCCGGGCGGCCTTCAGGGAGTTCGACCCGGCCGTGGTGGCAGAATTCGACGACGACGACGTCGAGCGGTTGCTTCAGGATGCCGGAATTGTCCGTAACCGGGCGAAGATCCTCGCAACCATTGCGAATGCCCGGGCGCTGCTGGCTCTCCCACCGGGTGAAAGCCTCGCCAATATCCTTGAAGCGCACCGGCCAGCACCTCGTCCCGCCCCGGTTGCACTGACCGACGTGCCTGCGGTTGTCCCTGAATCGGTGGCACTGGCAAAGGCCCTGCGGTCGCACGGATTCAGGTTTGTTGGTCCCACTACCGGGTACGCCATGATGCAGGCAACCGGGTACGTCAATGACCATCTGCTGCACTGCTGGGTGCGGGGCTCGATGTGACCCACAACGCACCGCGATTCGCCGAGTCCGGCTCTGTGCGGGATAATGGTGGAGGATCAATGCGCGGGGGCCAGCATGCCGCCGTGTCACTGACGTTAATTTTCGTTGACGGGCGGCCGGGGATCCCGGGCGCGCACATTTGAAGGGATACCTTTATGGCTGCCATGAAACCGCGGACCGGCGATGGGCCGATGGAAGTCACCAAAGAGGGCCGCAGCCTAATCATGCGGGTACCGATTGATGGTGGCGGGCGGCTAGTGGTCGAACTCAATGCGGAGGAAGCCGGCAACCTCAAGGACTGCCTTTTGACGGTCACCGAGTAGTCGCCCAAAGTGGCAGCGCTGCTGGGGTCGGCCCCAAGGGTGCCGACCCCAGCAGTGACTACTTACGGATGGCTGGCATCTTAACGGCGAGCAGCAGGCCATGGCCGGTGGGAAGCATGGCCGACACCAGTTGCTCGTGGTCGCGAATAGTGCGTCCCACCTGGCGGAGAATGTTGGTCGAATCCTCTCGGATGGCCGGATCTGCCACCCGATCCTGATCCAGTGCGTCGTTGAGCATCAACATGCCGCCCGGCTTCAGCAGGCGGATGGCCTGATTTGCGTAGAGCGGCAGACCGGCCTTGTCTGCGTCGATAAAGACCAGATCGTAGGCGGCGTCAGTGAGGCGGGGCAACACGTCAGCGGCCCGGCCTGAGATGGTGCGTGTCCGGTTCCCCGGCACGCCAGCCTCGGCGTAGGCCTCTCTCGCCGCGCGGAGGTGGTCGACGTCGGAGTCGATGGTGGTCAGGACCGACTGCGGTCCCAGGCCGCGCAGGATACATACCCCGGACACACCGGCCCCGGCACCGATCTCCACAACTGTCTGTGCCTTTGACGTCGCAGCAAGGACTGTTAACGCGGCCGCGACACCGGTGCTGACCGGCGTGACCCCAAGCTCGTAGGACCGGTCCCGGGCACGCAGCAGGACTTCATCCTCGTCGGGCAGCCCCTCGGCGTATGACCAGCTACTTTGTTTGTCCGCGCTCATGTATTTACCGTTCAGTCTTCTCGTTCAGGGGACGTTCTCGCTTTGGTACCCAGCCTACTGGTTGGGGGGCTCCTCGCCCCATTTGGGTGATCAACGGAATCCGAGCGCCGTCGCAGGGCTTTCGCAGGCCAGGGCACACCAGTTTTCCAGCGATCTCCCAGCTTGATAGGGCAATATTTCTAGCTCCAGGCATCCGGTGAACCATTGGCCGCGAATACCTTGGGAGACGGCAAAATGCTGTTTCACACTGGGAGGAGAGGTTGATGTCCACTTCGCAAACAACGGTGGCCGCTGCCACCGTCACCGATGAAGCAGCAGGCACGGACGCCGCCTGGGTGGCGCCCTCCTGGGAAGAAGTGGTGGTTGTCCATTCGCCGAAGGTGTACCGGCTGGCCTACCGCCTGACCGGCAACAAGTTCGACGCCGAGGATCTCACCCAGGAAGTGTTTGTCAGGGTCTTCCGGTCCCTGGCCAACTTCACGCCTGGCACCCTCGATGGGTGGCTGCACCGAATCACCACCAATCTGTTCCTGGATCAGGCTCGCCGGAAAAGCCGGATCAGGTTCGATGGCCTGACGGAGGAGGCCGAAAGCCGCCTGCCCAGCGCCCATCCCGGGCCGGAACGCAGTTTTGAATTCAACAACCTCGACATTGATGTGCAGGCTGCCCTCGAAGAGCTCCCACCCGATTTCCGGGCGGCTGTGGTCCTGTGCGATCTGGAAGGGCTCGCCTACAACGAGGTGGCTGAAGCCCTCGGGGTGAAGCTGGGAACAGTGCGCTCACGGATCCACCGGGGGCGCACCATGCTGCGCGAAAAGCTTGCTCACCGCGACCCGGCCCTGACCGCCGCCAAAAGCCCCCGAATGAAGCTGCCCCGGATTGCGGGTGCCCGTTAGCGGCCATGCGACATCCGAAGCGGCATCTAGCTGATTTCGTAGACGGGGAGTTGCCCTTGGACCGCCGCAGGGCGGTGGAAAGCCACCTCGCCCGCTGCGCTTCCTGCCGGGACACCGTGCGGGAGCATCGGGGTGTCCGAAACCGGCTGCAAAGCTCAGAGATCCCACGGCCCGACGCCGATCTGTTCGATCGCATCATGGCGACCGCCCAGCGCCACCCAGAGACGCGTCCCGGAGTGGCGCCCGACGTCGTCGGGGAGGAAAGGCACGGACCGCGCCGGCGGATGGCAGGGTTTGCCTCACGCCACCGCACACCGATGGCGGTGAGCGGAGGGCTGGCCGTCGTCGCGCTCGCAACGCTTACCGGTGCCTATGCCCTTGGCATCGAATCGGAGCATGAGGTCCTCGCCGGCAGCGGTCGAAGCGGGGCGCTGATGGCTGGCTGGCAGTCGGTTGCCTCCGACACCCCAACCCTGCTGGATGCCAGCCAGCTCGAAGAGCTCAGGGGCGGTGGCTGGTACTGCCCCGACCTCGAAATGATGGGGTTCAGCGTGGCGGGTGCGGAAGCCATCACTGTGGCGAACCGTCCGGCACTCATGATGGTGCTCAACGACGGAACTGACTCAGTCACGATCTACGAACAGCGCAAACTCGGCGACGGTCGGGCACCTGTCGCGTCACCGCCCATCAACGCCTTGACGGGGAACTCCGTCGTCGACGACGGCTTCGAACGCATCGGCGGGATGCAACGCCAAATCTGGGTCCACCCGGGGCACTCCTGGCAGGTGGTGCTCGATTCCCAGTCGGTGACCTACACCGTTGTCTCGAGTCTTCCCGCAGCAGAAATGCCGCAGGCTGTTAGCCAACTGGTACTGGCCGAGCACTCCCGGCTGGCGCCAACCGAGCCGACTCCGCATGACCCCCTGAGCAGGATTCTTCGAGGGCTCAACAAGCTGGCGCAGCCAGCCTCGGGACAGTGAGCCAAATAGCTCCTGTCGCCGCCGAAAGGTAGTCTTCTTCAGTGTTTGGAATCAACGGGCTCGAGTTTTTGCTGCTGGCTGTCATCGCCGTCATGGTTCTCGGACCTGAACGGCTGCCGGAGTATGCCGCCCAGCTGGGCAGGCTGGTGAAGGATCTCCGCCGGATGGCATCGGGCGCGCGGGAGCAGCTCCGTGAGGAAGTCGGCCCGGAGCTCGACGACGTCGACTGGCGCAAGCTCGACCCCCGCCAGTACGATCCGCGTCGGATCATCAAGGAAGCCCTGATCGACGACGTCCAGGACGCTTTCAAGCCTGTTAGCGGGGGAGCACCGAACCCGGCGGCCCCGGCTTCCGTCACGCCGCCAGCCCGGTCACGGCCGCTGCCGTCAGTCGCGACGTCACCACGGCTCAGCGCCGGCCAGCTGGCGCCGTTCGATGTGGAAGCCACCTAGCACCAGGCTGTTGCGCCCGGACGGAACCGGTCAGGCGAAGCCTGCCTGGCTAGGTGGGAGTGACCTTCAGCCGACGGCCGCCGAGGTCACGCGGACGGCGGGCGAGGGTGTCCGCTATCTGGCGAAGTTCCTGCGCTGCGGCGGATTCGCTGGTCCCATTAACGATAGGTTCCCCACTATCCCCACCCTCGCGAAGGGCAATCTCGAGTGGGACACTGCCGAGGAGCGGGACCGGGTAGCCCAGGGCCTCAGTGAGGCGGCCGGTCAGGGCGAGCCCGCCACCCTTGCCGAACAGTTCCATCCGTTCCCCACCGGGAAGCTCAAGCCAGGACATGTTCTCGATCACCCCTGAAACCTTCTGGCCCGTCTGGTTGGCCAGGGTCCCGGCGCGTTCAGCAACGTCCGCGGCCGCCGTCTGCGGCGTGGTGACCACCAACAGCTCCGACGAGGGCAGCAGTTGGGCCACAGAGATGGCGATGTCCCCGGTGCCAGGAGGAAGATCGAGGAACAATACGTCCAGATCGCCGAAGTGCACGTCGCTGAGAAACTGCTCAAGTGCCCGGTGAAGCATCGGCCCGCGCCAGGCGACCGGCTGATTGCCGGCGATGAACATGCCAATTGAAATGACTTTGACGTCGTAGGCGACCGGCGGGAGGATCATCTCATCGACCCGGGTTGGCGGCTGGGTGATCCCCAGCAGGGAAGGTACCGAGAAGCCGTAGACGTCAGCGTCGACAATCCCCACTCTCAGGCCCTGGGCGGCCATTGCCACCGCAAGATTCACTGTGACGCTCGATTTGCCGACCCCGCCTTTGCCGCTCGCCACCGCGTACACCCGGGTCAGTGAGCCCTCGTCGTTGAACGGGATGCCCTTCCGGCCACCGGGGCCCCTGAGCTGTTCCTTGAGCCGGTCGCGTTGCTGTTGGGTCATCACCGAGAGCCGTACGTCCACCGAGGTGACTCCGTGGAGGCCCCCTACCGCGGTTTCGACGTCGCGGGTGATGGTCCCGCGCAGCGGGCAGCCAGCAATGGTGAGCAGCACCTCAACGGTGACGGCGCCGCCGACGATATCGGTGCCCGCAACCATACCCAGCTCGGTGATTGGTTTGCGAAGTTCAGGGTCAATCACGGTGGCGAGGGCTGCATCCACCTGCTCCCGCAATGTCACAACCGGTCAGACCGGTTGGGCTGCAGCTTCGGCAGCGACGCCGTCTGGTCGCCGCCCTTCCGGCGCGACTTTTTATGGAGGGCCGTGTCTTTGTCTTCGGCGGTCTCAAGGATTTCCTCAAGGACTGAGCGCAGTTCGGACCGGACATAATCGCGCGTCGCGACCTCGCGGATCGCGATCCGCAATTCAGCGATTTCCCGGGTCAGATATTCGGTGTCGGAAAGGTTCCGTTCAGCACGCTGCCGATCCTGCCGCAGCGACACCCGGTCGCGGTCGTCCTGCCGGTTCTGTGCCAGAAGCAGCAGGGGTGCTGCATAGGATGCTTGGAGGGAGAGCATCAGGGTCAGCAGGGTGAAACCGATGGCGGCGCTGTCGAAACGCAGTCCGCCTGGGGCCCAGGAGTTCCAGGCCAGCCAGAGGGCAACAAAGACTGTCATGTAGAACAGGAACTGGGGTGTCCCCATGAACCGGGCGAAGTTTTCTGTGGCGCTCCCGAACCGGTCCGGGTTCGGCCGCAGCCGGGGCAGCCAGCGTTTACGGCTCTCGCGCGGGGTGTCGAGCCCTGTCGCAGTGGTTTTGATCCGCTCAGCCATTGGTTGCTCCCTTCGTCAATCCCGGGTAGTCGTTGGCAGCGCGCCAATCATCGGGCAGCAGGTGGTCGAGGACGTCGTCGACTGTCACCGCTCCGACCAACCGACCTTCAGCGTTGACGACGGGAATGGAGTTCAGATTGTAGGTCGCAAGGATGCGGGCAACCTCGCTGATGTTGGCCTGGTCCCCGACGGGCTCCAGATCGGTGTCAACGATGTTCCCCAGCTGCTCCGGCGGAGGGAATCGCAGCA
The DNA here is from genome assembly GCF_054510775.1 of Arthrobacter sp. TMT4-20. Taxonomy (NCBI): domain Bacteria; kingdom Bacillati; phylum Actinomycetota; class Actinomycetes; order Micrococcales; family Micrococcaceae; genus Arthrobacter; species Arthrobacter sp. TMT4-20. Next base: position 381,470 of record NZ_JBTNDW010000001.1, on the reverse strand, counting down.
GCTGCTGGATGTGGACGACGCCGAGATACCGTCCGGTGGGTGTCTCAAGCGGTGGTCGGCACACGAAAATCGATGAGGCCAACGCTGGAGTCAGTTCCTCACGCCGGACGTGCGCGAGGGCTTCGGCCACTGTCGCCTCGGGCGGGAGGATGACCGGCACGGTGGTCATCATCGAGCCGGCAGTGTCCTCCTCGTATTGGAGCAGGCGTCGCACATCCTCTGCGTCTTCGGGTTCCATCAACGCGAGGAGGTCCTCCTTCTGCGCTTCGGGCAGTTCGTTGAGGAGGTCCGCGGCGTCGTCGGGGTCCATTTCCTCCAGCACATCGGCGGCACGTTCACGGTGGAGCGAAGAGATGATCTGCACCTGGTCATCGTCCGGGAGTTCCTGCAGGATGTCAGCGAGCCGGTCATCCTGCAGGGCGCCCGCAATCTCGGTGCGTCGTTTGTCGCTCATTTCGTGCAGCGCGTCCGCGAAGTCGGCCGGCTTGAGGTCCTCGTGTTGCGCAACAAACTGGGAAGCGCCCTGCGGTTCGGCAGCGTCCCCGTGGTAGGCGTCCAGCCAGTCGACAATGAGGCGTTCGCCCCGGCGGAGTCCACGCAGCGCCGACGACGACGAGCCGCGCCGGATGAATACCTGCGATACGTGCCAGTCGCCGGCGCGGTCCACCTCGATGGCGATATCCTCGATTACTGCCTCGCCGCTCCCGTCGCGCAGGGTCACCCGGCGGTCAAAAAGCTCACCCACCACCAGCATTTCGGCGCCGCGCTGTTCGAAGCGGCGGAGGTTGACCAGTCCGGTGCAGATGATCTGGGTCGAATCAATCGACGTGACCCGGGTCATCGGGACAAAGACCCGCCGTTTGCCGGGTACCTCCACCACCAGGCCAACGGCCTGGGGCGCGGTGTTCGGGCCGAGGTCAAGAACCACCGCATCACGAAGTCGGCCCAGACGGTCACCCAGTGGGTCAAACACGTCGAGGCCAAGCAGGCGCGCCACGAAGACGCGGGTGGGATTAGTGCTCACCTGCCTAGGCTACTTTGGAACGGCCGCTTCCGCCCTATTCGATCGGCGGCAACGTAGCGCTAGTTCACTGCGAGCGATACGGGCCCACAGGTCAGCCGTTCTGGGTGAGAATGGAACCATGTCAAATGTGCTTGGTCGAACGGCGTCACGGGATGAAGGCCGCATCCTGCCCAAAGGCGAAACGGTCGGACGGTACAGTGCCTACCTGGACGCGCAGAAGGCAGTGGATTACCTAGCCGACAGCAAGTTCCCCGTGCAGAAAGTCTCGATCATTGGCAGCGATCTGAAGACTGTGGAACGAGTGACGGGCCGGCTCAGCTACCCGCGGGTGGCATTGGCCAGCGCTGCAACGGGTGCATGGTTCGGATTTTTCGTGGGTCTGATCCTGACGCTGTTCGGCGACGGCGGTGCGTACCTGCCGATCTTCACCGCGATGGCGCTTGGCGCCGTGTTCTGGATGCTGTTTGGCGTCATCACCTACGCCTTCCAGCGTGGCAAGCGGGACTTCACCTCCACGAGTCAGGTCATCGCCACCAGCTACGATGTCATCGTCGAACCGGAATCGGCCGGTGAAGCTCGACGGATGCTGCAACAGTTGCCAATGAACGGTCAGGCCCAGCACCCCGGCGGGTCCGCGCAGGGGTGGCAACCACCGGCAGCGCCTCCCGGTAGCGGCCCGCAGGCGCCGGGCCAGCCCGGGCAGCCGCAGGCCTGGAAAGACCCGCTCGCCCAGCCCATCCAGAATCCACAGCAGCCCGGCACCCCGGAGTCCGGGACCGCTAGCCAGGGAAACGCGCCGGACCAGGCTGCACACACCGCAGCGGATGGGTCACAGGGTGCAGGCCCCTCCGGTCCCCGGCGTGGCCAGTTCGCTGACCTCCCCGACGGGCGGCCGCAGTACGGTGTCCGGGTTAACCCTCAGGAGAACAGTGCGGCCGCGACAGAAAGCCCGGCGAAGGGTCCCGAGGAATCGGGTCAGCCCGCCGACGAGCGTGCCTAGCCACCTTCGTTGGGGCTAGGCACGCTCGGGGCCGGGGCTACTCGCCGGTAGGGCTGTAGATCCCCGCCATCCACGCTTCGACGTCGTCGGCCTCGCGGGGCAGCGCCGCGCTCAGATTCACGGGGCCATCGGCGGTCATCAGGATGTCATCCTCGATCCGCACACCGATCCCGCGGAACTCCTCGGGGACCGCCAGATCCTCGTCCTTGAAGTACAGGCCTGGCTCGATGGTGAAGACCATACCTTCGGTCAGGATGCCGTCCAGGTAGAGCTCGCGCTTGGCCTGGGCGCAGTCGTGAACGTCCATGCCCAGGTGGTGGCTCGTACCATGCGGCATCCACCGGCGGTGGTGCTGGCCGTCCTGCGACAGGGCTTCCTCCAGGGACACGGGGAGGAGGCCCCAGGCGTCGAGTCGTTCCGCGAGAACGGTAATTGCCGCCTGGTGGACATCGCGGAACTTGCGGCCGGGTTGGGCCGCCGCGAATCCGGCGTCGGCGGCGTCGAGGACTGCCTGGTAGATCTTCCGCTGGATGTCGGTATACCTGCCGTTGACCGGGAGGGTGCGCGTGATGTCTGCGGTATAGAGGGTGTCAGCCTCGACGCCCGCGTCGAGGAGCAGGAGTTCCCCTGCGTGCACCGGCCCGTTGTTACGGATCCAGTGGAGCACCGTGGCATTGTTGCCACACGCGGCAATGGTGTCGTAGCCCAGGTCGTTGCCTTCTTCACGGGCGCGGGCGAAAAATGCTCCTTCGACGACACGCTCACCGCGATGGTGGGTGATGGCGCGGGGGAGTTCCTTGACCACCTCGTGGAAGCCGTTGACTGTCGCCGCGACGGCGACCTTCATCTGGTCCACCTCCCAGGCGTCCTTGATCAGGCGCAGTTCGGAGAGCGCTTCGGCGAGCTTGCCGTCGAGCTCATCGGATTTTTCCAGGTCGACGCCGGTGTTGATCCGGGAGGTGTCGACCAGGGCGTCCGCGTTGAGATCGACTTCGCGCAGCAACCGGATCCGCATGCCTCCCACCTCGGGGACGCCTGCGTCCTTGGTGACTGCGACTTCCAATTCGGCGAGGTCTGCAGTCTCGATGGAGAGCAGGGTCCTGATCTGCGCGTGTGACAGGCGTGAGCCGATCCAGAACTCGCCGTAGCGGGCATTGGCATAGAACTCGGGGTTGTCGTGACCAGCAAGCTCCCTGAAGTACAGGGTGGAGTGGTGCTGGCCGCCGTCGTCGCCGTGGCCAGCCTCGGTGGGCTCCATGATGAGCACTGCGTCGGGTTCGTGATCGAGCCCAAGACCGGTGAGGTGCGCAAACCCGGAATGCGGCCGGAAGCGGTAGTCGGTGTCGTTGGAGCGCACCTTGAACGGCCCGGCGGGGATGACGAGCCGTTCGCCAGGGAATCGGTCTGAGATAGCACGACGGCGTTTCGCGGCGTGCGGGGCTACCTCAGCCTCGGCGGGCAGCTCGGTGGGCTTGGGTTCCCACTGCTGGGCCATGAACGCCTTAAACGCCTCCGATTCGGGGCGCTGGGAACGGTTCTCGTTCCGGGCAACAAGAGGCTGCTCTTCGGTGGTTGAGAGCGCGCCGGCGGTCTGGGACAGGGTGTTGTTCTCTGCTGTACTCACCAGTCCATGATCTCACCGGTACCGGAGGCAACCAAACAGTTGTCAGGGAGAACACCACTGCGGGCGTAGATTAGGTGGGTGAGAATCGACCTACACACCCATTCAACCGTCTCGGACGGCACCGAAAGTCCTGCAGAGCTGATCAAGGCAGCGCTGGACGCGGAAATTGATGTGATTGCCCTGACCGATCACGACTCGACCGCGGGCTGGGCAGCAGCCGCAGCTGCGGCGCGTACCCATGGCGTGGCGCTGATCCCTGGCATGGAGGTGTCGTGCCGGACTGACACGGGTATCAGCGTTCATGTGCTCTCCTACCTGCACGATCCGCTACACCCCGGACTGAAGGCTGAAATCCTTCGGTCCAGGGACGCCCGATTGACGCGGGCCGAGCGAATGGTGGAGCGCCTCGGCGCCGACTATCCCATTACCTGGTCCGATGTGCAGGAGCACATCGCGGACGGGGCAACTGTCGGACGCCCCCATATCGCCGATTCTCTGGTGGCGCTGGGTATCGTTTCCAACCGGAGCGAAGCCTTCACCGATATCCTCACTGCCGCGTCCCCTTACTGGGTGGGCCACTACGCACCGCACCCCGCGCAGGCGGTGGAACTGATTCGCGCGGCGGGCGGCGTTGCGGTCTTCGCCCATCCGGTGGCATCGGCCCGCGGCCGGATCGTGGGTGACGATGTGATGGGCCAGATGATCGATGCCGGATTGCAGGGCCTGGAGATCGAACATCGCGACAACCCGGAGCCGGGACGCCGTGACCTGCGACGGATTGCTGCGGAGCATGGCTTGCTGGCCACTGGATCCAGCGACTACCACGGGGAAGGAAAACCGAACCGCCTGGGGGAGAACCTCACTGCCCCCGACGTGCTGGAGCAAATTGAAGCGTTGGCCACCGGGTCGGTAGTGGTTCGCTGAACACCTGCCTGCGCGAAGCGGGAACCGGTCAGCAGTAGGCGCCGAGCCTGGCCTTCATCACGTCGATCGCCTGGGGGTTTTGGTCAACGCAGACGAACCGGCGGCCCAGTTTCGCTGCCACCGCGCCGATGGTTCCGGATCCTGCGAAGAAGTCGAGTACCCAGTCACCCTCGCGGCTGCTGGCCGTGACCGCCCGGCGAAGGAGCCCCTCGGGTTTCTGGGTGGGGTAGCCGGTCTTTTCCCGACCGGTGGGGGAGACGATGGTATGCCACCAGACATCGGTGGGCAGTTTGCCCAGGGCAGCCTTCTCGGGAGTGACCAGCCCGGGCGCCATATAGGGCTCGCGGTCCACCCCTGCGCTGTCGAAATAGTAGTTCGAAGGGTTCTTCACGTAGACCAGAATGTTGTCGTGTTTGGCTGGCCATCGGCTCTTCGCACGGGCGCCATAGTCGTAGGCCCAGATGATTTCGTTCAGGAAGCTGTCCCTGCCGAAAAGGGCGTCAAGCATCACCTTGACGTAGTGCACTTCCCGGTAGTCCAGATGCACGTACAGGGTGCCGTCGTCGGTGAGGAGCCGCCACGCTTCAGCGAGGCGTGGGGCCAGGAACTCCCAGTAATCCTCGAAGGCGTCGTCGTAGCTCGCCAGCATCCCCTTGACCGTCGAGTAGCTGTGCCCCTTGAAACCGACCCGGTCCCCGGTCCCATCAATGGTGCGGACCATCGACGTTTGTTGACGCCGTTGGGCCCGCCCCGTGTTGAAGGGCGGGTCAACGTAGATCATGGTGAAGGAATTGTCAGGCAGCGTCGGGAGGTAGTCGGCGTTGTCAGCGTGCACCACCAGGTTGCTGCCGTCCGGACGCCACAACGGCGCCGGCGCGGGGACGGACATGTTGTGCCTAGCCCTCGGCTCCGGCTGCAGGCTTGTTCACTACCTCACCGTTGCGGCTCCGGGTGCGGGAGCGGCTGCGGCGGGGACGGTCGGTGGCCGGTGCGTTGTCGGCACCCGATGCTGGCGCGCTGGCTGCCGTCTGGCGTGACGGTGCAGATTCTTCGGCTGATCCGCCCGAACGACGGCGGCGGTTGCCGGAGCTTTCGCCGGATTTCTGGGAGTCGCGCTGATCGGACGGCCGTGAGCGGTCGCCGCCGCGTGAACGGTCACCGCCGCCGGACCGCTCCGAGCCGCGTCCCCTGCCGGAGCCGTGTGACTCGGGGGCTGCACGATGCTTCTTGCCCGTTTCGCCGAGATCCTCAAGTGTTTCGGCGTTGATGCCTGCGAGGGTCCGCTTGTCCCGGGGTAGCCGTCCCTTGGTGCCCTCGGGGATGTCAAGTTCCTCGTAGAGGTGTGGGGATGAGGAATAGGTCTCCACGGGCTCGGCAGCGTTAAGGCCGAGAGCCTTGTTGATCAGGCCCCAGCGTGGCATGTCGTCCCAGTCCACGAAGGTGACGGCTGTGCCCTTCTTGCCGGCCCGGCCGGTGCGGCCGACCCGGTGCAGATAGGCTTTCTCGTCCTCGGGGCACTGGTAATTGATCACGTGGGTGATGTCTTCCACGTCGATGCCCCGGGCTGCCACCTCGGTGGCCACGAGGACGTCAATCTTGTCTCCGCGGAAGGCCCGAAGCGCCTGCTCCCGGGCGCCCTGGCCCAGGTCTCCGTGGATCGCCCCGGCCGCGAAGCCGCGGTCAATCAGTTCCTCGGACAGCTTGGCGGCGGTGCGTTTGGTCTTGGTGAAAATGATGGTGCGCCCACGGCCCCGGGACTGCAGGATCCGGGCCACCACCTCGGCCTTGTCGAGGTTATGTGCCCGGTAGATGACCTGGCGGATATCCTTCTTGGTGATTCCCTCGTCCTCGGGATCAGCCGCGCGGATGTGGGTCGGCTGGGTCATGTACCGGCGTGCCATAGCTACCACCGGGCCGGGCATGGTCGCTGAGAACAGCATGGTCTGCCGTACAGCCGGGGTGCCGGCGATCAACGTTTCGACGTCGGGCAGGAACCCAAGGTCAAGCATTTCGTCAGCCTCGTCCAACACCACCAGTTTCACATTGGCGAGGGAGAGCAGCTTCTGGCGGTACAGGTCGATCAGACGGCCGGGGGTGCCGACCACGATCTCGGTGCCCTTCTTGAGCGCTTCGATCTGTGGCTCATAGGCGCGGCCACCGTAAATGGTGACGATCCGAGCGTGACGCTTCTTGGCGGCGGTGGTGAGGTCACCAGCAACCTGGACGGCGAGTTCGCGGGTAGGAACCACGATGAGCGCCTGGGGGGCGCCCGGCACAGGCAGTCGGTCGTAGCCGTCGTCCTTGGGGGCGACGACGCGCTGCAGGGCGGGAATACCGAAGCCGAGTGTCTTACCGGTGCCGGTCTTGGCCTGGCCGATGATGTCATGTCCGCCCAGGGCGATTGACAGGGTCATGGCCTGGATGGGGAACGGGTGGATAATCCCGGCATCAGCCAGGGACTCCACAATGTCTGCACGGACGTTGAAGTCCGCGAACGTTTCTTCGGCCTCTTTATGGGGCTCCTCGGTGGTTACCAGTGTCTCCTCGACGAAGATCTCGTCGTCGCTGTTGTCAGCATGGAGATGATGGGTGTCTGTCACCTGGGTGTTTTCAGTGTTCAATTAAATACCGTTCATTTAGGCCGTACGGCTGCTGGATCTCGACGGGTGGCTGACGTGTGGTCAGCCCGGAGGAACAGGCGCATGGCGTCCAGTGGAAGCCGATCGCGGGCTTACGACTGCAGGCCGGGGATTCGGACGAATCCTGTCGGCTAAGAAGAACTCAAGATCGCGTAGGTACTTGCGGGTCAGGGGTAACTTATCAGGGAATGATGAGTACGACCGGGCATCCATTACTACGCAGTAAACTCTACCCTGCCCCGGCCGGCGTGCCCGACACGCCGGGACCAGCCGGGCCATTGATCAGTTCGAAGCGGGTAACACGGGCATCGATGTCAGCACGTACCAGGCGCACCCGGACAGCCTCGCCGGCAACCAGGTCCCCCTCACACCTCGCCTCGAAGGCCGGGTTGGCCAGCTGGATGGTTCCGACGGGCAGATAGCCGTTCTGCGAGTTTCCGTTCGGCGGTTTGGCCCCGGAGATGACGACGGCGTCGAATTCCTGCCCCACCAGATTACTCAGCAACGCTGCCTCGACGGCGTCCAGTGCACCGCGTTCGAGCCGGGAGGAGAGTTGGTTGGACGAGTTCATTAGCGAGTTGAGTTCCGGAAGTGCGTCGCGCGCCCACGCCGGGACCTCGGTGTCGCCGCACAGGGCGGCGCAGATCACCAGAACGAAACGGTCAACCAGCCGCCGCAGCGGCGCTGTGGTGTGAGCATAGGGAGCGGCAATGGCAGCCTGACTCATGGCGGCGGGGAGTTCGCCGTCGAACGCTGTATAACCGGCGCCCCTGAACAGGGACGCCGCCGCATGCATCAGTGAGAGCTGGCGGGGATCGGTGGTGTCAAGGCTGCGCAGGAATTTCCCGTACGCCATACCCTCCGGCCAGGGGGTGCCGAGCACCCGCGCCTGCTGGCGGAAGCGGGCCACGGACTCCCGGTCCGGCGGGGGCATGGTGCGCAGCACACCGATTTTTCCGTCGATCATCAACTGAGCGGCGGCCATCCCCGTCATCAGGGAAATTTGTGCGTTCCAGTCCTCCGCCGGGAGCGGTGGCGACGTCAGAATGAAGTACCTGTCGCCGTCGTTGGCTATCTCCTGCTCGGGAAGGTTGAGGCTGGCGCCTCCACGGAGGCGTTCCAGCTCGATCCGTAGGAGCCCCACTTCCCGGAGGAGGAGCAGATTCTCGGGGGCGCCGCCTGAGTCGATGTCGCGCTGCACCTGTTCGTAGGTGAGCTGGGCCCGGCTGCGGATGAGGGCGCGTCGCAGGTCGGTGTCCTCGACCTCGCCCGCCTCGTTTAACTCGAACTGCCACACGTAGGCCGGGCGAACCAGCCCAGGCAGAAGACTGGCGGCGTCCTCGGAAATGATCTCGGGGTGGAGCGAGATCCTGCCGTCCGGGGCGTAGACCGTCTGGCCCCGGCGTCGGGCCTCCAGATCAATCGCACCACCCGGCGCCACGAATGCCGGCACGTCGGCGATCGCATACCAGACCCGGTACCCGGCCCCGCGGCGTTCCAGATGGACTGCCTGATCCAGGTCAATGGATCCGGGTGGATCAATAGTGATGAAGCCCAGATCGGTCAGATCGGTATCCGGGCGGGAATGGTTCCTGACCGCGTGCTCAGCTTCGGCGAGCACCTCGGGCGGGAAGTCGGACTCGAGGCCCAACTCCTCCCGGAGGAGCTGCAGGGAACGGGTCAGCTGCAGCTGGGAATTCCGATTCGACAAATCAAGATGCGAGTACGGCACAATCTCAACCGTAATACACCGACCGACCGCCCACCGGATCGCGCGCAGCGCGCGTCACCGGGTTTCAGGCGTTCGGGCACCGGTACCCTTAACCCCATGAGTTCACTGCCGTCCTCCCCTCCCCAGCAGGCCTCCGACGAGCACACCGCCGGAACGCAGCCCCGGCTCCCTGCGGACCCCCGCTACGCACGGTTCATCGTTGACCTGTTCGGGGTGATGGCTTACGGCGAACTCTCAGGATTTGAGCGGCTGTCCTCAGACGCGCGTTTCTCTCCCACCCTCCATGACCGGGCCACCCTTGGCCGGTTGGCTGTCAAAGAGTTTGAGCACTTCGAAATGGTCAGCAACCACCTGGCTGTGTTGGGGGTGGACGTCGAGACCGCGATGTCCCCCTTCCAACCGTCAATCGATTCTTTTCACGAGCGAACCCGGCCAGCCGACTGGTACGAGTCGCTGATGAAGGCGTACGTGATCGACGCGATCTCCGACGACTTCTATACGGCGCTCGCCGGACGGCTGGATGCATCGACCCGAGAGCTGATCGGGCGGATCCAGTCTGCCGATGAGCAGGGGCCGCTGCTGCAGGAACGGCTGCAGGAGGCACTTGCCGACGACCCGCGGTTGGCTTCCCGGCTGGCGCTGTGGGGCAGGCGACTGGTCGGGGAGGCTCTCACCCAGGCACAGCGCATCGGAATTGAGCGAGCATTCCTCGGCGCGCTGCTGTTCGCAGGAGCCGAGGAAGACCAGGAGAAGGAGACGCTGCTGTTGTTTTCCCAGCTCACCCGCAACCACTCCCGCCGCATGAGCCTGCTCGGCCTCACCGCTTAGTTCGCTTCCATCAGCCTGCGGCGGTTTTGTTTCCCCCGTCGGCGCCCTGCTGAGCGTGCGCCTGCCCATTTGCCTCAGGCCTGCGCCGTGGCGCATTGCGCCGGTCGACATGCCGCTGACATTCTTCGGCGTCAGGCAGGCGAAGGCGAACGAATTTAGGTCCCGCAGAAAGTCCGGTACGCGCCGAAATCGTCGGGTGCGGCAGCAGCATAACGTTCCAGCCCGGGCCGCTCGTCGTAGGGCGAGGTTACGGCTTCCAGCAGTCGTTCAAACGGCACCAGATCCCCACCCGTCGCAGCTGCCAGGGCTTCCTCCACCAGATGATTGCGCGGGATGTAGACGGGGTTGAACCGGCCCATTGCGACGGCGTCTGGCCCAAGGGCACGCCAGCGGTGGAGCCAGGCGTCGACCCCTTCAGTATCGGCAAAGTGGGTCCGCGTCAGATCGGCGTCGCCCCGGGCGGCAGCGCCGAGGCTCCTGAAGAAGGAGGTGTAATCGACCCGATCAGCCTGAAGCAGTGCGAGTAGCTCATCGATCAGGGGCAGGAGCACCGAATCATCAGGGTTGCCGGCCAGGCCGAGTTTGGCTTTCATCCCGGTCGCCCACGCGTCGCCATACTGGCGACGGAACCCGCCGAGCGCGTCGGTGGCCATTGCGACTGCCTTCTCCTGGTCCTCGTGGAGGAGGGGCAGGAGGGCTTCAGCAAGCCGGGCTAGGTTCCATTCGGCCACTACCGGCTGGTTGGCGTACGCATACCGCCCGCTCTCGTCGATTGAGCTGTACACCGCCGCTGGGTTGAATTCATCCATAAAGGCGCAGGGCCCATAGTCGATGGTCTCGCCCGAGATGGTCATGTTATCGGTGTTCATGACGCCGTGAACAAACCCGACCAGCATCCACCGAGCCACCAGGGCCGCCTGCGCAGCCATTACCGCCTCGAACAGGGCGAGGTAGGGGTGCTCGGATTGAGCGGCTTCGGGATAGTGGCGGGCTAGCGCGTGATCGGCTAGGCGGCGGATCAGGCCGACGTCGCCGGTCGCCTGGGCAAACTGGAAGCTACCCACCCGCAGGTGGCTGCCAGCCACCCGGGCGAGAACGGCACCTGGCAGGAGAGTCTCGCGGCGTACCTGCCGTCCGGTGGCTACGACGGCGAGAGCCCGGGTGGTGGGGATACCCAAGGCATGCATGGACTCGCTGATGAGGTACTCGCGGAGCATCGGTCCTACGGCCGCCAACCCGTCGCCCCCACGGGCAAACGGTGTGCGCCCGGAACCTTTCAGATGGAGATCGTGTATCCCGCCCGCAGGATCGGTGATTTCGCCGAGGAGAAGTGCCCGGCCATCACCGAGGCGAGGGGAGAATCCGCCGAACTGGTGGCCGGAATAGGCCTGGGCCACCGGGGTGGCACCCGGCGGCAGCAAAGTGCCGGTCAAAAGCCGCGAACCCTCGGCGGTCCGCAGCGACTCCGAATCGAGCCCCAGCTGGGCTGCGAGTGGGACGTTGAGGACCAGTAACCGGGGATCAGGCGCTTCGTCGGCCTGCCAGGGAACAGCCATTTCGCTCAGTTCCCGAGCGAAACGGTCGTCGAGGGTAACGGCTAGCTGCGGTGCGACACTCATCTAACGAGCGTACAGCGGGCACCGGGCGGGGTGTAGCCCGAATAAGTTTTCCACGCTAGTCATCAGCGACTCTCCTGAACGCCTCCGCTTCTTCCATTTCACGGTGTCGTCCCAGCCACCAGGCAATGGCGATGGTGAGCAGTGTCGACGCGAGAATGGGGAGGGCCCAACTGAGCCAAAAGAGGGTCGGGTCATACCCCAGCCCCGTGAACTGCACGACGATCCATCCCAGTAGCCCCGAGACCAGGGCAATCCCGGGAAGGACCAGGGGGTTGTACCGCTGATGTCGTCGGTCGGTGATCCGCACGGCGAAGCCGATCACCAGGGTCGCGGCAGCGACGGCGATCAGTGTCAGCATGGTCGCCCCCGCCCGCCCTCAAGACCCGTTTAGAGTGCCCCGAACCCTACCCGGCGCGACTCTTCGGCACCGATTTCAACGTAGCCGAGAACGTTCGAGGGGACGATCACGTGGCGGCCCTTGCTGTCGGCCAGCCGCAGTTCAGCCCCGCCGTTCATAGCCTTCGCGACAATGTCAGCAACCTCGTCGGCTGTCTGCTCGGATTCGAGAACGATTTCCCGATTGACGTTCTGGATACCAATTTTGATTTCCATGGCGGTTTCCTCCTGATGTTGCGGTAACTGGGTGGGTAAGTGCCCTCACTGGAACTTACTCTAGATTTCCTTGGGGAAGCGACTGATTCCGCGCCAAGCTAAACGGTAAATCAGCTCACTGGCAGCATCGATGTCCATGGTGCCGTCGGTCTCCAGCCAGTACCGTGCACTGACCTGCGCCATACCAGCAAGGCCGTGTCCCAGAAGGGTGGCTTCCAGATGGGACAGGTGGGTATCTTCAGCAATAACCCCGGCGATGGCATCAGCGAACCGGGCGTTGAACTCCTCGAGCCGACCACTGACGTCGGGGTCGTTGAACAAGTCAGATTCAAACACCAGCCGGTGGGCCTGACTGTCCTGGGCGATGAACTGGAAATAGGCGCGCATGGTTGCGTGGACCCGCAGCTTGTTATCGCTGGTGGACTGTAGCGCCTCGACAAGCAGTGCGGTCAGCTCAGCCAAATGATTCTCCAGCAGTGCCAGATACAGCTCCCGTTTGCCCGGGAAGTGCTGGTACAACACCGGTTTGCTGACCTTGGCCACCTCGGCGATCTCGTCCATCGCGGCACCGTGGTACCCGTTGGCAACAAACACTTCGTGGGCAGCGTTCAACAACTGACGCCTCCGCTCGTCTCGCGGGAGGCGTGTGGCTTTGCCGCCGGTCGGTGCTTCTGCGCTCACGCTTGGTTTGGCCTTTGATCGTTGGGACGGGTTCACTCTGGGGCGATGGCCCGGGGGAGTAGCCACCAGTTTACCCGCGGGTAACCTCGGGATGGCACGGCTGGCCTCCGATAGTTCAACGGGCATACATTTGATGCATGAGCTCACCTGTAGCAGGGCTTGACCCCCTGGTTGCCCCGCATGCAGATCTATCGCGTGAGGAGACCGAACGGTATTCCCGCCACCTGATCATTCCCGGTTTTGGTCTGACCGCCCAGCAGCGGTTGAAGAACGCCCGGGTGCTGGTGATCGGGGCCGGCGGGCTGGGCTCACCGGCGCTGCTGTATCTGGCGGCAGCGGGCGTGGGCACTATCGGGATTGTCGACGACGACGTCGTCGACGTTTCGAACCTGCAGCGGCAGATCATTCACGGGGTGTCGAACGTTGGGCAGCCGAAAGCACAGTCGGCTGCGGAGAGCATCGCGGAGCTGAACCCGCTGGTGACCGTCCAACAGCATGTGGTGCGCCTGGACAACAGCAACGCGTTGCAGATTTTCGCAGAATACGATCTGATCCTGGACGGAACTGACAATTTTGCGACCCGCTACCTGGTCAGCGACGCCGCGGAAATCCTCGGCAAGCCCTATGTGTGGGGGTCGATTCTGCGGTTCGACGGCCAGGTGAGTGTGTTCTGGGCTCAGCACGGTCCGAGCTACCGTGATCTTTACCCGGATGCCCCGCCGCCCGGCTCGGTGCCGTCCTGCGCCGAGGGTGGAGTTCTCGGCGTCCTCTGCGCGCAGATCGGTTCGGTGATGGTCAACGAAGCGATCAAACTCATCACCGGCACGGGGGTTTCCCTTTTGGGTCGGGTACTGATCTTCGACGCCCTGGAAATGACCTGGCGCGAGGTCCGGGTCCGCCGGGATCCAGACGCGGCCTCAGTAACCGAGCTGATCGACTATCAGGCGTTCTGCGGTCTGCCGACCGGGAAGGCACCCGGTGTGCCCTCAGTCAGCGTGGTCGAACTGGACAAGTTGCTGCGCGAACGCGGGAGTGGAAGCAGGGACTTCGACCTCATCGATGTCAGGGAACCGGGTGAATACGAGATTGTCAGCATCGACGGGGCCACCCTGATGCCCAGGAACTCAATCCTGTCCGGGGAGCGGGCGGTCAGCCGTGACAGGGACGTGTATGTGCATTGCAAGGCGGGCAGCCGGTCGGCTGACATCGTGCAGCACCTTCGCACGGCAGGACACTCCCGGGTCTACAACGTTGACGGCGGCATCCTCGAATGGGTCAAGCGGATTGAGCCCGACAAGCCGGTCTACTAGGCCCCCAGCCAGAAGTCAGGCGCCGTCGTCGAACACTTGTGCAGCTGTGGTGGATTTGCCCGGAATGAGCGGCAGAGGCGGTCCAGGGCGGTGGGGGATGCAGCGACTTGATCGCCCGGAACGAAACTGCGAGCGTTACGCAGTGCCCGTCGCTGGCGGATCCTGCCGCACCGGGCAGCTGGCCTCAGCCGACTGGTCGGCAGGCGCCTCAAGGTCAATACCGTAGAGGGCTTCAAGAGCGGCCGCATAATCCTGCTGTCGTCCTTCGGCAGCCAGTTCCCGGGCGCGCACGGTTGGAACGTGGAGCAGTTGGCGGACCATCCTGCGGAGCGCGAACTCCACTTCCTCGGCGGCGGCGGTGCAGCCGTGTTGCGCCCTGACTTTCTGCATCTCAGATTCGAGTACCTGCTGGGTGTGCTTCCGCAAGGCAACGATAGCGGTGTCCATGGCCCGTGAGTTCTGCCGGTCCTGGAAAGAGCGGGCTGCTTCGGCCACGAGGGAGCTTGCCTGGCTGAGCGCTGCCGCCTGCTCGCTCGGCGCTGCGAGCCGGACCGACTCGAGGGTAATCAGTTCGACGTCGTTTAGGGAGCCCACCGCCGGGTCGAAATCGTGGCTGAGGGCCAGGTCGACGACGATGAGCTGCTTGTCGACGCTGGCGCGAACACGCTCGACGTCGGCGGCCTCCACCCGGTTGTCGCTGCCGCTGCAACCCACCACAATATCGGCGGTAGCCAGTGCTGCCGGAAGGTCATCGGCGGTGAGGGCTACGCCACCGCGGGTGGATACGAAAGCCTCGGAGCGCCCGGAGGAGGAAAACACTGAGATGTCAGTGCAGCCCTTTTCCTTCAGCAGGGCCATCGTTGCACCGGCGTACGCGCCGGTCCCAAACACCACCACTGACTTGTCGGTGAATTCGCGGGTCAGCGACAGATCGGCGGCAAGCTCCAACGCCACTGAAACGATTGACCGGCCCTGGCTGCCCAGAGCCGTCTGCGCCCCGACGTCCTTGGCGGTGCGAGAGGCTTCCTGGAACAGCCGGACAAGAGGGCCACTGGTGGTGCCGTTGGCCTGAGATTCGATCAGGGCCCGGCGGACCTGCCCGGCGATCTCGCGTTCGCCAACCACAGCCGAGTCAAGGCCTGCTCCGACGGCAAACAGGTGGCGGGCCACGTCTTCACCGGTGCGTGTGGTGAACGCCGAGGATACCCAGCTTTCCGGCAACCCGGACAGTCCGCTGATGCGGGTGATGACTGCAGAGCGTGCGGCCTCGACGTCGTCTGCGGAGGCGGCATCACAGTAAATTTCGAGGCGGTTGCAGGTGGCCAGGGTGACCGCCCCTGAGACGGCGGGGCCGTCAGCGAGCACGGCGGATGCGACTTGGTCGGCGCCGACACTTAGTCGGGCGACGGTTTCCAAGTCCACATCGGAATGGGTTGCAACCAGAGATAGTAAAACCACAGCTCACTCAGCATAGCGAAACGTGCTTCCAAGGCATGAATAGGTATGCCTAAGTTCGGCGTCTTTTCGGCCGTTCCGGCGATCCTCGGCGGGGTGAGGTTCGCCACCCGGCCAGCGCTTTTGCCCGGCCCCCGGGGAGGGGCGAGCCCCGCTGGTGTCCGGTGGGTTAACCGAAACCGCCCGAACTTGGCACAATCGAGATATGACTCTAAGTGCAACACACCCCCTGGTAGATGGCCGGACTTCCTCCTCGCCGCTGATCTCGGCCTACCGCGGTGAGCGTCCCAGCAGGCGTCCGGTGTGGTTCATGCGCCAGGCCGGTCGGTCCCTGCCCGAATATCGGGCACTGCGGCAGGGGACGGCGATGCTCGATTCGTGCCTCGACCCGACGATGGCCTCTGAAATTACCCTCCAGCCGGTTCGCAGGCACGACGTCGACGCCGCCATTTTCTTCTCCGATATCGTCATCCCGCTCAAGTTGGCTGGCGTAGACGTCGATATTGTGCCAGGGGTCGGGCCGGTGCTCGGCACACCAGTCCGCACCGCCGCGGATGTTGCAGCGCTTCCGGAACTGACCGATGAGGCGCTCGAACCTATCCGGCAGGCAGTCGCCCTGACCGTCGCTGAGCTCGGAAGCACCCCGCTCATCGGGTTCGCTGGCGCCCCCTTCACCCTCGCCGCCTACATGGTCGAGGGCAAACCGTCCCGGGATCACCTCGGCCCACGAACCATGATGCATGCCGATCCGGAAACCTGGGGTGCGCTGACACGCTGGGCTGCCGACGCTTCGGGGAAGTTCCTGAAGGCCCAGCTGGAGGCTGGGGCGAGTGCCGCTCAGCTTTTCGACTCGTGGGCAGGCTCACTGGGCCTGGCCGACTATCAGGCGCACGTCGCCCCGGCGTCCGGACGGGCGCTGGACTTTGTGCGAGGCCTCGGAGCGCCTCTGATTCACTTCGGAACCGGCACTTCGGAACTCCTGGTGGCAATGCATGATGTTGGTGTCGATGTGGTCGGAGTTGACTACCGGCTGCCCCTCGACGAAGCCAATCGTCGGCTCGGTGGCGCAGTTCCCCTGCAGGGCAACATTGACCCGGCGCTGCTCTCAGCTCCGTGGGAGGTCCTCGAGGCCCACGTGCTCGACGTGCTGAAGGCGGGTTCGGCCGCCCCCGGCCATGTCGTCAACCTCGGCCACGGCGTGCCCCCTGAAACCGACCCGGCGGTCCTGACAAGGATTGTTCAACTCATCCACTCGGTGGAACCGTAACGATGCCGCACCGTAGCAGTGCCCCACGCGTAACGCCGGGTAAGCCCGTCGTTGTTGTTGGGGGCGGGATGGCCGGATTGATCGTGGCCCGCGAGCTGTTGGCCCGCGGTCTGACCGTGACGGTCCTCGAACGGTCATCAGCCTTCGGCGGCTGCGTGGCCGACCACGAGGTGGCGGGCTTAAGGCTTGACAGCGGAGCTGAATCGTATTCCACCCGTTCGGACACTGTGCCCGCCCTGGCACGTCAGCTTGGCCTGGCCGACCGCCTCGTCATCCCTAACCCGGCGGGAGCGTGGATCAGGTTCCCCGGCAAAGACCCCCAGCACAGTGCCATGCCCCTGCCTCGTAGCGGCATCCTCGGTATTCCCGCGGATGTACTCGACCCCGAGATCGTGCGGGCCATCGGCAGGGCTGGGGCGTTGCGGGCATCACTGGACAAGGTGCTCCCGCTGGGCAGCCTGTACAAAGACGAGGGAATCAGCCTGGGCGAGGTGGTGCGCGCCCGGATGGGCATCGACGTCCTCACCCGCCTGGTCGCGCCGGTTGTTGGCGGAGTGTTCTCGGCTGATCCCGATGACCTTGACGTTGATTCCGTGGCGCCCGGACTTCGCAAAATGATGAAGCACCACGGATCGCTCGGTGCGGCAGTGGGCGCCATGCGCGCTGCAGCGCCCGCCGGCTCGGCCGTCGGGGGCCTGAGCGGGGGCATGGCCCAACTCACCGCTGCGTTGACCGACGAACTTCGTGCTGGCGGAGCCGATCTCAGGCCGGACAGTGAGGCGCTCTCAATCGCCCGGTCGGGAACGGGCTGGACGGTAACCACCGCCAGCGGCCCCATTGCAGCCGAGGCGCTGGTGATGGCGGTGGACGGGCCAGGCGCCGTCGACCTTCTCGGTGATGCACTGCCAAGGCTGCGGGAGGACCGCCCCCAGGCGGTTCCGGGGGTGGCTTTGGTGACCCTCGTCGTCGACGTTCCAGAACTCGATGCCCACCCGCGGGGGACCGGGGTCCTGGTAGCAGCCGGGGCTGAGGGCGTCAGTGCCAAAGCGCTCACCCACGCCACCGCGAAATGGTCCTGGCTCGCGGATCAGGCGGGGCCGGGCAGCCACGTGCTCAGGCTTTCCTACGGGCGGGCAGGTCAGCTCGGCGATGAACTGGCCGACGACACCGCGCTCTACGGGGCAGCGCTCGCCGACGCCTCAGCGCTCCTCGAGACCACCATTGATGAAGCTGACGTGGTGGGATGGAAAGTGGTCCGCTGGAACGGTGCCCTGCCCCACGCTTCGGTAGGTCACCGTGACCTGGTGGCACGGGTTCGTGCCGCCGCGGCCTCGGAACGCCACCTTGAAATCACTGGTGCGTGGCTCGCTGGAACAGGTCTGGTCGCCGTCATCGACGACGCCAGGGTGAGAGCCAAAGCCCTCGCTGATCGGTTGGCCCCGCAGGCCAGCGACCCAACTGGTCTGTGATCTTCGCGACTTTCTACGCGCAGTAGAACCTCAGATTTCGGTTTGCTCCTCACTGAGGGGCAGACTAGTACCATGAGTGAGCAAACCCGCACGGAGCACACGCAAAATCCTTCAACAGCCACCGCCGACGACGCCGCGGCTGAGCTGTTCTTCACCCTGTGGACGGTGTTCAAACGCAGCGCTGTGACACAGGGCTCCGCCACCGGCTCCCTTGAGCAGGTCATCGAGTCCCTCGACGCCGACGGGGTGACGCTGCGCGGCTTCTACGACGTCTCCGGAATGCGCGAAGACGCCGATGTGATGGTCTGGTTGCATGGCTCCCAGCCCGAAGCACTGCAGGCCGCCGTCCGGAAGATCCGTCGGACCACCGAATTCGCAACGGCCGAGATTGTCTGGTCCGCCATGGGCGTTCACCGGGCCGCTGAATTCTCGAAGAGCCACTCCCCGGCGTTCTCACGCGGCGTGGCACCGGCCGAATGGGTCTGTGTCTACCCGTTTGTCCGCTCCTATGACTGGTACATCCTCCCGTCGGAAGAGCGCCGCGAGATGCTGTACGACCACGGCTTGAAGGGCCGTGACTACCCTCAGGTCCTCTCCAACACCGTCTCCTCCTTCGCCCTCGGCGACTGGGAGTGGATCCTCGCCCTTGAGGCACCCGACCTGGTCGACCTGGTCGACCTGATGCGCCACCTCCGCGAAACCGAGGCCAGGCGGCACGTGCGCGACGAAATTCCCTTTTACACCGGACGGCGGATCGATACCGCCGGGATTGCAGAGGTGCTCCGATGACCGCTCAGGCCTTTCACCCGCTCGACGGCGTGGACGACAACGGGCGGATGGCGCCCAAAAACTACGACGCCATTGTGCTCGCCTCCTTCGGCGGACCCGAGGGTCAGGAAGATGTCATTCCCTTCCTCCGGAACGTCACCCGTGGCCGCGGCATCCCCGACGAACGCCTCGAAGAGGTCTCCCACCACTACCGCGCCAACGGCGGCATCAGCCCCATCAACGCCCAGAACCGTGCGCTGAAGGCGGCAATGGAGGCCGAACTGGCCAACCGGGGCATCGATCTACCGGTGTTCTGGGGCAACCGCAACTGGGCGCCGTTCATCGCGGACACCCTGCAGGAGGCGTACGACGCCGGACACCGCCGCGTGCTCACCGTCACCACGAGCGCCTACTCCTGTTACTCGAGTTGCCGCCAGTACCGGGAAGACCTGGGGATGGCCCTGGTTGAGACCGGCCTTGAAGGCAAGCTTGAGGTAGACAAGGTCAGGCAATACTTCGACCACCCCGGTTTCGTCGAGCCGTTCGTCGAGGGTGTGACCAACGGTCTTTCAGCGCTGCGCCAGAAGCTGACCGACAGCGGTGAAACCGACGCCCCAATCCATATCCTGTTCGCCACCCACTCGATCCCCACCGGCGACGCCGAGGCCGCAGGGCCGCGGGTCAACGGTGAGGCCGACGGCGGGCCCGCCTACGCCGAGGGTGCCTACGTCGCCCAGCACCTGGCCACAGCCCAGGCTGTGCTCGACCGGGTGCCGGAATCCGCCGGCGTCGACTGGTCGCTTGTCTACCAATCACGGTCGGGCGCCCCGCATGTGCCCTGGCTGGAGCCCGACATCAACGATGCGATCAAGGATCTCGCCGCGGCGGGCACCAAGGGCGTCGTCATCGTTCCGCTCGGATTTGTCAGCGACCATATGGAAGTGAAATGGGACCTCGACACCGAGGCCCTTGAGACCTGTGCCGATCTGGGCGTCCTCGCCGAGCGGGTCCCCACCCCGGGAACCCACGACAAGTTTGTCGCGGGCCTGATCGACCTGGTCTGCGAACGCACGGTGGACAACAACATCGCCGACCGGCCGTCCGCCACGAACCTGGGACCCTGGTTCGATGTCTGCCGGCCCAATTGCTGCGCCAACCGCAGGGGCCCCAAGCCCACTGTCGCCGCGGCGGACTCGACTGTCGGACTACCGGGGACGGCACCCGCCTCGTGACCGGGCCCCTGCGGGTGGGCACCCGCGCCAGTGCGTTGGCGCTCACCCAGACCACCACGGTTGCCGAGCGGATCAGCTCGCTCAGCGGCGCAGCCCACGAGCTGGTCCGGATCCGCACCGAGGGCGACGTGCATAAGGGTTCACTCACCCAGATCGGGGGAACCGGCGTGTTTGTTGCGGCGCTGCGCGATGCCCTTCTGGATGACCGCTGCGACCTTGCCGTGCACTCGCTCAAGGACCTTCCAACGGTCCCCGCCGAGGGGTTGAACGTCGCAGCCATTCCCGAACGGGCGGACACCCGTGATGCGCTTTGCGCCAGGGATGGGCTTACCTTGGCCACCCTCCCCGACGGTGCAACGGTGGGCACGGGTTCGCCGCGCCGGGCCGCCCAGCTGCGTGCTGCACGGCCCGGACTGGAGGTCATCGACATCAGGGGCAACGTTGACACCCGCCTTGCCAGGGTTGCCGGGCTGAGCGAGTCGGGCCCGGGTGACCTCGACGCGGTGGTGCTCGCTGCCGCCGGGTTGTTCCGGTTGGGGCGCGAAAGCGTCATTACCGAGCTCATCGACCCGGCAGTGATGCTGCCTGCACCCGGACAGGGTGCACTGGCAGTCGAATGCCGGACCGGTGACGCCGTCGACTCACCCTTCGCTGCAGCCCTCAAGGACTACGACCACACCACCACCCGGCTTGCAGTCACCGCCGAGCGGGCGGTCCTGCGCCGTCTCGAAGCAGGGTGCAGTGCCCCCATCGGGGCCCTCGCCACGGTGACCGGCGAAGTCCTTACACTGCAGGCTGTGGTGTGCAGCCTTGACGGAACCCAACTGCTCCGGCTGGCTCGTTCCGGCGGGGACCTCTCAGTCGATGGCGCGGATGCGCTGGGCGTGGGACTTGCCGAGGATCTGCTGGCCGCTGGTGCCGCGAGCATTGCTCCGCTCACCGCCCAATGACCCCAGCCCCAACTTCCGGTAATCACCCGCTGGAGGGTGTTCGCGTGGTGTTGCTGCGAGGTGCTGAGCACGCCGTCCGGACGGTGGGGGAGCTGCACTCGCGCGGGGCCGCAGTGCAACTGCTGCCCCTGATTGACTTCGAGACTCCCGAAGACTCAGCATTGCTCGAGGCTGCCCTGAATGAGCTGGCCGGCGGGGCGTTTAGCTGGCTCGTGGCGACCAGCAGCACCACGGTTCGGGCGCTGAAACAGCAGTTGGCTCGCCGTGGACTTGCGCTTGGCTCAGCGGTCCCGTCCGGCACACGCATCGCGGCGGTGGGGGAGGCGACCGCCGGGGCGCTGTTCGCCGAAGGTCTGAGGGCTGACCTGGTGCCTGATCGGACCGGTCATGAGAGTTCGGCCGTCGGACTGGCCGCCGCCTTCAGCGGGCTGGCACCCGAGGGTCGCATCCTCCTCCCGCAAGCCGACATTGCAGCCGACACCCTTGAGCGCCTACTCAGCAGTCAGGGCTGGGACCTGGTGCAAATCACCGCGTACCGTACCGTGTCCTACCCGGCGGACCCGTCGCGTCGGATCACCGCCAGTGTGGGACCTGGCGGACCTGCTGAACACGATGGAACTGGAGCCAGCGGACCGGAAGCCCCGGATAGGTGCCCCGAGCTGCCCGAACTGGACCCAGCCGGTTTCTGGACAGCTGTCGCAGCTGGCGCTATCGATGCCGTGGTGTTCACTTCCCCCAGCACCGTCCGCAGGTTGAGCGAACGGACCACTCACTCACCCGCCGAAGGCTTTCCGGCCGGACTCGCCGCCGTCATGATCGGTGCCAGCACTGCTGCTGAAGCGCAACGGCGCGGTATCCCCATCGCCGCGGTAGCAGCCGACCCGACGCCCGCGGGGATCGCCGATGCGATCGCAGCCGCGATGCAGGACCATCCCGAACGTGAAAAGCTGACTGCAAGAGAAGAGGAGCACCCATGAGTTTCCCCCAACACCGACCACGCCGGCTGCGGACCACTCCGGCGCTGAGGCGCCTGACCGCCGAGCACCGACTGAGCCCCGCCGAACTGGTGCTGCCAGCGTTCATCCGCGAGGGGCTCACCAGCCCGCACCCCATTTCCTCGATGCCCGGAGTGGTCCAGCACAGCACCGAGTCGCTGAAGCGTGCAGCCGCGGAGGCGGTCCAGTTGGGTGTCGGCGGGATCATGCTCTTTGGTATCCCCGCCCAGCGCGATGCGACGGGCAGCGCAGGGCTTGACCCGGACGGCGTCCTGAACCGGGCGATCGCTGACGTTCGGGCTGAGGTGGGAAACGACCTGGTGGTCATGAGCGATGTCTGCCTCGACGAATTCACCGACCATGGGCACTGTGGCGTGCTCGCGTCCGACGGAACGGTCGACAACGATGCGACACTCGCGGTGTATGCCGAAATGGCTGTCGCCCAGGCCAACGCCGGGGCGCACGTTCTCGGTCCGTCAGGCATGATGGACGGTCAAGTGGCAGTCATCCGTCAGGCGCTTGAGGAGGCAGGGCATCAGGAAACTGCCGTTCTGGCCTACGCCGCCAAATACGCGTCAGCCTTTTACGGCCCGTTCCGTGAGGCAGTCGATTCGCAGCTCAAGGGCGACCGGCGAACCTACCAAATGGACGCAGCAAACCGCCGCGAAGCACTCCTGGAGGTCGAACTGGACCTCGAGGAAGGCGCAGACATGGTGATGGTCAAACCAGCAATGAGCTACCTCGACATCCTCGCTGATGTTGCGGCGCTGTCTCCTGTGCCGGTGGGCGCCTACCAGATCTCGGGGGAGTACGCCATGATCGAGGCCGCCGCTGCGAATGGCTGGATCGACCGTCGTCGGGCTATCGAAGAATCAGTTCTCGGCATTAAACGCGCCGGGGCGAACATCATCCTGACCTACTGGGCCGCCGAACTCGCCGGCTGGCTAAAGGAGTAAACCATGACCGTTTCAGAAGAATTGTTCACACGGGCGCAGGCCCTCATGCCTGGCGGGGTCAACTCTCCGGTCCGGGCTTTCGGATCGGTCGGTGGCACCCCCCGCTTCCTGGTCTCGGCCAAAGGCCCCCACGTCACCGACGCCGATGGTCGCGAGTATGTCGACCTGGTGTGTTCCTGGGGTCCGGCTCTGCTCGGACACGGTCACCCGGCCGTGCTGGACGCGGTGCACCGTGCGGCGGACAACGGCCTGTCCTTTGGCGCGTCGACCCCGGCCGAGGCTGACCTGGCGCAACTGGTGAAGGATCGGGTGCCAGCGGTGGAACGGCTGCGGATGGTGTCCACGGGTACCGAGGCGACCATGACGGCGGTCCGCCTGGCCCGCGGGTTCACCGGCCGCAACCTGATCGTGAAGTTTGCTGGCTGCTACCACGGTCATTTGGATTCCCTCCTGGCAGCAGCCGGGTCCGGTGTGGCGACCCTCGCGCTCCCCGGCTCGGCCGGGGTCACCGCCGCGACCGCAGCGGAAACCCTGGTGCTGCCCTACAACGACCTGGCAGCCGTCGAAGCAGCTTTCGCCGACCACGGGGATTCAATCGCCGCTGTCATCACCGAGGCCGCGCCAGCCAATATGGGAGTAGTGACACCGGGGCCGGGCTTCAATGCGGGCCTGTCCCGGATCACCGCCGCCCACGGCGCGCTGCTCATTGTCGACGAGGTTCTCACCGGCTTCAGGGTGGGGCCGGGTGGATACTGGGGCCTCACCGGAGGCGCCGCCGGCGCCGAGGAAGCATGGACCCCCGACCTGCTGACCTTCGGGAAGGTGATCGGGGGCGGGCTCCCCGCAGCAGCCCTGGGCGGTCGCGAGGACGTCATGAGTTACCTGGCTCCCCTGGGACCCGTGTACCAGGCGGGCACCCTGTCCGGGAACCCGCTGGCAATGGCCGCCGGGGTTGCCCAATTGAGCCATGCAACCGCTGACGTCTACCAGCAGATCGACTCGAACTCCCTGGCACTGTCAGCCGCGCTCTCCACCGAACTGGATCGCGCCGGCGTCGACCATTCCATCCAGCGGGCAGGGAACCTGTTCAGCGTGGCCTTCGGGACGTCGTCGGGCGGCGTCCACAACTACGCCGACGCGCTGGCCCAGGACTCCTACCGCTACGCCCCGTTCTTCCATTCAATGCTGGAGTCGGGTGTCTATCTGCCGCCGTCCGTCTTTGAGGCGTGGTTCCTGTCCTCCGCGCACGACGACGCAGCCATGAACCGGATCTACGACGCGTTGCCTGCTGCTGCGGCTGCCGCAGCAGGAGCGACGCCCGTAAGCTGACGCCCGTCGGCTGACGCCTGTCGGCTGACGCCTGTCGGCTGACGCCTGTCGGCTGACGCCTGTCGGCTGACGCCTGTCGGCTGACGCCTGTCGGCTGACGCCTGTCGGCTGACGCCTGTCGGCTGACACCCAGGCACAAACAAGGGAACCCCGCACGGAAACGAAAGCCGTTTCTGTGCGGGGTTCCCTGGTGTGGGCTAGGACGCGGGAGCGACGTCTCCGCTGGGCCACTGTTCCTCGATGTAGGCCTTGACCTCGGGGGAGTGCAACAGCTCCTCGAGCTTCGCGATCCGTGCATCATTGTCCGAAGCGGTGTTCCAGGCCAGGAAATTGGCGTAGGGATTACCATCAAGAGATTCAACGACGAGGGCATCAGCGGTGCTGAGTCCCGCGTCGAGAATGTAGTTGCCATTGATGATGGCCAGGTCAACGCTGGGGTCCTGGAGATCGTTGAGCAGCAGTTCGGGCTGGTTCTCGATGAACTCCAGGCCCATCGGGTTCTGCTCGTCGGAGAGCGCAAGTACTGAGGCGTCCTCGGCAATGCCCTCAAGAATCCCGGCATCCTGCAACAGCGTCAGTGCGCGGGCCTGATTGGAGGGGTCGTTGGTGATGGCGATGCGTCCGCCCTCGGGGATGTCCGAGACGTCCTCATGCTGCTCGGAGAAGGCAGCATACGGCTCGATGTGGACGCCCTCGCCGTGGGCGAAGTCGTACCCCTGGCCTTCGACCTGGCTGTTGAAATACGGCAGGTGCTGGAAGTAGTTGGCGTCCAGGTCACCGTCGCTGAGCGCGATATTCGGGGTGGTGTAATCGTCGAACTCGGTGATCTCGAGGTCGAGTCCCGCTTCCTCGGCGAGATTCTCGTCGACGAACTCAAGGATCCGGGCGTGGGGCTGCGGGCTCGCCCCAACGGTGATGGTTTGCGGGTTGGCGGGATCCAGTGAGGAGACGACCTCGGTGTCGGTTGAACCGCCACAGGCGCTCAGCATGAGGGTAGCAGCGACGCCGGTAGCAGCGAGGGTGAGTAACTTACGCAATAGAACAGGTTTCCTTTCAAGGGGCGTACAAAAGTAGGTGCAGGCAGTGAGTGTTGGGAACGGCGACGGCGTCAGCTGCCGACCACCTGGACCGCAGCCTTGCGACGCAGCCGTTTACCGCTCCCAGCCGTCGCTGCCGAGCGGTGATCCACCCGGCGCGCAGCCCAGTCCCCGGCGAGCTGAATGGCCTGCACGATGAGGACGATGATGATGATTACCACCACCATGACGGTGGTGTCGAACCGTTGAAGGCCGTAGTTGTAGGCGAGTCGGCCGAGACCGCCGCCGCCGATGATGCCGGCCATCGCCGAGTAGCCGACCAGGGTGACCAACGTCGTCGTGAACGCGGCAATCAGACCCGGGAGCGCCTCACGGAGGAGCACCTTGGTCACCACCTGCATTCGGGTGGAACCCATCACGAGAGCAGCGTCGATCTTGCCTGAACTGACGTCGCGGAGGGAGGTTTCGACCAGTCGGGCGAAGAACGGGATGGCGCCGATGCTCAGTGATACCGATGCCGCAACCGGTCCGATCGAGGTGCCGGTCAGGAGCCGGGCGAGCGGGATCAGTGACACCATCAGGATGGCGAACGGAATGGAACGGGTGATATTGACGACGACGCCGCTGATCACCTTGTTGGTCAGGGGCATCGGCCGCAACCCGTCGGGGGCGCTGGCGGAAAGAAACACGCCCAACGGCAACCCCACCAGAAGGGTGAAGAAGCCCGAGATGCCGATCATCTGCATCGTTGCTGCGAATTCTTCGGGCAGGGCACGGGTGATGCCTGGGTTAGTGAAGAGCTGATCAAAAAAATCCATCATGCCACCTTTGCCGCGACGCCCTGGGACTGCAGGTACTGCAGCATTTCTTCGACTGGCGCCAGCTCACTCACTTCGATTCGTAGCCGGCCGAAGCGGCTGTCGGCGAGATTTTCGACGCTGCCAGCCAGAACATTGATGCTCAGATCGAACCGTCGGCCCAGATCGGACAGGACCGGCCCTGACGCGACATCCCCCGCTAGGAGCAGTTCGAGCGCTGGCATTCTTCCTGGCCGATGGGCTGGTAGCGGCAGCAGCGCCCGTGACAGCTTTCCGTCGAGCTGGGCCGCCACGTCCTGCAGCCTGCCATGTTCCACCACCCGGCCATCCTCCAGCAGCGATACCGAATCGCAGATGCGCTTCACGACGTTCATCTCATGGGTGATGATCAGCACCGTCAAGCCCAGCGTGTCAGTGAGGTTATGGATCAGATCCAGGATGTCGTCAGTGGTGGTTGGATCGAGTGCCGAGGTGGGCTCGTCGCAGAGCAGCACGTCGGGATCGGAGGCGAGCGCCCGGGCAATACCCACCCGCTGCTTCTGGCCACCGGATAACTGCGACGGGTAGGCATCGGCGAAGCCAGCCAATCCCACCAGATCCAGGAGACGTGCCACCGTGGAAGAGATATCTGCCTTGGGGGTCTTCACCAGTTCCAGGGGGTGCGCCACATTCTGGGCAGCCGTGCGGGAATCCATCAGGTTGGCGTGCTGGAAGACCATTCCAATTCGACGGCGCGCAGTGCGGATCTCTGAATCCTTGACAGCGGTCAGTTCACGACCGTCAATGGTGACCGACCCGGAGGTGGGGCGGTCCAGCAGGGTCAGGCACCGCACGAGGGTCGACTTTCCCGCACCGGAATGACCGATGATGCCGTGGATCGACCCGCGGGGCACGGTCAGGCTCACCCCGTCAAGGGCGGTAATGGTGCGGCTGCCCTGCTGATAGGTCTTACGCAGGTCGGAAACTGTGATCATGGGCCCTCATGGTTGCTGGCGACGGCCGGATGATCGGGTGTATCACGGCCGGAGGGCGAATCGATCGATGCCCAAGCCATCATCACACGCATGAAAGAAGTGACTGAACTTTAGTGCCCTGAATCACTCATCGGGCGCCGTCTGGGGCATCCCCGCCTCCAGATCGAAGAATCTTCGGAAAAGTGGACTCGCGGCGGCGTTCCCGTGATGTCCCTAGGAGGCGATCGCGGGCCAGCGCCCTTCAACGACTGCCGCCGGATCCTCGCGGCGGAGGTATTCCTGGAAGCTCGCGGCCTGCCGGGCCGCCCACACCACCTGCGATGCATGAAGTACTCCTGCGGGACGTTGCAGATGCGGGAAGCGTTCGGCAAGGACCGCCGCGACCTGCAAGGTTGCCAGCACATCCGCGGCCGACGTGTGGGCGTTTTCAAACGCCACCCCATAGTGTTCAGACATAGCTGTCAGGGTCCGTTTTCCACGGCGGAAACGATCAGCCTGCTTGTCCATGATGTACGGGTCGAGGACCGGGAACGGATGGGGTACGGGTACCGCATGCCGGGCACCTTCACTGGCCAGCACAGTGAAGTCGTAGCGTGCGTTGAAAGCCAGGACGGGAATTCCCGCTGTGAACAGACGATTCAGGACTGCGGCGATTTCCTGCACTACCCGGGCCACCGGTTGGCCCTCGGCACGGGCCCGCTCGGTGCTGACCCCATGGATTGCTGCAGCCTCCAGGGGGATCTCAACACCGGGGTCGGCCAACCACTCATGTTGCTCAAGCGCTGAGCCATCCGCGTCCACCAGCACTATCGACGCGGTGACAATCCGGGCCGCCAGCGGGTCGCGTCCAGTGGTCTCGAGGTCAAAGGCCGCTCGTGGGTGGTGATGCCAGCTATCCATGCCTTTGACGCTATCCTCCGGCACCGACATTTCGGGTGAGGTGGGTCCGGTTAGGCTGGAATTCATGAATGATGAATTCGCCGAGGCGGTGTACGAGATAGCAGGAATGATTCCTGGCGGTTCAGTCCTTTCCTATGGCGACATCTCCGAGCTGCTGGAGTGCGCTGGCCCCCGGCAGGTCGGTGCCGCAATGTCCCGGTGCGGCGACGGTACGCCGTGGTGGCGGGTGGTCCGCGCCAGCGGCCTTCCTCCGCTCGGCCACAGCGCAGAGGCTTTACCCCGTTATGTGGCTGAGGGGACCCCGCTGCGAACCAGCGGGGATACCCGATCCCAGGCCCGGGCGGAGCCGGGGTACACGATCGAGATGGCTGCGGCCCGATGGAACCCAACCGAAACCGAACGGGGTGCAATCGAGGTGACCCGTTCCGCACTGGCCGGGGGTTCGGAGCCGATCCCTAAAACGTCAGACCCCCATGATTGGCTGAAACCATGAACGCCAGACCACGATTGGTAACAGCAGGAGATGCGCGGGCCGGGCAACCGTCAGCCACGGCGCCGGTCCTTAGCCCTGAACAGGCAGAAATCGTTGCTCTTGGCGCCGGTAGCGGACCGGTGCTGGTGTTGGGCGGACCAGGGACCGGCAAGTCAACCGTGCTGGTCGAAGCGGCGGTGCGGCGGATCGATCAGGACGGGCTGGATCCGGCCTCAGTCCTGATGCTGGCGCCGTCCCGCCTGAGCGCAGCACGGCTTCGTGACGCGTTGACCTCCCGCCTGAACCGCAGCCTAAGCGCAGCACCAGCACGGACCTGGGCGTCTTATGCGTTTGACCTGATCCGCAGGGCGCGAATTGAGGGACGGATCCCCGAGCTGATTCGCAGCCCCCGTCTCCTCTCCGGCGCGGAACAGGACCTAATCATCAAGGAGCTCCTGGACGGTCACAACCGGCCCGGGGCGACACCGCTGGGGTGGCCGGAGGGTTTGACCCTCGCCCTTCCCACCAGAGGGTTCAGGCAAGAGGTGCGGGAGCTTTTCGACCGGGTCAGCGAGTACGGAATGCATCCGGATGAACTGGCTGACCTGGGGCGTCGTTTCAACCGTCCAGACTGGACAGCGGGCGCCCAGCTGTACCAGGAGTACCGCGACGTCCTGGATCTGCGGATGCCCGAGGCATTCGATCCGGCGGGCGTGCTTACCGCGGCCCGGAACCTGCTGGAGGTCGACGCGGAGCTGCTGGCACAGGAGCGATCCCGGCTGCAGCTCATTCTCGTAGACGACTACCAGGAGTCGAACGCGGCTGTCCATGCCCTGTTCACCCTGCTGGGCAGGGACAGCGACGTCCTCGTGGCGTCGTGCCCGGACACCGTCGTCCACGGTTTCAGGGGCGCCCGGCCTGAGCTGACCGGCAGACTGGCACAGGACCTCACGGGGAACACCAAGCTGCTGACGGTTGCGCTCAGGACCTCCCACCGGCTAACCGGGCCGTTGGCGGAGGCATGGCAAAACGTCGCCTCGCGCATCTCGGTCGTCGGCGGTGCGGGCGCGTACAGAACGCTGGAGCCTGCACCGCAGGGCCCAACAATTCTCAATGAGGTGGGGTTGGTCTCCGCGCATCTGGTGGATTCCTCATTCCACGAGCTGCGGTATGTGGCGCAACGGATCCTTGAGGCACAACTCTTCGCGGGACGGAGTCTCGGCGACATTGCAGTGATCGTGAGGACCGGGGCCCAACTGGCCGAGTTTCAGCGTTATCTGACCGGACAGGGGATTGCGGTCAACGTTCCGGCAGCGGAGCGGGCCATTCGTGACGAACCAGCGGTGAAGCCGTTACTGGACATTTTTGGGGTCGTCCTGGGCCAGGTGACCCTGGATGCGGCGTTAGCCGTGTCCTTACTATCATCACGGGTGGGCGGCGCGGGGACACTTGAGCTCCGCCGGTTGCGGCAGAGCCTTCGCCAGACGGAAGTGGCGGCCGGCCGGGGGAGGACCAGCGACGAGTTGCTGGTTGAGGCACTCACCGACCCCTCGCTGATTGGCCCAGGGATGCAGGGCGGTAAAGCGGCACGAAGGGTCGCGCGGATGATCTCAGCCGGAACGTCAGCTCTTGAGGCGGAGGGAGCCAACCCCGAGACGGTGTTGTGGGCGCTGTGGGAGGCCTCAGGGTGGTCAACTCAATGGGCCGACTCAGCGGTTGCCGAGGGAGCGTCCGCTGCCCGCGCGGACCGCGACCTCGACGCAGTAGTGGCCCTGTTCCAGACGGCCGAACGGTTCGTCGACCAGGTGCCCGGGGCGGCGCCGGCCCGGTTCCTCGAGTACCTGACCAGCCAGGAACTGCCAATGGACACGTTGGCGCCGCGCGCCCAGAACCAGGAATCCGTGGCGCTGCTCACCCCCGCCAGCGCTTCCGGTCGGGAATGGCCGGTGGTGATCGTGGCAGGTATCCAGGAGGGGGCCTGGCCCAATCTGCGGCTCAGAGGGGAATTGCTCGGTTCAGGCGAACTCACCGCGCTGATGGATTACGGAGCGGATTTTCGCCGGCACCGCGACCCGTTGATCCTGATGCAGGAGATCCGCTTCGACGAGCTTCGCAGCTTCTCGGTCGCCGTATCTCGGGCCACCGAAGAATTGATTTGCTGTGCCGTGGCATCCGATGAGGCACAGCCCTCACCGTTCCTGGACCTGGTGGATCCGTTGCCCCCCGGTCAATTGGAGCGGTCCCGGACCGAGGTGCAACGCCCGCTGACGCTGCGCGCGCTCGTGGCTGAGCTGAGGAAGTATGCCCAGCAAGCGACCGCATACCCTGAACTCTCTCGGGAAGCGACCCACCATCTGGGCGCTATGGTCAACCATTCTCCTACGGTGCCGGGAGCCCACCCCCGTGAGTGGTGGGGCCTCCAGGAGCTCTCCTCCAGCGCACCGGTGGTGCCCGGCGACCAGCCCATCCCGGTGTCTCCTTCCAAGGTTGATGCTGTCCTGAAATCACCGTTGAACTGGTTTGTATCGGCGGTCGGCGGTGAGCCGACGATGGACTTCGCGCGGTCTCTGGGAACGCTGGTGCACAGCATTGCCCAGGACTTCCCGGATGCCACCGGTAGTCAATACGTTGAGGAGTTGCAGCGCCGTTGGCCTTCCCTCGGGATGAAGGAGAACTGGGAGGGGAGGATCGATTTTCAGCGTGCCGAACAGATGGTGCGGAAGCTCGCTGGCTACGTGATTGCGATGCGGCAGGCAGGTCGGTCACTGGTCGGCACTGAGGTCGATTTCGAAGTGGACCTGGAGGTGGCAATCGGGGATGCCCCGCGCGTCGCGAGATTGAGGGGGCAGATCGACCGGCTGGAAATCGATGCTGAGGGCAGGCTGGTCATAGTCGACCTGAAAACCGGCAAGTCCTCGCCCTCGCTCGCGGATCTGGACCGGCACCCGCAGTTGGCCTCCTACCAGGTCGCCGTGAATGAGGGGGCACTCTCTGCTGGGCAGGTCGCAGGATCGGGCGGGGCCGCCCTGGTCCAGCTGGGAACCACCCGCAAGGAAGCGGGAGTCCAGCAGCAACCAGCCCTGGCAGCCGATGATGGGTGGGCCCGGGAAATGATCGAGGAAGCAGCACGTCTCATGTCGTCAGCTCAGTTCGATACGGTGCATGATCCGAAGCGATCAGGCCACGGTGGGTCAGGTTGTCGACTGCCCGAAATCTGTCCGCTGTGCCAAGAGGGACGGCAGGTGACCGAATGAGCAGCGCAGCAGCCCCGGTCGCAACTGGTGGAGTGCCCGCCAATCGGGTGGCCCAGCGGTTTTCTGCCAGAGAACTCGCTGAACTACTGCACCGTGATCCCACTTCACCAGTGCAGTACCCCACACCAGATCAGGTCACCATTATTGAAGCGCCGCTCGAGCCGCTGCTCGTCATTGCGGGCGCCGGATCAGGTAAGACCAAGACCATGGCTGACCGGGTGGTTTGGTTGGTAGCCAACGCACTGGTCCGGCCGGAGCAGATCCTGGGTGTAACTTTCACCAAAAAAGCAGCCGGAGAGTTGTCCACCCGGATCCGGCAGCAATTGTCGGCACTGTACCCAGCGTTGGACGCCGCCGGATATGAAGGCACCGACGAGGACCGGCTAGACCCGAGCGTGTCGACCTATCACTCATACGCCAACTCGATTGTCCAGGACTATGGATTGCGCATCGGGGTGGAGCGGGACTCGGTGCTGCTCGGTGCTGCACAGGCCTGGCAACTGGCCAGTTCCGTGGTGGAAGCGTATGAGGGGGAGTGGGAGCATTTCAGTGCCGCGAAGTCCACCCTGGTCAAGGCGGTCCTCACCATGGCCGGGGAATGCGCTGAACATCTGGTGACACCGGCCGAAGTGAGGGCGGTGTTGAGGGAACACATCTCGGCCGTCGGTGAGCTGGAATACGCGACGGGCACAACGCGCCGCCCGGCACAGGCTGTTGCCAGGCTGCTGGACAAACTGCGAACCCGGGTGACCGTCACCGAACTGGTCGAACACTATTCAGATGCCAAACACACCCGTCGGCAGTTGGACTTCGGTGATCTGGTTGCTCTCGCAGCAAGGATTGTCAGCGACATCCCCGAGGCGGTGGAAATGGAGCGCCAGAAATTCCGGGTAGTCCTGCTGGACGAATTCCAGGACACCTCGTTTGCACAGATGGTGTTGTTCTCAAAGCTCTTCGGCGACGGCCGGGCGGTGACCGCTGTGGGGGACCCCCACCAGTCGATCTATGGTTTCCGCGGAGCTTCGGCCGGTCAACTGGGAACGTTCCGCACCACGTTCCCCCTCACCGCCGACGACGGGTTACGCCCTTCATCGGTCGCCAACCTTTCGGTCGCCTGGCGCAACGGCACCAGTATTCTCGCGGCAGCCAACGCTGTTGCCTCCGAACTCAATCGTCAACCCAGCTGGCTGCGCAGCTCTACCCTGTTCGTCCCTCCGCTGGAACCGAAACCCCGGGCAGGAGTGGGGGAGGTGTATCTGGGTAGGTACCTGTGCGAAGCATCGGTACAGCTGGACGGCGAAACGGTTACGGGTGAGGCCGCTGCCCTGGCGGACCAGGTGGAGCACCATCGACGGCGAGGTTTTGAGGTCGGTGCCGAGGGCCGGGCGCTCAAACCGACCGTCGCAGTCCTATGCCGTGGGCGGCGGCAGTTTGAACCCATCCGTCAGGAGCTGGCGAAGCGTGGCATTCCGGTGCAGATTGTGGGACTTGGGGGCTTGCTCCGCACACCCGAAATCGTTGAACTGCTCGCAGTGCTGCGGGTGCTCGGCGACCCGGATCGATCCGATTCCCTGCTGCGATTGCTTTCGAGCGCCCGCTGGCGGATCGGCGCGGCAGACATCATGGCCCTGGGTGACTGGTCCAGGCAACTGGCCCGACGTAGGCTCTGGTCCACGCCCGCCACCGAACCGGCCGACGACGTCGGAGCCGGAGCCGGGCAGGAGACCGACACGGTGCTGCCCGACACCGTCGAACTGGGCAGTCTGGTCGAGGCAGTTGACCATCTCCCACCGGCAGATTGGGTCTCAAACAGCGGACGCGAGCTGAGCGGCGAAGGACGAATCCGGCTCATTCGTCTCCGCGACGAATTGCGGGTGCTCAGGGACTTCGTCGGGGACGATCTCACCACCCTGATCAACGAAGTGGAACGTCGCATCCTGCTCGACATCGAGGTGGCAGCCAAACCGCGGGTGGGGATCCATGAGGCACGGCGCAACCTTGACGCTTTCGTGGACGCCGTCGCTGGATTCA
Organism: Arthrobacter sp. TMT4-20; assembly: GCF_054510775.1. Classification (NCBI taxonomy): domain Bacteria; kingdom Bacillati; phylum Actinomycetota; class Actinomycetes; order Micrococcales; family Micrococcaceae; genus Arthrobacter; species Arthrobacter sp. TMT4-20. The sequence goes on along the minus strand of NZ_JBTNDW010000001.1, from coordinate 347,570 downwards.
GCTCGACGGCGGAACGCGTGGACCTGGCCGCGTTCCTGGCCTGGCTTGAGGCAGCAGATGCCGAAGAGGATGGGTTGCCGGTCACCGCACTCGAGACCAACCGGGATGCTGTGCAGCTCCTCACCGTGCACGCCGCGAAAGGACTGGAATGGGACATCGTCATTGTCCCGGGGCTCAACGAGGGTGCTTTCCCCAGCGGATCCGACTCGCGCTGGAGCAGCGGTGACTCGGCTATTCCATGGAATCTCAGGGGAGACGCGGGAGAACTGCCGCACTGGGACTGGGACCAGGAGGATCAGGTTTCGTGGATTGCCAGCGAGAAGGAGTTCACCGCGGAGGCACGCTACCACGCCGAGCGGGAGGAACGCCGGCTTGCCTACGTCGCGTTCACCCGGGCCAAACACGTGTTGGTCTGCACGTCTTCGGCCTGGGGTGGCGGCCGGACCAAACCCACCCCGGTGTCCACCTACCTCACTGAGCTGCTCGACCTGGCCGAACACCACCAGCCGGGCTTCGCTGTGCTGCAATGGCTGACCCAGGAGGAGGAAGGAGACAACAACCCGGCCAACGCAGCGGAAACCCGTGCCGCCTGGCCAACAGACCCGCTCCACACGCGTCGTCCGGAAATGGAGACCGCAGCGGCTGCGGTCCTGACAGCGGCAGCCGCGGCATCCGATTCGTCGGAAACCAACGCGGGAACTGGGCTGGCTGGCGCTGGCGGGCGGTGGTCCGAGGAGACACGACTGGCTCTGGCCCGGCATTCCCGGGCAACCGGCAGTTCAGAAGTCGAACTCCCGGCGCACATCTCGGCGTCCCTCCTGGTGGAGCTATCCGATGATCCTGCTGCGGTGGCCCGTCAACTTCGGCGGCCGGTGCCGCGGCGTCCCGGAATGGCAGCCCGGCGTGGCACAGCCTTCCACACCTGGATTGAGGAGTACTACGGGACCAGCGGCATGCTGGACCTCGGTGAAACCCCGGGTGCCGATTCCCATATCGACGATGCCCTGGACCTCGACAGTATGATCGCTACCTTCAGGCAGTCAGCATGGGCCCACCGCCTGCCGGTGGAACTTGAGGTCCCCATCGAAACGAAGGTGGGTCCGCTCGTAGTTAGGGGACGTATCGACGCGGTCTTCCGGCACGACGACGGAACGTGGGAACTGGTCGACTGGAAGACTGGCACCCCGCCATCGCGGGAGAAACTAACGGTGCGGTCGGTGCAGCTCGCTGTCTACCGGTTGGCTTGGGCGCGGTTGAAGGGAGTTCCGCTGGAGTCGGTTCAAGCGGCGTTTTATTACGCCAGCACCGATACGGTGATTCGACCACATGATCTGGCTAGCGAGGCAGGACTCGAAGACATCATTATCAGGGCGACGTCCCTGCACCAGGACTAGGTTGCCAGCGCTTACTGCCGACTGCCGCGGAAGATCAGCTGGACTTGATGATCGGCAGCGACGACGTTTCAGTGTCGTCGGCCGGAACCGGTGAGACTGAAAACGGGCGAGGATTCTCGGTGGTGTTGGCCGACTCGTTGCCCGCGTCGCCATCAGTATCCGGCGACTCGGCACCAGTGCCAGTGCCGGGATCGCCGTCGTCGAAGCCCGAAGTGTCGCCGCCGTCGTCCTCAATAGTTTCCCCAGCCACCGAATGGTCGTCGATCGGTAGGGCGGGTTCCGCGACCTCGCCGTCGGCACCGTTGTTGTCGGCACCGCTGTTGTCCAGACCGCTGTTGTCGGCTCCGTTGTTGTCGGCACCGTTAGTGTCGGCGATCGTGGTGTCGGGCTGGTGCTGTGACTGCTGTGCCCGGTAGGCGGCGGCAGCTGCTTCCTCGGCCTGCAGGTCCCGATCAAGGGTTGACATCATGTCCTCGGCCTCGGCGATCATCTCGGAGTTGTTCATCGCCACGCCCCGCACCAACCACTGCGCCAAGGCGAATTCTGCGGCGAGAGCGGCACGTCGCATCAGGTGCGGGTCAGCGGCTTCGCCACGAGCCGCGACGTAGGCGTTGTGGACGGCGTCGGCGAATCCTGGGTTGCTGGCTGCCAGCAGCCAGGCAAAGTCGTCGGCTGGATCGCCCACTCGCAGGTCGGTCCAACCGGTTACCGCGCTGACACGACCGGCCGAGATCAGCAGATTGTCTTCGTGAAGGTCCCCGTGGACCACTGTCGCGTGGAACCGCCAGAGCGTGACATCCTCGAGCGCGTGTTCCCACCGTCGCAGTAGATGCGCAGGTATTCTGCCGGTGGTGGCGGCCTGGTCGAGCTCGTTCAGCTTCCGTTGCCGGAACTCGTTTGCCTCGTAGCTGGGCAGATCGGCGTTATGAACCAGCAGCGGGGGCAGATCGTGGATCGCGGCGAGCATCCGCCCGAGTTCCTTGACCAGCTCATTCCCCCCACCGGCCAGGTCGTCCAGCTCGCGGACGGAACCTTCGAGATGCGCGTACACGAAGGTACACAGTTCGCCCTGCCGCAGTGTCCCCGCGATGTGGGGGACCAGGAACGGCAGCTCCGCCCTGATCGCGGGTGTGAATGCCTTCAACGCCTGCAGTTCAGTCTCGAGCCTCATTGACGCGTCGGGGTGTTTAGGGGACCGTACCCGCCACTGTTTCCCGGAGTCGTCGACTAGCAGCGCCGATTCGAAATCCGCGGCATCGTCGGGGATGCCTGCCACCCCGGTAGGGGTAAGCCCGGGTACGGCGGCGCTGGCAATCGCCGCGAGTTCCATGGGTGTCCGTTTCACATCCTCAACGGTAGGGCTGTCCTTCCCAGAAAGAGCCGTTGCCGGTCGGCGAGTCGTCAGAAGCTGCCACCGCGGTGAGCAAAAGTGGTACTGAAATGTGTTTTGGGGGACCGAGAACGTACCGTAGAACCATGAGCGAAACCCTCCGGATTCCCACCCTTCCGTCCTTCGGAGCGCTACCGCTGGCGCGGGTGGCGCTGGACCGTGGAGGGGCGCTGCGTTCAAGTCCCTTGCTGCTCGATGAGCTGTGGGGTGCTCCCACCACGCGTGTGATGTTCATCGCCCAGGGGAAATCCCCAGTTGTTGACGGGAACCTCCTGTTCGTGGATTCGGCGACCGTTAGCCGTCCGGAAACCTTGGTCTACCTGGGGCGAACCCTCGCCGACGATTCCGATCACGGCGGCATTCCGACCGGTACCCACATTCTGCTCGCAGTGCTGGAATCCACGGACAACGAAATTTTTGACGGCACGAGCTGGCTGGGCCTCCGAGAGGTGGCGCTGGCTCTCTCCGGCAGGGACGCGGGCATCTTCGTTCAGGCCGCGTCGATTGCGAACTGGCATGCGAAGCACACCCACTGCCCGCGTTGTGGGGCGTTGACAGAGGTTGTTGAAGGTGGCTGGGTGCGGCGCTGTCCAGCCGATGAGTCGAGCCACTACCCCAGGACCGACCCGGCCATCATCGTCGCAGTGGTGGACGACGCCGATCGGCTGCTCCTGGGATCGGCGGCCGCCTGGCCCGAGGGACGGTTTTCCACCCTGGCGGGTTTCGTCGAACCGGGAGAGTCGCTGGAAGCCGCTGTTATCCGCGAGGTGGCGGAAGAATCAGGTATCGAGGTCCACTCACCCCTGTACCTGGGCTCGCAGCCGTGGCCCTTCCCCGCCTCCTTGATGGTGGGGTTTATCGCCACTGCCGTGAACACCAACCAGATGCCGGATGGTGCGGAGATCGTGGACCTCCGATGGTTCACGCGGACGGAGCTGCTTGAGGCAGTTCGAAGCGGCGAGATCACTATTCCCACTGGAGCTTCAGTCTCGCGGGCGCTGATTGAACACTGGTACGGCGGCTCGCTGGACCTGGCAGTCGAGGGGGTCCGGCTCTAGGTATGGAGACAACTCTCGAAGAGAGGATCCTCGCCGGCCTCGATGATGAACAGCGGACAGTCGCCTCCACGCTGACCGGTCCGCTCTGCGTTCTCGCCGGCGCGGGAACGGGTAAAACCAGGGCCATCACCCACCGGATTGCCTATGGTGTCCACACCGGTGTCTACAAACCACAACAGGTGCTGGCGGTGACCTTTACGGCTCGGGCCGCCGCGGAGATGCGGACCAGGCTCCGCGACCTGTCCGCCTCGGGAGTGCAGGCGCGGACGTTCCACGCCGCCGCCCTGCGGCAGCTGCAATACTTCTGGCCACAGGCAGTGGGTGGCCCCCTGCCTGCTCTGGTGGACCACAAAGCGCAGCTCATCGCAGAAGCGTCGAGGCGGCTCCGGTTATCGACGGACCGGGCCGCGATCAGGGATGTTGCTGCGGAGATCGAATGGGCCAAGGTGTCCATGCTTACCCCCGAGCGGTATACAGCCGCGGCGGCTGGTCGGGTCGAGCCCGCAGGCATGGACCACACAACAGTCGCCCGTATCTTTGCTGGCTACGAGGACCTGAAGCTCGACCGCAACGTCATCGACTTCGAGGATGTGCTGCTGATTACTGTGGGGATCCTGCAGGAGGATGAGAAGGTGGCGGCCACAGTGCGCGCCCAGTACCGGCATTTCGTGGTGGACGAGTACCAGGACGTTTCCCCGCTGCAGCAGCGGTTGCTGGATTTGTGGCTCGGTGACCGCCGCGAATTATGCGTGGTGGGTGATGCCAGTCAGACCATTTACTCATTCACCGGGGCAACCTCGCGGCATTTGCTTGATTTCACCGGTCGGTATGAGGGTGCACAGGTGGTGCGGTTGGTTCGCGACTACCGGTCGACGCCGCAGGTGGTCAAACTAGCCAACAACCTGTTGGCCGCGCGAACCGCAGAAACCGGCCGTCAGGCAGGCTCCTCGAGTTGGTCTACCCCGCTGGAGCTTATTGCCCAGCGCGACGCCGGGCCGGAACCCTCGTTTACCGAGTGCAGCGACGATGAAGCGGAAGCCGCCGAAGCGGCCAGACGGATCAAGGCGCTCATGGATGGTGGGGTGCTGGCGAGTGAGATCGCGATCCTCTACCGCACGAACGGCCAGTCTGCGGCCTATGAACAGGCGCTCGCCAGCGCCGGCATTGGCTATCAGCTTCGCGGCGGTGAGCGTTTTTTCGCGCGCCGGGAAGTCAGAGATTCGCTGCTGCAGTTGCGTGCCGGCGCCAGAACCGCAGGAACAGACGATGTCCCGCAACTGGTGCGGGACATCCTCGCGAGCCTGGGGTACACCTCGGTGGCGCCGGCGAGCTCGGGAGCGGTCCGGGAGAAGTGGGAGTCGCTCGCCGCGCTGGTCGCTTTGGCTGACGAACTCAGCGCGGCCCGGGCTGCTGACGGATTCACCCTTCAGGATTTCGTGGCGGAGCTCGAGGAACGGGCCGCCGCCCAGCACGCACCGACGGTACAGGGCGTCACCCTCGCGTCGCTCCACGCGGCGAAGGGCCTGGAATGGGATGCCGTGTTCCTGGTCGGCCTCAGCGAGGGTCTGATGCCGATCTCCTTCGCTGACACGCCGGAGGCTGTCGACGAGGAGCGCAGACTCCTCTACGTGGGCATCACCCGGGCGAGGGAACACCTGGCGCTCTCCTGGTCCACCGCTCGCACCCCGGGAGGGCGGGCCAGCCGGAAACCGACCCGGTTCCTCGACGGGCTTCGCCCAGGCGTTTCCGGTGATCGGGCCTTCCGGACGCCCAAGGTCAAGCAAAGCCGCAAGGTGTCGGCTCCGTCGACCTGCAGGGTGTGTGGGAAGGTGCTTGGGTCCGGCTCCGAACGAAAGATCGGACGATGTGGTGACTGCCCGGCGACGTACCAGGAAGCCACCTTTGAGGCGTTGCGGGCCTGGCGGTTGGACCAGGCTCGCGAAAATGACGTGCCCGCGTTCGTTGTGTTCACCGACGCCACCCTGGTCGCTATTGCCGAGGCACGGCCAACAACGATCGAGCAACTGGGGGCGCTGGCCGGGATTGGTCCGGCCAAACTCGAGAAGTACGGGGAATCGGTGCTGTTGATCATCGCGGAAAGTGAGTGAGAGCAACCCATGACTGTCAAGGATCCGCCCGTCGAAGTCAGACGGTCCGCGAAGCGCAGGCGGACCGTCAGCGCTGACCTGCGCGACGGCGTCGTGATCGTTTCCATCCCAGCCCACTTCACCGCGGCCCAGGAAAAAGACTGGGTGCACCGCATGGTCACCAAACTCCTGTCCAAACAGCAGTCGCTGACCCCGGCGCTGGACGGCGCGGACCAGACCAACCCGGGGGAAGAGCTCCTGCAGCGCGCCGGGGCACTGTCGGAAGCCTATCTGGCCGGGCGCGGCCAACCGGTGAGCATCGGATGGGTGACGAACCAGAATTCCCGGTGGGCATCGGCCACACCGGCCCGCAAGACCATCCGCCTCTCCCACAAGCTGCAGGGAATGCCCACCTGGGTGGTTGACTACGTCATCCTGCACGAGATGGCCCACCTCATTGAGCCCTCCCACAACCGCATGTTCTGGCGGCTACTAGAGGCGTATCCCCGAACGGAAGCAGCTAAAGCGTTCCTTGAGGGTGTGTCCTTCGCTTCCAACCACGGAATGGCAGGCCACTAGCGGCTGCGGCACCGAGCAACGATTCGAGCTGGGTCATCGTGCGGGCCGATCATCCCACTGGTGACCCCCGGAGGCGTAAATGCTGGCGGTGTCGATGAGGTTGATTCCTGCGTCGATGGCACGACGGAAGACCCCGATCGAACCCCCGTCGCCTTGTCGCCCCGGTCGCCGAACATCCTGGGACCGAAGCAGGACGGCTGACCCCGACGCCGGTCCGGCCGAACTGGGTGGCCAGCTGAGCTGTGCCCTGCTCAGGTACTAGGGCTTGCCGCCCTCTGGGGAACCTTCGCCGTTGGTTGGCTGATCCCCGGACTCGGGCGACTCGTCTGGTGACGGGGTCTCCTCAGTTTCGTCGAAGCCGCCGTCCAGTAGCCGCTGCAGGGCAGCGTCCACCTCGGAATCCGACGACTCGGCGAGCTGTCGACGCTGGCTGAACCCCTGAGGGTCGTCGAGATCCTCGGCGGTCGGTAGCAGATCGGGGTGTTCCCACACCGCATCGCGGCCTTCGATGCCCCGTTCGGCGGTGAGATGGGCCCAGAGCGTGGCAGCGTCGCGTAGCCGTCGTGGACGCAATTCAAGGCCCACCAGGGAAGCGAACGCATGTTCGGCTGGCCCGCCGGTGGCGCGCCGGCGGCGGACCATTTCCCGCAGCGCCGCAGACGACGGCAGATTCGCGGTGGCAGCGGCGGTCAGTTCATCGACCCACCCCTCCACCAGGGCCAGGGCAGTCTCGAGCCGCACCAGCGCAGCGTCCTGCTGCGGGGTGCGTTCCGGCATGAAGACACCCTCGGAAAGGGCAGCCTGCATGGACTCGGGATTGGACGGGTCGATGTCCCGTGCCACTTCCTCGATCTTTGACATGTCGATGTGAATGCCCCGGGCATAGCTTTCAACTGCACCGAGAAGGTGCCCTGAAAGCCAGGGCACCTGGGTAAACAACCGGGTGTGGGCGGCTTCACGGACGGCGAGGAACAGCCTGACTTCCTGCTCGGGAATATCCAGACCCTCGCCGAAGGCCGCGACATTCACTGGCAACAGGGCCATCTGGCCTTCTGCCAGGGGGACCCCAATGTCGGTGGAACTTACAACATCCTTGGACAGGGCACCCACGGCCTGGCCGAGTTGCATCCCGAACATCGCCCCACCGAGATTCTGCAGCATCGAGGAGGCGCCGCCCATCATGGTCTTCATCTCCTCCGGCAGTTGCCCGGAAATGGCGTCGGACAGCGCCTTGGCGATGCTCACCGCCACCGGTTCCGTGAGGCGCTTCCAGGTGTCCATGGTGGCCTCGACCCATTCCGCGTGGGACCACGCGCGGCCAAGGGCGTTGGTGGAGGGGAAATCGGTGACAGGGTCGAGCCACATCTCCGCAAGCCTCAGCGCCTCATCGACGTCGCGGCGCTGCTGAGGGGTGACCGAGGGGTCCCCATCGGCTGCCGCGACGCGGCGCGCGTGGTCGTGGGCGAGCTGCCAATTCACCGGCCCATCGCTTTGTGCCGCGAACATTGCCTGAACCTGCTGCATCATCATCGCCATGGCCTGCGGATCGGACGGCAGACCAGCGGCTTTGGCGAGCTCCTGCGGATCCATGCCCTGCGCATTGCCGCCCATCAGACGGGCCAGCATCTCGGAGAGGGGATCCTTGGGGGTGTCGCCGTCGTCGTTGGACGGATCTGACGGGTTGGAGGTCACTGCTACCACCGGTCCTGGAATTGGCTGCTGGGATGGGCTGCTCGTCTACTGCTGGTTGTGGGCTCTAGCCACAGTCGTCGAACATCGTGTCGGTTCTTCCACGTTACCCGCCGTGTCGCGGGGTTGTCCCGAACGCGCTGAACCGTTCGCTGAGGGCAAAGCGGAGGCGGTCGGTCGGTGGGTGCTGGACTCGCGCCCAGGAAGTACGCTAAAGAAGCTCGATGATGCGCGGTTCGGCCGCGGCAGAGCAGCATGAAGGACCACCAGGGCATGCGCAGTGTCTGACGAAGAGAAGGTTTCCTGTTGACCCAGCCCACCTACAACGACCCGCCAGCGCCGCCCACCAGGGCCAAACGGGATCCCCGGTTCACTGTGATGGCAGTGTCCGGGTTCCTCGCGCTGCTCCTGGGCGGCGCCGCCGTCCTGCTGCCGGCGCCCTATGTGGTCGAGTCGCCTGGGCCAACGTTCAACACGATCGGGGAAATCGACTCCCAGCCGCTGATCGAAGTAGAGGGCCGCCAGACCTACCCCACCTCCGGCGACCTCGACCTCACCACCGTGTATGTGACGGGTGGGCCGGGGACCCAGCTTGGCATCTTCGAAGTGTTCAGAGCCTGGCTGAATCCCACCGAATCTGTGGTGCCACGCGAACTCCGGTATCCGCCGGACGCCACCCAGGAAGACATCCAGGAGCAGAACGCCGTCGCCATGACCTCATCGCAGGAATCGGCTATCGCTGCTGCGCTCGGTCACCTCGATATCGACTTCGACGAGGAACTCTCGGTTGCGGGCCTGATCGAGGATGCGGCAGCTACCGGCATTCTGGAAGAGGGCGACGTCATCACCTCGGTGGACGGCACTGACATCACGAACATCGGAGTCCTCCGAGAGTCCCTGAACGCCGCGAACGGCGACTCAGTCGACCTTGGGCTACTGCGCGACGGCGGGGAGGTCACCGAGGCGGTGACCCCCAAAGAATCCGAGGGGGGCGATTTCCAGCTCGGCGTGGGTCTGGTCGCTAACTTCACCTTCCCTTTTGATATCACTATTGCGCTCGACAACGTCGGCGGCCCCTCGGCGGGATCGATGTTTGCCCTGGGCATTGTTGACCTGCTCACCGAGGGCGAACTCACCGGCGGTAAACACTTCGCGGGGACGGGCACCATCGACTCTGCGGGTCAGGTGGGGCCGATCGGAGGAATTCGCCAGAAACTAGCCGGTGCACGGCAAGCAGGAGCTGAAGTGTTCCTGGCCCCAGCCGCGAACTGCAATGAAGTGGTGGGCTATGTGCCGGACGGCTTGCAGGTGGTGCGGGTGGAGACACTCGACGACGCGGCGGAGGCTGTCCGCACGCTGGGAGCGGGCGAGGACGGTTCGGCCCTCCCCACCTGCGAAGCCGGGTAGGTCGGCCAGTCGACCGGCTTCCCGGCCGCGGCGGGTGGTGATTTGGACACAGTTTCATTTCGATCTGGTGTCAGGCCGCCCGGATCGGAACGAAATTGGGTGGCCCGGACGTGTTCAAGGCAGAATGGAGATTCATGGAACCAGTCCGTCGTGCCGCTGATTTTGGCGGTTCGAGAGCGGTTTCCGTGATCCAACGGATCCAACGATGAGGTAAATGTGACTTCCGGACCAGACCGGCCGTTCGGCAGCAGGCCGAGCCAAACCAATTCCAGTAGCGCGAAAAGACGCAGCCCGCTGATCCCGACGTTGGTGGTGCTGGCCGTTCTGGTCATCGCCTTCGTATACGTCTCACAGGTCTACGCTGACGTCCTGTGGTACAACCAGCTCGGCTTTGTGGAGGTCTTCGTCACCGAAAACCTTTCACGAATCGGACTGTTCGCGGCTGCCTTCCTGATCATGGGCGCCAGCGTGTACTTCAGCCTTCGGGTGGCCTACCGGTCCCGCCCAATTTACGCGCCCGACAGTGCTGTCCAGGACAACCTGAACCGGTATCAGGCGCAACTTGAACCGATCCGTCGCCTTCTGATGCTCGGCATCCCCGTGGTGCTGGCCGCATTCGCCGGAACGGCGGCCGCCTCCCAGTGGCAGCCAGTCCTGCTGTTCTTCAACCAGGAACCGTTTGGTGAGCAGGACCCGCAGTTTGGTCTGGATATTGCCTTCTACGTCTTCACTTTGCCGTTCCTGACCTTTGTGGTCGGCTTCCTGATCAGCGTGGTCATCATCAGCGCCATCGCGGGTGTCCTCACCCATTACCTGTACGGCGGAATCCGCCTTGAGGAAAAGGGACTCTTCACTTCCAAGGCCGCCAGGATTCACGTCGCTGTGCTGGCTGCCCTGTTCCTGCTCCTTCAGGGCGTGAACTACTGGCTGGACCGGTATGCCACCCTGACCGGCACTGGAGGGAACTGGGATGGGGCCCTGTACACGGACGTCAACGCGGTAATCCCCACCAAGGCGATCCTTGCCGCGGCGGCCATTATTGTCGCTGTTCTGTTCATCGTGTCAGCAGTCATCGGACGGTGGCGGTTGCCGATCATCGGTACCGCAATGCTCGTCATCGTGGCGATTCTCGCTGGTGGAGTGTACCCGTGGGTCATTCAGCGTTTCCAGGTGGTGCCGTCCGAGTTCAGCCGCGAGGAACCGTTCATTGAACGCAACATCGATCTGACCCGCGCCGCCTACGGTCTCGACGAGGTGGAGACCATCGACTATAACCCGGTAGAGACACCGGAAGCGGGCGCTCTCAACGCCGATGGGGAGACCACCGCGAACATCCGGTTGCTCGACCCGAACCTGGTCAGCGACGCGTTCAGCCAGCTGCAGCAGTTCCGTCAGTACTACCAGTTCCCCCAGACGCTCAACGTAGACCGGTACGAGATCGACGGTGAGATCGAGGACACGGTGATCGCGGTCCGTGAGCTGAACACCGCCGGTGTGCCGGACGGCTGGATCAACGAGCATGTGCTCTATACCCACGGTTACGGCATTGTCGCCGCGGCCGGTTCGACCACCGAACCGGATGGCCGCCCCACGTTCATCCAGTCCGGCATCCCCTCAACCGGTGCGCTCGGTGACGAGTCCACCTACGAGCCGCGGATCTACTTCGGCGAGGAGTCACCGCTGTACTCGGTGGTTGGAGCTCCTGAAGGCGCGAACCCGATTGAGATCGACCGTCCCCAGAGCGAAGAATCCGATCAGCAGTCTCGCAGTACCTTCCAGGGCAGCGGCGGACCCAATGTGGGAAACATCTTCAATCGATTGGTCTACGCGCTGAAGTTCCAGTCAACTGATCTTTTGCTCTCGGATCAGGTGAACAGCGAATCCCAGATCTTCTACGACCGGGACCCGGTCGAACGGGTCGAGAAGGTCGCCCCGTACCTGACGCTCGATGGCAACAGTTATCCAGCGATCGTCGATGGTCGGGTCAAGTGGATCATCGACGGGTACACGACGACCTCGGATTACCCCTACTCGACGCAGCAGGAACTCCAGTCGGCGACCCAGGACTCGCTGACCGCCGAGGGTCTTGCCACGGCGCTCCCACCGGAGCGGGTCAACTACATCAGGAACGCCGTCAAGGCGACGGTTGACGCCTACGACGGATCGGTGGACCTGTACGCCTGGGACGAGGAAGACCCCATTCTCAGGGCGTGGCAGAACATCTACCCCTCCTCGCTGCAGCCCTATAGCGAGATGTCAGCTGATTTGATGTCCCACGTCCGCTACCCGGAGGATCTGTTCAAGGTGCAGCGTGAATTGCTCGCCCGGTACCATGTGACCGAGACCGAGCCGTTCTACAGCAACAACGAGGCATGGAGCGTCCCGAACGATCCAACCCTCGAGGGCGACGACATCAGCGTTCCACAGCCGCCCTACTACCTAACACTGCAGATGCCGGAACAGGAGGGGGCCAGCTTCTCGCTGACCACTCCATTCATCCCCTTCGTCCCGGCGGGCCAGGAAGCACGAAATGTGCTGTACGGCTTCCTCGCTGCAGACGGCGACGCCGGCACCGGCGAGGACGGCGTGAAATCCGATACCTATGGCACCCTGAGACTGCTTGACTCTTCCGGCCGTGACTCAGCCGTCGGACCAGGTCAGGCAGCCAACCTGTTCAACTCGGACACCACAGTGTCGCAGGAGCTCAACCTGCTGCGACAGGGTGCCTCTGAGGTGATCAGCGGGAACCTGCTGACGCTGCCAATCGGTGGCGGCGTCGCGTACGTCCAGCCGGTGTATGTCCAGTCCTCGGGTGATTCATCCTTCCCGGTTCTCCGGCGCGTACTGGTGAGCTTTGGTGAGGAGGTTGGCTTCGCGCCAACCCTGGACGAGGCCCTCGATCAGGTGTTCGGTGGTGACTCGGGAGCCGTGACAGGTGATACCGAGAATGTGGGTGAGACCCCGGCAGACCCTGCTGCGCCTCCTGCAGAAGGTGATCCCGCCGACGGCGAGCCCGCCCCCGAGCCGACTGAGCCCGTCACTGGGGGCACCGACGACCCGTCAGCCGATCTTCGGGCGGCCCTGGAGGATGCCAACACGGCCATCCAGGACGGCCAGGACGCCCTCTCTGACGGCGACTTTGCAGCCTATGGCGAAGCTCAGGATCGACTGAGCGACGCTCTGGCCCGGGCGCTTGACGCCGAGGAACGTCAGTCAGGGACCGCACCAGCAGGGGAGTAGGGCGGCAGATAGCCTCCCAAATCCCGCCGATTTGCACTATCCACCCCGGGGCCGTAACGTTGAGTCTACGCCGCGGGGTGGAGCAGTTCGGTAGCTCGCTGGGCTCATAACCCAGAGGTCACAGGTTCAAATCCTGTCCCCGCAACGAGAGAAAGATCCCGGTCAGTGTTAGACACACTGACCGGGATCTTTTTTTGTGCTCTAGGCCGGAAAGCAGCGGGTAGGGTCGCGGTTTGAACGCCATCCCTGCCCGCTGCGGGGTTCCTAGGTGCCGCGCAGGTCCTGATAGGCGGACAGCGCCCGTTCGCGGGTTTCTGCCAGGTCCACCACGGGGGAGGGGTACCCCGCTGGGGCGTCAGCGTCCTTCCACGGTTCGTGAATGTTTCCGGCGTCCCTGAGTTCCGGGACAAAGCGTTTGAGGTAGATCCCCTCTTTGTCGAACTTCTTGCTTTGGGTCACCGGGTTGAAAATTCGGAAATAGGGCGAGGCGTCAGCCCCGGATCCAGCGACCCACTGCCAGTTGGCGGGGTTGCTCGCGGAGTCAGCGTCCACCAGCGTGTCCCAAAACCATTGTTCTCCAACCCGCCAGTCCACCATGAGGTTCTTGATGAGGAAGGAGGCGGTAGCCATCCGTACCCGGTTGTGCATCCACCCGGTGTCCCAAAGCTGCCGCATCCCGGCGTCGATCATTGGATACCCGGTGCGGCCTTGCTGCCAGGCTCCGAGTTCGCTCTGGGTAGGCGTCTGCCAGGCAAAACCGTCGAAGTCCCGTCGGTAGTTCTGAGTGGCCAGATCGGGGTTGTGGAAGAGCAGCTGCCAGCAGAATTCCCGCCAGCCGACTTCGGAGCCGAAAACCTGGATGTCCCGGGCAGCCGATGAGTTGGTCGATGCCTTGGCCGCATGCCAAACCTGGAAGGGGCTGAGCTCGCCGAATCTGAGGTGCGGTGAGATTCGGCTGGTGCCTTCCACCGCCGGAAGGTCACGGTTCACCGCGTAACCCTCGACTGGGCCATCAAGGAAATCGTCCAGCCGTTCCCAGGCACCTGCTTCCCCGGGGTGCCACTGCTGCTGCAGGCCCCCCGACCAATCGGGCGTGGTCGGCAGCAGCTGCCAGGAGGCGAGCTCCTCCGACGGCAGCATTGGCCCCGCCAGCCGTTTGGGTGGCGCCAGGGGTGCCCGGGGCTCCGGTTGGTTCTTGCAGGCCCGCCAGAACGGCGTGAACACCTTATAGGGGCCGCCAGCGCCCGTCGTGACCTGCCATGGCTCGAAGAGCAGATTCGCCTGGTAGCTGGCTGCTTCGACTCCGGTGTCCCCGCACCATGATTTCAGGTCAGCATCGATCGTCCGCTCGGGTTGGGCGTAGCGCCGGTTCCACAGCACGCGTTCCGCTCCGGATTCAGCGACCAGCCCGCGGATCACTGCTCCGGCCGGGCCCGACCGCAGGACCAGTTGGCCGCCGAGATCCTCAACGGCATGGGACAGGTTGGTCAGGGAATGGTGCAGCCACCACCGGGTCGCCCCGCCCAGGGGTCGAATTCCTGGGCTTTCCTCATCAAGCACATAGCAAATAATGAGGTCGTCTGCGTCGATGTCGAGCGCTGCAGAGAGGGCTGGATTGTCGCCAAGCCGGAGGTCGTCGCGGAGCCATACGATAGTTGGTGCCATGCACGCTAATCTACCTGCAGCGCCCCGCTTTGCTGAGCTTGTCTGCCCGGGCAGCAGAAGGCCGGCGCCCCCCTGGGTGGGTGACGCCGGCCGGATGCACTACTGGGTGTTACTGGCCAGGCTGGTACTCGTCCGTGTCGCTACCCTGGCCGATGGCGGACGGAGTCCGCCCGGAGGAACCGCCGGATTTGAGGGCAGCCAGCCGGGCTTCGACCTCGGTCTGCTCGCCGAGGTCTTCGAGGCTTTCGAACTGGGAGTCCAGGCTTGAGTTCGCCAGTTCGGCCTGGCCAAGAACCCTCGCCTCTTCGCGCCGGATCTTCTCTTCGAAGCGGCCGACTTCGCTGGTGGGATCCATGAAGTCGATGCTCTTGACCGCGTCGTGAACCTGCTGCTGGGCTTGAGCGGTCCGGGACCGGGCAATCAGCTCGTCCCGCTTGCTGGTCAGTTCATTGAGCTTGCCCTTCATCTGGTTGAGGCCGGTCTTCAGCTTCTCAACAATCTCTTCCTGCGAGCCAATGGTGGGCTCGGCGCCACGGGCTTCATTCTCGGCGGTCATCTGACGCTGGATTGCGACCTTCGCGAGATTGTCGAACTTCTCGGCATCGACAGTGTCACCGGCGTTGCGGTATTCGTCGGCCTTCTTCGACGCGGCGAGAGCCTTGTTGCCCCAATTACGGGCGTTATCAAGATCTTCCTTATAATCTTCCTGCAACATCCGCAGATTGCCGATGGTCTGAGCCACGGCGCTTTCCGCTTCGGCGATGCTGTTGGTGTAGTCGCGGACCATCTGGTCCAGCATCTTCTGGGGATCTTCGGCCTGGTCGAGGAGAGAGTTGATGTTCGCCTTGGCCAGCTGGGCAATACGTCCGAAAATTGACTGTTTTACCATGGGGTTGCCTTTCGCTTAGCGTCTGTTCTGGGTAAATATTCACCCCTACGGGGTGAGGATTATGAGTTTTGCGGGCTAGAAGTCGCCGCCGCCACCGCCGAAGCCGCCGAATCCGCCGCCGCCACCGCCGAAGCCGCCGAATCCGCCGCCACCGAACATGTCGCCGCCACCGCCTCCGAATCCGCCGCCGCTGTCTCCGCCGCCACCGAAAAGTCCGCCGCCTCCGCCGCCGCCATTGAGGATACCGCCGAGGAGGATGCCGCCCAGGAGTGCGCCGCCCATTCCGCCACCCTGATTGCGGCCGCCGCCGAACATGCCGCCGCCACCAAAGCCTCCCATGCCGCCGCCAAAGCCATCGACGTCCTGTTGAGCGATCTGTGCTGCCTGTTCAGCTAGCGCGGTGGCTTGCTGCGCGTGCGACAGTGCCGCAACCGGATCGTCGGATTGGATCTGTACCGCGTAGTCGAGATTCCGCTCCGCTTCGGCGAGCCTGGTGCGTGCCTCGCTGCCGACTCCGCCGCGTCGGGCGCGGATGTAGTCGGAGGTGCCGGAAATCCGCGACTGGGCTGCCATGATTGCATGCTGCAAAGCTTCCCGGGCGCGCTGCGCCTGCTCGGTCTGGTTTTTGACTCCGCCCAGTGCCGCATCGAGTTGGGCGTGAGCCGCCTCAATGCGTTGCAGGAGCGACACCGGGTCGACCCGGCCAGCCGTGGATTCGTTGCGGACGGTGGTGAGAGCGGCTTCGGCGGACGCCACCGGGCCGGCGAGATCCTGGTGCTGACCGGTGCTGAGCATCGCCTGTGCCTGGGCCAGATCCTGTGCCGTGTCGGAGACCGAACGGTCCAGCTCTACCTTCGCCGCATCAAGTTCGGTGGCCCGTTTGGAAATTGCGTCCAGCAGCACGGTGGTCTGGTGGACGCTTTCTTCGGCTGCGCGCACCGCGATCACTGCAGACCCGGTATCGCCTGCACTCAGGTGCTGCTGCGCCGAGTCGGCGGCACTGCCAACGAACTGCAACCGTTCGTTGGCCTGATCCACGTTGTCCCGCACCTGGGAGGTAGCCGAATCAGCGTACTTCTGCTGCAGCTGCTGCAGGAGCTGCTCCGCGTCGGACACACGGGTCCTGACCGCTTCAGCCGAGGCCTGTGCGGCGGCAAGCGCTGCGGGAGCGTTGCGCTCCAACTCGCGCAGGGCGTCGAAATCGGCCTTGTGCTCCTGCAGCGAACCGTTGACGGATTCGCAACGCCGGATGATGTCTCCGAGCCAGGTGCGCTGCTGCTCTTCGGTATCTGGAATATGGTCGTCCAGTTGCTGCTGCAACTTGAACGACTCACTCATATGCCGCTTCGCCGCAGCGATGTCATCGACGAAGGGTTGCACTGCAGCATCGCCATATTGGGCCTGCGCAAAGCCGACCTCCTGCTCACTGGACTTGATTGCGTCATCGGCTGCAATCAACAGGCTTCCCGCCCTCTTGCGCAGTTCTTCCACGCTGAAAGCTGCCAACGGGTCCAGGACTTCCCCGTCCGGGCCACGTCCGGGCCCGAAGTCTTCGGTCTGGGACGGTCCGCGGGTCAGCGACTTCTGGCTGTGGGAACGTAGGAAGAAGAAACCGCCGATACCGGCCAACGCCACCAGCGCGCCAACCAGCAGGACTGCGCCGAGACCGCTGCCACCGGACTGGCTGTTATCCGAACCACCGGACACCGAACCGCCGGACACGGACTCCGACACTCCGGTCGCTGCAGCAACACCGGCTGCTGCCCAGTTGCCGTCCTCCAGTTCAGGCAGAATGTAGGAGGTGAAAATTTGTGGTGCATCCGCGCGAACGGGACTGGAATTGCTTGCAACGAACCTAGCCTGTCCCTCGACGGACACGGTCAGCAGGACATCGGACTCGCCCAGTTCGCTGACGGTGGCGGTTTCCTCGGTCCACTGGTCGGCGTCAGTCGGGTCGGTGAACGAGTCGACGTAGGCGACGCGCAAACGGTAGCCCTCTTCGTCCCGGAGCTGGGCAATAGCGTCTTCAAGCTCGGCCAGCCCACCGCCGTCGAGCACCCCTGCCTCATCGATGATCTCTTCTGCACCGAAGTCCACCGGGGGCACCGCAAATGCGCCGGGGAGTGTAGTGAGGGGCAGCATCAGTCCGGCGGTGACGCCTACTAGTGCCGCAAGGCGCCTGGTACTCGATCGCATTCAATACCCTTCGAAAAGTGTCCCCGGAATTTCACTGCGCGTGGGGGCCAGCGGTCGGCGGTAGATGCCGTCAACGCTGTCACACGCCCTTTTTGAAGTCTAGGGTGCCGCGATAAGGCAGTCCACCTACCGACCTCTGCCCCTAGCGAAATGAATCAGGACCTGGTCCGGGACTTTGCCGGCGGAGTCTGGCCGGGGAGAATGGATGAGGACTAACGGACGCCCGGTTGGCTCACAGTATTCATCCAGCGAACGTGCGCCAAAGATCCAGATTGGTTTGGCATAGTTCGATGCATCGAGACGAAAGGCTTTCCGATGACTGACGACAATAACAACGGGTTCGAGCGCAACATACCGCCACGCCCTCAGACTCCGCCGTTTCACCGGTGGCAGGATTCCTCTCGTCCCGACGACGGGAGCGAGATCGCTGCCTCAGCCGCATCGTCCGATGGGGGACCCTCCGGCAGCGCAGAGCAGCACCCGTCAGTAGGGCAGCACCCCTCAACGCAGCCGCACCCGGCGCAGCCGCCTACGTCACCGTCTCAGGTTTCTCATTCCCAGGCAGCTCACAGCGACCAGTATTCCGCGGACCAGTCCACGGCGACCGCTTACGATGACGGCTCCTACTCCAGCGGGGGCTTCTACGGGTCCGCTCTGCCCCCGGCAGCCCTTCCCCACCGACGGGACAAGAAACGCTTTGGAACAGCGGTCTTCGTCAGCGGTGTGCTCGTCGCCGGCCTGCTCGGCGGTGGGGTAGTCGCCGGGGCCGATCGTCTCCTCGGCGACCAGGGCACCGTCCCCGCTACGACCACGGGTCAGTCACAATCGGTGGTCGTCAATGACACCGAAAGCGTCAACGAAGTCACTGGGGCCGCTGTCAAGGCTTCCCCCAGCGTCGTCACTATCGCTGTGAGCGGCGCCGGCTCGGGTGGTTCAGGGTCCGGAATAGTGCTCGACGACGACGGGCACATCCTCACCAATACCCACGTGGTGACGCTCGGCGGTCAGGTGGGCGACGCGGCCGTTGAGGTTCGGACCAGCGACGGGCGAGTGTTCCCCGCGGAGATTGTCGGCACCGATCCGCTGTCCGATCTTGCGGTGATCAAAGTGGACGCCCCCAATCTGCAACCCGCTACCCTGGCGAATTCCGATGAGCTGAACGTCGGGGACACCGCCATTGCAATCGGGGCGCCCCTCGGACTCAGCGGAACCGTCACCGACGGCATCATTTCCACGCTGAACCGGACGATCAGCGTTGCCTCCTCGGCAGTACCGGAGGAGCTTTCCGATGCCGTTCCTGAGGAAGAGGGGGATGGTTTCAACTTCCTCCCCCCGGAAGGCACCGAAATGCCACAGAACCAGTCGCAGGGGTCGATCTACCTGAACGTCATTCAGACTGACGCCGCTATCAACCAGGGCAACTCCGGTGGTGCGCTGGTCGACGGCCAGGGCAGTGTGATCGGCGTCAACGTGGCGATCGCCTCGTCGGGTTCCGGGGAAAGCACCGGAAACATCGGTGTGGGGTTCTCCATTCCCATTAATTATGCTGAGCGGGTTGCCCAGGAGATCATCGCCAACGGCAGTGCCTCGCACGGTTTCCTCGGCGTTTCGGTCTCGCCATCGGCTTCCGAGAACACCAACGGGGAAACCTCCTTCTCGGTAGGAGCGGAGGTCGCAGGAGTCGAACCAGGTTCGCCCGCTGAGGCAGCAGGGTTCCAGGAAGGCGATGTCATCACCAATGTGGCTGGGCGCCCAATCACCGATCCACGCGACCTCACCGCAGCGGTGCGGATGCAGGCCGATGGGGACACTGTGAGCGTTGAATTCCAGCGCAACGGGGAAGTGCAGACCATTGATGTGACAGTGGGCCGGGCCGACGGCTAACCCAGGCCGGGATCCCGATATGGTTAGCTAGGGCTGGGCAGATCCCCAACTTCAGAAGAGGTAGCAATGGAAGAGGCATCGCACGCAGGCCTGGACATAGTGGTCCTGGTCAAGCATGTGCCGGACGCGCAGTTCGACCGCCACATCAGAGGCGACGACCGCACTACCGACCGGAATGAGAGCATCCTGTCCGAATTGGACGAGTACGCGCTCGAGGCAGCGCTGCAACTCGTTGAATCCCATGGCGGAGAGGCGGCCGGCCATCGGATCACCGCGGTCACCATGGGGCCGTCCGCTGCGGTCAGCGCCGTCAAGAAAGCACTTCAGATCGGCGCTCATGCCGGGGTGCACCTCTGCGATGATGCACTCGCCGGATCGGACGCGGCCGGGACCTCCCGGGCGCTCGCCGCCGTCGTCAACCACCTCGGGTCGGTAGACCTGGTCATCACCGGAATGGCATCGACGGACGGCGAGACCTCACTCGTACCGGCGCAGCTCGCCGAACGGCTGGATTTGCCGCAGGTGACGTTCGCTTCATCTCTCGAGCTGCAGCCAGCGGATGGTTCCTGGACGCTGACAGCCCGACGGGACGGCGACGTCTACTCGGAGACGGTTGAGGCTACCCTGCCCGCCCTTGTCTCGGTCACCGATCAGATCAATGAGCCGCGGTACCCGAATTTCAAGGGCATCATGGCGGCGAAGAAGAAGCCGTTGAGCACCCTGTCGTTGCAGGACATCGGTGTGGACCCAGCCGAGGTGGGCTTCGCTGGCGCATGGACTTCGGTTCAGGTCGCGGACCCCAGGCCGCCCCGTGGCCAGGGAACGATCATCAGTGACGAAGGTGACGCAGGGATCCGGTTGGTGGATTTCCTTGCAGCTCAAAAATTGCTGTAGCACCTCCCCGAACCCGCGCTCGAACAACGCAAAGGAGCCACCTCAATGGCTACAGTTCTCGTTTTGATTGATAACCCGGGTGAGGTTCTGCACAAGAGCCACCGGGAACTACTCACGCTTGCGACCACCTTCGGCAACGCCGCAGTCGCCTTCATCGGTGACCTGAACGACGCCGTCCTTCAGGAATTGGGTGCGCGCGGCGTCGGGTCCGTCTACCAGCCTGCCGCGTCCGACATCGAGGATTCCCTCGTCGCCGGGAAGGTTGCCTTCCTTGCCGAAGTAGTGAGGTCGGTCGCTCCTGCGGCTGTCCTGCTGGGGAATACCTTCGAGGCTAAGGAGATCGCGGCCCGGGCCGGAATTCAGCTTTCCTCGGGGGTGATCACTGATGCGGTCGCCATCGGCGAGGATTTCACCGTCACCAAGTCGGTGCTGGCCGGCTCCTACGCGGTCGAGGCGAAGGTGACCACCGGCACGCCTCTCATTACGGTGAAGGCCAATACCGTCGAGGTAGCACCGGTGGGCGACGGGGGCGTCCCAAGCGTCGTCACGGTTGAGTCGGTGAGCCCGGCCAACACGGCCCGGATCACCGGTCGAACGGCGAAGCCGGCAACCGGGCGACCCGAGCTGACCGAGGCGCGGGTGATCGTTGCCGGCGGGCGGGGAGTCGACGGCAACTTCGCGCCCGTCGAGGAACTCGCCGATGCGCTGGGCGGCGCCGTTGGGGCATCCCGTGCGGCCACCGATGCCGGCTGGATCGAACACTCCGCCCAGGTGGGACAGACCGGCAAAACAGTGTCGCCGCAGTTGTACATCTCCGCTGGCATCTCCGGCGCCATCCAGCAGAAAGCCGGGATGCAAACCGCCAAGGTCATCATCGCGGTCAACAAGGACGCCGATTCGCCGGTGTTTGAGATCGCCGACTTCGGTGTGGTCGGTGACCTTTTCAAGGTGCTGCCGCAGGCAACCGCCGAGATCCTGAAGCGCAGGTCCTGACCACGGTGGCGACAGTTTTTGATCCCGCCGTCGATCAGATCGTGCGGGTGTTGTGCTTCGCGGCGCACCCCGACGACATCGACTTCGGTGCAGCCGGAACGGTGGCCCAATGGACAAGGGCGGGCGTCGTCGTCGACTACTGCATTATGACCGACGGCGACGCCGGCGGGTTCGACCCCGAGGGGCAGAGTGAAATCGTGCGGACCCGCAGGGCCGAGCAGCTTGCTGCGGCCCAGCAGGTGGGAGTTCGCGAAATCCACTATCTGGGTGAACGTGATGGGTTCCTGGAAGCCTCCACCGAGGTGATCAAGCAGGTAGTGGCAGTGATCCGCCGGGTCCGTCCTGATGTGGTGCTGGCAATGCACCCGGAGCGAAACTGGGACCGGATTCAAAAAAGCCACCCGGACCATCTGGGCTGCGGCGAAGCGGTCACCCGCGCGGTGTATCCGGCCGCCGAAAATCCGTTTGCCTTCCCGGAACTGGAAGCTGCCGGGCTGGCAAGCCACCGGGTGCCCTGGTTGTGGCTCTATGCCGGCCCGTCCCACCTGGAAAACCACTTCGTCGATGTTACTGACGCGGTGGACGACAAGCTGCGCGCCCTTCACTTCCACACCAGTCAACATCCGGACTCCGACCGGATGGACGCCGTCGTGCGTCAGCTACTCCGGGACAACGCCGCACGCGGCGGCCTCCCAGCCGGGCGTAGCGCCGAAGTTTTCCATGTGGTGCCAGTCAATTCAGCTCAGACTATTGCCGGATTCTAGCCACCCCGATAAAGGTGGCGGCCCAGGTCCAGCTGGGTAAGGTCCTTTCAATGCGCCCGACCTCACGCGCCCGATCAAGCCTCGAAGGGGATCTCCGCGACGATCGGAAGGGTTGGCCGTTCGGACCCGCCGTCGGGCTCGACGGTGATGGCGAACCCCATCGACGAACCAATGCCCTCGACGGTAGTGACCAGCGATTCCTGCAGGTCCTCAGCGGTCATGGTGCTGATGGAGACCGGGTCAGTCCCGTCCGTGGGAACCCGCCACATCTGGTAGACCTTCCCCACGGGAGGTGCCGGTACCTCACTGAGGGTGATGACCGCCGCGTCTTCCTCACGGGAGAGCTTCAGCTCCGCGGTGCCTCCCGCCGGAATCGTGAAGATTTCGGACTGGAGATCCTGGGCCTGCAACACTTCCTGTTCAACCGAGGTTTCCTGGAGGTTCTGGGCGACGCTGACTCCGCCGACGGTGATGACCACTGCTGCTGCGGCTGCGGCCAGCCAGCGTCCCACGGGCCGGCGTTGCTTTGCCTCGCGTCGGTTCGCCAGCTCATCGAAGGTGCCCGCCGACGCCTGGGCCCGGGCGGGCGCGGCGGAAGAGCTCTGCTCGGGGAGACCGGCCGGCAACTGAGCCAGGATGCGGTCGAACAAGGCGGGGGGCGGTTCGACGTCGTCGATCGCGTACGCCCGGGCAAGGGTCTCACGGGCACCCCGGACGCGCTCATCAAAGGCTTCCCGCTGGATCGGGTCGGCGGCTGAGATGTAGTCCTCGATAGCCCGAAGCTCCCGATCACTCAGGGCGTTCAGGGCATACATCTCGGCCCAGTCAAGCACACGGCCGTGGGTCAGGTCACTCTCCAGATCGTCAATCGATCCATCAAACATGTCGTTGTTCTGCATCTCAGTTCACCCCCAAACAGGTTTTCAGTCGAAGCAATCCGTCACGGATTCTCGATTTGATGGTAGGTACGGCCACGCCAAGTTTTTCGGCGACCTCGCGGTAGGTCAATCCGCCGTAATATGCGAGCTTCACAGATTCCTGTTGGGTCTCCGTCAGTGAGTCGAGGCATTTGACCACTGTCTCCGCCTCGAGGCGCTGGGTTACGGTGTCGACGACGTCGTCGTGATCGATTTCCTGCATCGCGGCGCCGTATCGTGCTTCGCGGTCAGTGGAACTCTGCTCAGACCGAACCTTGTCCACAGCCCGGCGATGGGTCAGGGTCATTAGCCAGGCCATCGGTGACCCCATCTCGGGTCGGAACCGGTCCGCGAGGTTCCAGACCTGCAGGTAGACCTCCTGGGTGGTGTCCTCGCTGAGCTCCGGGTCAATGAGGACACGACGGGCCAGCCCATAGACCCGTCGGGAAGTTTGCGCGTAGAACTCGGCAAAGGCTTGCTGGTCCTTGGCTGCGACTCGCAACAACAGCTCAGTCAGGGTTGCAGCGGTACCGGGTTCAACGGCGAATCCACCCGCTGGTGAACCGGCCGGAGTAGTTCTGCTGGCTCGTGGCGTATCCATATACTCCAAGCATAAAGCGCCCCGTCTGCGATTCAGAACATGCGACCCGCCGGCGCGGATCAGTTGGTCAGTGCCTCCCACCTGCCTACCCATCCCTATCACCGTCCTTTCGATGTTCTGTAGACAGGACTTTCTCCGCCTGTATCGGTGCTTCACGACACGGGCGGATCAAGTTTTGCTGCCACTAGTACTTCGGAGCTGGGCGGTGCGGGGATGGGGTGGGGAGAGTCTGGATCTTACCCAGCTGCTAGTCAGCGGTCTCCGCAACAGCAACCAGGGATTGAGCGGCCAGGACGAAGCCGCTGCCGAGCCGGTCAAGGAAGCTGGCCCGGATCCGTTCGACGGCTGACTCGTCGCCCGGGAGAAGGTGACGGAAGGCGGTCCCCTGAACCACCGACCATGCTGTCTGGGCATCCAGCGGCAATTCAATGGCTACCGAATCGACTCCGACCGTATTAAACCCGTTAGCCAGCAGCCAGTCTCCCAGTTTCTCGGGCGAGGCCAGTCTGGCCACGTTGGCGATCTCCCGCTCGAGCAGCGCTGGATCCCGGGAGGGATCCTCGGAGCATGCGTCCTGAAGGATTCGCCAGAACTCCGTGTGGGCGCCAGCGTCCCAGGTGCTGAGGGCAATCCGTCCGCCGGGACGCAGTAGCCGCGACAGATGCGCCGTGGCAGGCGCCATATCCGCGAAGCGGGTCAGTCCGTAACAGGACAGCACCACGTCATAGCTGCCGTCGGCAGGCCGCTCGGTGACATCGGCCGTGTCAAACCGGATAGTGGCGAGGTTCATGGCTTCGGCTTTCGCCTTCGCCAGGTCCAGCAGCCCCGGGGATGGGTCGAGTGCATCGATCACGCCTTCCGGCCCGGCGGACTGCGCCGCCGGGATGGTGCTGGCACCGCTGCCACAGTAAACGTCGAGCACCCGGTCAGCGAGGGCGATATCGGCGGCCGCTGCGACGGCATTTCCCATCGGGTTCCAGAGCAGCGGTGCCAGGCGTTCGAAGTCCTCGGCGCCGGTCTCGGACACTTCCTCGGCATGGCGTGGTGGCATGGTGGCTCCTTAGGGCTGAAAAAGCTAGACGACGGCGCCGGCGAAGCTGTGCTGGCGCCATGCTTCGTAGAGAACAATAGACGCCGAGTTGGCGAGGTTAAGTGAACGACGGGTGGGGAGCATGGGTAGCCGGACCCGGGCCGTCACCTGGGGGTCATGCTTGACCTCCAGTGGTAGACCTACCGACTCAGGCCCAAAGAGCAACACGTCTGCTGGCTGGTAGCTGATGTCCGCATAGGATTCCTCGCCGTCGGAAGTGAACGCGAAGACCCGCTGGGGGGTGAGAGCTTCCCACGCGCTCGCCAGGTCCTTGTGGACCTGGAGCACTGCCAGGTCGTGGTAGTCGAGCCCCGCTCGGCGCAGCTTTGCATCATCGAAGTTGAAGCCGAGCGGCTCCACCAGGTGCAATTCGGCGCCGGTGACAGCAGCCAGCCGAATGGCGTTGCCGGTGTTGCCGGGGATTTCGGGCGTGTAGAACAGGATACGGAACACTCGTTAATCCTAGCGCTCGGCGTACTGTAGCAAACGGCCCAGGACGGGGAGCTGCACCACATAGGGCTGCGGCCCGCCACCCAGAAATTTCTTGAGCTCGCGGAGGAGCGTACCGGGATTCGCCACATGAACACTGGTCAGTGCAGATTTGTCCAGCGTTGGCGGGTAATCGACAATCGGCTCGAAGGGGTTGCCTTCACCCCCGTGGAGGACAAGCCACGCCTGGACATTGCACTCGGGAAAGAGATCCTGGACCCGTCGGACCGACTCGGTAATGCGCACGTCACCGGCGATTCTGCCGTTGTGCCGCAGGGCACGCCCGTCCCAGCGATAGTTGCCGGGTGGAGCGAGCATCGAATCGACGACCGCCAGACGGTATCCGGCCAACACCGCATGGCCCGCTTCAGTTCCGGTGTCGTCGCCGAACCGCAAACCGTTAACTAGTCGGGCGGCGGGGAAGCCCGGAAGGAAACGGTGTTCCAGCAGGGCAGCGGTGCGGCGCTCGCCGTCGAACCGTGAGCCGCTGCCGGATCCGAGACGCTTGAAGAATCCAGGCTGTCGAGCGGTGCCATGGATCTGGCTGCCCGCGAGGGTCAGCGGAATCACCGGAGGCTGCGCTGGTGAGAAGGGCGGCTCGTAGACGGCTGGACGTTGGAAAGCTTCGTCATCAGCGGCACGATCAGGAGAGGGAGCACTTGACCGTGAGGGCGAACTGGCCGCCGTCGGTTCATGGGCGGCCGGGCTGCCACCCAGCCCGTGGTCATACCGGCGGCGACGTTCTGGATCCGAGAGGGTCTCATAGGCGACGGCCACGTCATGGAACTCTTCGGCGCTCCCGCCAGCATCAGGATGGGTTGATCGTGCGGCCCGGCGGTAGGCGTCCTTGACCTGTTTGGCGGTCGCGTTCCGCGACAATCCCAGGACGGCGTAGTAGGTCCGGTCGGGCGGGGTCGCCATGAGGGCCTTTCATCTTCGGCGGGCATGCTGGGGGGCCTGGAGCGGGTGGAACCGATGTGCTGAAGTTCCGGGCGCAGACGCGGCCGGCACGCTATGCCTCATCAGGGCAAGACTGTAGACGGTTTCCCGACTGCCAACCAAATACCCGCTGTACCTTCAACGGCGAACCGGGCGAAAGGGTTCGGCTTCGGTAGCATCGGACAATGACAAATCGGGACAAGGTGATCAGGGGCGAGGACTGGTACGGCAAAGTACTCGACCGTGCAGACTATGCGGGAACCCTATTCGTGGATTGCGACTTCACCGAACTCCAGTCCAGCGGGGCCAACTTCAGCAAGTGTGTGTTCCGCAACGTCAAGTTCAATGTCTCAACCCACACTGAGGGGGCATTCGACGGCAGCCGGTTCGAATCCTGCAGCTTCTTCGATTCGACCTTTGCCGGGTGCAGGCTGACCGGCAGTTCCTTCGTCAACTCGTCGCTGGTCCCCCTCAAGGTCACTGGCGGCAACTGGTCCTATGTTTCGCTGGTGCGTGCGGACCTGTCCTCCGCCGACTTCACTGGCGTGTCCCTCACCGAAGCCGACTTCACCGAGGCCAACCTCACCAAGGCGTCGCTGCGAAATTGCCAATTATCCAATGCTGAATGGGCAGGAGCGCGGCTCCGGGGAACCGACCTACGTGGCAGCGAACTGGGCGAACTGTCGATGGACAACGTACAGTTCCGCGGTGCCGTGATCGACGTCGCGCAGGCGATGACCATTGCCGAGGCCCTGGGGGCCGTGATCAGATGAAGCTGCTGGTCGCGGTCAACCCTACGGCCGGGGCGGGGGCCGCGAAGAAGGCGGCAAGCGCGGCAGTCACCTCACTCATTGCCCTCGGACACGAGGTCACTGTCCTCGCCGGACCAAGCTATGCGACGCTTGTTGACCGGGTGAGCTCAGCTGTGGCGGAGAGGTCGCCGGACGCGCTGGTCGTGGTGGGCGGTGACGGGATGGTGCAGCTGGGAGCCAATGTCCTGGTGGGAACCGCGGTCCCCCTGGGCATCGTGGCGACCGGCACCGGCAATGATGTGGCCCGGACCCTCGGCCTGCCCCTCAGAGACCCGGAAGCAGCGGCCCTCGTCATCCATGAAGCACTCCCCGGACCGCCCCACTGGATGGACCTCGGGCGCATCAGCAGGGACCAGGACGGGGAAGGAGTGCTCTGGTTCGCTGGGGCCTGCTCAGCAGGATTCGATGCGATAGTGAATGCCCGGGCCAACACCTGGTCCTGGCCCAGGGGAAAGAGCCGGTACACCCTCGCCGTGCTGCGTGAGTTGGCAGTCTTCAGACCCATCGGCTACCGGCTGGTCATCGATGGGTCTGCCGAGTCGACGGCCGCAATGCTGGTTTCGGTGGCCAACGGGAGGTCCATTGGAGGCGGAATGAAGATTACGCCCGACGCGCTCTGTGATGATGGGCTCCTGGATCTGTTGGTGGTCTCCGCAGTCTCACGACTCCGGCTGATCGCGATGCTGCCCCGGCTCTTCGCGGGAACCCACGTGTCTCACCCGGCGGTCCGGATCGAAAAGGTCCGTTCGGTCCGTGTCGAGGTGGCCGGCCTGACGGTCTTCGCCGATGGGGAACCGGTAGGGCCGGCGCCGGTCCAGATCGACGTCGTTCCCCGGGCGCTCAGAGTCCTCCGACCGGTGAAAAGTGAAGTGTCGAGCCGGAACCGCTAGAATTGACCGATGCCCGTGTACCTGGACCACGCGGCGACCACGCCTCTTTCGGCGCCCGCGCTCGCCGCACTCACCACCGAACTCAGCCGTAGCGGCAACCCTTCATCGCTGCACGGCTCAGGGCGTCGTGCCCGTCGGGTGGTGGAAGACTCCCGCGAGACCCTCGCCGCCGCGGCGGGAGCGCATCCCTCGGAGGTGATCTTCACCTCCGGTGGGACCGAAGCTGACAACCTTGCCGTCAAGGGCCTGTTCTGGGCCCGCCGCGCCGCGGACCCGCGCCGGATGAGGATACTGTGCTCAGCCATCGAACACCCGGCGGTCCAGGACACGGTCGAATGGCTGGCCAAACACGAAGCGGCGCTGGTCACCTGGCTACCGGTCGACTCCGATGGCGTGGTCTCCATGACGGCGCTGCAGGCCGAGCTCGACGACGACCCGGACACCATCGCGCTGATCACCGTGATGTGGGCCAACAACGAGGTCGGCACCATCCAGCCCATTCGGGACATCACAGCGGCAGCCGCGGCGCACGGCATCCCCGTGCACTCGGATGCCGTGCAGGCCTTCGGGTCCCTTCCGGTGTCTTTCAGTCATTCAGGACTCGCGACGATGGCGGTCAGTGGGCATAAGATCGGCGGCCCGGTGGGTGTAGGGGCCCTTTTCGTCGGGCGGGCGGTAACGCTCACCCCGGTGCAGCATGGTGGGGGACAGGAGCGTGATATCCGGTCGGGAACCCTTGACGCGGCCGGTATCGCGGCTTTCGCTGCGGCCGCTGCGTTCGTCACAGGCAATCTCGACCAGGAGTCCGCCCGCATCGCCGCCCTCAGGGATCAGCTGATCACCCAGGTGGAGTCCGCTATCCCGGAGGCGGTCCTCAGAGGGCACCGGACCCTGCGGCTTCCCGGCAACGCCCACTTCACGTTTCCCGGCTGCGAAGGGGACTCTCTCTTGTTCCTGCTCGATCTTGCCGGAGTGGAATGCTCCACCGGCTCGGCCTGCACGGCGGGAGTGCCCCGGCCGTCCCATGTGCTGCTCGCGATGGGCCTCACCGAGTCGGAGGCCCGAGGGGCCCAGCGATTCTCGCTCGGGCATACCTCAGGCCCCGAGGACGTTGAAGTCCTTGGAACTGCGTTGCCCGAGGCCTACCGCCGCGCCCGGCAGGCTGGAATGGCTGGCCATGCTTCAAACATTCAGACAGCTGGAACAGGTTTTCGATAGTGAAGGACAACTCATGAAGGTACTCGCAGCAATGAGCGGCGGAGTGGACTCCGCCGTCGCCGCAGCACGCGCAGTGGAGGCAGGGCACGACGTCGTCGGCGTCCACCTGGCGCTCTCGCGCATGCCTGGCACCTTACGTACCGGCAGTCGTGGGTGTTGCACCATCGAGGACTCCCGTGACGCCTGGCGTGCCTGCGACATTCTGGGGATTCCTTACTACGTGTGGGACTTCTCGGAACGATTCAAGGAGGACGTTGTCGACGATTTCATCGCCGAGTACGCCGCCGGTCGCACTCCGAACCCGTGCATGCGCTGCAACGAACGGATCAAGTTCGCGGCACTCCTGGAAAAGGCGTTGGCGCTGGGCTTCGACGCCGTCTGCACCGGCCACTACGCGAAGGTCATCGAGGACAGTGACGGGAACCGCGAGTTGCACCGGGCCGCGGACTGGGCCAAGGACCAGTCCTATGTGCTGGGCGTCCTCACCCACGAGCAGCTCAAGCACTCAATGTTCCCGCTGGCCGAAACCCCGTCCAAGGCGGAGGTCCGCGCCGAGGCTGAGCGCCGCGGTCTGTCCGTGGCTAACAAGCCCGACAGCCACGACATTTGTTTCATTCCCGACGGTGACACCCGTGGCTGGCTGGCCGAACGCATCGAGATGACCGAGGGTGCGATTGTCGACACCGATGGGGAGCAGGTGGGCACCCACCCCGGCGCCAACGCCTTCACAGTAGGCCAGCGCCGTGGCCTGAAGCTCGGCACACCCGCCGACGACGGCAAGCCCCGCTTCGTGCTGGAGATCCGGCCGAAAGAAAACAAGGTGGTAGTCGGTCCCGAGCGGCTGCTGGCCGTAGACCAGCTGCGGGGGATCAAGGTGTCCTGGGCCGGACTGCCGATCGACGCGGTACTGGCCGGCAGCGAATTCGAGTGCATGGCGCAGGTGCGAGCCCACGGCGACCCTGTCGACGCGGTGGCCTGGATGGAGAACAATGGTGAGGGGCAGGCGGAACTCGTGGTCCGGCTGAACGAACCGATGCGCGGCGTCGCCCCGGGCCAGACCGTCGTCCTGTACCAGGGGACACGGGTCCTGGGCCAGGCGACCCTCGACTCTGCCCGGTCACTGGAGCGCCCCGAACTTCAGCCAGCCCTGTAGGGACACGCCCGTCGCACTGCCGGTTGAATATGTCGACGCCGGATTAGTCGGCAGTCTGCAACTGGTGTTTGACTTGATGCATGATTGAATCGAGCAGCGGCTACGACCCGGGGGCAAGCTCCCTCGCCGGGCAGGTACAACCCGAGGTGATGGCGGAGCTCCTGTCGGTGCGGAGCAGTATCGATAACATCGATGCGACTCTCGTGTATCTTCTCGCCGAACGGTTCAAGGCCACCCAGCGGGTGGGGGTCCTCAAGGCGGAGCACCAGCTACCGGCGGGCGACCCGGATCGGGAAGCGGCCCAGATCACCAGGCTTCGCGCGTTGGCCGAAGAAGCCAACCTAGACCCGGCCTTCGCCGAAAAGTTCCTGAACTTCATCATCTCCGAGGTGATCCGTCACCATCAGGCGCTGTCCGAGAACCGCCGGTCACCGGAGGGCCCTGGTGGAGCCTAGCTCCGCCCAGGTCACAGCTACCGCCCTGGGCGAATGGCCAGGAACTGACCCTCTCGAAGCTACGCGGGTGGTCCGGGGTGAGCTCGGTGACCCGCACCTTCCCCACCTGGTATCCCTGCCGGGCCGCGGGGTCGGTAGCGACGCCGTCGGGCGGACAGCAGCCATCCTGGTGGAGTTGCCAGTGGATGTGCAGCCCCACGGCTGGCGCCTCGTTGACCGGCCCGGCAAGGATCATCGACGGGCAGTGTCGGCGCTGTCCACCGACCTGAACGTGCTCGGTGATGTGATTGGTGCCGAATCAGAGCCGGCGCCAGCGTTGAAAATCCATCTGCGGGGCCCGCTGTCCCTTGCCGCCAACCTCCATCTGCACAGCGGGGAACGCGCCCTGCTCGACGTCGGGGCGCGCCGCGAAATCAGGGATTCCCTGGCAGCCGGCGCTGCCGACCTGGTCAGCAGGGTCAGATCAGCGGCATCGGGCGCCCTGGTACAGGTACAACTGGACGAACCCGAAATCGCGTTTGTCCTGGCCGGCGGTGTGCCGACGGCGAGTGGCTACCGGACCCTCCGGGCGGTGCCGGACCAGGAAGCCGCCGACGCGTGGGACACCGTAGCCGAGGCAGTGCGGGCAGCCGGGGGCGGAACTGTGGCGGTGTCATTCCCCGCCGAGCGCGCTCCGCTCGATGTGCTGGCGACCAGCAGCATCACCGCGGTAGCGCTTCCCCTCGCAGGATTGTCGATGGCGCAGTGGGAGTCCCTGGCCGGTCAACTCGAAGCGGGCGGCGAACTGTGGGCGGGCATCATGCCCGACCCGCGAGCCGTTCCAACGGTGTCCGCCCTGGCGGGGGCAGTCCTGTCGCCCTGGCGGATGCTCGGGTTGCCGTTGAACCGGTTGGCGCAGTTGCGGTTGACCCCCGACACCGGGCTGGCCGGGGTTTCACCCGCCGCCGCCGCGAACATCCTGCGCCGGTTGACCCAGACCGCCGACGCGCTGAACCAGGAGATGGCCAACGACTAGCGGCGCTTCTCCCAGCGTCGCGGCTCCGCCTCAGCCGGCAGGACACCGTCGAAGTCGACCAGGTGGTAGTCGAAGGCCCCCGCGTAGACCAGGAGTGTCCCCAGCTGACGGTGGATCACCCGGGTCTGGATCCGGAACCGACCGGCTTCCTCATCCCACCACTGCTCCATGTAGGCCTGCGCCCCGACGACGTCCGGCACCGGTAGCCGCACCGGGCCAGCGAATACCCGGGTCCGGGTGGACACCATCCGCATCCTCCCGGCTGGTGTGACCGAGCAGGTCAGATCGGTGAGCGTCAGACGGTGCGCCCCCACATAGTCGAGCAGTTGACCGTTCTCCTCCGAGGTGGTGTCCTCGAAAATCCGCTCAGCAGCCGGGAAGTGCAGGATCCGGCGGGCGGTCAGGGATGCACGCCCAAACGGGTCAAGGTGCGGGAAATTGCTGATGCTGAAGGGGACATCGGTCCCATACTCGGGGAAAAACGAGTTCTCGGCAGCTGCCAGCCTGAAGAAGGGCCTGATAAACCAGGCGGGGCAGCCTGCCACATCGAAGGTGCCGCTGCCTATTCCCGCCTGGCCCGCGTCGGCGTGGAGGCCAAAGTAGGCCTGGAGTTCGGGCTGTAACCTGTTGAAATCGGCGCCCAAGGCGCGCTGGTAGATGGACTGCATGTTAGAGCTCCCATTTTCGTCGTTCACTGAGCCAATCGATCAGGATTCGTGCCGTAAAGCGTTGGTGCATCCGCAGGTAGGGGCTGGTGGCCAGTTCGGGTTGGTCTCCGCTGGTGACCATGTAGGCGGCGAGCACCGCCAGCCACGCATCAATGTGGTCGGGGTTGGCCCCGCAGCTCAGCGGAGAGTCGGCAAGCCAGCTGTCGACGTCGACCCCTGCCTGGCGTGGGTAAACCAACAGGGCTACCCAGTCAGCCCAGGCGGGCCCGATAGACAGAAAGTTCCAGTCGCAGAAGAGTGCAACGGGCGTCGGCCTGGGCCCGCCACGGGGGCGGATCATGATGTTGTCTGCCCGGAGATCATTGTGGAGCACAGCATCGCCGGCCAGCGCCTCGTGACCCAGTGCGGTCAATTTTTCCAGCTCGGACAGGTGCTGGACGTTCAGCGACGGCAGATAGGCGGGAAGCGCTCCGTTCGGGGCCCAGCACTCTACGAGGTCGGTCCGTGGGCTGGCTCCGAAGAACTCCTCCACCATTGACCCGTTCGCGAGGTTTGCTGGCGTTCCCTGCAGCCCCGCCTGCACCACTAGGAGTGACTCGTGCACCGCCCTGAGATCACTGACCGTCCATGGCTGCCCCGGCATGTAGCCGTCAACGGCCTCAAAGCACAGCAGCTGCCAGCGGGTGCCCCCAGCGAGGACCTGATCGGTTGAGTGCAGTTGCGGGATGGGAAGTCCGGCCGGAAGTGCAGTGAGAACCTCGGCCTCGCGGACATAGGCAGCGAAAATGTGGCTGTCCGTTGACGGCGCCGCCTTGGCGAAGAGGCGGCGGCTCCCGGCGCCAACGACAGCTGCGAAGCCGTTGGTGAAGCCACCGCCAGCCGGACTGACGGTCTCCGTCGGGCTTCCCAGCTCGGCCGCGATTCGGTGGCGAACCGCCGCAGGTAACGCTGCCCACGGGGTGCGGTGGGCTGTTCGGGAGTAGTCGACCCTGGCACTACCTTCGGTCGGGATCATCAGAGCCGGCCCGCCGCTTTGAGCCGGATGTACATGTCAGCAAGGTGTGGCGGTAGTTCGTGGGGGGTAGCATCGACCACTTCTGCCCCCAGATGACGCAACTGGGCTGTCACCGCGGCACGATCCAGCAGGGCACGCTCCGCGGACGCGGCCCGATACACATCGGACACGGAATGGCGTTCGCCGCGCATCTCATCCAGTCGCGGGTCGCGAACTGACGCGACCACCACCACATGCTGTGAGGTCAGATCGGCCAGCACCGGCAGCAGCCCCTCTTCTACTGAGCCCGAATCCAGCGACGTCAGCAGCACAACCAAAGAACGGTGGGAGGAGATGGAGCGAACCTGGCCGGGCACCCGTGACCAGTCGGCTTCAATCAGCTCGGGCTCCAACGGTGCCATCGCCTTGACGAGGGCGCTCAGCAGATTCCCCTTCGCCGCCGAATTCACCCTGGCCCGGGGACGGCGGTCGAAGGCAAGGAAATCCACCCGGTCCCCACCCCGCTGTGCGAGGACGCCCAGCAGCAGGGCAGCCTCGATACTCGTGTCCAGCCGGGGCTCATCGTCAATCCGCGCAGCTGAAGTGCGCGAGGTGTCCAACACGATGACCACCCGCCGGTCGCGTTCCGGCCGCCAGGTGCGTACCACCGTGTCGCGGCGGCGGGCGGTCGCGCGCCAGTCGATCGAGCGGACGTCGTCGCCCCTGACATAGTCCCTGAGCGAATCGAATTCGGTGCCGGCACCGCGGATCTGGACGGCGGCCCGGCCGTCAAGCTCACGCAACCGGCGAAGCTTCGAAGGAAGATGTCGTTTGGAATGGAACGGGGGTAGGACCCGGAGGAGCCCGGGAGCCGGAATGCTCACCTGGCGGCCGGTCAGCCCCAGCGGGCCGACGCTGCGAATCGTCACCTGTGCCACCCGCAGATGGCCACGCCGTTCGGGGAGCAACCTGATCAACAGTTGCCTGGACTCACCCGGTGGAACCGAGACGTGCTGTACGGCATCAGCTGCCCCTGCCGACGGCTGCCACGCCTCACGGACAGTGGCCCTCAGTTGACGCCGGGAATAGTTACGGACGGTGAGCGTACTGGTGCAAGCCTCGGTCAGCCGGACGCTGTCCGGTAGATCCCGGCTGAGGCCCGTTTTCCTCGGCGAGGCGGCCAGGGA
The DNA here is from genome assembly GCF_054510775.1 of Arthrobacter sp. TMT4-20. Lineage (NCBI taxonomy): Bacteria > Bacillati > Actinomycetota > Actinomycetes > Micrococcales > Micrococcaceae > Arthrobacter > Arthrobacter sp. TMT4-20. The sequence continues at coordinate 313,013 of NZ_JBTNDW010000001.1, read as the reverse complement.
AAGGTCCAGGGCTCCCACCAGGACCAACGCAGTGGTCCAGATCAGGATGGACACCGCGCCCGGGTAGAGCGCCACGGGAACAATCCCGAGGAATGCCAGGAGGACAAATCGTCCGGTGATGGTCATGCGGCCCGGGGCCTAGCGTGGCACGGGGACGGTAGCGAGGATCCCCAACAGCACATCATCCACTTCGACGCCGTCCATTTCAGCCTCGGGACGCATCGACACCCGGTGTCGCAACGCTGGCAGGGTGAGGGCCTTGACGTCGTCCGGCGTCACGAAGGTGCGGCCTGACAACCAGGCCCAGGCGCGGGCGGTGTTGAGCAACGCGGTGGCACCGCGCGGGGAAACACCGAGCTGGAAAGATGGAGCTGTGCGGGTGGCGCGGACCACATCAACGATGTAGGCGATGACCTCGGGCGCAATCGCTACTGTTGCCACCGCGCGCCGGGCCTTCGCCAGATCAAGGGCCGAGGCGACCGGGCGAACCCCCGCCGCAGCGAGGTCCCGTGGGTCGAAGCCCGCACTGTGGCGGCGGATCACCTCTATCTCGTCGTCCCGGTCCGGCACTGACAGCGTGAGCTTCAACAGGAAGCGGTCGAGTTGAGCCTCGGGCAGGGGATAGGTGCCTTCGTACTCCACCGGGTTCTGGGTGGCTGCGACGATGAACGGATCGGGGAGCGCCCGCGAAACGCCGTCGACCGACACCTGGCGTTCCTCCATTGCCTCCAGTAGGGAGGCCTGGGTCTTGGGCGGCGTCCGGTTGATCTCGTCCGCCAGCAGGATGTTGGTGAAGACCGGCCCCTCGCGGAAGGTGAATTCCGAGTTCTGTGCCTCGTAAATGAGTGACCCAGTGACGTCTCCCGGCATCAGATCGGGAGTGAACTGGACCCGCTTGGTATCGAGACTCAAAGCCGCCGACAGGGTGCGCACGAGCAGGGTTTTGGCGACACCCGGAACGCCCTCAAGCAGCACATGGCCCTTCGCGAGCAGGGCGATCAGCATTCCGGTCACTGCCGCGTCCTGGCCGACGATCACTTTGGCTACCTCGGACCTCACGTTCAGCAGGGCCTGGCGTTCGGGGCCGGGGCCGTCCGGTGACACCGGGGAGTCCTGGTGGGTCGGGATGTGTTGACTCATCTCGCGTCGATCTCTTTCTCTAGGGCGTCAAGGTCTTGGCTCCATCGCACCAATTGGGTGTCGGACGCTGGTCTTTCGGTCCGCAGAAGTTGGTCGAGGTCGGCCGGGGACCGCGGGGAGTGGCGTGCCGCCGCGGCTACCACCTCGGTGTCCGAGCTGGTGGCCGGCAAGCGAAGCCGTGCTGCAAGCCGAATGAGGGTGGCGGCTCGGAGGTTGGCGGCGGCGCGATCAATGGACCCAGAATCCTGGTAGAGCCGCGCCCGTCCTTCGGCCGTCTCGGCCGCCCGCACCACCACGGGCAGCGGTTCCTCGGCGAGCGGCCCCAGGCGGCGTCCCCGCCAGACAGCGGCCAACAGGCCAGTGCCGAGTAGCCACAGCATCACAAGGTTCACCCAATCGGGCAGCAGGTTCAGGGGATCGACCGGTGTGTCGGTCAGCGCCAGATCGGCTGCCGTGGGCTGATACCAGATGAGGACGGGGCTGCTCCCCAGGGTTCGCAGGGCAAGTGCCGCGTTGCCTTCCTGGTCGATGGTCTCGTTGCTGATGATGCTTCCGTGGCCGAGTGCCACCACTTCCTGGCCAGCCGTGGCGGCGTAGGAACCCGAGGGTGGGCCGCCCTGCGCAGTAGCGGGGGGGAAACAGATCAGATCGGCCCGGTAGGCGAAACCGCCGGGGGAGATACTGCCGGCGGCGGCGGCGTCCTCAACCCCACAGTCTGCCGGCAAGGGGGTGTCTTCGGAGGCGGGGATTAGACCCGCCTGTCGGATGGAGGGGGCAAGTTCGCCCAGGATGAGGGTGTTCGGCTCGACCAGAACCAGTCGGTCGGCGACACCGTCCAGGGCGCTCAGCTGGTCGGAGTTGAGCCACGAATCCGGATCGTGCAGCAGGAGGGTCGAGGCGCCAGCCGACGACGAAGCCGCGGCGGCTTCGAGCGATTCCGCCTGGATCACCTCGACGCCCTGTCCCCTAAGCACCTCTGCGAGCGCCATGGCTCCTGCTGGAGCCGGGTTGGCGGGGGAGAGTGCGACGCCGTCCTGCCCGGAACGTCCGAAAAATCCCACCAGCACCACAGCCACCAGGAGAAATCCCAGCACCAGCCAGGGAGCGAGCCTACGGATGCGGGTGGCTGCGGTACGGCCCGCGCTGCCGCCATCACCGACGACCTCGATGGTGGTGGCCTGGTCTATTTCGACAGCCATCAGCGGGGCGCTGCCAGTTCTGTTGCCGGCTGCTGCAGGTCCGGGCGGGCGGTTGAAAGCAGTACATCGACCGCCGTTGCCCGCTGGTAGTCGGATTCATGGGCCGGCAGGTTGCCGTAGTGCACCTCGTTGAAGCGGTCGGCTAGCCACAGGGTGTCGGCGCCGATCGCCCCGAAGGCGGCCCTGAGCTGCACTCCCGTCTCACCTGCTGTGCGCCCGGGCTGGCGATCGATAATTCCCCGCTCTTCGGCCGAGCGGATCACCGCTCGTAGCCGCTCGGTCAGCGCAATATCCCATTCCCGTGATCCCGCCGCAGCCGCGGCGAGTCCACGATGCTCCTGCGCGGTGCGGACGGTGTCACCCGAAAACACTCCGGTGCGGGCGCGTTTGTTGCGGGCATTGAGGCGAGGTTTGACCAGCCACACTGCTGCGGCGATCACCACCGCGGCGCCCAGGGCGAGCAGCAACGTACCGGGGCCGGCCTCAAGCGGCCGAAGGTCGGCGAAGATAGACCCCAGCCATTCGAGGATCGTGGTGGCGATCCGTTCCAGGAAATTGGGTTCCGCCTCCTGATAGCGGCCCTGGGCGAGCTCATCCTCCAGCCAACCGCGGGCTTCCTCGTCGTCGGGCACGACCGGGACCCGACCAGCGATCGGCACCGACGACTCAATCAAACGGATCAGCATTGGCGAAAGTGGCACCCGGCTCAGGTCCCATTGGTGGGTGGGCTCGGTGGTCCACCCGGCCGGTGACCGAATTGTTGACCGCCGGGGTTGGCGGACTGGCCGGGAATCGGGGTGAACCGGCCCGCAGTTGCTTCCTCATGTTCGCGCAGCAGGACCACATCGAACCCCTCGCGCCGGATGCGAAGGTCCACATAGAGCAGGGCGGTCACACCGGCCTGGAAGGCGTAACCAATGGCACCGAAGACAGCTGTAATAAGCTGACCGACCAAAAGGATGGGCAGCGAGTTCATCAGCTCCTCGCCGAGCTCGGCCGGCGAGTCGCTGAAGGACACGAACTGGGTGGCGAGCAGGCTCAGGGGAGTGGAAATCACCGAGGTGATGATAGAGACGATGATGCTGGTCAGGATCAGGATCCCGAACGTTCGCCACCAATTGCGGGAAGTCAATGTCCAGGACCGGCGCAGGGAGGTGAGCGGTCCGGCACCCTCAAGCATGAGTACCGCCGGTGCAAGGACCAATTTGATACTGAGCCAGACAATCAGCGCCAGGGAGCCGAGGGTTCCCAGTACGATCAACCAGACCGAGTCCTGACCGAGGAGCATGGCCAGCAGCACCGCGATCACCACCAGAACCGTCAGTCCGGCAATGACCAGCAGAAGCAGGAGGAATCCCAGACCCAGGAGGGGCAGGATCCGCCGGACGGCCAGTTTCCACAGTTGCACAAAAGAAGTGCGCTCGTTGAGCACTGCACGTGCGATCGGGATGACCAGCACCCCTTGCAGAATGAGGACACCCACGCTGCTGAGCACCACCAGTGCCGTGGCGACGGAAACCAGTGACGTCGCCAGTCCTGCAACCTCGTCCATCGACGGGTCGACGGGATCCAGTTGCGCGATTGAGCCGAACAAACCGACCGTCAACAGCAGGGTGAGAACAGATATCACTACCTGGAACAGGATGGCGGTGCCGAAGGTTGCCAACGGATTCTTCCGGCAGGCCTGGAACGCCCCGTCGAGGATCTCGCCCAGGCCCAGGGGCCTCAGCGGAATGATTCCCGGTTTAGGCGGTGCCTGATAGCCGCCGAACTGGCCGTGCGGAACGCCCTGCCACCCGGGCTGCGCTCCCCATTGGGGTGCTCCAGTGGGTTCGGGGTGCTGCCCCCACTGTGGTTGCTGCCCCCACTGGGCGTTCTGCCCGGGCTGTGGTGGTTGACCCCACTGCGGTGGCTGGGCGTTAGGTGGCGGAAGAGGTGCGCCCGCCGTATCGTCCCGCGACTTGTCGGCTGGTTCACTCTCATGCGGATTGTTGCTCATCCTGTCCCCCCGGAACGTTTGTTCCACTTGTGAACCCGTCTCCTAGAACTATAGTTACCGGGAGGGATTTCCGGGAACCTGCCCGGCGCTGGGGCGCGCGGAGCGATTGCGCTAGTACGACATTGCCGTGGCAATGGGAGACTATGGAGATATGAAGGCACGCATTCTGGTCGTTGACGACGACGAAGCACTGGCCGAGATGATCGGCATCGTACTACGCAACGACGGATTTGATCCCGTGTTCTGCGCTGACGGTTCTCAGGCCCTGGACATCTTCAGGAGCTCCAAACCCGACCTGGTGTTGCTTGATCTGATGCTGCCAGGGATGGACGGAATCGAAGTCTGTCGCCAGATCCGCAACGAATCCGACCTCCCCATCGTCATGCTGACTGCGAAGTCGGACACCTCCGACATCGTGCGAGGTCTGGAATCCGGCGCCGACGACTATGTGCCGAAGCCGTTCAAGCCTGCGGAACTGGTGGCACGGGTGCGAGCGCGGCTGCGCCCCGGTGACCAGAAGGCTCCCGAGACTCTCCGCATCGGTGAGGTCACCATCGACGTCGCCGGGCACTCGGTGGTCCGCGCCGGTGACCGGATTTCCCTGACCCCCCTGGAATTCGATTTGTTGGTTGCGCTGGCACGCAAACCCTGGCAGGTCTTTACCCGGGAGTTGCTGCTTGAGCAGGTCTGGGGCTACCGGCACGCCGCGGATACCCGACTGGTCAATGTGCATGTGCAACGGTTGAGGTCGAAAATTGAACGGGACCCGGAAGCGCCAGAGATTGTGTTGACGGTCCGGGGCGTGGGATACAAGGCAGGACAGGGGTAAGTTGGACCGCGCTGCAGCTAGCGTTCGGAACAGGCTGGGTGACGTGGCGTCGCATGCCTGGTCCTGGATCCGGACGGTGCTTTCGCGGACCGCCCGGCAGTGGCGACGGTCGCTGCAGTTCCGCACTGTCGTCTCCACCCTGCTTCTCACCGCGGTAGCCTTCGCTGCCGTCGGCGCCTTCCTGTCCAACCAGATTGCGACCGGGTTGTACGAGGAACGATTCGAACAGTTCCGCGCCGAGTCCAGCAACGGGCTCAGCGAGGTCGCAGCAATTTTCAGCAGCGCCTCGACCACCGACAGCGAATCGACCCTCCGATTGGTGCAGGACACCCTGCCAAGCCTCGAGGGTGGCGGCGCCGATGCACCCAGGCGGTTCATCCTCGCCATAGTGCCCGATCAGACCACCGATATCTACGTTGCCCCGTTCGGGAGCGACAACCTGACCGAGTCGAGCGCCATCCCGGCGGCCATGGCCAACGCGGTGAGGTCGGGCGATGACCAATACTGGTCCGCCACGTCGATCGAGTCGACTTCAGGGGAGAGGGTGCCGGGGCTGGCGTTCGGCACCAAGGTGACCCTGCCGCCAGGGCAGACCGAATATGCGCTTTACCTGATCTACGACCTTTCCTCGATGCAGGCCACCCTTGACTACATTCACGGGGTGATCTGGATTGCTGGCATCGTCCTGTTGCTGATCATTGGGGCGATCGCCTGGTTCGTGACCCGGAGCCTGGTCGGGCCAGTCAGCCATGCTGCAGTGGTGTCCGAAAAGCTGGCGGCCGGCGAATTGCAGGAACGGATGGATGTGAAGGGCGAGGACGAGGTGGCGCGGCTTGGTGCGTCGTTCAACCATATGGCGGAGAGCCTTCAGGATCAGATCACCCAGCTCGCACAACTGTCGCAGATGCAGCAACGCTTCGTTTCGGACGTCTCCCACGAACTTCGTACCCCGTTGACCACGGTGCGGATGGCCGCCGAGGTGCTCCACGACGCGCGCGCCAATTTCGACCCGGTCAACCGCCGATCCGCCGAAATCCTGTACAACCAGGTGGAACGATTCCAGGCGCTGCTCGCCGATCTACTGGAAATCTCGCGGTTCGATGCCGGCGCCGCGGTGCTTGAAGCGGAATCCGTCGACATTTTCCAGGTGGTTCGGCACGTGATTGACGGCGCCCAGCCGTTAGCGGATGCGTGCGGCTCCGAGCTGAGCATTATCTCCCGCGAAACCGAATGCCTGGTCGAAGTGGATCCCCGCAGGATTGACCGGATTCTCAGGAATCTTGTGGTGAACGCGCTGGAGCATGGCGATGGGAAGCCTGTCTCGATCTATATTGCCTCGAATCCGGACGCCGTCGCCGTCGCGGTTCGTGACTACGGCATCGGCATGACTCCGCTTGAAGCGTCCCGGGTGTTCGATCGGTTTTGGCGGGCCGACCCGGCCCGGGCCCGTACCACCGGCGGGAGCGGCCTTGGATTGTCAATTGCCACCGAGGATGCCCATCTCCACGGAGCCTGGCTGCAGGCCTGGGGCTCCCCGGGTAAGGGCGCCTGTTTTCGGCTGACGCTTCCCAAGCTCAGGGAGTCCGTTCTCAAGGTCTCACCGTTGCCGCTGCCGCCAAGGATGGGCGGGCTGCCCGACCGTCCGTCGGTCGGAACCTCCCCGGACTCGCTGCCGCAGCTAACCACACTGCCAAAGGAGTCCCACGATGCCCGCTAACAGGCGTCCGCTGAGCCGGTCACTGGCCCTTTTACTGTTGCCGATCGTGCTGGTGGTCAGCGGCTGCTCGTCCATTCCTACCTCTGGTCCAGTGGGAGTCATCACCGCTGACACCGGGTCCGACACCACTGACCCACTGATTTTCAATCCACCCGGGCCCCGGCAGGATGCTGATCCGGAATCCCTCCTGAACTCCTTCGTGGACGCCGGCACGGGTGCCGCCGGCGACTACGAGATCGCACGGGACTACCTCACCGACGAGTTCGCCGCCCAATGGCGGCCAGAAGAGCGCATCATCATCTACGGAGCTGACCCGCAGATTTCTGCGTCACCGACTGACGGTGTCTACCAGATCCAGCTCGAAGTCGAGGGGACCATCAACGCCGAAGGTATCCGTACGGGGGCTCCTGCTACCACCACTGAAAGCCTCACCGCGAAGCTCGAGCAGAATGCCGACGGGCAGTGGCGTATCACCTCGATCCCCAACGGCATCATGATTTCTTCGAGCCAGGCTGAGCTGTTGCTTGAAACATACAGCCTGTACTTCTACAGCAGTTCCTTTGAACATTGGGTGCCCGACGTCAGGTGGTTCGTGAACCGGGCAGCCATTGCCACGAATATTGTGGAGGCGATGCTTGACGGTCCGGCTCCATACTTGCAGGGGTCGGTGACCAGCGCGTTCCCGGAAAGTACCACCCTCGGCGTCGAATCGGTGCCCATCGTGTCGGGGACGGCAACCGTCGAGTTGTCCCCCGATGTGTTGCAGGAAACCAGTGACCTGATCCGACAACAGATGCAGCAGCAACTCCGGGAGAACCTGGCCGGGTTGAACACGGTCAATTCGGTGCAGATGACTGTCGAAGGGCAGCCGGTGTACCTTGGCGACGAGGGCAATGTCCCCCACCCGAACCTGGTAATCCCAGTCGGCGATCCGGCTGTCGGCAACAAACAGATTGTCGTCTCCGGCAACGAGCTATTCCTGTACCAGACGGAAGAGACGGTTCCCATTGAAGGCGTCCCATCGGTGGCGGCACTGGATCCCCAGGACCCGGCAATGACCCTGTCCGGGGCGGACTTTGCGTTCCTCAACGGAAACCGGACACGGCTTTACACCACCGGGCAGGATCAGGAGATCATCACCGCTGCGACCGGACGAAGGCTGACTTCTCCCAGTTTCGACCCGAACAACTGGGTTTGGACGGCCAGCACCGGGCCCGAAGGCCTGGGATCGACGGTTACCGCGGTTCCTCCCGGCGGGTTGCAGGACAGCGCGGTGTCGGTGACGGCACCCTGGCTAGCTGATTCAGTGGTGCTGGAACTTAGGGTGTCGAGGGATGGGTCCCGGGCCCTGGTCGTGACCGAGCAGGAGGGGCTAAGCCGCGTTTTCCTTGCCGGGATCGTGCGCAGCAACGACCGCACCCCGCAGAGTCTTGGTACTCCGCGGGAGCTTTTCGCCAGCGGTCCGGTCAATACCGCGAAGTGGGTCAACGAGGACACCGTCATCGTCGCCGAGGCCTCCGCAGAGGAAGAGGTGACCCCTGAATTTCTTGGTCTTGACGGGACTGTCGATGCGCTGTCGTCCCTTGAGGGCATTCTGCACATCAGTGCGGGCACCGGGCCGACGGCCATCTTCGCCGGCACCTCGGAGGGGGTCCGGAACCGGGTTGGGGATACCTGGTCGAACGAGCCGGTGGAAGGTGTCCAGGATCCGGCGTTCCCGGGCTGAGCTCTGCACACGGGCGCCGATCTGCCCAGGCTCGGCGACTGATTTTGTCCACACTCGGCTACGAAGGCGACGTCGGGGACTGGCCGAGGTGGCAAAGTCAGGGCATGAACGGATTCCGATCCGCGCCGCTGTGGAGGGGCGTCGCCGGCCGCCTCGATGCGGTCCGGATGAGGCCGGACGTGCAGGGCTTTACCGGTGCCATCGTGGGCTTCTGGTCGCTCCTGTTCCCTACCGAGTGTGCTGTATGCGGGCGCCTCTTGATCCCACTTTGCCCCGAGTGTCTCACCGCAATCCGCAAAGCGACGGTCCGCCCCCTCAGGGTTGAACGAGGTGCGCCCGCCTTGCCTCAGGTGCCGGGGCGCATGGAGTCAGCCACAGGTTTCGGTGACCCACTGCCGGTCACAGCAGGAGGCCATTACCGGTCCGCACTCGCGCGGTTGGTGCTTGCCTACAAAAACCATCACCGCACCGATGTGGGCAGACCCCTGCAAACGGCGCTCGCTGGAGCGCTGCACTCGGCCGTGGAGGGGCTCCGCCAGGGCGGTGAAACGGCACAGATTCTTCTGGTGCCGGTGCCTGCAAAAGGAGCGTCGCTGCGCCGCCGCGGGTACGATCCTCTCGGCCTGCTCCTTGACGGGCTGGTTCGAAGAGGTGAGCTGCCCGCAGGCTGCCGGCCCGCCAGGTTGGTGGGGTACCGGGGCATAACCGTCCGACTGGGGTCAGCGCTCGCCGGCCGAGGTGGGCAGCAGCAGCAAAAGGGCCTCGGATCGGCCCAGCGACGCGCCAATGTCCGCCTCACCATGACCCTGCGGCGGGGCCAGCAGCTGGTCCCCGGGGCGGTGTGCCTGGTGGTTGATGATGTGCTGACCACCGGGGCGACGATTGCCGAAGTGACGCGGGTTCTGCGGTTGGCCGGAGCGGAGGTGGCCGGGGCGGCAGTGGTTGCCGCCACCGAGCCGCCGTCGCGTGCCGAAAGAATGTAACGAACAAAATTAGCGGAAAAAAACAACCGCCGAAGGATGAATATCAGGGGTGGGTGAACTAACGTGAGGTATGGGTATCTCGAGGACAATTAGATATCCGTCGACAGCGGCTGGAAGCACGACTCCCCGGCCGCTGTTGTGTCACCTAAGGGATTTTGGAGGACACCATGGAGTTTTTGATCAGTGGTCGAAATCTGTCAGTTTCGGACCGTTTTCGTGAGTACGCCGAGGACAAGATCGACAAGATCGAGCAGCTTGGCGACAAGGTGCAGCGGCTAGAGGCGAAAGTTACCAAGGAGCCCAGCGCCCGTAATGCGGATAGCGCGCTCACCGTCGAACTTACCGTCCTGGCGAAGGGCCCCGTGATCCGGGCCGAGGCATCAGCAGCCGACAAATTTGCAGCTTTCGACCTTGCCTACAGCAAACTGCTGGAGAGACTACGCCGTGCCAGAGACCGGCGGAAGGTCCACCACGGCCGCCATACCCCCATGGCCGTTCGTGAAGCCACAGCTGATCTTGAACCCGCCAGCACCACAGCCCCTTTGTACCTCGAAGTGCAGTCCACCCAGGCCCCGCAGGAAGCCCAGGACAGCGTCGTCGACAGCTACGAGATCGAGAATGACATCCCGGCCGGCGACTCGCCGGTACTGATCCGCCGGAAGGTCTTCTCCGGCACTCCAATGACACTCGAGGATGCAGTCGACAACATGGAACTGGTGGGGCATGACTTCTACCTCTTCGTCGACTCGGCAACCGGTGCACCCTCAGTTGCCTACCGCCGGCAGGGCTGGACCTACGGCGTCATCACCCTCGACGCTCGGTGCGCTGAGGGAACTGAAGATCCGCGCGAGGAACTCCTTGCCTACCGGGCACGGGAAGCGGCGGCCTCGGCGTCGGCCTGAGCCGGCAGGGGAGAGGACCCCAGTAAGGTCAAAGGGTGACCACAGTCCTCTCCCTGTCCCAGGCCCGACGCATCGCGCTTGAGGCACAGGGACTGGCACGGGTAAGGCCCGTCGGCCCCGCTACGGCGAGGCAGGTGGGCCTTGCCTTTGCCCGGCTGCAGCTGCTGCAGATCGATTCGGTCAATGTCCTCATTCGCAGTCACTACCTTCCCCTGTTTGCCCGGCTGGGTCAGTACGACCGCGACCAGCTCGATCGGCTAGCCAGCACACACCCCCGCCGGATGGTTGAATACTGGGCGCACGAAGCCAGCTTCATCAGACCCACGCTCTTTCCCTATCTTCGTCCGTTGCAGGAGCGCCGGTGGGTTGGGGCTCATTCAGTGCCCGAAGGGCTGAGGGAATCGCTTCGTTCCCGCATTCGCGACGTCCTCGCCGTCAGCAGTCCCCTAACCGCTCCACAACTGCAACAACGGTTGGGACATATTGAGACTCGGGCCACGGACCAGTGGGGCTGGAACTGGAATTCGGTGAAACGGGTCCTGGAGGACATGTTCGAACGGGGTCAGGTTTCTTCGGCCGGGCGTAGCGCGTCATTCGAGCGCAAATATGCACTTACGGAGCGGGTCTTCCCGGACCCCGGCGCGGCGTTGGCAATCGTCCACCCAACCGAGGCCCACCTCCACCTGACCGAGCTATCGGCCCGCGCGCTCGGGGTCGGGACGTTGAAATGTTTTGCCGACTATTTCCGGCTCCCGCTGAAACCGACAGCGGGTGCCATCGAATCGTTGATTGCCAGTGGAATCCTCAAGCCCGTCACCATCACGGGGTGGAACAGGCCAGCCTTCCGCCATGTGAACTCGGTATTGCCACGGAAAGCCGAGGGAAGGGCGTTGCTCAGCCCCTTCGATTCGATGGTGTTCGAACGCCGGAGACTGTCGGAACTGTTCGGATTCCATTACCGGATTGAGATCTACACTCCCGCTTCCGCGCGACGATACGGCTACTACGTGTTGCCGTTCCTATTACGTGAAGCGATGGTAGCGCGGGTGGATCTCAAGGCCGACCGGGCTGCGGGAAAGCTTCTGGTGCGCGGCAGCCACAGCGAGTCCGGCGCGCCAGCAGATACCGTCGTCGAACTGGCGGCCGAGCTACGGCTCATGGCCACCTGGCTTGGGCTCGATGACGTAGTCGTCGAGCCCAATGGTGATCTGGCCAAGGCCCTGAAACTGGCAGTTTCCCACGAATAGCACGCTCTGGCGGCACCAGTTCGACAGGATAAGTCGTCTCTCCCGTAGACTGAACAGGCCAGATTTCGGCGCACCTAGATTGGGAGCAAATACCAGTGCCATCACTTCTTGAACGAGTCCTCCGCACCGGCGATAAGAAGACACTGAAGAAACTCCGAAATTATGCTGACGCCATTAACGTCCTGGAGGACGAGTTTCGCGAGATGAGCGACGACGACCTCCGGGGGGAGGCCGACAAGCTCAAGCAGCGTTATGCCGACGGTGAGACACTCGACGCGCTACTGCCCGAAGCGTTCGCGGCCGTCCGTGAGGCATCGGCGCGCACGCTGAAGCTGCGGCAGTTCGACGTACAGCTGATGGGCGGTGCGGCCCTGCACCTGGGCAATATCGCCGAGATGAAGACCGGTGAAGGTAAGACGCTGGTCGCCGTGGCCCCCGCCTTCCTGAACGCGCTCACTGGCAAGGGCGTTCACATTGTCACCACCAACGACTATCTCGCCGAGTACCAGTCCGAGCTGATGGGACGTGTCTTCCGGTTCCTCGGGATGACCAGCGGTTGCATCCTTTCCAAGCAGGATCCCGCGACCCGCCGCGAGCAGTACAACGCCGACGTCACTTACGGCACGAACAACGAATTCGGGTTCGACTATCTGCGCGACAACATGGCGTGGAGTGCGTCCGAACTGGTGCAGCGCGGCCACAACTTCGCCATCGTCGATGAGGTTGACTCAATCCTGATCGATGAGGCGCGTACCCCGCTGATCATTTCGGGACAGGCCTCCGGGGACGTCAACAGGTGGTACACCGAGTTCTCCAAGGTGGTCAAGAAGCTCACCAAGGACACCGATTATGAGGTCGATGAGAAGAAGCGCACGGTCGGAGTGCTCGAAGACGGTATCGAAAAGGTCGAGGACTACCTCGGAATCCAGAACCTCTACGAATCGGCCAACACCCCGCTGATCGGGTTCCTGAACAACGCCATTAAAGCCAAGGAGTTGTTCAAGAAGGACAAGGACTATGTGGTCCTCAACGGTGAGGTCATGATCGTCGACGAGCATACCGGCCGTATTCTCGCGGGGCGGCGCTATAACGAGGGTATGCACCAGGCCATCGAGGCCAAGGAGGGTGTGGAGATCAAAGCCGAGAATCAGACCCTCGCCACGGTCACCCTGCAGAACTACTTCCGGCTCTACGGAAAACTCGCGGGAATGACCGGTACAGCCGAAACTGAGGCCGCCGAGTTCATGGCCACGTACAAGCTTGGGGTCGTGCCCATCCCCACCAATCGGCCCATGGTGCGTGCCGACCTGTCGGACCTGATCTACAAGAACGAGATTGCCAAGTTTGACGCCGTCGTCAAGGACATCGTCGAACGCCATGAGACTGGTCAGCCGGTCCTGGTGGGTACCACCAGCGTGGAGAAAAGCGAGTATCTTTCGAAGCAGCTCGCGAAAGCTGGCATCCGGCACGAGGTGCTGAACGCCAAGAACCATTCGCGTGAAGCCTCGATTGTGGCCCAGGCCGGCCGTAAGGGGGCCGTCACGGTGGCGACGAACATGGCCGGTCGTGGCACCGACATCATGCTCGGCGGCAACGCCGAGTTCAACGCCATCGCCGAACTGGAAAAGCGGGGGCTGAGCCCGGCGGAAAACCCCGACGAGTATGAGAACCAGTGGCCCGACGCGCTGATCGCCGCCCGGGACTCGGTCGAGGCAGAGCACAACGAGGTCCGGGAACTAGGTGGCCTGTATGTGCTCGGCACGGAGCGCCACGAATCGCGTCGTATCGACAACCAGCTCCGCGGTCGCTCCGGACGCCAGGGCGATCCCGGGCGGTCGCGTTTCTACCTGTCGCTGACCGATGACCTGATGCGGCTGTTCAACTCCGGTGCAGCCGAACGAATCATGAATTCGTCAACCATGCCCGACGACGTCGCCCTGGAGTCCAAACTGGTCTCCAAAGCAATCGAGAGCGCTCAGGGACAGGTGGAGGGACGGAACGCCGAGCAGCGCAAGAACGTCCTGAAGTACGACGACGTCCTCAACCGTCAGCGCGAAGCCATCTACGGGGACCGGCGCCGCATCCTCGAGGGCGGTGACCTGCATGAAAAGGTCAGTTTCTTCCTGGAAGACGTCGTGACAGCGATGGTTGATGAAGCAACAGCCCAGGGACACGGCGATGACTGGGACTACGAGCAGCTGTGGACCAACCTCCGTACGCTCTACCCGATCAGCCTCACCATTGACGAGGTACTTGACGAAGCTGGCGGCCCGTCCAAGGTCACCCGGGATTTTCTTCACGCCGAAATTCTGTCGGACGCGAAGGTCGCCTACCAGGCCCGCGAAGAGGCCCTGGGGGAGCAGACCATGCGCGAACTGGAACGCCGGGTGGTCCTTTCGGTTATCGGTCGGAAATGGCAGGAACACCTGTATGAGATGGACTATCTCAAGGAAGGCATCGGACTGCGGGCGATGGCCCAGCGCGATCCGCTGGTCGAGTACCAGCGTGAAGGGTTCATCCTGTTCCAGGCGATGATGGAAGCGATCCGGGAGGAAAGCATCGGTTTCCTGTTCAACCTGGACGTTGAGGTAGCTGCTCCCGCGCCCACCGGGCTCCCAGGAGTGGCTGATGGTCGGGGCCTGGTGCAGGGCCCAACCATCAAAGCAGCCGGCCTCGACGCCCCGGAAAGGCCAGCAACCCTGAACTTCTCGGCGCCGAACGCGCAGGGCGAGGTCGAAACGCGGGTGGAGCGGCGCTCCGGTACGGCGAAGACGGCCGAAGCCAATGGCGGCAACCGGGCCGAAGCCCGTGCGGCTTCGAAGCGCAAAAAGAAGTAGCACCTAGCCGATCTCGAGGGCAGTCACCCTCCAGTGCCCGCGTCGTCGCTCCAGTCTGAGAGCGACGGCGCGGGCTCTGTGGTTTTCACAGGCAACCGCGGACGCTTCGTAGACGGTTTCAGTGATGCGACAGATCCGCACGGAGCGCACCGAAACATTCCGGTGCAGCAGATGGTCGGGGCGCCCAGTGGATGCGCCCCGGTTGAGGCTACGGACCAGATTGGCGCGAAGTTGGAGACGTTCGTAGCTGGGCGGATCCAGCCATTCGGCCAGCTGCTGCAGTGGCCGGGAGCCACCGAGGACTTCGAGGGATGCCTGCACCACTGAACGGGTGATGCGTTGTACCTGGGTTGCTGCAGCGAGCTCCTCAATGGTTGGTGTGGGGGCAGAGACCTGGCGATCGGGACCGGACCCGGTGAGTGAACCGGAGGTCGGGTCGGGGGCCAGGGGAGGACGGACTAGTTGGGCCTGGGTTAACATGATGCTCCTGGCGTGGCTACCGCGCGGTGGGAGGGACCCGGAGCAACTGGCCGGGAATGAGTAGATGGGGATCGTCGCCGATCACTCCACGATTCTCGAGATGCCATCGCGGCCAAGCGTCGGCAATCTCGACATCTGTGGCGAACGGTCCGAGGTGGGCCGCAGCGATAGTCCACAGCGAATCACCGGGGCGAACGGTGATCACCGGAAGGCCGGAATCCGTGCCCGCTGGTGCCGGAGCACGAGTCTGGCCCCGCAGCAACGGGAGACCGTCGACGGGTGCCGGGAGAGGTTTCCACTGTGGTCTGACGGTGGGCGGTTCATCCCGCCGCGGCTCCGCACCGGATGTAAGTACCGAATCGCCCGGGGCAGACACGATCGGCGCAGTGAGTAGGCGACCTGGAAGTTCTCCGCCCAGCGCCGCCGGTACTCCGCTGAGAACGTGCAGACCCACCATGGCGGCGGCAAGCCTTCGCATGAAGCCAGGGGTGAAAAGCCCAGCCACCCTTGCAGCCTTTCGGAAGCCCGCTCCTATCAGCAGCTCACTCAAAAGGGCGAGAGCCAGCGTAACGACCCACCACCCAACCACCAGCACCCCAGCGCTGGCCGCTGCCAGGCCGAGCAGCCCTTCAATTCGCTGGTACCCGATGAGCGGTCCGGCGTTGGCTAGAATCACCTGACCGCACGCGTAAAGCCCCACCCCCAGCAGCAGGATGCTCGCTGCAACAGCTTTTTCGCTGAAAGTTTTCACCTTTTCTCCTGAACGCTGGGCTACCGTCAGTAGGTTGTTTGTTGTTGTTTGATGTTGTTTAGGCTTTATTAAATCTGTATAGGTAGTTTGTACACCTTAATGTTGTTTGGTGTCTATCCTTGACCCGGCTTGCAGAGAGTCCTAGGCTGGCCCGGTGCGGTGGGAATCCTTGTTCCAGGACCTTGAGGCCCAGTTCGCTGCGGCCCGCTTGATCGCCGTGGAGGGCGAAATTACCGAGCGGTCTCGACTGGAATTTGCGGCTCTTACGGCGATGGACCGCATCCGGGGACAGCAGGGTGTCACCCTGCGAATTCGGACTCCCAGCGGAGCCTTGTTCAGTGGCGTCGTCCGGCAGGTCGGATCTGAATGGCTAGTATTGGCGACCGGATCCGGCGCCGCGATGATTCCAGCCATCGCGCTGAGTACCGTCGAGGGTATGGGCAGACAGGCCGTCGCCGAGCCCTCCGTGGTGGCTACGAGGCTGGGATTAGGCTCTGTCTACCGGGCCTTCGCCAGGGACCGAACCCTGCTCACGCTGCAGCTTGCTATTGGTGGGGTTCGGTTAGACGGCACTATTGACCGGGTGGGGAAGGACTTCCTTGAGCTCGCAACGGTGCCGCTCGGGGAACAGCGGCGCAAGGGCAGCGTCGCGGGTGTGGTCCTGATTCCGTTCAGTAACGTTGAGGCGGTGCTGTCCCGCCCCTGATAGCACTAGTGAGTGCTATCTTCCCGGGCGTGGCCGAAAGAGCTCTCCCGCACCGCGGCGGCCGACTTTTGATAGGCGCGGGCGATGAATTCTTCGAGGATGTGAGATTCCACCCGCCACTGACCGCGGCCACCGATCTGGATGGCCGGTAGCTCCCCGGACCGGACCAGGGCGTACGTCTGAGACGACGAAATGTTCAGCACCTCACCAACATCAGCGAGGGTTAGGAACCTCTTCTCGGCCACGTCTTCCGCCTTTCGTCCCATGTTTCGCAGGACCTTTGCACCTTCGATACCGCTGACTTCCAATCTTGCCATCACCGCCCGCGATTTCACCGGATTATCCACAGTTTGGAAGCATTTGGCTCCAAAGGATTTATTTTGCGGCAGTCGTCCACGAGAATTGCTGGATCAGGTCAAAAATATCCGGGGGCTGGACGGTTGGGCGGCCGGAGTCTGTAGGAGGCCATCGTGAGCCTATTGGCAGTTACCCCGGAACGAGATGAGCCCCCGGTCCGGTTGAGGAAGCCGTCGTGGAAGGATCCGCGGCTCCTGGTAGGCGTCCTGCTTGTGCTGGCGTCCATCGCCGCTGTTACCGCCGTGGTGGGCAGCGCCGATCAAACCACCGGCGTCTACGCGGCCCGCTCGGATATACCAGTGGGTGCGGTGGTAACCTCCGCCGACCTGACAGTTGTTGCGGTGCGGTTGGATGATCTCCAGCTGGCCTATCTCGGGGTCGATGAGGGGGTCCCCGAAGATGCAGTTGCCACCCACTTGCTGCGGGCGGGTGAGTTGGTGCCGCGGGCCGCCCTGGGCGCCGCCGATGAGCTGGACCGCAAACCAGTGGGCCTGACCATTGACGATCCGCTGCCGGCCGGAACCGCCACCGGGTCACGGGTCGATGTCTGGGTGTCGCTTGAGGGGGAGGGGGGCACCTGGGAACCCCCTACCCAGTTACTGGAAGCTGCTGAAATCTCGGAGTTGACGGTGTCCGAGTCAGCGCTCGGCGGGGGAACTGGATCAACCCTGGTTCATGTTCTCGTAGGCGACGAGACGCTACCCGAGCTGCTGGCCGCACTGCTGAACGAGGCGCGAATTGCCATCGTCCTCAACCCTGGCGGCTCGCCGTGAATCTCCCCGTGGTTACTGGCGGGAGCGCTGCCCGGGAGTGTGTCACCGGGTTGGAGAACCTGCGGGGCCCGGTCACGGTGGTCCGTTGGTGCAATAACCTCGCGGAGGTCATCGCGGTATGCCAGACCGGGCTTGCGCGCGCAGTCATCCTGTCGGCGGACGCCGGGGAGCTGACCTCTTCACTGATCGATCGGTTCGATAACGCAGACGTCGTCGTCGTCGCCCTGGCTGACGACGACGACAGCCGGAGCCGCCTCGAAGCGCTGGGCATTCGCCACACAACAAGCGATGTTGCTGCCGTCACCCTCGCATCAATAATTGAAGCAGCCGTGGAGGCTGCCGGTGATCAGCAGCGTGGCTCCCGCAGCCTGCAGGCCGGTGGGATGTCCTACACCGATCCCACGCCTGCGCTCGATTCCGACGTCGATCCCGAGGGCTCCCCCACGGCGGAGGTGACGGCTACCGGCACCGGGGAGATTTTCGCGGTCTGGGGGCCGGCGGGGTCGCCCGGCCGCACCACGGTGGCAGTGAATCTTGCGGCCGAGCTCGCGGCTGACGGACGGTCGGTGTTGCTGATCGATGCGGATACCTATGGAGCCAGCGTTGCTGCATCCCTGGGCCTCCTCGACGAATCTGCAGGAATTGCGCAGGCCTGCCGGCTCGCGGATCAGGGGTCGCTTGACCGGGCAGGGCTACGCCGGGCCATCACGGTGGTAGCAGTGCGGGGCTCTCGGCTTGGCGTCCTGACGGGCGTTACCCGGGCCGACCGCTGGACCGAACTGCGGCCGGCGGCGCTGGCCCGGGTGCTTGAGCTCGCTCGTGAAGTTGCCGATGTGACGGTTATCGATTGCGGGTTCTGCCTTGAAACTGATGAGGAGTTGAGTTTCGACACCGTCGCACCCCGCCGGAATGCGGCCACGCTCTGTTGCCTGGAAACGGCCGACACGATCTTCGCCGTGGGCGCGGCAGACGCCGTCGGGCTGCCACGCCTGGTCCGTGCGCTCGCGGACCTGACAGCTTCCGTGCCGGGAACTGTCCCACGGGTGGTCCTGAACAAGGTTCGGGCGGCCGCCGTCGGCCGGGGACCGGAGCGTCAGCTCCGCGAAGCCTGGGACCGGTTTGGTCCAGCTCAGCAGGTGGAAGCCTTCCTGCCAGCGGACTTCACCACCGTCGACGCCGCGCTTCTGGGAGGTTCAGTGTTGCTGGAATCTGCACCCCGATCACCCTTACGCGAGGGGATCGCAGCGCTTGCCGGTGTACCGATTGAACAACTGCGGCGCTGGCCATTTGGAGCAGGCCACAACGAAGTGAAGTTTTCCCGCAACGGCGTTAGGCTCATGGGTAACGGGCCGCAACGGAGCGGCCTTTAATATTCGTTTTATGGAGGCGTTTTCATGTCGTCTGGATCCAGCATGACGGACCAGCCAAGTTCCGACACTTCTACCGGAGAGTTCATCAGTCACTACTATGAACATCTCGCTGAAGAGGACGCCAAGGCACACACAGCTGAAGCGCTCAAAGAGCG
The DNA here is from genome assembly GCF_054510775.1 of Arthrobacter sp. TMT4-20. Lineage (NCBI taxonomy): Bacteria > Bacillati > Actinomycetota > Actinomycetes > Micrococcales > Micrococcaceae > Arthrobacter > Arthrobacter sp. TMT4-20. The sequence continues at coordinate 293,842 of NZ_JBTNDW010000001.1, read as the reverse complement.
CGCCCTGCGACACCGTGGCCTCGCCGAAAACCGCCAGGTTGGTGAAGCGGCGGTAGACATCTTTGACCAGTCCGACGCCAGCGTCATCATGATCGTGACCGATGACATGCCGTTCCTGGTTGACTCGGTGGCCGCCGAGCTGGTGCGCCATCAGGTGGCCATCCGGCTCGTCATGCACCCCACCTTCATCGCCACCCGGGACCGGGCAAGTGCGGCGCTGCACAAATTGCAGCGGGTACCGTCCTCGGCAGGCGTGTCCAGCGGTGATACAGCAGCTCTGCCCAACGTCTCACACTTGATCGCCGACGGCGACGTTGCAGCCCACATCGAGTCATGGATCGCCGTCGAAGTAGGCCGGATCCTCGACGACAACCGTCGCCAGAAAATCATTGCCGGGCTGACCAACGTTCTCGGCGATGTACGCGCAGCGGTAGAAGACTGGCCCGCCATGCGCAGCAAGGTCCGCGAGATCGCCGCGTCCCTCGACTCTGTTCCAGGTGGCGCCGACATCCCCGACCTTGACCAGGCCCGGGAGTTGCTTACCTGGCTGGATGCCGGAAACTTCACCTTCCTGGGGTTCAAGGAATATGACCTCCTGACCGACGACGACGGCCAGGACGTTCTGCGGATCGCAGACGGGAACGGCCTGGGGCTGTTGAGGCACCCCGTCGGCGGACGTCAGGTCCAGCAACTTACCAGCGCCGGCAAAGCCAAGGCCAGGGAGAAGCGAGCCCTGGTCATCACCAAGGCGAACTCCCGCTCGACGGTCCACCGTGCCGCCTACCTCGACTACATTGGCGTCAAACGATTCGATGCGCAGGGGAACGTCAACGGCGAACGCCGGTTCATCGGACTCTTCGCGACCAGTGCGTACACCGGCTCGGTGCGCGGCGTGCCGATTGTGCGTGACAAAGTCAATGCTGTCCTGTTGCAGTGCGGCTTCCCACCCGACTCGCATTCGGGCAAGGATCTCCTGTCCATTCTCGAGACCTACCCGCGCGACGAGCTTTTCCAGATCGAGGTCCAGGACCTGATCACGACGGCGATGGGGATCCTGAAGCTCCAGGAACGTCGCCGTACACGGCTCTTTCTGCGACCAGACATTTACGGCCGATTCATGTCGGCACTGGTCTTCCTGCCACGTGACCGGTACACCACCGGGGTGCGCCTGCGGATTGAGCAGGAACTGCGACAGACTTTCAAAGCCGAATCCATCGACTACGAGGCGCGGATCAGCGAATCTGCCCTTGCGCGGCTGTTCTTCCGTATCAGGCTGCCGCGGGGCGTTGAGGTTGCACCGGTGGAACCGGCAGCGCTTGAGCAACGGCTGGTGGGCGCCGCCCGGTCCTGGTCCGAAGGTATCGATGAGGTGGTCCGTGGACGGTTCGACCGGCGGACTGCCGAGGACGTCTCGGGTTTGTGGGCTGAAGCTTTTCCGGCCAGCTACCGGGTCGACTACGAGGTGGAGGACGCCCTTCAGGACATCGAACGTTTTGAACGGTGCGAGAAGAACTCCCCAGCCGCGCCGGTCATGCACGTGTATGTTCCCGAGGGAGCAGGCGAACGACTGGAGGAGGACGCCCGACTAAAGCTCTACCTGACGGAGCCCAAAAGCCTGAGTCAGATCCTTCCGTTCCTCCATAACCTCGGACTCGAGGTGCTGGATGAACGCCCCTTCGAGGTTGAGCGCTCCGACGGCAAGGAATTCTTCCTGTATGACCTGGGCCTGAAGTACCCGGCGGGCATTGACCCTGTTCGCACCGGCCGGCTGCTCGAGGAATCGTTCGCCGCAGCTGTGGCTGGGTCTTCCGAGTCTGACCCGTTCGACCGGCTGGTCCTTCGCGAAAACCTCCACTGGCGCCAGGTGGTGATCCTGCGCAGCTATGCCAAGTACATGCGGCAGATGGGCAACACCAACTCCTACGGTTTTGTCGCGGACACCCTGCTCGCCAACGCAGCGGTCAGCCGCGCACTGGTGATGCTCTTCGAAGCCCGGTTCGACCCCGACCTCAGCGAAGCCGAACGGGAGTCACTCACCGACAGTGCGCGGGCCACCCTGGAGTCCGGGCTGGAACAGGTTCCCACGCTCGACGCCGACCGGGTCCTGCGCACCTTCGGAAACCTGATCGGCGCAACCCTGAGAACCAATTACTTCCAGGACAAGCGCCACGTCAGTTTCAAGTTCGACACCTCGGCCATCGACGGGGCACCCCACCCGCGGCCCAAGTTCGAAATCTGGGTGTACTCACCGCAGGTCGAAGGTGTCCATCTGCGGTTCGGCAAGGTCGCCCGCGGAGGGTTGCGCTGGTCTGACCGTCGCGAGGATTTCCGGACCGAGGTGCTCGGTCTGGTGAAGGCGCAGACGGTCAAGAACGCGGTGATCGTTCCGACTGGCGCCAAGGGTGGTTTCTTCGCGAAGCAGCTTCCCAATCCTGCGGTGGATCGTGCTGCCTGGCTGGCTGAAGGACAGGCAAGCTACCGCACTTTCATCCGGGCATTGCTCGATATCACCGATAACCTGGTGACAGGCGAGGACGGCGAAACCGTCGTCCCTCCGCCCCGCGTGGTGAGGCATGACAGCGACGACAGCTACCTGGTGGTGGCAGCTGATAAGGGCACAGCCGCGTTCTCCGATATCGCCAACGAGCTATCGGCCGAATATGGTTTCTGGTTAGGGGACGCCTTCGCCTCAGGCGGGTCGGTCGGCTACGACCACAAGCAGATGGGCATCACGGCCCGCGGCGCGTGGGAATCGGTGAAACGGCACTTCAGCGAGTTCGGCGTCGACACCCAGGCCGAAGAGTTTACGGTGGTGGGCGTCGGCGACATGAGCGGTGACGTCTTCGGTAATGGCATGCTGCTGTCCGAGCACATTCGGCTCGTTGCGGCGTTTGACCACCGGCACATCTTCCTCGACCCGACCCCAGACGCGGCAGCATCATTCGCCGAGCGGAGTCGGCTGTTTGACCTCCCACGGTCAAGCTGGGAGGACTACGACGCGGCACTGATCAGCGAGGGCGGTGGGATCTACCCACGGCAATCCAAGACTGTGCCCATCTCGGCCCAGGTACGTGCGGCTCTTGGGCTGGATGAGTCAGTAACCACGTTGAGCCCGCCAGAGCTGCTCCGTGCCATCCTCTGTGCGCCGGTGGATCTCCTGTACAACGGCGGCATTGGCACATACGTCAAGGCATCCAGCGAAACCCATGCAGAAGTCGGGGACAAGGCCAACGACGCGATCCGCGTCAATGGCAACCAGTTGCGTGCCCGGGTTGTGGGTGAGGGCGGAAACCTTGGGATGACCCAGCTGGGGCGCATCGAGGCTGCACTGGCTGGTGTGGTGCTCAACACCGACGCGATCGATAACTCGGCAGGCGTCGATTGCTCGGACCATGAGGTCAACATCAAGATCTTCGTTGACCGGATGGTCCGGACTGGTGCGCTACCCGCGGCGGAACGCGCTGAATTCCTGCACTCGATGACTGACGAGGTAGGACGGCTGGTCCTGAAAGACAACATCGACCAGAACGTTCTGCTCCTGAACGATCGGCAGCGTGTTCTGGAATGGAGCCCCAGCTTTGAACGCCTCATGGATTGGCTGGAGACGAACGCGGACCTGAACCGGGAACTTGAAGCGCTGCCCACCACGCAGGAACTGCGGACTCGCGTGGAGAGCGGACAGGGGCTTACCTCACCCGAGCTGTCGGTGCTGGCAGCCTACGTCAAGATTGAACTGACCAAGGCCCTCACCAATAGCGATCTGGCCGACGACCCGTGGTTCGGCAGCACTCTGAGGGAGTACTTCCCCAAACAGCTGGCAGAGCGCTTCGACAGCCAGCTCGATACTCACCCGCTGCGGCGCGAGATTATCTCGACGGTGATCGCCAACGACATGATCAACCTGGGCGGTATCACGTTCGCTTTCCGGGTGATGGAGGAGACCTCGGTGTCAGGGCCGGTGATTGCCCGGGCGTTCGTTGCGCTGCGCGAAATCTACGACCTCGATGCTTTGGTGGACGCGCTGGGCGAACTTCCGGCGAGTTTCCCGACCGAACGATGGTCAGCCGTGCATCTGGACATGCGTCGGCTACTCGACCGGGCCGTCAGGTGGTTCGTCAACAATGTCGGGCAGGGCACGTCAGTGGCCGACGACATCGAGACATTCAAGCCGCTGATGGACCCGCTGCGCACCCATCTTGTTGACTACGTGCGTGGGAGGGACAAGGAGCGGGTCAACGAGTGGTTTGCCCGCGCAGAAGAGTGGGGTTTGCCGGACGATATTGCCCGGCACTGGGCCGAACAGTTCGAGTCTTTCGGTCTGCTCGATGTCGCCCTGATCACCCAGCAAATCGACGAACCAGTCGAACGCATTGCGCAGGTCTACTACGCCGTCTACGACAGGTTTGCTGTCGACAACCTGTTGGAGCGGATTACCACCCTTCCGCGCAGGGACAGGTGGCAGGCACTGGCCAGGGCAGCATTACGGGACGATCTGTACTCGGCGATTGCCGATATGACCGTCTCGGTGATGAAGGCTTCGTCGAGCATGGAGGGGGCAGAAGCAGGGGATCGGCTCGTCGCCTGGGAACAGCAGAACGCCGAAATGCTTGAGCGCGCCCGACACATGTTCGCCGAGATCAACCGCCTCGAACGCGACGACATGGCGTCGCTGTCGGTTGCGCTCCGGTTGCTCCGGTCGATCGTCCGACGGTAGGGCCGGGAAGCTCGTGGCAATATTCACTGATCCGATCCGTGAGTACGCGCATTTCGGACCAGGCGATGCGGAATGGTTGCATCTTCTGGTCGGGGATTGGCAGATGGTTGCTGATCTCGCCTTCGCCGACCTTGCGCTCTGGTTTCCCCTGGACGACGGTGGGTACGTAGCGTTGGCCCATGTAAGGCCGTCCACCTCCCACACCGTCTTTCACACGGACTTCGTGGGGGAGCGGATCCGGGCCGATCTGCTTCCGCTGGTCGACAAAGCGTGGATGAGCCAAAAGATGGAACGGTCCGGGGATACGAACTGGACCACCGAAATGGCTATGCGGGTCGAAGCGGTGCCGATGGTGCGGAACGGTCGGACCCTCGCGGTGGTCACCACACATATGGACCTCTCCAGTTCCCGAATGCCGTCGCGGCTTGAACTGACTTACCGCCAATGCGCTCACGATCTCCTGCGGATGGGCACGCTCGGGCTGTGGCCGGATTTCGCAACCCCCACCGGTTCCCGGCGCGGGGCCCCACGCGTTGGCGATGGTTTGATTCGGCTGGACGTCGAAGGAGTTATTCAGTATGCGAGCCCTAACGGCGTCTCGGCATTCAGGAGGCTCGGCGATGTTGAGACACTGGAAGGCAGGTCTTTAGCGGAGATAGTCACCTCGCTCCTCACCGACCGGCGCATGGTCGATGAAACCCTCCCGCTGGTGGTTACTGGCAGGATGCCCTGGCGGACGGAAATCGAATCACGTGGTGTGAGCCTGTCGCTGCGGGCCATTCCCCTGCGCGACGAGAAGGACCGGTTCGGCGCTTTGGTGCTGTGTCGGGATGTCTCTGAGCTGCGCCGCAGGGAGATGGAGCTGGTTTCCAAAGACGCCACCATCCGGGAAATCCACCACCGGGTGAAGAACAACCTGCAGACCGTTGCCGCATTGTTGCGGATGCAATCCCGGCGCATGGTGAGCGACGAAGCCAAGCAGGGGCTGGAGCAGGCGATGCGCCGGGTAGGGACTATCGCCCTGGTGCACGAGACCCTTTCGCAGGGACTATCCCAGAGCGTCGACTTCGACGAGCTGATCGCACGGCAATTCCGGCTGTCGGCTGAAGTAGCGTCCCCCGCCCACGTAGTGCGTACCGAACGCGCCGGGTCATTCGGCGAACTGCCCAGTGATTTCGCCACGCCGTTGGCCCTGGTGATCAATGAACTGGTCACCAATGCGGTGGAGCATGGGCTCGCGGAACGAACCGGTACGGTGTGGCTTCTCGCCAATCGACGGACGGGCAGCGACGGCGACGAAATCCTGAACGTCACGGTCGCCGACGACGGGATCGGCCTGCCCTACGAAAACCACAAGGAGGGCCTTGGCCTTCAAATCGTCAGGACCTTGGTCACCAGCGAGTTGGATGGCACCATCGAGTGGGCGCCACGGGAGGGCGGCGGGACAGCCGTGTCTATTGAGCTGGGATTGCATGACAACCGCTCATGACAGCAGTCGCTCATAGCAGCAGTCAGTCCATCACAGCGGTGATTCTCCACAGCATTGATTTTCCACAGCATTAGGTAATAGGAACGGATCGCCACCCCCGGGGTGGCGATCCGTTCCTATTACCTAATGCTGGTCAGCGTTCGTGGCCCCGACGGCAGTTAGGACGCGCGACGAGCCCGGGCGGCGCGACGTTTGAGAGCGCGGCGCTCATCTTCACTCAGTCCACCCCAAACACCGGCATCCTGTCCCGATTCGATAGCCCACTGAAGGCAGGTGTCAACCACCTGACAACGACGGCAAACGCTTTTGGCTTCTTCGATCTGAAGAAGGGCAGGCCCAGTATTTCCGACCGGGAAGAACAGCTCCGGGTCCTTGTCCAGACATGCAGCGCGGCTACGCCAATCCATGTACGATCACTTTCTCCTTCGGCGATCCGTGTTTGTGAAAACATTCACGAATGGCCACATAGTAAAGGGGCCAGTACGGCCCCCGGTTGCTTCTTCCTCAAGGCTGCCACGTTAAATCGAAGCAAACAAGAGGAAACAAGCGGTAAATTGTGCAATGTGGTGAGTTATACATCACAGCCATTAGCAGCTGGCACGGAAATCAATGCGTCGCTTTGATTCGACTATGTCGGGTGGCCGCCTCCGTGTCAAGACCTCGGATGCTCGGCAGGATCATCATGACTAGGCTTGAGAAACCACAAGCCTCGACGGCTGGACCAAAGAATTAGGGTGCAGAAATCGTCAAGACGATTGACTAGATGATATGGATACGTTTATGCAGAAATTGCAGCTAAAACGAACGACTTTCCCTCGGGTGACACCCTGATGGCGGGCGCAACTGGCGAGGCAACACCCGAACCTCTTCCCACCGGTGCTCGTCCGGCCGGAGCTAAAGTTATTGCTGCGATTCTGTTGGTGGAGGCGCTCGGACTGCTCGCCGCCGCTGGGTGGTACCTGTACGGGCTCCTCACCAGCACACCCACCTCGCTCGGCGGGGCAGTCTTCACCATGGTATTCCTCGTGGTGCTCGCGATCTGGCTACTGGCGGTCAGCTACAACCTCCTCCGCGGGTACCGCTGGACTAGATCCGCTGCGCTGGTGTTCCAACTCTTCATGATCGTGATCGCCATACCCACGCTGTCAGCCGGCGTCGTGATTGTGGGTGTGGCCCTGTTGCTACCGGCGGCGGCCGTCGTGCTGCTCCTGTTCACCAAACCAGTTGTCGCCCACACCACGCGTACGGCAGACAGCCCCAAGGTCCTTTAACCAGGGGGGAGCGCAACCTGGACCTCAAGTGGGTCACCGTGGCCCAGCTGAAACCCACGCCCCGGGGTGGGGCAATCATCACAGTCCAGTCGTACGCCGAAAAAATCTCCATCAGATGGTTGACGGGGGGAAAGGACCATTCCCGCCCGTGCCGATCGTGCCTGGGCTGCCAACGGGATTCTGGTGACCGCAGGGCTGTTCAGGGCCGTAAGAATGAGCCGATAGCCCGCCGCGACCAGCACAGCGAGATGGCGGTGCGTCTCGGGTGCGAGCCGATCGGCGTCATCAATCAGGAGAAGAGCATCGGGTGGCTCATCACCGGCACGGTGGGCCAGGGCCAGGTCCCTCCAGAAGGAGTCCGGCTCGGCCTGCGAGCCCGGGCCCAGACATACCGTGCCGGTGGGTACCGACGCCGCGATGCGCTGGAGGAGGGTGGTGCGCCCTGAACCTGCGCTGCCCAGGACAAGGAACACCGAACCCCTCGTCGGCTCAAGGTAAACCACTCCCAGCTCGTCGCCGCCGACGCCGATTGGTACGCGCAGCGGACCCCCAACCGGGGCCCTGAACAGGTCGCCGGACGCGCGGATTACCGAGGGAATGGGCAGCACCCGGAAGGGCTGCGTCGTCGGCTGTGGCCCGGTGGCAGGGTTGACGGCGGGTCCGGTTATTCGTCCGAGGGCCACCTGTCCCAGGGCGCCCGCTGTAGTCCCGATCGGCCCCTGAGCCAGGCAGCGCCCTAGTAGATCTTCCGTTGGCGAATGGGCTGGCCACGTCAGAATCGTTTCTCGGCCTGCGCCCAGAGGAAAATACAATCGATTGGGAATTTGAGTAAAAAACTGGGAGGTTGTCAGCTCACGTCCGCCGGCAGCCACCAGGGTGGTGCCAGCAGCGAGACCGTCCCGGGCAATGTCCTGCAGAAGCCCTTCGGCCCAAGCCCACCGACTGTTTCGGAGCGCTCCCGCCCAGCGGCCCCACCCGGAAATCACCACAACCAGCCCAGGGTTGGGGGGAGTGCCGTCGTCGGATCCGGGGGAACGCGAAAGCCGGGTGATGACCTGCTCGGATATCAGCTTCAGAACGCGTGCAGCTCGCTTGAGCTCCTGCGGGCCGACATACGCGCCTACCTGGGGCGCCGGGGCCGCCCACCCGAGGCTCCCATCGCCGTCCAGAAGATACAGGTGATGATCCGGTACCCGGTGCACCAGCTGATCCACGAGGTGTACCAGGGCATCGGTGGTCCCGCCAGGCGGGTAGCCGACCAGTGCGAGATGTGATTGCTCAACAGGGGACCACAGGAGTTGACGTTGGGACTGCTGCTCCGGTAGATCGAGCAACCCCAACGGGACGGTGCCCGGGGGGCTGGACGGGTCGGGAAGTGGTGGCACTATTGCGGGTAGCTCTGGCAGGACCGGATAGTGCAGCGGAGCGCCCGGTTTCATGGCCGTGGCAGCAGCCAGCACAGTCACCAGCCGTGTGGCCAGCTCGGGAGCTATGGGTGTGGGAATCACCGTCCGCTGGCCCTGCACCGGGGTGGGGCTTGCGGCCTCTGGCTGCCGGAGGTAGCTGGCCAGGGCGACAACTCCAGCGCCGGTCGCACCCTCGTTTCCGGGCGCTCCCGTTGATGCAGTCTGAAATTCGATCGGGTTCCCGGATCCCACTTTTAGAAGGGCTCGTCCGGGTGCATCCACTGGGATGGTGGCTGCCGCCGTGGATCCGATGAGATCGTGAGACTCAAGCGCTGATCCGACCCGGAGCGCCATGGTGGCGGTCACGTTGGCCCTGATATCCGGCGACAGGGCACCTTGAGGGCGTTGGGTTGCCATGATCAGGTGAATGCCCAGCGACCGCCCGAGGGTGGCAACGCGCATCAAATCCCCCATCGCACCGGGAACATCTTCCACGAGCATTCGAAACTCATCGATGACCAGAACCAGGCGGGGGAGCACTGGTCTGTCGGGGTCCGGCCACTCGCGGATATCACCGACGAGATACCGTGCGAAGAGTTGCTCCCGTCGCCTGATCTCTGCCAGCAAGGACTTGAGGGCCCGCGCCACTGCGGCCGCCGACAGATCGGTCAGCAGGCCCACGGCATGCGGCAGGTCGGAGAGTATCCGCAGCGCGGCACCACCCTTGAAGTCAATGAGGAGAAAGTTCACGTCACTGGGACTGTGGTGGAGCGCAATGGAAAGAACCAGGGATCTGAGGAGCTCTGATTTTCCCGACCCCGTAGTCCCCGCAATGAGCAAGTGTGGTCCGTCCGAGACCAGGTCAAAGATCAGTGCGCCCGCAGCGCTGGGGCCAATCGGTGCGGCGAGGCCCGGCCCGGGCCTGGCCCAGGTGCGGATCACCTGCTCAGGTGCGGTCGGTACGAGAAGGGCGAGGCTGGTCCGGCCAAACGGGATTGGGAACTCTTGGCCGATACCAGCCACTGCCGCAGGACAATCAGCGAACCCCCGGATCGCCCGCGCGCGGGCAAGCCTGCCGAACGACCGGTTACCCACCAGATCCGGGCGGAAACTGCTCGGATATCCTTCGGCCAGCAGATCGGCTTGACCGCAGCGAAGATCAATGCGCATCCCAGACCCGTCCGGCCCCGGGGGTAACTCCTCCCCAGGGCCGACCCCAAACCTGAAAATCGCAGCCAACCGTCCCCTCGGCGGATTCCAGAGGGCACTCGATCCGAACAACAACACCGGTACCGGGAAGTCGGCCCGGGAAAGTTCGGCGAGCGCCGTGTCCGTATCAGCCAGCACAATCCCAGGAAGAAAGCGTGCATCCACCGGCAGTTCAACGTCGGTTCCAACACAGATCGCGGCACCGGGCGAATGGCTTAGCTGAAGCAGCAGAGATCGAGCCAGTCCCAGCAGGTGGAGTCCGGACCCCGAAATGCTGATCTCCGGCACAGGAAATGCTGTTCCATTCGAAGCTAGTTCAATAACCACCGGAACATCAGTCAAAAGCGGAGGAGCCCAAAATCCGCCTGCCGGCTTGACCACCAGGTTCGCGTGCTGGGTCCCCTCCCCAATCCTGACGAAAACCGGGATTCCGTCCATTCCGCGGCGAACTGCCTGATCGGGACAGGTTGATGCGACGGCCTGTAAGGCCAGCCAGCCGACGTCGCACACGGCCCGCCGTCGATCTCGGTCCTCCTCGGCTGCCCGGGCTAGGGCGGCAGCGAAACCACGGCGTGCACGGCGGCGCGCCACCAGCGGAGCCAAGCCGACCCCGGCCGACAACACGCTGAAGCCCAGAAAAAGCCACATCCCGGTGGTCAGGGCTAAACCGATTCCCAGAGCGAGCGGAACGAGGGCGGCAGCCACCATCGCCGGGTTTGCGGTGACAGAGCTCGGGCGCGCTACCTCGAGGGGCTCTGAAAGATGGGGAACCGGCTCGCCCGGCGGGGGCTGATCTACCAGTGAGAGACGGCAACGGCTACCCCCTAGTCTGATCCTGGATGTGACCGAGACAGTAGCTTCACTTACCAGCGAATCATCAACCCAGGTCCCATTGCCTGAGGAGACGTCCCGCAGCAGGACACGATTCCGTTCGACGGTCAGCAGCGCGTGGACCCGCGACACTTCAGGATCGTCAAGGACAATGTCAGTTCCCGAGCGTCCGACCGAGTACGTACCGCGGGTTAGCCCTACCAGCTGGCCAGCATCCGGTCCGGAACAGACGACAAAGACCAGGTGTGGCGGTAATGTTCCGCCCCGGGGCCGGTCCGGGCAGGGGACCGTGCCGCCTGCCACGACCACCGCCCCAGTCACCAGGGGTGCCACGCCGAGACTCAGATCCTCCAGCGACTGACCCGCGACGGTGCACGCACCAGTGTTGTAACCAGCGAACAGAGCATCTCGGAGCGCCAGGGCCGACCTAATCAGCGAGGTGTCAACGACCAGCTCAATCGTCCTGCCTTGTGGTGGCGCCGAAGGGCAGGGCGCCCAAACCAGTGTGAGGTGAAGCAGCATAGGCCCGGACCTTCGGCGGAATCCAACGATTTCTGTCACCGACGCTATCGGCCCAGGGCAGGCCGGGCGGCCTGCCGAGGCGAAAAGTGGACAAACGCAGATCAGGCGTTTTTCCCTGTGTGCCTATAGGCTTGACTACTGGGTCCGGCTGGACATGTTCTTTACCTGCCACTAGAGAAGGTCATTGTTTCGTGAAGATTGCTGTTATTGCGCTTGGGAAAATCGGGCTTCCGCTCGCCGTGCAGTTCGCGTCCAAGGGCCACGAGGTGGTCGGCGTGGATGTGAACGCTCAGGTAGTTGGGTTGGTGAACCAGGCGGTTGAGCCGTTCCCGGGCGAAGCCCATTTGCAGGAGAAGCTTTCGGAGCTGGTTCCGGCGGGGAAGTTGCGGGCTACCACTGATTACGCGGATGCGGTGCCTGGTGCTGATGCTGTGGTGTTGGTGGTCCCGTTGTTCGTTGATGAGGATGCGAAGCCTGATTTCGGTTGGATGGATGCGGCGACGAATGAGCTGGCGAAGCATTTGACGCCTGGCACGTTGGTGTCGTTTGAGACGACTCTTCCGGTGGGTACGACCCGGACGCGGTGGAAGCCGATGCTTGAGGCTGGTTCAGGTTTGGTCGAGGGCGTGGATTTCCATTTGGTGTTCTCCCCAGAGCGGGTGCTGACTGGTCGGGTGTTCGAGGATTTGAGGAAGTACCCGAAGCTGGTGGGTGGGTTGTCCCCGGCCGGCGCGGCGACGGCTGTTGAGTTTTATGAGGCTGTCCTTGACTTTGATGACCGTCCCGATCTGCCTCGGGGGAATGGCGTCTGGGATTTGGGTTCCGCTGAAGCGTCGGAGCTGTCGAAGCTGGCTGAGACCACGTACCGGGATGTGAATATCGGGTTGGCCAATCAGTTTGCCCGGTTCGCGGCGACGACCGGGATTGATATTTATCAGGTGATCGATGCGTCGAACTCGCAGCCGTATAGCCACATCCATCAGCCAGGTATCGCGGTGGGCGGTCACTGCATTCCGGTGTATCCGCGGTTGTATCTGTGGAATGACCCTGACGCGACGGTGGTCCGTGCCGCGCGTGAGACTAATGCTGGTATGCCGGATTACACGATTGGGCTTCTGGAGGGCGCGTATGGCGACCTTCAGGGTGCACGGGTGGTGGTGCTTGGCGCCGCGTACCGCGGTGAAGTGAAGGAGACAGCGTTTTCCGGGGTGTTCGCTGCCGTTGATGCGCTCAAGGCCCGTGGAGCTACCGCGTTGGTGCATGATCCGATGTACACGGATGAGGAACTTGAGCGTCTGGGTTTCGAGGCGTACCACCTGGGTGAGCCGATCGATGCCGCCGTGGTGCAGGCCAACCACAAGTCGTATGCGTCGTTGGGTCCGGCTGATCTTCCTGGGGTGAAGGCATTCATTGATGGGCGTCGGGTGAGTTCGGCTGAGCACTGGGACGGTGTGCTGTACCGGGTCATCGGCAAGGCCTGATCCTTTGCGACACGCGCTTCATAACGGAAGAAGGACTCGATGAGTTTCATAGCTGACGGCGCTGATGTGTCCGCCCAGGCCACCCTCGGTGAGGGCACCAAGGTGTGGCACCTGGCGCAGGTACGTGAGGACGCGGTCCTGGGGGAGAACTGCATCGTGGGCCGGGGCGCGTATATCGGAACCGGTGTCCAGGTTGGCGCGAATTCGAAAATCCAGAACTACGCGCTCGTCTACGAGCCGGCGTCGTTGGGTCATGGGGTGTTCATCGGCCCGGCGGTGGTGCTGACCAATGACACATATCCGCGGTCGGTGTCGCCGGATGGTGAACTCAAGAGCGCCCACGATTGGACACCGGTCGGCGTCACCATCGGCGACGGCGCGTCGATTGGCGCCCGCGCCGTCTGTGTGGCACCGGTGACGATCGGTGAGTGGGCCACTGTGGCCGCAGGCGCCGTCGTGACCAAGGATGTTCCGGCATATGCCCTGATGGTGGGGGTCCCGGCGAAACGGGTTGGCTGGGTCGGTAAGGCCGGCCACCCGCTGCGCAACGAGGCGGGTACCTGGGTGTGCCCGGCCACCGGAGAAAAGTACGAAGAAACCACAGCGGCAGTGGGTTCAACAGCAGCGGGTTCAACAGCGAGTTCAATACTGAAACCAGTAGGGGTAGAGGCATGAGTAAAGGGTTCATTCCGGCAGCGAAGCCGATTGTAGGGGACGACGAGCGGGCAGCGGTGGATGCGGTACTGCTTTCAGGGATGCTCGCGCAGGGCGCCGAGGTGGCGTCCTTCGAGACCGAGTTCTCCGACGTCCTGTTAGACGGTCGGGCGGCTGTGGCAGTGAATTCCGGGACGTCCGGGCTGCACCTGGGATTGTTGGCTGCGGGGGTGGGCCCGGGGGATGAGGTGATTGTGCCGTCCTTCACATTCGCCGCGACCGCCAACTCGGTGGCCCTGACCGGTGCGACACCGGTCTTCGCTGATATTGAACTGGATCATTACTGCCTGGACATTGCCCACGTGGAGTCGTTGATCACCGACCGCACCAAGGGCATCATGCCGGTGCACCTGTACGGGCACCCCGCAAACATCGTTCAGTTCCGGGCCCTGGCCGATAAGCATTCAATCGGTTTGTTCGAAGACGCGGCGCAGGCTCATGGTGCGGGCCTGGACGGCCGGAAAGTGGGCACGTTCGGGGACTTCGCGATGTTCTCGCTGTATCCGACGAAAAACATGACCTCGGGCGAGGGTGGCATGGTGTCCACCGGCGACGCGACCATCGAACGGAACCTGAGGTTGCTGCGTAACCAGGGGATGGAACGCCAGTATGAGAACGAGCTGGTGGGCTTCAACGCCCGGATGACCAACCTGCATGCTGCAATCGGGCGGGTCCAGTTGACCAAGGTGATGGGTTGGACGGCCCAGCGCAAAGCTAATGCCGCGTTCCTGGATGCGAATCTCACCGGGGTCGGCACCCCTGCCGTGGCTCCGGGAGCCGAGCACGTCTACCACCAGTACACGGTGCGGGTCGATGGCGGCGCTGCTGCCCGGGACAAGCTAGCCTCCGCGTTGAAGGAGGACTACCAGATCGGTTCGGGAGTGTATTACCCGATCCCGAACCACCGTCTGCCGTCCTTCATGCGTGAAGAGGACCTGCCCAACACGGAGATCGCGGCCCAGGAAGTGCTATCCCTGCCGGTGCACCCGTCGCTGGACCAGGAAGACCTGGAACGCATCGTTGAAGCGGTCAACGCGTTGACCACGGCAGGAGCCTGAGCATGGTTGATCTGAAAGTCGGTTTGATCGGGCTCGGCATGATGGGACGCCATCACGCCCGGGTGATCCGGGAAGTTGAAGGCCTCGAACTCGTCGCTGTCGCTGATGCGTTCGGCGACCCGCATGGTGTCGCCGGGTCCCTGCCGGTCTGCGGTTCGGTCGAAGAGCTCATCAACCAGGGCATCGACATGGCTGTGTGCGCGGTCCCGACTGGTCTCCATGAGGAAGTCGGGTTGGCGTTGGCGGCCGCGGGCATCCACACCATGGTCGAGAAGCCCATCGCGTCGACCATCGACGGCGGGCAACGCCTCGTGGACGCGTTTGAAGAGCGCAATCTGGTCGGAGCGGTCGGCCACATCGAGCGGTTCAACCCTGCGTTGCAGTCACTGCGGGCCAGGATTGAGAACGGCGACCTGGGGGAGGTCTACCAGATCGCTACCCGCCGTCAGGGCCCGTTCCCGTCCCGCATCGCCGATGTCGGCGTCGTGAAGGACCTCGGCACCCACGACATTGATCTGACCGCCTGGCTCGCGCAGTCACCCTTCGCATCAGTCTCCGCGCTGACCAGCACCCGATCCGGTCGCCCGCACGAGGACATGGTCACCGCGTCGTGCCAGTTGGAAAACGGCGTGATCACCTCCCACCTGGTGAACTGGCTCTCCCCGATGAAGGAACGCCTCACCGTGGTCACGGGGGAAAAGGGAGCGTTCGTCGCTGATACCCTCACAGCCGACCTGACGTTCTTCGAAAACGGCACCATCAACACCGAGTGGGAAGCCGTTTCCAACTTCAGGGGAGTCTCCGAAGGCAACATCACCCGCCTCGCCCTGACCAAACGCGAACCCCTCAGATCCGAACACGAGGCCTTCAGGGACGCCGTGCTGGGCACCTCCAACAACATCGTCACCATGCGCGAAGGACTCAACACCCTCCGTGTAGCAGAGGCCATCATCGAATCGGCCACCAAAATGTCCATGATAAGCCTCACTGCGTGAAGCCGAGGGTTTTGGTAGCCACCCGCCTGTATCCCCCCGAGGTAGGTGCCGCAGCCTTCCGTCTTGAGGCTCTTGTCAGCGGCCTACGCGAGGCCGGAGCATCAGTCCGCGTGCTGACGACCCAGCCGCCGAAAGAGACACCGGGCACCGCACGGCGCCCCGATGTTTCACGGTGGCCGGTGCTACGCGACGCTGGCGGCAACGTCCGGGGCTATGTGCAGTACATGTCCTTCGACGTTCCTCTGTTCTTTAGGCTCCTGCTGTCGAGGGCCGACGTCGTCGTCTCGGAGCCGCCCCCCACCACAGGTGTGATGGTAGCGCTTAGCTCGGTGCTGCGCCGTCGGCCTTATGTTTACTATGCGGCCGACGTCTGGACGGATGCCCTCGTCGCAATCCAGGCGCCCCGGTGGGTGATTGGTTGTATGCGGTTCCTGGAAGGGCACGCCCTGCGGAAAGCCAGCACCGTGATCGCCATCTCCGACGGGGTAGCCGACCAGATTGCTGCCTTCGAAGTGGATCCGCAGCGTCTGACAGTTGTCAACAACGGGGTAGATACGACAGTATTCACCCGCGACGGTGATTCAGCCCCGGTCGAATACCCATACTTCGTCTACACCGGAACGATGTCGGAATGGCAGGGTGCCGGCATCTTTATCGAAGCGATTGCGCTGGTCGCCAAGGAATTCCCTGCAGTTCAGCTTCACTTCTTTGGTCAAGGATCTGCCGAGACCGAACTACGCCAGCTAGCGGACGACGTCGCGCCCGGCAGGGCTACCTTCGGGGGAGTGGTTCAGCCTGCGGTAGCCGCGCGATGGATCCGCGGTGCGACAGCCGCAGTGGTCAGTATCGTGCCGGACCAGGGATATGACTTCGCCAAACCTACCAAGATCTATGCGGCGGCAGCCTGCGGAACACCTGTGATCTACGCCGGCGGGGGTGACTGCGCAAGCATGGTTGCCGACAACGGGCTCGGGCTCGCCTCGGAGTTTTCTGCTGAAGCAGTCGCCGAGAAGATGATCCGTGTGCTGCGTCAGAGCGATGACGGCAGGGCAGCGCGCTCAGCGTGGGTCGAAGACAATGCCTCGCTGCGCCTTACAGGTCAACGCGCCGCGGCAGTGGTCCTGCGTCAGCTACCTGACCAGTAGGGCGCGCACTACCTCAAGTGCTGCGTCGCCTTCGCCGTAAGGTGCGGCAGAGGTCGGGGACGGCTGAGGGCGCTGCACCATCTCTGCCAGGACGCTCAGATCGTCGGACACCAGTACGTTCCAGCCCAGCTCGACTGTCTCCACCCACTCAGTCTCTGGGCGGATGGTTGTGCACGGCACCCGCAGCAGGAAGGCTTCCTTCTGCAGGCCGCCCGAGTCGGTAATTACGCCAGCACTGTTCATCACCGCATTGATCAGTCCGGGGTAAGCTAGCGGCTGGCCCACGCGGATGGATCCGGTTTCCAGCTCGATGCCATGGCGCGCCGCGAGATCCACCAGGCGTGGGTGAGCCAGCAGCAGTACCGGCTTGTCGAGCTGAGACAGGGACGTGACGATCTGCTGGAGTCGGCCAAGATCGTCTGTATTGTCCGGTCGATGAATGGTGCTCACGTAGTAACCGCCACTGACCATCCCGGTCGGTAGCTGCTCGTTCTGCGAAACCAGTGAATCACGGGTCTTGAACAGGACATCAGTCATCACATCGCCAACGAGCACGCTCTTCGATGCCAATCCCTCAGTGGCAAGATGGGCCATAGCTGTTTCGGTGGGAGCCAGCAGGAGGTCGGAGGCGTGGTCAGTCAGCACCCGGTTGTGTTCCTCCGGCATCCGGCGGTTAAACGAGCGGAGACCCGCCTCAAGATGTGCCACCGGAATGTGCAGCTTCACAGCCGCGAGGGCTGCTGCAAGAGTTGAGTTGGTGTCTCCATAGACGAGCACCATGTCAGGGCGTTCCTGCTCGAAAATCTCCTCAAGCCCGGCGAGCATCGCCCCGGTCTGTTTGCCATGCTTGCCCGATCCCACACCCAAGTTGTAGTCAGGGGCGGGAATGGCCAGGTCCTGAAAAAACACATCCGACATCAGGGAGTCGTAGTGCTGGCCAGTATGAACGATGATGTGCTCAACCTGGCCTTTCATTGCTGCGGCAATGGGGGCGAGCTTGACGAACTGTGGGCGTGCGCCAACGACGCTAAGGATACGCATGGGTTCCACTTTAGCTGTTGCCCAGTGGCCCAAATACAAGGCGCAACCCGATTCTCCGGTAATCTTGTGCAGGCAGAGCGCTGAGTAGTCGGCGCTGCCCCCAACAATTCAGGAGTGTTTGTGAACGTTGACCTCGTTGTCGTAGGGTCGGGCTTTTTCGGCCTGACCATTGCTGAACGGGCGGCCACCGAGCTCGGCCTGAAGGTAGCGGTCATTGACCGTCGCCACCACATTGGCGGTAATGCCTACAGCGAGAAAGAAGCGCAAACCGGCATCGAGGTCCATCGGTACGGGGCGCACCTGTTCCACACCTCCAACGAACGTGTCTGGGACTACGTGAGCCGGTTCACCGAGTTCACCAACTATGTGCACAAGGTGTACTCGAGCCATCAGGGCGAGGTCTACCCAATGCCCATCAACCTGGGCACGATCAACCAATTCTTCAGGTCCTCCTACGGGCCAGCCGAGGCCCGGGCGCTGATTCAAGAGCAGGCCGGGGAACTGGCGGGGACCGACCCGCAGAACTTGAACGACAAGGGCATCCAGCTCATCGGTCGGCCGCTCTACGAGGCGTTCATCAAGCACTACACAGGCAAACAGTGGCAGACCGATCCCCGGGACCTACCCGCGGAGATCATCTCGCGGCTCCCGGTCCGCTACACCTATGACAACCGGTACTTCAACGACAAGTACGAGGGCCTGCCCGTAGACGGGTACACGGCCTGGATCGAACGGATGGCAGACCATCCCAACATCCATGTGCAGCTCAACACCGACTTCTTCGATGACAATCACGAGTTCTCCCGGGCAGCCACCCTGGGCCAGGTTCCAGTGATCTATACCGGGCCGGTCGACCGTTACTTCGACTACGCCGAAGGCGACCTGTCGTGGCGAACCATCGACTTGGAGGAAGAAGTTCTTCCGATCGAAGACTTCCAGGGCTGCTCAGTGATGAACTACCCAGACGAAGACATCGCCTACACCCGGATCCATGAGTTCCGCCATTTCCACCCCGAGCGGGATTACACCAAGGACGCGACTGTCATCATGCGCGAGTTCTCCCGGTTTGCGCAGAAAGACGACGAGCCGTACTACCCAGTGAACACCAGCGATGACCGCGCCAAGCTGAGCGCCTACCGCGACCTCGCCAAGGGTGAGAAATCGGTGTTGTTCGGCGGCCGGCTGGGTACCTACAAGTACCTTGACATGCACATGGCAATCAGCTCAGCGCTGTCCATGTACGACAACAAGCTCAAGCCGTACTTCACGGGCGGCACCAAGCTCGAAAGCGGAGGGGTAGACGCATGAGCGATGCCGTCATCACAACCACCGACGACGCCGGGGAACCCCGCTGGCAAACCCTGCAGCGCGTCGTCCTGCCCAACCAGAGTGACCTGGATACGGCCTCGCTCTACATGGATACGGGAAGTGCGCTCAGCGTGCAGCTCAACACCATGGACGGCAGTGTGTCCCCCCAGGGCGGCGGATCGGCGCGCAGCGGCGATGCGAAAGAAATTCACGCCGAGGACTTCAAGTCCCGCCGCTCAACATTGGTGAGGTCAGGCGAGCGGGTCTCCTTCGGCACCTACTTCAACGCCTTCCCCGCCAGCTATTGGCGCCGCTGGACCACAGTCCAGTCGGTACGACTCAGCGTCGCCACTACCGGCGACGGCGGAATCAGCGTCTACAAATCCAACGCCCGCGGTTCCCTTCAGCACGTGGAAACCAAGCGGGTCACCGACTCGTCAGTGACGACGTTCGATCTGTCCCTCGCCCCGTTCGGCGACGGTGGCTGGTATTGGTTTGACCTCGTGGCTGGGTCCGGCAGCTTGGTCCTGGACGAAGCCGAGTGGCAGGCACCGCATTCAGTCGAGGCCCAGGGCTCGATCACCCTTGAGATCACCACCCTAAACAAACCTGATTTCTGCCTCAATAACCTTTCGATCCTGGCAGACCACCCCGAGGCGCTAGCACCCCTCAAGGAAATCCTGGTAGTCGACCAGGGGACCCAGAAGGTGGCAGATCAGCCTGGTTTCGCCGAAGTGAAGGCAGCGCTCCGGGGGAAACTACGGATCATCAACCAGGCCAACCTGGGCGGCTCAGGCGGCTTTGCTCGCGGCATGTACGAGGCGGTGGAGAACGGTAGCGACTACGCTCTGCTGCTCGACGACGACGTGGTGATCGAGCCAGAGAGCATTGCCAGACTGCTGACCTTCGCGGATCACTGCAAAACCCCGACCATCGTCGGGGGGCACATGTTCGATCTATACAACCGAACCGTCCTCCACACTTTTGGAGAGACAGTGAACCCGTGGCGCTTCCAACCTGACCAGCCGGTGGCTGGCCAGGTACTGGGTCACGACTTTGTTCGCTCCAACCTCCGTCATACGCCCTGGCTCCATCGTCGGGTGGATGTGGACTACAACGGCTGGTGGATGTGCCTGATCCCGACAACAGTCATCCGCGACATTGGCCTCTCGCTGCCAGTGTTCATCAAGTGGGACGACGCCGAGTACGGCCTGCGTGCCAAGGCCGCCGGTTACCCGACGGTGTCCATGCCTGGTTCAGCGGTGTGGCATGTGTCATGGATCGACAAGGATGACCTGGTGGGCTGGCAGGCCTACTTCCACACCCGCAACCGGATGATCGCCGCGCTAATCCACAGCCCGTACGAGCATGGCGGACGCGTGGTACGCGAATCCGGGTACATGGACATCAAGCACCTGATCTCCATGCAGTACTACACGGCGCGAGGCAGGATCATGGCTCTCCAGGACATCCTGAAGGGACCGGAGCAGCTCCACGAGGTGCTCCCAACCAAGCTCACCGACATCCGGGAAATGTCTAAGGACTTCCCCGATTCCCAGTTCAAGACTGACCCTGATGCTTTCCCGGGGGCTCGGATGGACAAGCCACCACGGCAAGGGCAGGGCTTCCAGGCTCCCTCCTATGCAACACTGGTGCCTTGGGCGGCGAAGACAATTGTCCGCCAGCTGAGCAAGCCGGTGCAGGACTCCAGCCGGGAACGACCGCAGGCTTTCGTGGCGCACCAGGACAACAAGTGGTGGCGGATGTCGCAGTACGACAGCGCCGTTGTCTCGAACGCCGAAGGCAGTGGAGCGTCCTGGTACCAGCGCGACCCGCGGAAGTTGCGTGCAATGCTCACCGAAGCGGGCCGGCTGAACGCTGAGATCCTTCGGAACTGGCCCCAGTTAAGCGCCAGGTACAAGGCAGCTGCCGAGGAGATCACATCCTTCGAGTCCTGGAAAAAGACCTTCGAAGAAAACTCCGAGAAGAGCGGATAGCGGTTGAGCACCAGCGAACTCACCACGCCCGGTCTGGGGGCTGGTCTCCGCGACGTCCTGCGGTCCCGCTTCCTTCTGAAGCTTCTGGTCGCCAAGGAACTGAAGGTCAGATACCGCGGCTCCGTATTGGGGATCCTCTGGTCGTACGTCAAGCCAGGAGTGCAGTTCCTGGTGTTCTGGTTTGCGCTCGGGGTTTTCCTTGGGATGAACCGCAACACCGAGAATTATGCCATTTACCTGTTTTCGGGCATCGTGCTGATCAACTTCTTCAATGAGGCGCTCGGTAACGCCTCCCGGTCAGTGGTGGGCAACGGCGGGTTGATCAAGAAGATCTACCTTCCCCGCGAACTGTTCCCGGTAGCTTCGGTGTGGGTGTCGGCGGTGCATTTCCTTCCACAACTGCTGGTGCTGCTGGTGGCCTGCCTGTTCGCTGGCTGGACCCCCGGCTTCTTCCAGCTCTTTGCTGCGGTGGTTGGTTTCACTATTGTCGCGTTGCTGGCCACCGGTCTGGGATTGTTCTTTGGTGCCGCAAATGTGTACTTCAGGGACAGCGAGAACTTCGTCGACATGCTCCTGATGATCGCCACCTGGGCGTCCCCGGTGCTCTATACCTGGACCATGGTCCGGGATGGCCTGGCAACGGCATTTTCGGCAGGAACGGCGTCGGTGCTGCTCGTGATCTATCAGGCTAATCCGTTGACCATTGCAGTTGAACTGTTTCACTTTGCTTTCTGGCTTCCCACCACATCGGAGATTACCGATCCGTTGATCGCTGCGCCGCCGAACCTGCTCGACATGTGGCTCCCGATCGGGTTGACGACTGCCCTTCTCGTAACCATTTTGGGCCAATGGACCTTCCGGCGGCTTGAGGGCCGCTTCGCCCAGGAGCTGTGACCGTGACGACTGCAATCGAAGTACGCGGCATTTCCAAACAGTTCGTGTTGCGACATACCCGTTCCATCAAGGAGGCGTTCGTCTGGCTCGTCAAGGGCCGCAAAGGCGACCTATCGAAGAAGTTTCACGCGCTGGACGATGTATCGCTGGATGTTAGGCAGGGAGAGTCGGTGGCCCTGCTGGGGCTCAATGGCTCGGGGAAGTCGACGCTCCTGAAACACATCTCGGGCGTCATGCTGCCGGACGACGGCACAGTGCGGACCAGGGGAAGAGTCGCCGGGCTGATTGAGGTAGGGGCGGGTTTCCACCCGGACCTGAGCGGTCGGGACAACGTTTATCTGAACGGAGCCATCCTGGGCATGACGGAGCAACAGATCGATGACCTGTTCGAATCCATCGTGGATTTCTCGGAGATCGGTCAGTTCATCGACACGGAGGTGAAGTTTTACTCCTCGGGTATGTACCTTCGCCTGGCCTTTTCCGTCGCAGTGCACACCAATCCGGAAGTCTTCCTTGTCGACGAAATCCTTGCCGTGGGGGATGAACCGTTCCAGCGGAAGTGCATCGCCAAGATCATGGAGTTGGCAGCGGCTGGGAAGACACTTGTGGTTGTCAGCCATGATCTGGACCTCGTTGCTCAGGTCTGCGAACGGGGAGTCATTCTTGCCCACGGCAAGATTATCTTCGACGGGCCAGTTCACGACGCCGTCGCCCATCTCCGCGGCGGCTCGATTTAGCGGCTACCGGGGGAGCCAGTACCTAACAGGCAGTTACTTCGTAGAGGGCGGCATCGCCCTCCGAATCCAGTAGCCGGAAACCAGGTTTGATCGCCATGTCCTCGACACCGGGGTAGTTATGGTCGCCTAGGTGTAACTCTGTGTCCCCAAAATCGAGCACGTAGTAGCTATTGAGTGTTTCGACTAGCTGACATATGTCAGGGTCGGAGCCAGCTAGGTGAAGACGGTTCAGGATGGTCAGATTCTCGTCGCCTCCGGTCGAGCCAACGTGAGGAGTCAGCGTTGGTATGCCAGCCAGTGCGTACGCGTAGAGGGTGCCTGTCCAGGGATTGCCAGCGATGACCGCGTCGTCGGGCAACTGGCCCGGCAACCGCTCAATGAGTGCCCGTTCATCGATGGACAGGAAATCGGAATCTTCGGTGAGCTCGTAGCTCTCTTGAGCCGTGGTGACTGTTTCCCGCATCTGCTTGCCCTGGGAGCCGACAGTGATGACAGCTATGGCAATCACCAACGCAGCAACCGCTGGCAGTGACGCTCTGTATCCGGATCGATGCGCGCCCGTTGCCGAGGATTGGATCCGAGCCACGAAAGTCGTGACGAGCCAGGAACCGCCGATCACAGCAATAACGATGGTGGTCACCGGGAGCAGTGCTGCAAGTCGGAAGCTGTCGTTGTACCAGACACCGGTCAGTAGCGCCCGGTAGTCGTCCTGGGGGAAGGCTGTCGCCACCACGAAGAGGTAGCCGGTCACGACGAATAGGCTCAATCCCCACCAGCCGCCCTTCCGCTGGAGGACATGAAGAATTCCTGCCAGCACGAGGATGGTCAGCATGAGGGCGATGGGTCGACTTTGAGGTGCTGATGTGAGCACCTCGCCGAACGCTTGTGCCGGGGTTTGGAATGGCTTCCAGTCGGAGGCGGCCTCTCCGGGCCGAAGCCGCAGCCACAACAAGTACACAGCCACCGCGTAGACGATCAGCGAGGCAACTGAGGGGAGATATCTCCACGCCTTCGACTGCGTGTGGTGCAGGTGACGCCAATGCCGGACAAGGGCGACGGCGCCCATCGGCAACATGAGGGCGAGAAGAGCCATCAGAGTGCTCGGGTGCGCCAAAGCGAGCCCGGGAAGCGTTCCGAAGAACCCCAGAAGACTCACTGCCCATTTTTCGTGGTTATCGGCGCTCAGGCGCAGGACCATGGCTGCGAGGCCAATCGAGGTTGGGAGCAGCGCTATGGAAAGCAAATTCGGGTAGAGAACGCCAAAATCAAGCATCAGGTAAGGGAAGGCGCCGAACGCTGCAGAGAGTGCACCGGTGACCAGAAGCGGGATGGGACGGTTGCCCGTGATCCGGGTACACAAGAACATGCAGCCAATCGGCCAGACCACTGCCGAAATCACCAGGCTTGAGGCTGTGACAGCCACCGGTATGCTCGCCTGGGTCAGCTGGGTGAGCAGTGAGACGAAACCGTGCCAGGCGGCCGGGTAGAAATAAGGGTCAGCGCCGTTGGTTGTCAGGCCACCCAACGTGAGGGAAGAAGCCGAGCCTGTGTCGCTGATGAACTGCAGCGCGTTGAGGTGGAATCCGGCGTCGTAAGTCTGCGAGACATTGTCCGGGGAGATGATGATTTCGATCAGCCGCCACCCGATCAACACGGCTGCAAGGGCCAATGCCGATCCAAACGCGATCGACCGCTGGACCGAGTGCTGTTGTGCTGCAGGGCGGGCGGAATGAGCAGTGGGATGAGTATGGCGCCACAGGAGGCGGACGGTTAGTCCACCCACGCTGAGGAGGAGGACGGGTACGATCAATACCCAGAGGCTCCACGTTACTCCGACCAGGTCCGCTGCAATTGCTCCCAGCGCGATGACGCTGATGGTGAGTGGGGAGGCCAGCGCCCCTGCGGTGATTCCCCTACTGCCGCAGGAGCGGGCAATGAGGTAGCCGGGGATGAACATCAATGCCAGGGCACTGAGGATTGTGGGAGCAGCTTGCCACCACGTCATTTATTCTCCTGGGTCATCGATTTTGGAACAGTAGCCACCATACTTCAGAAGGCTGAGAGAATCCGAGTCCACTGGCGGATTAGCTACTGGCTCTGAGTAGGCGGTCGATGATGGCTCGGGAAGTTTTTTCGTCCTCGGTGGAGCTGAGCACTGCCGCAGCGGCGTGAGAGTTGTGCTTATATCGCTGCACGTCCTCGGGAGTGAGCTCTCTCAGGGTTTTGACCAGGGACTCGGTATCAAAATCATCAGTCACCCAACCAAGGTCGTGCTGCCGGACCAGCTGCGAGATCTCGATGGAGGGACCAAAAACCAATGCCAGGCGTGCCTGGACAAAATCGAAGAACTTGTTCGGCAAGGCGAGACGCTGGTTGGTGGTGGCTGGGGGCAGCTGGTAGACGCCGACGTCGTAGGCGTTGAGGGTGCGGGCCAGCTCTTCGGGCTTCACCGGGGGATGGAATCGGATCCTGCTGTCATCGTCAGCCAGGCCCTTCAGCGCGCGGAGGTACTTGCCGCCGTCGCGCGCTTCCACGAGGTAAAAGTCGAGGGTGAACCGGTCATCCAGCTGAGCGACGGCGCTAATGAGGCTCTCAAGGTTGCGTCCGGGCACGGCGCCCCCGCTGTGTACCAAACGGATGGTGCCGGACTCCATGGGCGACGGCTCCAGCTGGGTGAAAGGCAGGGAGTTACGGACAACTTCTACCGGTACTCCGAACCGATCCCTATAGAGATCAGCGATCGAGTGATTGACAGTAGTCACTGCACTGACAGTTGGAAGATACTGGCGGCAGACGTGCGTCATATAGGGAGCGACGAGCAGCCGCCAGGAGAGCACCTGGGTGCGTTCCTCGGGCGCCCACTCATGCATGTCGCCCCACACGGGTGCTCCAGCGGCGACTGCATGAGCCAAGGGGAGCGCGCGCGCCTCGTTGGCAACTACCAGATCGAACTTCCGCCCGGACAACAGCTTCAGGGCATCCTGCTCGGCCGGAGAGCGCAACTCGACCGCTTTGTGCAGACGGAGCGCGAGTTTGGCTACCCCCGGCACGGTCTGTGGGAGCGAGGGGCGGGCGGAATCGATTTCGAGGTGTTCCCTGACTCCGGCTGGGGCAGAGCCATAACCGACTGTTGTTACGTCGCCTGCCTCGCGTAGCAGCCTTAACTGCCGCAGCACCCGCGAATCCGAATCAATGTCGGAGAAGGAAATGCAGAGTATCTGTGGCCTCATTATTGGCCGCCGTCGTCTTCAGGTGGAAAGCTCATTGGTTCAGCTTAGACGCGACCCGTCCACGGCAGGTCCTCGACAGTAGCTATGCGATACTGAATTGATGAGCCGTTCCTGGGTTGTAGTGCCAATGTATAACGAAGCCACTGTTGTCGGCGACGTTATTAAGGGGCTCCTTCCCCACTTTCCTCATATCGTCTGCATCGATGACGGAAGTACCGACGACTCGCCACGAGTGGCCACCGAAGCCGGTGCGGTAGTCGTGCGGCACCCGGTGAACCTGGGCCAGGGCGCCGCACTACAAACCGGCTTTGAATACGCATTGCAGGACCCGGAGCTGCATGCGGTTATCACTTTCGATGCTGACAGTCAG
This sequence comes from Arthrobacter sp. TMT4-20, assembly GCF_054510775.1. Classification (NCBI taxonomy): domain Bacteria; kingdom Bacillati; phylum Actinomycetota; class Actinomycetes; order Micrococcales; family Micrococcaceae; genus Arthrobacter; species Arthrobacter sp. TMT4-20. The sequence continues at coordinate 267,430 of NZ_JBTNDW010000001.1, read as the reverse complement.
CATCGAGTGCAAGACGCTACAGATATGTTGGCTCGACTCACCGCCGGTGAGGCTGATGTGGTCCTAGGGTCGCGCTTTCTCGATGACCGAACCAAGATTTCTCCGCTTAAACGTGTAGTCCTGCGGCTGGTTGCCTGGCAATCGAGTGCATCGACGGGTATCGACCTAACCGATGCACACAATGGTCTTCGCGTCATCAATGCCGCCACCCTCCGTCAGATCCATCTGAGGCAAAACAGGATGGCTCATGCGTCAGAGTTGATCCACCAGCTGGCCGAGCTGAAGCCCACGATCGTGGAACACCCGGTGGAGATCGTGTATACAGAATATTCGAAGTCCAAAGGTCAATCACTCCTGAACGGCGTGAATATTTTGGCCGACCTCTTCCTTAGGTAACTTTCATGCTGTTCATAGTTCAGATCGTCCTCGTGCTTGCCGTAATTCTGGGCTCCCTCGTTTTGATGCGGGGGGGAGCTAATGCCCATCACCTGGCGATCCGCCGTATCCTGCTGCTCGCATTCGCCCTCGTCGCAGCGTTGTCGATTTTCTTTCCCGTCGTATTGACCCGCGTGGCGCAAGCGTTTGGAATTGGTCGGGGCACAGACCTTGTTCTGTACGCCCTCATTGTGTGCTTCCTGGTATTCATGGCATCGACAGCACAGCGTTACCGCAGGATGGAAGAGTCCATGACCAAGCTAGCCCGTCGGATCGCTCTAGACGAGACCCCGAGGATCTGGGAGACCGGGACTCAGCCACCCGAGGCGCAGGGAACCCGTTCCGGGAATCCTCACGACGGCAACTAGGCTAAGGTTCCAAAAGATATGAAATCACTGATACAGATTAACAAGCAGCTTTTGGCTGTACTCCCGGATTCTGCCAGGCAATTCCTCATCCGGTTCGCTATCCTCTCCTCTTTGCTGTCGCTCATAGACGTCGTCGCGCTCGGGTTGATTGCCATCGTCATGTCGAGCATCATCACCGGTAATTCGGTCCAGCTGGGCCCCTTCGGCACCATCGATTCCGTGCCCGACTACATCACGGTTCTGGCGATCTTCTGCACGCTGGTCATCATTAAGAGCGCGTTGAATGTGCTGCTCCTGCGTTTCGCCACGTCCCGTTTCGCCTCCCATGAAGTGGCGATTGGCGACCGGCTGCTCGCTGCGTACATGAGAGCTCCGTGGGTGGACCGACTCAAGCGGAACTCGGCGGAACTGGTGCGTTCAGTCGATTCCGGAGTGTCAATCACGGTGTCCGGCGTCCTGATGCCCTCCATGACCCTCGCCGGAGAAATTGTTTCAGTACTGGCCGTCCTCATGGTGCTTTTTGTTAGCAACTGGATTACCGCCACAACTGCAGTCATCTACCTTGGGCTGGTAGCGGTCCTGCTGTCCCGCGTTATTTCCCGCAGGGCAGTAGCCAATGGCCGCCGCAACCGGCAGTTCTCCTTCAAGACTGTCAGACTGCTGACTGAGGCAGTTGGTGCGCTTAAGGAAGTCACCCTCAAAGGCGCCACTGACGACGTCGAACGCGCTGTTCACAGCAACCGGATTCACTCCTCCAAGGCGAGGGCCATGGCATCCTTCCTGAGCCAGGTGCCACGGTTTGTCCTCGAATCAGCACTGATCGGCGGGTTCATGCTGGTAGGCGCCATCGGTATGCTCACCAGCCCAGCAGGGATAGACCCGGTGACCAACGCATTGGCTGCGGTTGCGCTATTTGGTGTGGCAGGTTTTCGGATTATTCCGTCACTGACACGGTTTCAAGCGATCCTGTCGATGGTTCACTCAAGTACACCCTTCGCCGAGCAGGTGCTCACCGACATCCGGGAGTCGGAAGCCCGTGCGAAAGAGCAGGACGAACCCGATCAGGCTGAACTTCCAGTGGGCGTGCCGGACATTGTCCTCAAGAACGTCAACTTCAGCTATCCCAATACTGAAGCTCCGGCACTCTCCGAGCTCAGCCTGACCATCCCCGCCGGCTCGCGCGTCGCTGTCGTCGGCGCATCGGGTGCCGGGAAGTCCACGCTGATCGACCTCCTACTTGGCCTGCTGCTACCGAGCTCCGGCGAGGTATTGATCGGCGGCATTCCAATGCGTAAGGTCCTTCACTCCTGGAGGTCTCGGGTTGGCTACGTACCGCAGGAAGTATCCCTGTTCGACGCATCGATCGCCCAAAACGTGGCCCTCACTTGGGATCCGGATCAGGTCGATCCGGACCGTGTTCGACGGGCACTGAAGCGTGCCCAAATGCTCGACGCTGTTGAGGCTCGGCCCGACGGCATCCTCGGTGCCGCCGGCGAGCGGGGAATGGCACTGTCCGGTGGACAGCGGCAGCGCCTCGGTATTGCCCGTGGCCTCTACGCCGACCCGGCAATCCTCGTGCTGGATGAAGCGACAAGCGCCCTCGACACAACCACTGAGGCTGCCGTGACCAAGGCCATCAGGAACCTGGCCGGGAGCGTCACAACGATCACCGTCGCACACCGGCTCTCGACGATCCGGGACAGCGACATTGTCTTCTTCTTCGCCGATGGTCGTCTCGCAGCCCAGGGAACCTTCTCCGAGGTGGTCGCGCAAATGCCCGACTTTGCCGAGCAAGCGGCTCTTGCAGGTCTGGCTTGATCCGAAGCACTTTAAACCTGCGATCCGCGATCCTGATGGGGCGCTGAAAGTGAATTGATATGACCGATATCCGCGAACCTACAGTGCGTCCGCGCATCCTCGTCTTGTCTTTTTCCAAGATCGAACGCGACCCCCGGGTTCTTCGGCAGATCGGCCTGCTCCGCGGTTCCGCCGATGTCGTTTCGTGTGGATATGGGGGTGCTCCATCGGGTGTAACTGATCATATTGAAATACCGCAGAGCCTCGAGCCCTGGCGCCTGAACTACAAGTTGGTGGTCTCCCTCAGCATCCTGAGAATGTATCGGCGTTTGTACTTTGGGTCGGGAAAAGTGCGTTACGTCAGGCAAAGGGTTTCTGAAGGCAGTTTTGACGTTATCATCGCCAACGATGCGATAGCGGCGCCTCTGGCGTTCGCCTTACGGCCGGTCAAGGGCGTGCATGTGGATCTTCACGAGTACGCACCCCGCCAGGGTGAGGACCGACGTCGGTGGCGGCTCCTCGTGGGACCCTTCATGGATTGGGCGTGCCGGCGGTACGTGAGCAAAGCATCGTCCACGTCGACTGTCGCGAAGGGGATTGCACGGGAATACAACAAGGTCTACGGTTTTCCGGAACCATCGTTTGTTCCCAACGCCGCACCCTATGAGAGCCAACTCAGCCCGACCCCGGTGGAAAGCCCGCTCCGTATCGTTCATACCGGCGCGGCCGGACGAAGCCGGCGGGTAGAAGTGATGATCGACGCGGTGGCGGAGGCAAACCGCCAAGTGCCTGGGACAGCTACGTTGGACCTGGTATTGGTCCCCGGCGAGAAGCTTTACATAGCTGAGCTCATTGAACGGGCGAATGCTGTCCCGGGTGAGGCGATCCGAGTAATACCACCCGTCAGATTCGACCAGATAGTCACGCTGCTGCATCGCTACGACGTGGGGCTGTTTATCTGTCCGCCGACCACGTTCAATCTGAAATACGCACTACCAAACAAGCTGTTTGAATACATTCAGGCTCGACTCGCCGTGATCATCGGGCCGTCGCCCGAAATGGAGCAGGTGGTGATCAGTCACGGTGTCGGGTGGGTGGCCGAGGGGTTCGACGCTGAGTCGACAGCCAACTTGTTGCTTCGACTGACGGCCGACGAGGTATCGGAGAAGAAGCGAGCATCGCACGGCGCATCGAAGGAATTGGGCGCAGAAACCCTGTCGGCACCCTGGACTGATGCGGTCAAGGCGCTCCTGGACCGAGGACAATAGCTAGAACGGTACACCGACCCACGCACCGACAATGAAAGTGAAGAAATGACCGAAGCAGTTGCCCCGGCGGTTCGACCGCGAATTCTTGTTCTATCGTTTTCCGAGATCCAAAGGGATCCGCGTGTTCTGCGCCAGATTCGGTTGTTCAGTGAGTTCGCAGACGTCGTGACTTGCGGTTATGGGAAAGCGGTGGAAGGGGCCGTGGAGCATTTTGAGGTACCGAGGAACCTTGAGCGGCTGAGGACTGGATCGGTCAACCTCGGTCTATTGTTGGGCGCTCGCTTCCATGAACGGCTGTATTTCGATTCGGAACGTGTGAAATTGGTTCGTCGGCTTGTGCCCGCAGGCAGCGTTGACGTCGTCGTGGCTAACGACGCACTGGCCGTGCCCTTGGCGGTCGCCCTGCGCCCCCGTCTGGGTGTTCATGCCGATCTGCATGAGTACGCACCCCGGCAGGGAGAGGACAAGATCGTCTGGCGCCTGCTTATCGGCCCCATGATGAATTGGGCCTGCCGCAAGTATGTGACGAAAGCCGATTCCGTGACAACTGTCGCTAAGGGCATCGCTGAGGAGTACGCAAAGGTATACGGAATTCCAGAGCCGGGAGTTGTCAAGAATGCCTCTCCATACGATCCGCGGTTCTCCCCGACGCCCGTGAAGCTGCCGTTACGCCTGGTCCATGCTGGGGCTGCTGGGCGAAGCCGCAGAATCGAAGTAATGATGGAAGCCGTCAAGCGGGCGAACGAGATCAAACCTGGAACTGCCACCTTCGACGTGGTGCTCGTTCCCGGGGAGCAAAAGTATATTGACGAGCTCACAGCATTGGCAGATTCCATACCCAACAACGCAGTCCGGGTACTGCCCCCAGTGAGTTTCGATCAGATTGTGCCTTTCCTGCACGGTTACGACGTAGGTTTCTACCTGTGCCCGCCACTAAACTTCAACATGCGGCACGCTTTGCCGAATAAGCTCTTCGAATTCGTCCAGGCCCGTCTTGCCCTCCTCATCGGCCCATCGACAGAGATGGCTGGGATAGTGAACCAATACGGAATCGGCATTGTTGCGGAGGATTTTGACGCCGAGACGTCAGCGAAACTGCTCGTGGCTGCCACAGCCGAGGAAATTGCGGCCATGAAACAGGCTTCCCACGAGAACGCCGAGATCCTTGGTGCGGCGAATGAATCGATCATCTGGGCCAAGGCAGTCAAGAAGCTGAGCGGTATCGCATAGTGTCCGGATACCCGAATCACATACGAGCCCTCCACGTCCATGATGCGGCAATGGTGGGCCGGAACCTGGTGGATATGGCCAACGAAATGGGCCAACCTTGGAGGATGACCGGAATTCCTTGGTATTACAGGCGCAAGTGGTCGGGCCCGCTGGGACACATCGTAAAACGAACGCGTCCGGTTGCCTGGGATGCGACGTTAGCGTTGGAAAGCGCGCGTTCGGACGTCGTTCATATTCACACTGGCGGACTGGCTCCCCACGCGCGCTGGCTGCGGTCACCATGGGTCCTTCACCTTCACGGTACTGACGTGCGGACCCGCCAGTACGAAGAGGACTGGACTCCGAAGCTGCGTTATGGCACTGAACACGCCGATCGGGTTCTCTACTCGACCCCTGATCTAAGGGAACACGTCGAGAATCTCACAGACCGGGCGGTGTACCTTCCCGTGACGGTGCGATTGGACCGAGCCCCGCGGTGGCGACCAGTGACGGGCCGCGTGATCTTCGCGTCCCGCTGGGATCCGGTGAAGGGTGCTGAAGCCCAGATTGAGGTAGCCGCACGCCTGAAGCGGGAACGACCGGACCTTGAACTGTTAGGACTGGACTGGGGGTCCGAGACGGAAGAAGCCCGGAATGTGGGCGTCACCCTCGTCCCGAAAATGCCACACGATGACTACCGTGAGTGGCTGGCGACGGCGTCGGTGGTCATTGGGCAAATGACTGACGTCCTCAGCGTCAGCGAACTTGAGGCGTTAGCTACCGGCGTACCAGTCGTGAGCAGCGCCAATCCTGAGTATTATCCGCTGCTCCAGTTGTTGGGCGCCGCCGGGCCAGCAGCGGTCGCCGCCAGCGTCTTCTCAGTTATTGACGACGTTCGGGGAGCTGCTTCCGTCCAGGATGGGCCGGGATTTATTGGGCGGGTACATGACGCGAAGGTTGGTGTGGCGACCCTCCTTGACCTGTACTCGGCCGTGATCGAACAACGCGGCTCCCGCAGGTAAGCACCCGAACGCGGCGCTGGCCGGGCGCCGCGTTCGGGTGCTGATTACCGCTTAGTTGATTTGAGCGCCAGTGATCCTCATGGACAACCAGCCGTGGCCGATCTGCCCTGAGGTACCCCACCGGGCCCCGTCCACGATCGAATAGTAATACAGATTGCCGTCGTTGCGTTTGGCAATAATGCCTTGAGTGCCGCTGCCCTTGAAGCCCGACACCGCGTTGAGAGTCACCATCTTTCCCCACCCTGAGCCAACTACCGGCCTCGACGCAGGAGCGAAGCGACCGTCGCCGTTGCCCTTGTACAACACCAGCTGTGACTTGCTGTTGCGAGCGAGCAGATCCTGGGTGCCGTTCGTGTCGTAATCGGTCATCACTATTTGCATTCCGTTAAACCCGTGGCCGACTTGGCGAGGAGCAGCCAAGGATCCGGTGCGGGTCTGCGCCCAGTAATGGAGTGAGCCGTCCGCACGGACGCCCGTTATGGATGGGCGGGCGCCACGTATCCAATCGCCAACGGAGAGCTGCATGCCACCCCATCCTGACGCTGCCAGAACGATGGCCGGTTGGAATCCTCCTGCTGGCTGCCCGTAGTAAACGCTCAGCCGGCCGTTATTCCACTGGGCAAGGATGTCGAGGACTCCGTCGTCGTTCCAATCCACCTGGTGAATTGATTTGGCGGATCCCCAACCTGTCCCGATCTGTGCCCTGGTCCCGAGTGAGCCGCGCCCGGTGCTCGGATAGTTGAAGAGCTTGCCAGCGCTGTCGATTGCTATCACGTCGGCGGTTGAACGGATTGAGGGCAGTTGGGGTGCCGGAGCTGGCGCTGCCTCGTTCCGGACGAAGCGTTGAAGGGCGGCGGACGTGCCGTTCCAGACGTTCCAGTCGCCGACCACTGGACCTTTGCTGGTGTACTGCCAGAGGCTGTACTTGTTCCAGCCGGAGGGGAGGGTGCCCGCGCCGACATTGTTGTAGGAGGCGATGTGCAGCGGGTGGTTGGCGAAGGCTGTTGAGTTTCCCGTGCACCTGTTCCACCAGTCGGTGGTGGTGTAGATCATGGGCACGCGACCGGTGCGGTTGAGCATCGTGTTCGAGAAGTCCCTGATCCAGTTCACCATCTGCGAGGGACTCATGTTGTAGCAGGAGTTTCCGAGCGACGGGTAGGGGTTGTATTCGACGTCGAGCAGTGGCGGAAGGGTTTTACCGTCCGAGGTCCAGTTGCCGCCGTTGTCGATGAAGTAATTCGCCTGATCAGCTCCGGAGGACACGTTGGGGATGGCGAAGTGGTAGGCGCCGCGGACCATGCCAGCGCTTGCCGAACCCGTGTACTGCTGGGTGTAGTAGGGGTTCTTGTAACTCGTCGCCTCGGTGGCTTTGGTGTAGGCGAATCGCGAGCCTTGGTTCCAGGCGGTTGCCCAGTTGACGTTGCCCTGGTAGCTGCTGACGTCAACGCCCAGTGTGCCTTGGGGGCGCCACAGGTTCACCGCCGCAGGATCGGTAGCTGCTGCAGGCGCGTCGCTCAAAGTTGACTGGTTCTGAAGTTCCCGGGCGGTTGGGATCTGCGGATCTCCGGACTCGGCGATCCGCTCGGCGCCTTGCCCCAGGCTCGCACCATGGGGACCGATCAATTTCGCAAGTGCTTCAGGATCCGCGGCTAATTCGTCAGCGGTAAGTTCTTCAGGTGCAATCTCTGCGGGCGCCACCTCGCCGGGCAGCGGAGTCCCCGCCGCCGGATCAACGATCTCAGGATCGACGATCTCCGGCTCGGCAGGAGCCGGCGTCGTGGGGCCATCAGGAGGACCAGCAGGTGTCAATTCGGGCGGCGTTGCGTCAGCCGGCGCCGAAATGGTCGGTTCTGGTGGGACGGGTTGCGGGGTGGCGACGGCTGGCACCGACCCAGCAGCTAACGCTGCGGTAAGGAATGCGGCGGCAAGGACAGTAGAGGCGCGAGAGTGGTTCACAGAAAAGTCTCCGAGTCATGCGAGCCCGAGGCGAGAGAGGGCGTCGTCCCCTCGAGGATAGCCCACTGTTACTGATGTGACTACAGATGCAGCTGTGACGGCAAGGGTGATCGTTATCCACAGCGCCTGACCAGGGGGTGGGCGAAGACCCCTGTTTCCCCTATCCTGTAGTGCATTCACCGGTTACACCCACGGTCTCGGGCGTTCCGGCCCCAGAGGCCGGGCTGCCCTGTTTCAAGGGACTCCTATGGACGCCGTACGCATTATCGAGGATGAGGTTCGTGAGCTCATCCGCCGTCGTGGGCTAGACCCGGCCCGGCAGAGTGATGAGGTGTTGCGCCTGGTACAGGCCGCCGTTGACGATTACGACGAGCGCACCATGCTCGGTACACTCCCACAACTCGGGCAGCGCGACGTGGCGCGGAAGTTCGTGTTCGACGCCGTCGCCGGTTTTGGCGCCTTGCAGCCGTTCTTCGATGATCCGACAGTCGAAGAGGTCTGGATCAACTCACCTACCGAGATTTTCGTGGCGCGATCCGGTGAATCAGAGTTGACCTCGCTGGTTTTGAGCGAGCAGCAAATCCACGACCTGGTCGAACGCATGCTCAAATCATCGGGCAGACGGCTCGACCTATCCTCTCCGTTTGTGGATGCGGCACTGCCTGATGGATCACGCCTCCATGTGGTCATCCCGGATGTGACGCGCCGTCATTGGTCAGTCAATATTCGAAAGTTCATTGCCAAAGCGACCCGGCTGGAACACCTCGTCGGGTTGGGGACCCTGTCGCCGCAAGCTGCCCGATTCCTCGACGCAGCGGTAGTGAGCGGGCTGAACATCCTGGTGTCGGGCGCCACCCAGGCCGGTAAAACAACCCTGCTGAACTGTCTCGGTTCGAGTATCGGCTCCCGGGAACGGGTGGTGACGGTCGAGGAAATCTTCGAACTCAAGCTTCCGCTGCGAGACGTGGTGGGAATGCAATGCCGACCACCCAATTTGGAAGGACAGGGGGAGATTCCGCTCCGGAGACTGGTCAAAGAAGCGCTTCGGATGCGCCCCGACCGGCTGATCGTGGGTGAGGTTCGTGAGGCGGAAAGCCTTGACATGCTGGTCGCCCTTAATTCTGGGCTGCCGGGGATGTGCAGCGTGCATGCCAACAGCGCCCATGACGCAGTGACTAAGATCTGCACTCTTCCCTTGCTGGCCGGCGACAACATCTCTAGTGCTTTTGTGGTGCCCACTGTGGCGTCATGCATCGATCTCGTGGTTCACTGCGAACGCTTTCGAGACGGACGCAGGAGGGTCACTGAAATTCTGTCCCTCGGCAGGCGGGTGGAAAACGGCATCATCGAATCATCGACCGTGTTTCAAAGAGTCGACGGTGACCTCGTTGTCACAGCGTCCGCCATGCCCTCCGAAGAAAAATTCGCCAGTGCAGGTTTCCAGATTGCCCGCCTCCTGGAACCAGCGACATGACTACGGTCATCGGGGCAGGACTCGGAACGGGTCTGTTCATGATCTGGTGGTCCTTCTGGGCTGAACCGCGCAAAAGTCAGCAGACTACTCGCCGAAACCGCCGAGTTGACGACCTGCTGCTGCGCGCGGGTATCGAAGCTGTCTCAGCGGGAGGCCTGATTGCCACGTCACTGGGCATCGGAGGGGTGGTCTTCCTTGCGGTGCTCGTCCTCACAGGGTCTCCTCCGATCGCGGCCTGCTTCGGTCTGTTCGGTTCGCTGCTACCCGTGGGAGTCGTCAGGTGGCACGCGCGTCGTCGGGCGGCTTCACTCAGAGAACTCTGGCCCGACGTCGTCGATCACTTGCGATCAGCCATCCGCGCAGGGCTGTCCCTGCCCGAAGCCATCAGCCAACTGGGCGAGAAGGGTCCTACAGAGCTGCGTCATGCCTTCACCGCGTTCAGCGACGACTACCGCGCGGGCGCCCGGTTCGATGATGCCCTGGAGCGGTTGAAAGCCAGACTCGCTGATCCGGTCGCAGATCGCATCATCGAGGCGCTGAGAATGACTCGGGATGTAGGTGGCTCCGACCTTGGACGGCTGTTGGGCACGCTCGCGGAATTTCTGCGGGATAGCGCCCGGACACGAAGCGAACTGGAAGCCCGCCAGTCCTGGACCATCAATGCTGCGCGGCTGGCCGTTGCTGCCCCCTGGCTCGTGCTGATGCTGCTCGCTACCCGCCCGGAAGCGGTAAGAGCCTATAACACCGCCACGGGTGCCGGAGTGCTAATTGGCGGTCTGGTGGTTTCGGTGGTCTGCTACCGGATTATGCTCCGGATCGGCGCCTTGCCCCAGGACGAACGGGTACTGCGATGATGGACCACCAGGCACTGGCCATCCTGATGGGCGGCTCCCTCGGGGCTGGTCTTTGGCTCATTCTGGTGCGGGTCCCCTTCTTTCGACCAGCACGATTCGTTGACCGTGTAGCACCGCAGCTGAAATCAGTGGACGTTCGTTCCCGGCTACTGGATGGACCGCCGTCATCAGTGAGCCCATTTGGGCCAATCGAGCGCATCGCACGGCCGGTACTGGACGACGTCGTCCGCTGGCTGGGCCGGTTCAACCCGGCATCCGCAGCCCTCGCGAGACGCCTATCGCAGGCGGGTCAGGAACAACAGGTGGCCGACTTTCGGGCCAAGCAAATACTGTGGGCAGCTTTCGGCCTTGGCACATCCACTTTCCTGATGGTATCCCTGGCAATGTCGGGCAGCATCGGCCCGCTTCCCGCTGTAGCCATCGTGATCGGGTGCACGGTGGGAGGCTACGTGTTGCGGGACTACTTCCTGTCGGTCCAGATTCGGAGAAGGGAAGCTAGGATGCTGGCCGAGTTCCCGAGCCTGGCCGAGCTAATGGCCCTCGCGGTCAGCGCAGGCGAAAGCGCGACGGGTGCCCTCGAGCGGATCTGTCGAACATCTAACGGGGAGCTTTCCCGGGAGTTCGAGCGGGTGCTCGCGGAAACCCGAGCAGGGTCGCCGCTAATGACTGCTCTGCAGGATTTTTCGAACCGGACCAGGCTGACACCACTGGTGCGTTTTGTGGATGGCATCACTGTCGCTGTGCAGCGTGGAACTCCGCTCGCCGATGTTCTCCGGGCGCAGGCGCAGGACGTCCGTGATGTATCCAAACGCGAGTTGATGGAAGCAGCCGGGAAGAAGGAGATCGCCATGATGATCCCCCTGGTTTTTGGGGTGCTTCCCCTGACGGTCCTTTTTGCCGTGTACCCAGGCATCGCACTCATCAGCCTTGGCCTGTAATCCACCCACCAGTGTCGACGGAAGAGGAAAAAGTGAAACTGAACCGAATCATTTACCGGATCCTGCAAGCTCTTCACCTGTACCTGGCGCTCGCGCTCACCCGGCTGGTGAGAACGGTGAACAACGCAGCGGATGACCCGCCCGAGCGAGGAGATGTTCCCGGCTGGGTGATGATCACCCTAATGTCCGCGGTACTGGTAGCAGCGCTGCTCGCTCTGGCCGGCCCCGCATTGGAGAACCTCTTCAACGATGCGATCAGTCGCGTCAGCCCCTGATCGGCCAGCGGTGAGGAGAGAACCGGACGGCAATACCAGCCACGAGCGTGGGGCAGCGGTGGTGGACTTCGCACTGATCGGGGGACTCCTGACCGTCATTTTCGTTGCGGTCATCCAGCTCACCCTGGTGCTTCACGTCCGGAACACCCTGATTGATGCGGCGTCGTCAGGGGCACGCTACGGAACGCTGGCTGATCGGACCGCAGCCGACGCGCAACAGCGAACTGGAGTCATCATCTCCACTGCACTCAGCGATGGATACGCCGAGGAAATCTCCGTCGACGAAATCAACCAGAACGGATTGTCGCTGCTGGCGGTGACCGTCCGGGCGCCACTGCCAGTGATCGGCCTGATCGGTCCCGCGGGAGTGTTGGAGGTGACTGGTCATGCGGTGCTTCCACGCGAGCCCACCGACAGCTGAACAGGAGAGGGGGAGCGCCGTCGTCGAATTTGTCTTCCTCGGACTCGTTTTGCTGGTGCCGGTGATCTACTTTGTCCTGACCATTGGTCGGTTACAGGCGGGTTCCTTCGCCGTGGTCGGGGCCGCTGATCAGGCAGCCAAAATTTACGTCACCGAGGAATCGCTGCCTGAGGCAACCTTTCAGGCGCATCAGGCAGCGATCCTCGTCCTGAACGATTTCGGTTTCGACGCGTCGGAAGCGGAGATCGAGGTGAACTGCAACGGTGAATGCCTCACCCCCGGTTCAGGGGTGACGGTCGGTGTCCGGCTCGGCATCAACTTGCCGTTCATGCCGCCCGGACACAGCGTCGACGATTCGGTAGTGGTCGTCGACTCGTCGGCGACACAACTGGTGGAACGGTTCAGATGACCCGCCCTAAGTTCCCTTCGGTCCGGGAAGTTCATGCTTCCGGACCCGAGGAGGGGCAGGTCATAGTCATGGTGATCGGATACCTGCTTTTATCCCTGTTAATTCTGACCGTGGTGCTCGCCGCATCGGCTGTTTACCTCGACCGGCAAAAGCTATTGTCAGTTGCCGACGGCGCGGCCCTGACCGCCGCCGACACCTTCAGACTGGCCGAGCCACTTCCGGGTGCGGAGGCCCCCCTGCCAGCACTGGATGCCACGCTGGTCCGGACAACGGTGCAGGAGTACCTTCACCTGACCGGTGCCAGCGCACGCTTCGACGGGCTGACGATGGACCCGGGGACCGGAGCACCTGACAACAGGACGGCCCAGGTGGTGTTGACTGCGGTTGTCCATCCACCCGTCGTGAACTTTCTCGTACCGGAGGGGATCCCCATCGCCGTGACCGCCGAGGCCCGCTCAGAGTTGACCCGCTGAGACTTCGGAACGATCAAATTGGCGGGAATTTGACCCATCCCAAACCCCTGATCGGCGGTAAAATGATCTAGTTGGATGAGGTGGTTCACATGATGGCTCGCTCGCTCAGACGGATGGCATTGGCGATTGGAACGTCGCTGGCGCTTCTCTTCGGCTTCGTGACAGTTGCACCCCCTGCGCAGGCCGCCCCCCTTTACGGTCACGATATCTCCTGGCCCCAATGCCCACCAGCGGCCGGCGGTTTCGGCCTGCCTATGCCGCCGACGTCAACCCAGTTCGTGGTTATCGGACTCACCAAGGGTCTGCCCTTCACCGAAAACCCATGCCTGGCAAGTCAGGTCACCTGGACCAAAACCAATAACAAGTCGACCCACGGCTACGCAATGGCAGGGTTTCCCACTGCTGCCCAGTTGAATACCTATGGTGCACGAGGGCCGTGGGCGAGCAGTACCCGTGCGGGTCGGCTATCGAACGTGGGGTACTCGGAAGCGCGGTTCGCCGTCGCCAGCATGAACCGGATAGGGTTCCGGCCACCGGTGGTGTGGATCGACGTCGAACCCCGGCCAGCCCAGCCGTGGCCCACCAGCACCACGGCGCAGCAACGCGACAACCGGCTCATCATCGAGGGACTGATGCGCGGGCTCCGCGATGCGGGCTTCTCCTACGGCCTCTACTCCTATGCCTCGGGGTGGGCGGAGATCACCGGATCCTGGCGACTTCCCGGGGTGCCGGTGTGGGCGACGGCCGGGAGGCTGGACTATCCCACCGAGGCCCTGGACCGCTGCCGGCAGCCGAGTTTCTCCGGCGGGCGCGTCTATCTCTCCCAGTGGTACGACGACACCCGGGACTACAACCTGACCTGCGAGCCCTACGCCTTCACACCCCTGGCCATTCCAGCATCGACGCTGTCCCGTTCCACCGCCGACTTCAACGGTGACTGGAACAACGACATCCTGGCTCGCGTCACAGCGACCGGTGATCTCCGGATGTACCGCGGAAAGGGAGATGGCACTGCGTGGAGTGGTGTCCGGATCGGGTCGGGCTGGAACGGATTTGACGTTCTCGAGACACCGGGTGACTTCAATGGCGACGGTCCCGCTGATGTGCTGGCCCGCGAGGCGGCTACCGGATATCTGTGGCTGTACCGGGGCAACGGCAAAGGAGGGTGGCTGCCGAGGGTCCGGGTTGGTAGTGGCTGGAACATTTTCAACAGCATCCTTGGGCCAGGGGATTTCAACGGAGACCAGTTTGTGGATGTTCTCGCCCGGGAACGGACCACCGGGTACCTCTGGCTGTATCGGGGAAATGGGTCCGGGGGGTGGCTGCCGCGGGTCCGGGTTGGTAGTGGCTGGAATGCCTTCAACGCCATTGTGGGTCCCGGTGATTTCAATGGCGATGGCCGGGTTGATCTGCTGGCCCGCGACAAAGCGAACGGCTATTTGTGGCTGTATCCGGGCAACGGCACAGGGGGATGGCTGCCTCGCTCGAGGGTGGGGCACGGCTGGAACTCGATGACAGCGGTGATGAGCCCCGGCGACTTTAACGGGGATCGCACCGCCGATGTCCTTGCTCGTGACAGCCGGGGGATTCTGTGGCTGTATCCGGGCAACGGCTCAGGGGGCTGGCTGCCCCGAATGCAGGTGGGCACTGGGTGGAACGGACTGAACCTGATCTTCTGATGCCACGCCAGCCCTCAGGCTCCCCACCTCCCGCAGTCGCTTCACAGCGGCGACTGCGGCCGCCCTGCCCGCGCGGGTAGCGCCAAGTGTTGAGGCCGAGGCACCGTACCCCACCAACAGCACGCGTGGATCCTTGAGCACATGCACCCCTTTCATCCGGATTCCGCCCCCGGCCTCCCGTAATTTCAGCGGAGCGAGGTGGTCCAGTGCCGGACGGAACCCGGTGGCCCACAGGATGACATCCGCGCGGACTTCTGTCCCGTCTGCCAACAGGACGCCCTCTGGGGTGACAGCCCGCATCGGACCCACCGAGACGAGGATCCCTGCAGCTATCCCGTCTTGATATTGGCGGGTCAGTGGCAGACCAGTGGTCGACACCACGCTCGCAGGAGGGAGTCCGGCCGCCGTTCGTTCGTTGACCCGGGCTTCGACTTCCCTGCCCCATTCGGCATTGAACTCCCGCCCGGTGAAGGACGGCGGACGGCGAGTGACCCAGGACGTTGTGGCGCCGGCGTCGGCAAGTTGGAGCAGGAACTGGACCGCTGACGTCCCCGCCCCCACCACCACCACGTGCAGGCCACGGAAGTGCCGCGCAGATTGGAAATCGTGGGTATGAAGCTGGCTCCCCAGGAACAGCTCCCGGCCGGGGTAAAACGGCCAATAGGGCCGGTCCCAGGTCCCGGTGCCATTGATGATTAGCTCGGCATCCCAGCTGCCTGACTGGGTTACTACTCGCAATGGACCGGCTGGGGAGGGGGACACCACCTCGGTGACCGCCTCGGGGCGGTGTACCGGGAGGTCGAATTGCCTTTCATAATCGCCGTAGTAGCGACTGACCACCGACGACGCGGGCTCGGTCGGGTCGGGGATGCCAACCTCAAGGCCCGGCAGGTCGTGAATATTGTGGGCAGTGCCGAAGGTGAGTGACGGCCAGCGGTGACGCCAGGCGCCACCGGGGCCGTCATTGGCGTCCAGGACCACGAAGTCCTCATCGGGTTCAAGCCCTTGCCGCCGCAGATAGTATGCCGCGGACAGGCCAGCTTGCCCGGCTCCGATCACGACCGTCCTCAGCATTCTGCCCTCTCACTCGTGCGCGTAGTCTTCCACCGCTAAAACTGACCTCAGGCCTCGCTTATTCCACCCCCATCCACACCAAATGGCTCAAGGGGCGTCAGGTGCCGTGACCGCGATTGACCCTTGACACCATTTTCAGATTTGAGGAACCTTCTGACTAAGCTCTCATCTTCGAATCCGATGATGATCGGCAGAGCTGACGCCCAGAAGGGGGCAGGCAGTGCAGCCAGCAGACAACAACCCCACCGGTCCTGCGGTAAGAACCTTCGGTGTGGAAGAGGAACTGCTGCTCCTGGATGAACACACCGGCCGGCCGGCGCCGCTCGCGCCGCAGGTGTTGTCCGGCGTCGTACCCGCCGCCGACGACGTCAGCGAACTGACGCTGGAACTGCAGCAGCAACAACTGGAGGTCATCAGCAAGCCTTATTCCGCTCTGGGGGACCTGGCGGCAGCAATTCAGGGGGGCCGACGCCAGGCCGACCGCGCGGCCCAACAGGCCGGCGCGCGGGTCGCGGCGCTGGCCACCAGCATCCACCCGACGGCACTCCGGCTGGCACCAGACAACCGGTACGCCCGGATGAGGGACCTCTATGGGCTTGCGCTCGCCGAACACCTGACCTGCGGATTTCATATCCACGTCTCGATTGAATCCCCCGACGAGGGGGTTGCCGTTCTGGACCGGATCCGGCTGTGGCTGCCCGTCCTGCTGGCACTCAGCACCAACTCTCCGTATTGGAACGGAGCGGACAGCGGCTACGCCAGCTACCGGTACCCCCTGAATTTGCGCTGGCCCACCTCGGGGACCTATGAAGCGTTTGGATCCGTGTCCTCGTACGAGAAGATGATCCGCGCCCGGCTGAATGACGGGGTCATCCTCGACGAAGGAATGGTCTACCTGGATGCGAGGCTCGCCCAGCGGCACCCAACGGTCGAGATCAGGGTCTGCGATGTCTGCCTTTTCAGTGCCGACGCCGTTCTGATTGCCGCCCTAGCGAGGGCCCTCGTGGAGGAAAGTGCCAGAGCCTGGCGGGCCGGTGAACCAGCACCCGGCGCCACGTCCGCCGATCTCCGGGCGGCGAGTTGGACGGCGAGCAGGTACGGGTTGGGTGGACCTCTGGTGAACCCAGTCCTGGGCGGGCTGTGCGAGGCGGCCGACGCCGTGCACCTCCTCATTGAGCGGGTGCTTCCGGTACTGCGCGACTACGACGACGAAGCGACCGTGCTTCGGCTCCTGCACCAGATCGAGCGCCGGGGCACGGGCGCCGACTATCAGCGTGCCATGATGCGCGAAGGTGCCGATGCCCTCATCACCGATGCAGTGGAGCGGACCCAGCAGGGCCCGCTTGACTAGCAGCGGCGCCATCAGCCAGCGGCCGCCGTCAGCGCCATGACGTAGGCTGGTTCAATCATGGCAAACATCGATTTTCCCGCAGAAATCCGCGCGCTCCGCACCAAATACGCCAACATCGAGCAGGTTGCTGATGTTGAAGCGATCCGCACCGACATCGCGGAGCTGAGCGAACAGGCCGGTGAACCCAACCTGTGGGATGATCCTGCCGCCGCACAGAAGATCACGTCGAAACTTTCCCACCGCCAGTCGGCGCTTGAACGCCTCGAGACCCTCTACTCGCGGATCGAAGACCTCGAAGTGCTGGTGGAGCTGGCCCAGGACGAGGATGATGAGGCGTCCAGAGAAGAATCAGTGAAGGAACTTTCGTCCCTGAGCGCCTCCCTGGACCGGCTCGAAGTAGTGACCCTGCTGGCAGGCGAGTACGACGAGCGGGAGGCGGTAGTGAGCATCCGTTCCGGCGCGGGCGGAGTGGACGCCGCCGACTTCGCGGAAATGCTGCTCCGCATGTACCTGCGGTGGGCCGAACGCCACGGGTACCCCACCCAGGTCCTTGACACTTCCTATGCCGAAGAGGCCGGACTGAAGTCCGCCACGTTCGAGGTAAAGGCGCCGTACGCCTTCGGCACCCTGTCGGTGGAAGCCGGCACGCACCGCCTGGTCCGGATCAGCCCCTTTGACAACCAGGGTCGCCGCCAGACCTCTTTCGCGGCCGTCGAGGTGATTCCGCTGATCGAGCAAACCGACTCGGTGGAGATTCCCGACAACGAGATCAAAGTCGATGTTTTCCGGTCATCCGGGCCCGGCGGCCAATCGGTGAACACCACCGACTCGGCGGTGCGGCTGACCCATATCCCCACCGGGATTGTCGTGTCCATGCAGAACGAAAAATCCCAGCTCCAGAACCGGGCGGCTGCGCTCAGGGTCCTCCAATCCCGACTCCTGCTTCAGATGCAGGAACAGGAGAACGCCGAGAAGAAGGCAATGGCCGGCGATGTGAAGGCATCCTGGGGCGACCAGATGCGCTCCTATGTGCTCAACCCGTACCAGATGGTCAAGGATCTACGCACCGACCACGAGGTCGGTAACACCTCGGCAGTGTTCGACGGCGAGATCGACGACTTTATCGACGCTGGCATCAGGTGGCGGGCCAACAACAGGGCTGCACCGGCCGAATAGGCGGATTTGGGCGGCCTGCCGGCCCACCAAACGCTCTGCGACACACCGCGACGGTGAGCCAGCAAGGCGCAGCGGCGTGGCTATAGTCTAGTGGCCGGTACTTTCTTCCCCCCAGCAAATGCCCGTGCACTGGCAGTTTCATATGGGCGCAAAGTAGTCATGATTAGATTCGACACTGTCACCAAGGTCTACGACAACAACTCTCGACCCGCCCTCGACGCCGTAAGCCTCGAAGTCGATCGTGGAGAATTTGTCTTCCTGGTCGGGGCCTCGGGCTCCGGTAAATCAACGTTCATCCGGCTGGTCCTCAAAGAGGACCGGGTGTCCCGGGGCGCCGTCTACGTCGCAGGGCAAAACGTTGCCAACATCCCAAGCTGGCGCGTGCCCAAGCTGCGCCGCGGTATCGGTGTGGTGTTCCAGGACTTCCGGCTGCTACCCAACAAGACCGTCTTCGCAAATGTCGCCTTTGCCATGCAGGTAATTGGCAAGAGCCGTGCAGTGATCCGGGAGACAGTGCCCGACGTACTGCAGACAGTGGGCCTGGAGGGTAAAAACAACAGGATGCCCCATGAACTCTCAGGTGGCGAGCAGCAGCGCGTGGCCATTGCCCGCGCCATCGTGAACCGGCCCGGAATCCTGCTGGCCGACGAGCCCACCGGCAACCTGGACCCCACCACGTCGATGGGAATTATGAAAGTACTGGACCGCATCAACTCGAACGGCACCACAGTGGTGATGGCAACCCACGATGACGACATCGTGAACACCATGCGCAAAAGAGTGGTCGAGCTTCGCAACGGTTCAGTGGTGCGGGACGACGCGCAGGGCATCTACATTGGCGAGACCGAGGTGTCGGCGCAATGAGGTTCGCGTTTGTCCTCGGTGAGTTAGGGTCTGGTCTCCGCCGGAACCTTGCCATGGTGATCTCCATCGTTCTGGTCACCTTCATTTCCCTCACCTTCGTTGGGGCTGCGGGACTCCTTCAGCTACAGATCAACCAGATGAAGGGGTATTGGTACGACCGCGTTCAGGTGGCCGTATTCCTCTGCGTGGATAACTCCACCTCACCGAGCTGCGCGGCGGGCCCCGTGTCCGACGAGCAACGGGATGACATCCAGGCCATCCTCGAATCCGATTCCTTCAGTGAATATGTTTCGACGGTCGAATACGAGTCACAGGAAGAAGCCCTGGGCCATTTCCAGGACCAGTTCGCGAATTCTCCAATTGTCGATTCGGTGACAGCCGACCAGCTCCCCGAATCATTCAGGGTCAATCTGGTTGACCCGGAAAAGTACGAGGTCATCAACGAAGCCTTCTCTTCGACCCCAGGTGTTGACGTCGTGAGCGACCAGCGGGAGTTACTGGAACGCCTCTTCACCTATATGAATGTTGCGTCGGCGATCGCCCTGACCATAGCGGGGGTGATGTTGCTCTGCGCCGTGTTGCTGGTGGCAACCACAATCAGGCTTTCTGCGTTTAGCCGCCGGCGGGAAACCGGAATCATGCGGTTGGTCGGCGCCAGCAAAGCGGTCATCCAACTCCCGTTCGTCCTGGAGGGAGTCATCGCGGCGGTGGTCGGCGGCCTGTTGGCAACCGGCACGCTGTGGGCGGTAGCCCACTTCGCCCTCAACGGCGTACTCGCCGAGATGTACCCGGAAACGGCCTTCATCTCCTCGACTGAGGTACTGCTCCTTGCACCCCTGCTCATCTTGCTGGGTGGAGTGCTGGCCGGGGTGTCATCACTCCTGACCCTCCGACGTTACTTGAGGGTTTAGAGTAATGACCAGGAACGAAAGAGAGCATATGCCTGCTGTAAATCCTTGGTCGACCAAGTCGGCCAAACAATCAGTCGTGACCAAGACCGTCGCTGGCACGTCGATTGCGGTGATTGTCGCGCTCGCCCTCGGGTTCAGCGCGCC
This sequence comes from Arthrobacter sp. TMT4-20, assembly GCF_054510775.1. Lineage (NCBI taxonomy): Bacteria > Bacillati > Actinomycetota > Actinomycetes > Micrococcales > Micrococcaceae > Arthrobacter > Arthrobacter sp. TMT4-20. The sequence goes on along the minus strand of NZ_JBTNDW010000001.1, from coordinate 247,332 downwards.
GGTATTCGCCGATGAATTGGATAACCGCCAGAACGCCCTCGAGCAGGAAATCGAGGACGTCCAGCAATCAATCGAATACCTCGACGCCGATATTTCCGAAACGATTGCGCAGCTCCGTGTCTTCCAGGGCCAGCTGCCCGGCGCCCAGCAGGCCCTCGCCGACGCACAGGGCCGGGTCGAAACCGCCACCGGCCAGGTCACTGCACTCACTCAACGGGTCGATTTGGCCCAGGAGACCAGAAACAAGATCAGCGAACAGATGGATCTCGACCAGGAAGCGATGGGAGAGACCCGGGAGATGATCGGGCAGATTGCCACCCAGGCCTACAAAAATGGGGGAGTACCCTCAAACCTGTCCCTGCTCTTCGGCTCTGAGGGCACTGAAAGTCTCACCAATTCCATCGACATGGTGGACCAGGCACTACGGAGCCAGAACGCTGCCATGGACCAGTTGTCGCAGCAGAACGCGACCAATGTGAATTCGGAGGCACGTCTTGAGGCGGTCGAGGCGGAAATCCTCGACCTGAAAGCCCAGGCGGAACAGGCTCTCGCGGCCGAGCAGATAGCCCGTGATGATGCAGCGGCCGAGAAGAGCAAGGTGGACACCCTGGTCGCCGACACCTCGGCGTTGTCCGATGAGCTTAAAGAACAGAAGCCGGTCATTGAGGCTCAGCTCGCCGAGGTGGAATCCGCCCACGAGCAGGTCACCGCCGATATCGCCGCACGCCAGGCACGTCTGATTGAAGAGGCGCGGAAGCGGGAGGAAGCGCGGCTCAAGGCTGAGGCTGAAGAGCGGGCCCGCATCGAGAATGAACGCCGCGCAGCGGAGGCAGCAGCTGCTGCCGAAGCAGCCAACGCCGCTGCGGCTGCAGCGGCCGCAGCCGCGCAACGACCGGCGCCCAAGCCAGTCGCGCCTGAACCAATCGTCCCGGCCACGGTCAGGCCAATCGCGCCGATTCAATCCGGCAATCCTTCAGCGTTCGGTCTCCGGGCGCCTGTCAGCGGTCCCATCTCCTCAGGATTCGGCTGGCGTGCAACTCCGGTCGGCACCATCGACTTCAACGGGTCGGGCGGGTACACCCATACGGGCCTCGACTACGGTGTGGGCTGCGGTACCCCGCTCTACGCTCCCGCAGCAGGCGAAGTCTGGTTCGCTGATTCCAACGCGCTCTCCGGCGCCGGAAACCGTATCGTCCTGAACCATGGTGTGGTCCAGGGCAACGCGCTGGCGACCAACTACTACCACCTCTCCAGCTTCGACGTCTCACCGGGGCAAAAGGTCAGCGCCGGTCAGCTGATCGGCCGCACCGGAACCACCGGCAACTCTTCCGGCTGTCACCTGCATTTTGAAACGGTGCTCAACGGCAGCCTGGTCGACCCGCTGGGCCTGCTGTAGTCACCGACGCCGTAGACTGAGGGGACAGCAAATCGGCCCCTAGGCGTGAGCCAGGAGCAAGACCCCCAGACATGAAGGAGTTGTACCGTGCCCAAGGAAAGTGGCCGACAGGTAGTGGCCACCAATCGGAAGGCCCGGCACGATTACGAGGTGCTGGATACCTACGAGGCCGGCATCGCCCTGATGGGCACCGAGGTGAAGTCGCTCCGGGCCGGGCGGGCGTCCCTGGTGGACGGGTTCGCCATTTTTTACAATGACGAACTATGGCTCGAGGGCATCCACATTCCCGAGTACACGCAGGGCAGTTGGACCAATCACGCAGCCCGCCGCCGTCGCAAGCTATTGCTGCACCGGGACGAGCTGACCCGGATCTCCCAGCGCATCAGGGAAAGCGGATTCACCCTGGTGCCGCTTCAGTTGTACTTCCTGAATGGACGCGCGAAGGTCGAAATTGCTGTCGCACGCGGTAAACGGGATTACGACAAGCGTCAGACCCTGCGGGAAAAACAAGACAACCGTGAAGCTCTGCGGGACATGCGCGACAAGAACCGGGGCAGCTAAGGTATGAGCGACGTTTTCTGGGATGCGCAGGAACCCAGGGAGGATCCCGACGTATCAGAACTGCGCTACCGTCGACCCTGGTGGGTCACGCTGGTCGCCCTGATCGATCTGCTGCTTTTGCTGGCAATCGTTCCGGTGGGTATTTTCGCATTGATCCCGTTCTTCTTCCTGATCTACCTGTATCTGGCCCAACTGATCATCTGGGTGGCGCCGTTGCTGGTACTCATGAACATCCTGGTGTTCTGGTGGAGTTTCAAGCGCAAGCAGGCAGCGACAACCGCCCTCGCCGCGCTGGGCCTCGCCTTCGTGGCCGTGTCGTTTGTGGTAGTCACCCTGTGGCAGTCGCCCATTGTCATGTTCGGGATTACCCTTTAGTCCGGACGTGGGGCCGACCCGGGAATACATCGCCGGGGAGGGTGCGTTATACTGGTAGATCCGAAGCAATTCGGGGAGAAGTACATTGATAACTACACACGGGGATGACAGGTTTCGACGATGTTAGTCGCGACAGGGGAAGCGGGCCGAGGATTTACAAGGCTATCTCGTTAACGCTCCTTGTTAAAATATAAGTGCCGAACAAAAACGCACTGACTTCGCTCTCGCTGCCTAAGCAGTAAGACCAAGTCCGTCAGCCCGGGAATGCTCTCGTCCCGGATCCTGGCGTCATTTAGAGGGCCACTGCTCCTGAAACTTGTTACAGGTTTCCGGGGGACTCTTATGTAACTGAGCTTGGCAGCAGTCTGTTTGCAGAACTGCTGAAGCTGAGAAAAACCGACGCAAACTGCGCCCGGAGAAGCCCTGACTACACTGCATCGGACGCGGGTTCAATTCCCGCCATCTCCACGAAACAGCCCGACGGCTAAACGTCCCTACCCTTTGGGGGAGGGACGTTTTGTCGTTAACACCGGCAGCCGCGCTGGGTCACCGCCAGCCGGACGTAGACTGACGGTATGAACTGGACGGACGATCCACCACCCTGGCTTCCTCCCCTGCCGCCGCCCAATCGAGGTCGCTTCCTGGTCAACACCGGGCTGATTCTGGTGATCGGATCCTTCATTTTCATTTTCTACATGAGCTTTGTCGGCGGAACCCACACCCTGTACACCCTGATCCCATTGGCAGTCGGATTGATCTGCCTCATTGTTGGAATGGTCCGCCGGAACGAAGGGCGCTAACCCTATGAGCGAAGCGAAGACAGAGCCGACACCGAGTGAGCCGGCCTGGTGGACCGGCGCGGTGGTGTACCAGATCTATCCGCGCAGCTTTGCCGACTCCGACGGCGACGGCGTCGGCGACCTGCCCGGCATCATCGGTAAACTCGACTATCTGGCTGAGCTGGGCGTGGATGTTCTCTGGCTCTCTCCGGTGTACCAGTCCCCGCACCACGACAACGGTTACGACATCAGCGACTACCGGCTCATCGATCCGGTATTCGGGGATCTTGAACAATTCGGGGAGCTCCTTGATGGAGTGCACCGCCGCGGTATGAAGCTCGTGATGGACCTGGTGGTCAATCACACCTCTCACGAACACGAGTGGTTCAGGGAGTCGTCCTCCTCACTCGATAACCCCAAACGGGACTGGTACTGGTGGCGGGACCCCCGCGACGGCTTCGCCGCTGGGGAGCAAGGGGCCGAACCGTCGAACTGGGGATCGGCGTTCAGCGGGCCCGCCTGGACCCTCCATCCAGAAACCGGGCAGTATTACCTGCACCTGTTCGCACCCCAGCAACCAGACCTGAACTGGGAAAACCCCGAAGTCCGGGCCGCCGTCTACGAAATGATGAACTGGTGGCTCGACCTCGGTGTCGATGGCTTCCGGATGGACGTCATCAACTACATTTCGAAGGATCAGACCCTGCCGGACGGGAGAGTGCCGGCTGGCGGCCTGTGGGGCGACGGTGCTCCGCACTTCATCTCCGGTCCGCGGATCCACGACTACCTCCAGGAAATGCACCGTGAGGTTTTCGCCGGAAGGACCGCTGAGCTGATCACCGTGGGAGAGATGCCGGGCGCAACAATTGAGGAGGCCCGGCTATTCACTGATCCTGCCCGCCGCGAGCTGGACATGATTTTCCAGTTCGAGCATGTGGGTCTGGATTACGGGCCGGGCGGCAAATGGGATTACCGGGGGCTGAACCTCGGTGACCTGAAGGCCTCCTGGAACCGCTGGCAGACGGGATTGGCGGAGGCCGGGTGGAACAGCCTGTACCTGAACAATCATGACCAGCCGCGGCTGGTGTCACGGTTCGGGGATGACACCAGGTTCAGGTACGAGTCCGCGACCCTGTGGGCGACACTGCTCCACCTGCACAGGGGAACCCCTTACATCTATCAGGGTGAGGAACTTGGCATGACCAATGTGCCGTTCTCCTCAATCGATGATTTCCGCGACCTGGAATCCATCAACTACTTCAACGAGGCGACGGCTGTGCTCGGCTTGGACCCGGAACAAGTGCTGTCCTCGATCCGTGTCATGAGCCGCGACAACGCCAGGACACCCGTGCAGTGGTCGGACGCCACGCATGCAGGCTTCACCACGGGCGAGCCCTGGCTCAGCGTCAACCCGAACTACCCCACCATCAACGCCGAAGCGGACCGGGCTTCGGATCGCTCCATTTTTCGGTATTATCAGCGGCTGATCCGGCTGCGCCATGACAGCGTTGTGGTGAGGCTCGGGCGGTTTAACCTCCTCGAAGGCAACCACCCCACCCTGTACGCGTTCACCCGGACCCACGAGGGTGAAACTCTCACCGTGGTCGCGAACGTATCGGGGGAGAACCTGATCCTGCCGCAGGGCGCTGGCCAGGGAAAACGGCTACTGAGCAACTACCCGGACGGAGGCGCCGGTGACACTGGACGGTTGCGGCCGTGGGAGGCTCGGGTACTCCAGACCGCTCGGCCCTAGACGAGTTCGCTAAGCTTCTGGAATGGCCCACTTTCGAGATCCTGGCCCCATCGAGTTCGATGCCGTCATCCAGCGCTCAACCGTGGCTGGGTCGGCATCGTTTGTTCAGTTCCCCCACAGCGTGCCCGAAACGTTCGGTGCGAGCGGGAGGATCCCGGTCAGGGCCGCGTTCGACGGCATCGGTTACCGCGGTTCGCTGGTCACCTACAGTGACGGCCATCTGCTCCTGGTCCGATCGGATGTGCAAACGGAAATCGGCAAAACCACGGGCGATACGGTGAGGGTGTCGCTGACACTCGACACCAGCGAACGGGTCGTTGAACTTGCCGATGATGTGTCGGCAGCCCTCACGGCTGGCGGCGCAGAGGATGCATTTCGAGCCCTCTCCTATTCACGTCAGCGCGAGTATGCGCTGTGGATCGCGTCAGCGAAACGTCAGGCCACCCGTGAGGCGCGGATCAACAGGACACTGCAACGGTTGGCCGAGGGCAGGGCAAACCAGAAACCGGGTTAGCGTTCGGCGGTCAATGCCGAGCTGTAGAGTTCCAACAGGGACGCCATGCCGCCGGTTTCCATCGCCTTGCGTTGGCGCTCGGCCCCCGTACCGCGTGCCCAGACCGTGTCCAGTCCCGCGGCAACCCACTCGGTATCGCCCTCCGTCTCGATAGCATCCGCCGTGTAGGCCAGCAGCCGGCCCATCTGTTCGCGTGCAGGAATCAAGGTTCCGGTTCCCAGATCGACCAGGTCTGCGGCGAGCCCGTGCCTGGCCGCCTGCCACATGGCGGCGTCGAGCAGCTCCGGGTCGGGATCCAGGAAAGGTAGTCCGGCTTCGGCGTCGCGGACCGCCGTCGACACGAGACCCCTGACCAGGGCAGCCAGCAGCACCGAGTCCTGGGCCTCCAGCTGGGCGTCGCCGGTCCGGACCTCCAGGGTGGGATACGCATCCGACAGGCGGGCCATCCAGGTCAGCACCCCGCGGTCGATGATCACCCCGGTCGCCACCAGTCGTTCGATGCGACGTTCATAGTCGGCCGCGTCGGCGAAGACTGGTGGGCATCCCTGAATCGGCCACCTACGGTAATGGATCACCCGCCAACTGGCGAAGCCGCTGTCCCGGTCCAGCCAATACGGCGAATTGGTGCTGAGGGCTGTGATGACCGGCAGCCATGGCCGGATCCGGTTGAGCGCCTGCACACCGCTCTCCTTGTCAGGGATTCCCACGTGCACATGAAGACCGTTGACAAACTGATCCGCCACAATGCCTCGGGCGCTTTCACGCAGCTGGTGGTAGCGCTGGTTATCGGTCAGGGTGGGGTACGCCGATTCAATGCGTGGAGCGGTGGCCGAGCCGGTGGCCCGCACGCCAGCCTTCCGGGCGGCGGCCGAGATCCGGCGGCGGAAGTGCAGTAACGACTCTTCGGCCTCGGTCAGGGTATGACAGACAGGGGTGGCCGTCTCGATCTGGCAACTGAGGAGTTCACGCTGAACGTCCTCTGCCTCTATCGTGGGCGACTGTTCCAAAAGGGCTTGCACCTCGTTGGCCCGGTACACCGGCAACCCCGAGGCCGGGTCCAGCAGGAGGTACTCTTCTTCGATCCCCAGCGTTGTCATGTGGAACCTTCGGCTAGATGGGTGCGGGCAGGTGGGGTGGAACAACTTGTGCTGATAGTGATCATTGCATCCTCGAATTGCTGACGGCTAATGCTGAACCGCTCACCGGGTCCAACTGGCAATCCGATATAGTCGAGGCTACGGCGATGGATCCCGCCGGGGTGCTGCCCGAACCGCCACCATGGCTGATGGTTCCTGCCTTTGACACTCGATAGAGGCAGGTGCGCTGTGTCCAAACCAGATCAGGGTGAGCCGTCCGCGGTCGTCATGGACCGGCCGCCCCACCGGCGCCTGACATTCATTGCCCTGGTGTTCGCCGGAGGTGTGGCCGGCACACTGTGCCGAGTCTGGCTGAATGGGGTGGTTCCATCCCCGCAGGACCTGCCGCTACCCACCCTGGCAATCAATCTGGGCGGGTCATTCCTGCTGGGCCTGTTACTGGAGGGCCTGCTACGTACCGGTCCGGACCGTGGCGGGTACCTGATGGTGCGGCTTCTGTTGGGAACAGGGTTCCTTGGGGGATTCACCACCTACAGTGCGTTTGCCCTGGAAGCCATCGTCTTGGCCGCAGACGGCGCCAGCGGGTTCGCCGCCGCGTACGTCGCAGTCAGTCTCCTGGGGGGAGTCCTGCTGAGTTTCGCCGGGATTGGCGTGGGTGCAGCGGTTGCCAGAGGTAGACAGGGCCGGCCTGACACCAGGTCGGAGATGGACCTCCCGTGAGTGTACTTTTGATCCTGCTGGTTGGTGTTGCAGGCGGCACCGGTGCCGTCGCGCGGTTCATGCTCGACGGCACCATCCGGGCCCGGTTCGCGACGGCGATCCCCTGGAGCACCATCGCCATCAATATCCTGGGCTCGGGGTTGCTGGGGCTGCTGGGCGGGCTGGCCCTCGGCGAGCAGGTCCCCCTGGCAGCAGAGCTCATCGTGGGCGTCGGATTTCTCGGTGGTTTCACCACGTTCAGCACAGCGAGTGTCGAAACGGCCAGGCTGATCCAGAGCGGCCAGTTGAGGAGTGCCGTCGTCAACGGGCTGGGGACAGCCACGTTGGCGCTCCTTGCCGCTGCGGCTGGCGTCGCCATCGGTGCGCTCCTGGTCGGGGGCTAGCGGACCGCCGCTTCGGGCAGGCGGCATCCGGAATGAACCTGATCAGTCTCAATCCACAGCGAAGTCGTCAGCTCTTCGCCGAAATCGAAAGTCCTTGCGGTGCCCGTATCGCCGACGCTGACCACCAAGGGGCCTCCGAACGGTTTCCGCTGGAGGACCTGCACGGGGGAGTCAAGGGCAATGGATTCAGCGGCGAGGAACCGGAGCAGCTCCGGATTTGCGTCGCTGATCCGGGTGATACGGCCGCGGTGCCCGTCGTCGAGCTCCTCCAGCGCATGGGCGTTCGGCAGGGTGATCTTCCCGTCGGCGGTGGGGATCGGATCCCCGTGCGGGTCTCTCCCGGGATGCCCAAGCTTCCGGTCGAGGCGTTCGATGAACGTGTCGGAGACAGTGTGCTCCAACAGTTCCGCCTCGTCATGAACCTCGTCCCACCGATAGCCCAGTTCGTTCACCAGGAAGGTCTCCAGAAGACGGTGACGGCGTACCATCGTCAACGCCAGATGCAGTCCATCTGCGGTCAGCTCGACTGAGCTGTAGGGCTCATGGCTCACCAGGCCCAGATCCATCAGCTTGCGGACCATTTCCGATGCCGAGGAATTGGCTACCGACAGTCGGGCCGCAAGCTGCGAGGCGGTTATTGGCCGATCCTGCCATTCAGTGAAGGTATAGATGACCTTCACATAGTCCTGAACGCTCGTTGACCCGGCGCTAAGCGCCGAAGCTGTCCGTTGTGCCATCTCAGGTCTCACTTCCCGTAGGGACGCCAGTGGTGTTGATTCTCCGAGTCCGGGTGTGGTTTTTCTGTGAGGAGTAGCGGCGCAACCGACGTCGGCTTGCCGCCTGCCAGAGGACCCCGGTTCGCCGGGCAAAGAGATACACCAGGACGAAGACCAGCGACTGGGACAGCACCACGGCAGCACCGGTCGAGATGTCCAGGTAATAGCTGGCGTAGATGCCGGCGACCGACGCGGCCGCGGTGAGGCTCGAGGCGATAATCAGCATCCGGTCGAAGCTGCGGGTCAGCAGGAAGGCTGTGGCTCCGGGGGTGATGAGCATGGCCACCACCAGGATGATTCCCACCGCCTGCAGGCCGACGACGACGCTCAGCGCCAGGAGACCCAGCAGCAGGGTGGAGAGCGCCCGGGTATTCAGCCCGATCACGTGCGCATGCGTGCGGTCAAAGGCAAAGAGTGTGAGGTCGCGGCGTTTGTACAGGACGATGGCGAGGGTCAGCACGCCAAGGATGACCACCTGCCACAATTCCCCGTTGGTTACACCCAGCACGTTCCCAAACAGAATATGCATCAGGTCAACCTGGGAGGGAGTACGGGACACAATTGCGAGCCCCAGGGCGAAAAGTCCGGTGAAAACCACCCCAATGACGGTGTCCGACTTGAGCTTGGTGGTCGACTTCACGAGACCGATCAGCGCAACCGCCCCCGCCCCGAACACGAAGGCGCCGATGGAGAAGGGGATGCCGATGATGTAGGCCAGGGCGACGCCTGGCAGCACCGCGTGGGAAACGGCGTCGCCCATCAGCGACCAGCCCATCAGGATGAGCCAGCAGGACAGCACCGACGCGACGACCGCCGCGCAGACAGTGACGATCAGGGCGCGGGTCAGGAAGCCGTATTGCAGCGGCTCGGTGAGGAAATTGAGGACTTCCATGGCGTGGTCTAACTTTCTTCGGGTGCGGGTCGGGGACGAGAGGCGCCACCTGCCGTGGGCAGCGGCCCGAACGCGAGAGCCAACAACTCATGGGTCAGCACCTCGGAGGGCGGCCCATGCGCGAGGACCCGGTTGTGCAGCAGTACCGCTTCGTCGCAGAGCTCGGGGATCCCGGCGAGGTCGTGGGTGGAGATGAGAGCGGTCCGTCCCTCGTCCCTGAGTTCCTGGAGCAGACTGACCAGCGTGGCTTCGCTGGTCCTGTCCACCCCCGCGAACGGTTCATCCAGGAGCAGTAGCTGCGCGTCCTGGGCGATGCTGCGGGCAACAAAGGCGCGCTTCTTCTGCCCGCCGGACAATTCGCCGATCTGCCGGTTGCGTTGCTGGGTCAGGCCGACCCGCTCCAGTGCGGCGTCGACCGCGTCGCGGTCCGCACGGCTGGCGCGGCGGGACGGCGGCATTCGGCCGTAGCGGCCCATCAGGACGACGTCGCCCACCGAGAGGGGGAAGGTCCAGTCGACGTCCTCGGATTGGGGGACATAGGCCACGAGGTTGCTACGCCGGGCGGTGCGCTGGTCCTTGCCGAAAATCGCAACGGCGCCGGACTGCGGCTGGACCAGCCCCATCAGGCATTTGAACAGGGTCGACTTGCCTGACCCGTTGACGCCGATCAGCCCGCAGATGCGCGCTTTCGCCAGATTGAGGTCGACGTCGCTCAGTGCCCGCACCTCGTTGTAGCTGACGGTGAGGCCGGAGACAGAGATGGCAGCAACCGCCTCGGTTCCCAGCGTGACGGCCTGCGGTGGAACGGACGAGGTCATGGGGCCAGCCCTTCAGTAATTACTTTGATGTCGTACCTGAGGAGGTCGAGGAAGGTGGGAACCGGGCCTTGCGGACCGGACAGCGAATCGACGTACAGCGGCCCGGCCAGTTCCGCACCCGTGGCCAACGCAACCTGCTCCTGCGCCGACGGATTGACAGTCGATTCGCAGAAGACGGTCGGGACCTCGTTGGTTTGGACAAAACCGATCACCTCTCTGATCTGCCGCGGTGTGCCCTCAGCATCAGAGTTGACCGGCCAGATGAATGACTCGTCGAGTCCCGCGTCCCGCGCCAGATAGGAGAAGGCCCCCTCACAGGTGACCAGGGCAGGGGTTGAGGTGTCGGCGAAGGCAGCGCGTAGCTCGTCAAGCATGGACTGCAGCTCGGCCTTGATACGGGATCCGTTGGCTTCAAAATCGTTGGCATGCGGTGGGCTCAGGTCCGTCAGGGCCACCACGATGTTGTCAACGTAGATCTGCGCAGCGGCGGGGGACATCCAGGCATGGGGGTTAGGCAGTCCGTTGTAGGCGCCAGAGCGAATGTCGACCGGCTCGACGCCGTCGGAGAGGACCACGCGCGGGGCATCCACCGAAAGCAGGAAGCGTTCAAACCAGCGCTCAAGGCCCAGACCGTTGTCGAGAATCAGATCGGCGTCCTGAGCGTTGACCAGGTCCGACGGCGTCGGGTCGTAGCCGTGGATTTCAGCGCCGATTTTGGTGATGGATTCAACCCTGACGTGCCCGCCGCCCACCTGATCTGCCAGATCCGCGAGCACAGTGAAGGTGGTCAGCACCAGCGGGCGGTCGTCGTCGTCGGCTGGCCTCGCCTGCACGGCCGGGCTGGCACCGCAGCCGGTGAGTGCCAGTACGAGAAGAAGCACCAGCGGAACAAAAAGTTTCGGCATACCTAAATCTAACTCATTGGCATGCCTTAGCAACAGTGTTCCGGTCTTCTTACAGGCGGTCTGCCCGCCAGGAATGGGTGAAGTACGGCAACTCCACCTGAGCATCGGCGGCGAATCCCAGATGTTCGTGGAGGTACCAGTCGAGGTTGGCCTCGACCCTGGCCCGAATCTCTGGACCCGCCCGACGGTAGTAACTTCTGGATTTGGCGAGGTCGACGATATCTGAGGTGCCCAGCGGCTGCGCCCACCGCGCCGATCGCTGTTCAAGCGCCCCGAACTCTCGTCCAATCGCCGGCCGATGATCCGGTTTGTAGACATCTCCGGCATGCATGATCCGGCTAAGCCGGTGCACCCACGGCAGAGAAACATCCAACTGATTCCAGATCAGTCCCAAGCGGCCGCCCGGTGTGAGGATCCGTGCAGCCTCCGTGGTGGCTGCCACCGGATCAACCCAGTGCCAGGCTTGCGCCATGGTTACCAGATTGACCGAGGAAGCTGGCAGGCCGGTGGCCTCGGCGGTCCCGACGACAGCGACCACAGCGGGGAGCTTGGTGCTAAGGACCCCCAGCATGTCCGCCGAGGGGTCGACGGCGGTCACCTTCAGCCCACACCTCACGAGTTCTGCGGTGAAGATTCCGGTGCCCGCGCCGACGTCGGCTGCGGCGGACGCGCCGGTGGGAATCAGCCAGTCAACAATGTCGGTGGGATACCCGGGCCGGACCCGGTCGTACTGCGCACCGCCGTCCAGGTAGCCGCCAGCGAGGTGGACTCGCCGGGTGTCGTGCAGACGTGGGCCGCCGCGGGGCATCTGTGCGCTCCTGTTGTCGATGGGTGGGATCCAAGCCTATCCCGCACCGGTCAATCGCCTCCTGGCACCAGTTGCTGAGGCTAGTCCCTCGAGCACGGCGCAGCGCCCGCCGTCCCCGGCGTGTGGGGAGCCCACACCGGAAAGGTTCGTGTCTCGGCGGCCGGTACCCAGCGTTCCTCGTCCACTACATAATCTGCGGTGAGACCATCGGCCAGGAGGGACCGGAGGCCGCTCAACAGCCGCTCGACGTCCGCGGGCTGGGATCCCAGACCCACGCTGGCCCGCAACGAACCCGACGGCAGCCCGAGCCGTTTGAGTAGGGGATGAGCGCAGAACTTGCCATCGCGGAGGCCCACCCCGTGTTCGGCAGACAAATACGCGGCGACAAGTCCGGCGTCGTAACCGGACACCGAAAAGTTCACCACCCCGATGGGGTCGGCACTGTCCGGGAAAAGCTGGTGCACTGTAACCCCCGGTAGCGTTTCGAGTCCGGAAGTCAACGCAGACCGGAGGGCATGTTCATGGGTCAGCCAGGCATCCTCGTCCAGCGACGCGAGCACCTCGGCAGCATGCGCGAGGGCAGCGGCGCCCACCACGTTGGGCGAGCCACCCTCATGGCGGGCCGGTCCGGTGGCCCAGGAGACTGAATCGGCTTTGACCCTCCGCACGGCTCCACCGCCGGGCAGGTACGGGGTGCCGGCGTCCAGCCAGTCCGGGCGGCCCACGAGCACGCCAGCACCGAACGGCGCGTATAGCTTGTGACCCGAGAATGCCACATAGTCGATACCATCGCGGCTGATGTCGATCCGACGATGGGGTGCGAGCTGGGCGGCATCCACCACGATTCGCGCCCCGTGGGCGTGCGCCAATTCAGCCAACTCGCTGATCGGTAGAAGCTCGCCGGTGACATTGGATGCCCCGGTGACCGCCAGCAGACTGACCCCACCCGTGGATAGCTCGGCGCGGACCCGCTCAAGGGTGTCGGCGAGCGTCACGCCGGCCGTGAGGCTGCGGTGGGGGAGCTGCTGCCAGGGCAACAGGTTGGCATGATGTTCGACATCCAGGTACAACACCTCCCCCGTGGAGGGCACGCAGCCGGCCAGCAGGTTCAGCGAGTCGGTGGTGTTGCGGGTAAAGATCACTAAGTCGTCGCTGCGTCCACCCACAAAACGCCGGACTGTTGTCCTGGCATTTTCGTACAGCGAGGTGGAAACCTGGGAGGTGTAGCCGGCGCCGCGGTGGACGCTGGCGTAGAAGGGGATAACCGTATTGACGAAGTCGAGGACCTCGACCAGCGCCGGAGCGGACGCGGCGTAGTCGAGATTGACGTAGCGTACCTCGCTACCCCCAAGCAGCGGCACCAACAGGTCATCTCCCACCACCTTCGCCAACTGATTCACGGTTGAGGTGGAATGGTGGAACGGCTCGATGGTTGCAATAGTCATGCTGGATCTCCAACGGTGGTGGACCCCGCAGCAGGGTGTCCGCGCTTGCCAGCCCAGTCAGGGACGGCCTGGTCGTCACCCGGGGCACCCCGCCGCGAAGAGGAGGGTTGCCGGCCAGCAAACCGGGGTTTAGCGCTGACACTCGTGACCAATAGAAAAAGCCTAGGGCACGGCAGGCGCCCCAGGCTTTTTATTACGGCTTCTTAAAGCAAGTCATCAACATCAGGGTTGAGGATCTGCAGCACGTCATTGTGGAGGGTGCTGTTGGTGGCCAAAGCATTCCCGCCAAACGGTCCGTCGGTGCCTTCCAGCGAGGTGAAGCGCCCGCCGGCCTCGGTGATGATCGGCACCAGGGCCGCCATGTCATACAGGTTCAACTCGGGTTCGCAGGCGATGTCGACTGCGCCCTCCGCAACCAGACAGTAGGACCAGAAGTCGCCGTAGGCCCTGCTGCGCCACACCGAGTCGGTCAGGGTCAGGAATTCCGGCAGGTTCCCGCGTTCCTTCCAGCCCGAGAGGCTGGAATAAGACATCGAGGCATCCTCGAGCCGGGACACGTTGGATACCTTGAGCCGGCTTGCCGCCGCGAGGGACTTGCCCATGTAGGCGCCGGTCCCGGTGGCGGCCCACCAGCGTTTGCCCAGAGCCGGAGCGCTGACCAACCCGACCACCGGTTGCCCCTCGTCAATCAGCGCAATCAGGGTGGCCCAGACCGGGACGCCCCGCACAAAACTTTTGGTGCCGTCGATGGGATCGATGATCCAGCGACGCGAGCCGGCACCACTGCTTCCGAACTCTTCGCCGAGCACCGCGTCGCGGGGGCGGGCGCGGGAGAGCTGGCCACGAATCGACTCTTCGGCAGCCTTATCGGCATCGGTTACCGGGGTCAGGTCTGGCTTGGTCTCCACCACCAGGTCCTGGGCCTTGAATCGCGACATGGTCTGGTCGTCTACAGAATCGGCCATGACGTGGGCAAGGCGCAGATCATCGTTATAGCTTTGGCGGTGGTTCATACCTTCAACCTATCGCCTAACCCCGCGATAGTGCGGGATGTGCCCGGCCCCGTGGCACCAGCCCTGCACCAACGGGCCACCACCAGGTCCAGGATTTCCGGAGTTTGCCCGCCTGCCCACTGTATGGCCAGGTTCGGTGGAGAGTTCCGTAGCTGCCCATCCATTGCCCGGATACGGTGGGCAGGAGGCACCTTAAACGCCACAGGACACCGGCAGCGGTGAGCCGCTTCGGTGTCCTGTGGGGAGCCGTCCAGTGGGACGGGCTACGTATCTGGGTTATTAGATAACGGTGATGTTCTCGGCCTGCGGTCCCTTGGGGCCCTGCGTGGTCTCGAAGTTGACCTTCTGGTTCTCTTCGAGGGCGCGGAATCCGCTGGAGTTGATTGCTGAGAAGTGGGCGAATACATCCGCGCCGCCGTCATCAGGAGCAATGAATCCAAAGCCCTTTTCAGCGTTGAACCATTTGACTGTACCTGTTGCCATTTTTTTCATATTCCTTGTGTGTGAGAATCCCCCCGTGCTTCGGGGTTCTCGTTGAGGCGAAAATTAGTGCTTAACACCACAACTGCTTTAAGCCTATCAGGTCTACTGTTCGCCGAGCTCTTTAGCTTCTTGCGTATTTCCCTTGGGCTCGGGGACGCTGGAGCCGAGCAGCCGCCGTAGGGAGGCCAGCCGGACTGGGCCCGAAACGCCTGCCCGCCCCTCGCTCACCCACGGGTCCAGGCCGCACTTCACCGCTAGCCGGTCATGGCGGCATCCTCTGGCGCATTCAGCTGTACCTGGTTCAAGGTCGGGGAAGGCCTGAAGAATTCGATCCGGGTCAACATGGGCCAGACCGAACGAGCGGATACCCGGGGTGTCGATAATCCAGGTCCCCGGCAGGGAATCTCCGGCTTTCAAGGCAACCGCCGACGACGACGTGTGCCTTCCCCTGCCTGTCACCGCGTTCACTCCGCCGGTTGCCCGGTTGGATCCGGTGAGCGCGTTGACCATAGTGGATTTACCCACGCCCGAGTGTCCCAGCAGCACGCTGACTTTCCCATCGAGATGGGACCGCAACTGGTTGACGGCGTCACCGAGGAGCCGGGCGGACAGGCCGTCGTCCGAGGTGCTCTCCACTCCTTCATCGGCGGTGGCTGTTCGGCTGATGATGACCGGAAGATCGAGGTGTCGGTAGTTGTCGAGCAACTCGGTGGGGTCTTTCAGGTCTGCCTTGGTGACGCAGAGGATGGGCTGGATGCCGGCGTCGTAGGCTGCCACCAGAGCGCGGTCGATGAAACCGGTGCGAGGTTCAGGGTTCGCCGCGGCCACCACGATCACCAGCTGGTCCGCATTGGCGACGACGGCGCGCTCCACCGGATCGGTGTCGTCGGCGCTCCGGCGCAGCAAAGTCCGGCGCTCCTGAACACGGACCAGCCGTGCCAGTGCGTCCGGGCCGCCGGAAAGGTCGCCCACCAGGGCGACCAGGTCACCGGCAACCACCGGAGTTCGACGGAGTTCGCGGGCCCGGGCCGCGATGACTACCCGCTCACCGTCACCGTCCTCATCGACGACGGCGGTGTACCGTCCGCGGTCCACTGTGACGATCCGCCCGGTGACGGCATCGTCATAGGCTGGCCGGTCCTTGGTGCGGGGCCGGGTGCCCTTCTTGTTGGGCCGCACCCTGATATCGGATTCGTCCCAGGACCGAGCCCCGCCGCGGTTTCCTCCGGTTGCCACGTCAGAGACCGGACCCGGCGTCAGCTGGGTTTCCGGTAGCAGCGAGGTCAGCCCAGAGCTGGGGGAACTGGGGCATGGTTTTGGCGGTGGTGCCGATATTCTCGACCTCCACCCCCGGGACGGCCAGGCCGATGATGGCGCCGGCCGTCGCCATCCGATGATCCTCGTAGGTCCTGAACACGCCGCCGTGCAGGGGGGCTGGCTTGATGGACAGCCCATCAGCGGTTTCCGTGACGTCACCGCCAAGCCGGTTGATCTCGGTGGCGAGGGCTTTCAGCCGGTCCGTCTCGTGGCCGCGCAGGTGGGCGATTCCGGTGAGGACTGAGGGGGTATCAGCCAGGGCGCACAGCGCCGCCACGGTCGGCGCAAGTTCGCTGGTGTCTGCGAGGTTGGCGCCGCGGATGGTCGAGCCGCCGGTGACGGTCAATGTTCCCTGGGCGAGGGTGACGTCGGCTCCGAGCTGCGTGAGGATCTGTCGCCACTGGTCGCCAACCTGTGAAGTGCCGGCGGGCCAGTTCGGGATGTGTACGGTGCCGGCTGTGACCAGGGCTGCCGCGAGGAATGGTCCTGCGTTGGAGAGGTCCTGTTCAATCCGTAAGTCAAAGGCGCTGATCCGCCCGGAGGATACTCGCCACTGGTTGGGTACTGAATCGTCGACATCGACGCCGACCCCCCGTAGGACGTCGACGGTCATGGCGATGTGGTCGAGGCTGGGCACGGGTGGGCCGACGTGTTCCAGCTGGAGCCCATCGGTGAAGCGTGCGCCGACCAGGAGGAGCGCCGAGACGAACTGGGAGGAGGCACTGGCGTCGACGACTAGTCTGCCGCCGGGGACGGAGCCCGTACCGGTGAGGGTGAATGGCAACAGCCCGTCGTCGTCGTCATCCACGTCCACCCCGAGCCCGCGGAGTGCGGAGATGACGGCACCCATGGGGCGTTGGCGGGCGTGAGGATCACCGTCGAAGGAAGTAGTTCCCTGCCGCAGGGCTGCGAGCGGGGGCACAAACCTCATCACGGTGCCGGCAAGGCCGCAGTCGATGGCGGCGTCACCGCCTACTGAGAGGTCTATGGGCGTCACCAGCAGGTCGGGACCGAATGCGCCGTCGCCGGCAATTTCGGTCACCTCGGCACCAAGGGCCCGAAGAGCTTCCACCATCAGGATGGAATCCCGGGAGATCAGTGGGGCCCGTAACCTCGACTGCCCGTCAGCGAGGGCCGCGAGGATCAGGAAACGGTTGGTGAGCGACTTGGAGCCGGGCACCTGAACTGTCGCATTGACGGACGAGGTTGCGTAGGGTGCTGGCCAATGCGACAGTTCCACGGGGGTCATTGACCTGCTAACCCACCAGTTCGGACGCGGTCTTGCGGACCGACTTGTTGGCCTTCTTCAGCTGCTTCTCAGTGTCTTTGGCAATGGTTTTGGCGTTCTTGCGGGTGTCGTTCCCAAGAGCCTTGGCGTTGCGCTTCGCGTCGGACGCGAAGTGCTCGGCACGCCACGCGAGGCCCGGGCGGCCATTGGTGTCCACCGATGCCAGCAGAACTGCACCGATCAGCGAGACGTTCTTCAGGAGCTGGTTGCGCCGGTTCTTGCGTGCCTCGGCCGTCGAGGAATCCGCGGACTTGAAATCGACTAGGGTGTTGAGCCCCGCCGTGCCAACCAGCACCAGCGCGGCGACCCGCGAGAAACGTCCGATGCCGAGCAGAGCTGCGGCGCCTACCTGAGCGGCGCCGAGGGCCTGGGCAACGACTTTCTCGTTGGCGGTGACCGATGCCGCCGAGGGTACCGCTTTGTTGAGCCGGTCGAGGGTGGGGCGAAGCTGTGCGCCGGCGGCTTCGGCGTTGCGCAGCCGGTCGATCCCGGCCACCACGAACGAACTTGCAAGCATTGGGCGGGCTACTACGCGAACAAGGGTCATGATTGCCTCCTGGCTATTGACTGATCGGGCACTTGAGTCCTAGTTTTGCACTTTTAAATTGGTAAGGCGACACGGGTATCTCTGGCGAGCCCATCCCGGGGTGTTCGGTTGGGGCCGGTTGACGTGCAGCAGTGGAATAACCAACCAGCGCCGTCGGTTATGAGCAGTAGACAACCAACCGAACTAATGAGAGGCGGATGATGACGGCGATCGCCGCAACAGTCAGTGAGACGCCCGATTTCCAGCTGACGGTAGCGCCAGTGCGTCCCTCAGGGCGTGGGCGCGTAGACTTTTCCTCAATGAATACAACAGCCGCGGCGGGTAGTGCCCCAGCCGAAGACGATCAACTGGATGTGTCAACGGAATCGGATGCAGATCGGAAGATCCGCTTCGAACGGGACGCCATGCAGTATGTGGATCAGCTCTATTCGGCTGCCATGAGGATGGCACGGAACCCGGCCGATGCTGAAGACCTGGTGCAGGAGGCCTACACCAAAGCTTTCTCGGCGTTCCATCAGTACAAACCGGGCACCAATCTGAAGGCCTGGCTATACCGCATTCTCACGAACACCTATATCAACCTGTACCGCAAGCGGCAGCGCGAGCCGTTGCAGTCTCATTCGGACACGATCGAGGATTGGCAGCTCGCCAAAGCGGCGGAACACACCCCCGCTGGCCTACGGTCGGCCGAGGTAGAGGCGCTGGATCATCTTCCTGATTCAGACGTGAAGCAGGCGCTGCAGGCCATTCCGGAGGAATTCCGGCTGGCCGTCTACTTCTCCGATGTGGAGGGGTACGCCTACAAAGAAATTTCCGAGATCATGAACACCCCTATCGGCACCGTAATGTCGCGGCTGCACCGGGGGCGCAAGCTGTTGCGTGAACTGCTCGCCGAATATGCTCACGATCGGGGCCTTGGCGCCGCGAAGGCTGTAGCGGGTAGCGGCACGGCGAAGACACAGGAGGGTGGCAAATGAGCGACTGTCAGAGCCTTGGCGACTGCGCCGATTCCCGAATCGAGCGCCTGTACGACTATCTGGACGGGGCGTTGTCCCACGACGACCTGGTGGAGATCAAGAACCATCTCGAGGATTGCCCCGAGTGTGCCGAGGAGCACGACCTCGAGTGCGTCATTCGCTCGGTGGTCAAGCGATCCTGCACCGAGGTAGCTCCCACTACCCTGAAGACAAGCATCCTGGACCGGATCAGCCAGATCAAGACAGCCGAGCACTAGGCCCGGCAAACTGAGCCCAGCAAAAAGGAGCCCCCGCTGCCGATAATCGGCGCGGGGGCTCCTTTTTGCTATTAGCCCGACTGCTCAGGCGTTGGGGCGCTTACCGTGGTTAGCGCCGCCCTTCTTGCGGTCGCGCTTCTTGCGTGCTCGCTTGCTCATGGCTGCCTCCTTGCTTCTAAAGTATTTGGACTACCATCCAGTCTCCCACACTTCGTCGTCTCAGCCGTCAACCGGGGGATCGTCGTTGGCAGGGTCCAGCGGTCCTAGGATGGTAGGACAGTCGAACCGAAGGAGCACCACGTGACCCGCGCCGTATACGTTGACTCATTTTCCACCGAGGACCCATTGGATGGTCTGGTGATTGGCGAGCTGACAGCCAGCGATCCGCCCGAAGGGTACCGCCGGGTCACGGTCAGGGCCTCTGCGTTGAACCACCACGACCTGTGGTCGCTCCGCGGTGTGGGCCTGGGCGCCGACAAACTTCCGATGGTCCTCGGGTGTGATGCGGCGGGAGTTGACGACGACGGCAACGAGGTGCTGGTTCACGGGGTGATTTCCTCACCCGGCTGGGAGGGGGATGAGACCCTTGACCCGCGGCGTTCGCTTCTCTCCGAGAAGCTGCCCGGCGCGATGGCCGACGTCGTTTGGGTCCCGGAACGCAACCTGATTCCCAAGCCTCCCGAGCTGAGCTTTGAGGAGGCCGCCTGCCTGCCCACCTCGTGGCTGACCGCCTATCGGATGCTGTTCACCGTCTCACCCGCCGCGCCCGGGTCCACCATCCTGGTGCAGGGGGCGGGGGGAGGGGTTTCCACCTCTCTCATCTCGTTGGCCAGCGCGGCAGGCTTCCGGGTCTGGGTGACCAGCCGGAGTAAGGCCAAGCAGCAGCGCGCGCTGGAACTGGGCGCTGCCGCAGTGTTCGACGACGGCGCGCGCCTGCCTGAGCGAGTTGACGTTGTCTTCGATTCAGTCGGCGAGGCCACCTGGTCCCACTCACTGAAATCGTTGAAGCCCGGCGGTGCGGTGGTAACGTGTGGTGCCACGAGCGGCGCCGCGCCAGGGGCCGACCTCAACCGGGTGTTCTTTCTCCAGCTGAAGGTCCTGGGGTCCACCATGGGGACCCGTGAAGAACTGATCAGGCTCACCCGCTTCCTGGTTGCCACGGGGGTGCGCCCTGAAATCGACGAGGTGTTTCCCCTTGAGCAGGCAGAGAAGGGCTTCAGGAAAATGCTTGAGGGCGAGGTATTCGGGAAGATCGTCTTCACTCACTAGGTGCTTTCGTATCTTCCAGCGTCGGTGACGGTAGCTGCGACATACCGTGTCCGACGCAGAGGGATACCTCTATGGTGACAAATTTCGGCAGCGGTGAGTTTGCGAAAAGGACGGCAAGACGTGGCAGCCAGTGATTTGCAGCGTTTCGTCTCGGCGCAGAACGGCGGCGGTACCTACGAGCGTGCCATGGCCGAGCTGGCCGCCGGAAAAAAGGAGACCCACTGGATGTGGTTCGTCTTCCCCCAACTCGCCGGTCTTGGGAAGAGCGCCACAGCACAACGGTTCGCGGTCTCGTCGCTCGCCGAGGCACAGGAGTTTCTCGCGCACCCCGTTTTAGGCCCACGCCTGATGGCCGCCGCAGAACTTCTTTTGTCCCTGACCGGTTCCGATGCGGACCTGATCTTCGGTCCGCTGGATGCGCAGAAACTGCGGTCGTCGCTGACGCTGTTTCTTAGGGCAGACCCGGATCGCCAGGTATTCGCACAGGTACTGGAGCGATATTTCAACGGCGATCCCGACCCGGTGAGTGATCGGATGATTGCCAATGAATAGCCCGCACCTCATTGACAGTAAGCCTGCTTAGGGTTACGTTTCTCTTGTTGCTTCAGACCCGGGCGGCGAGTTTCGGAACCATCGTGAGGTGGCCTTGGCTCCCCGGCGTCCAGTGGAGCGAACGGCCCTCCGCATTGGCGGGCGGCAACCTTAGTCTCCTTCACCTCAGGGTCCTGAAACGCCTTTAAACAAGGCACGGTGAGTTCATTTCACCCAGGGTTATAACTGACAAGGAGTAAGAAAGTGCTTACAACTGATCATATTGACCGCATTCTGAACAGCGGCGGAAATGTCATTGACAACGACGGGGCCAAGGTGGGATCTGTGGGGCAGATCTACCTGGATGACCAGAGCGGCAATCCCAGCTGGGTGACGGTGAAGACAGGCATGTTTGGTACCTCCGAGTCCTTCGCGCCTCTTGAGGGCGCCGAGGTCGACGGTGATGATGTTCGGGTTGGGTATTCCAAAGACCAGATCAAGGATGCGCCACGGGTGGATCCGGATGCTGACCTGTCAGCCGAGGAGGAGAGCCGGCTCTACCAGCATTACGGGCTGAGCGGTTCCGCCAGTACCGGAAACGTCGATCAGGCGGGTACCGTACCGAGCAGTCGCAACAGTGATTTCCTTGACGGACCCGAGTCTGAGACCCGCGCTGGAACCGGTCGCGTGAATGAGACCGGCAACGTGGGCCATGACACCTCGGGGCCCACCACGGATGACGCGATGACCCGCTCGGAGGAGCGTCTCAACATCGGGACCGAAAGCCGGGAGGTAGGGCGTGCGCGCCTGCGCAAGCACGTGGTGACCGAAATGGTGACCAAAACAGTTCCGGTCACCCGCGAGGAAGTCACCATCGAGCGCGAGCCCATCACGGATGCCAACCGCGGGGATGCCACCTCCGGACCGGACATCAGTGAAGAGGAACACGAAGTGATCCTTCATGCTGAGACGCCTGTTGTGGAGAAGGACACCGTTGCAGTCGAACGTGTTCGTCTCGGCAAGGAAACGGTCACCGACGAGAAAACCGTTACCGAAGAAGTCCGCAAGGAACAGATCGATACGGATGCCGACCCTGCCCGCGACTAGGCATCTAACCGCATTAAAGTGAGGTCAGAAGCCCCAGCGTTTGTATTCTGGGGCCTTCTGGCATTACCAGGAACAGGCCGGTACTACTCCGGTGCGGGCACGTCGAGCCACAGAAACCAGCCACGATGGAGAACCAGCCAGGCCATCAGACCGTAGCCAGCCTGACCCGGCCCGCCGCCATTCGCCGCGAGATCGCTCCGCCACTGCTCATGGGCTTGCAGGGGAGTGAACGTGTCCACGTAGACATGTTTCCGACGCGTGGTGACATCGGCGAAGGCCGCCGAAAGGTCAGCCAGTCTCCGGTTACGCTCGGCATCCAGACCGGGGGGAGGCCCCACCACCAGTACCTTGACGCTCATCTGCGCGGCACCGTCGAGGATGTTGGCGAGGTTGAGCCGGCTGCGCGCCGTTGACAGATCCAGATCGAGGTCCCGATCGGAGAGGCCAATGACGAGCCTGTTCTCGAATCCATCATCGAAACGGCGTCCGGTTTCCTGCAGCCACCGGTTCGCGAGTGCCTCGGTGCCCTCCTGCGGGGCGGCGAGGGTGAACGCCTGCAGGGAGACGCCGTCGGGGGCTGTCCGGGCGAGGACGCGGCCAAACCAGCCAAGGGCTCGAGGATCGCCCAGGCCTGCGAGCAGTTCGTCACCTACGGCTGCGAGCCGGATTCTGCGTTGTTCCACTGGTTGGTTACCTTTGTCCGCTCATCGTTTTATCACTTGGTTGCGCCACTGCGATCCGGGTTTCGAACCGAGCTCAAAAAAACTGTTGGGTGGGGTGCACGGCACCCCACCCAACATCATACGTAACTACCTATGGGTCGGTTGTTACTGCCGTTCGAATGCCTTCTTCACCAGGATCTCCTGCTCCACTGCGTGGCGCTTGGCCGAGCCGGTGGCAGTCGAAGCCGAGGCTGGACGCGACGCCAGGTGCAATGGCCGGTCAAGGTGTTCCGGCAGGTTCAGACCGATGAACGGCCACGGTCCCTGATTCGCCGGTTCGTCCTGAGCCCATACCAGGTCTGCATTGGGGTACTTGCCGACGGCCGCCTTGATGTCCTCGACCGGGAGGGGCGCGAGCTGTTCCACCCTGATAATCGCGGTCTTCTGGTCTTCGGTCTTCTGGCGCGATGCCAGCAGATCGTAGTACAGGCGACCGGAGACCAGGATGACGTGGTCGACGTCCTTGGCATTGGGTTCCTGCTTGTCCGGGATGACCGGGAGGAAGGTGCCGTTGGTGAAATCCTCGACAGAGCTGGCCGCCGCCTTCAACCGGAGCAATTGCTTTGGCGTGAAGATGATCAGCGGTTTCCGCGGCCGGGTGTAGGCCTGGCGCCGCAGCAGGTGGAAGTGGGATGCCGCGGACGTGGGGTTGGCCACGACCATGTTGTCTTCGGCGCACATCTGCAGGAAGCGCTCAATGCGGGCCGACGAGTGGTCGGGGCCCTGCCCTTCATAACCGTGCGGCAGCATTAGCACCAGTGAGGAGCGTTGACCCCACTTCTGTTCTGCCGAACTGATGAACTCGTCAATGATGGTCTGGGCGCCGTTGACGAAGTCGCCGAACTGGGCCTCCCAGAGCACCAGGGCATCAGGGCGTTCCACCGAGTAGCCGTACTCGAACCCCATGGCAGCATATTCCGACAATAGCGAGTCGTAGATCCAGAACTTCGCCTGGGCGTCGCTGAGGTCATCGAGCGGCAACCATTCCTCGCCGGTCGCCCGGTCGTGGAAGACCGCGTGGCGCTGCACGAAGGTTCCACGGCGTGAGTCCTGGCCCGCCAGCCGGACTGGGACACCTTCCATGAGGAGCGAGCCGAACGCTGCCAGTTCGCCGAAGCCCCAGTCGATGCCGCCCTCGCGGGACATTTGCTCGCGCTTGTCGAGCAGCGCCTTCAGCTTCGGGTGAACGGTGAAGTTCTCGGGGACTGCGGTGTGAACCTTGCCGATGTGGGCGAGGGTTTCCGGGGTGATCGCTGTGCTGGCAGGTACGCCGACCCCCGTGTCGGACTGCTGCGACAGGGGGCGTTCGATGTCCGATACTGCTGCGGCGTCCTTGGTGACGATCGGGATAGGGGAGGTCTGGGCAGCATGCGTTTCAGCGAAGACCCGCTCCAGGCGCTCCTGGTAATCCCGCAGTGCCTGCTCCGCCTCGTCCTGGCTGATATCGCCGCGACCGATCAGCGCCTCGGTGTACAGCTTGCGCACCGAGCGCTTCGCTTCGATGAGGTTGTACATCATGGGCTGGGTCATCGACGGATCATCGCCCTCATTGTGACCACGACGGCGGTAGCACACCATGTCGATCACAACGTCCTTGTTGAACTTCTGCCGGAACTGGTAAGCAAGCTGGCCTACCCGAACCACTGCCTCAGGGTCGTCTCCGTTGACGTGGAAGATCGGGGCCTGGACCATCTTCGCGACGTCGGTGGAGTACACCGAGGACCGTGACGAAGTGGGGGAGGTGGTGAAACCAACCTGGTTGTTCACGATGATGTGGATGGTGCCGCCGGTGCGGTAGCCACGAAGCTGTGACAGGTTCAGGGTCTCGGCAACAACACCCTGGCCCGCGAAAGCCGCGTCGCCGTGGATCTGGATCGGGAGGACCGGGAACGCATCGCCCAGGTCGAGGCGGTCCTGCTTTGCCCGGACAATCCCCTCCAGCACGGAATCGACTGCCTCAAGGTGGGACGGGTTCGCGGCTAGATAGATCTTGGTCTCATTGCCGCTGTCCGAGGTGAAGGTGCCCTCTGTGCCGAGGTGGTACTTCACATCGCCCGATCCCTGCACCGAGCGGGGATCCTGGGTGCCTTCGAATTCGCGGAAGACCTGACCGTAGGTTTTTCCGGCAATGTTCGTCAGCACGTTCAACCGGCCGCGGTGGGCCATACCGATCGCTACCTCGTCGAGGCCGTCGTCGGCTGCGTTGGAGATGATCGAATCGAGCAGCGGAATCAGCGACTCGCCGCCCTCAAGGGAGAAACGCTTCTGGCCGACGAACTTGGTCTGGAGGAAGGTTTCGAACGCTTCAGCAGCGTTGAGCTGGTGCAGCACCCGCATCTGTTCTTCGCGGCTCGGCTTGGAGTATGAGTGCTCCAGCTCATCCTGGAACCATTGACGCTCCTCGGGATCCTGGATGTGCATGTACTCGATGCCGGTCGTGCGGCAGTAGGCGTCACGCAGCACACCAAGGATGGTGCGGAACTTGAGCATCGGCTTGCCACCGAACCCGCCGGTGGGCCATTCACGGTCCAGATCCCACAGGGTCAACCCGTGGGTCCGTACATCGAGGTCGGCGTGCTTGCGCTGCACGTACTCCAGCGGGTTGGTGTCGGCCATCAGATGGCCGCGCACCCGGTACGCGTGGATCAGCTGCTGGATACGGGCAACCTTGTTGATCTCATCCATCGGATCAACCTGGATGTCGGCGCTCCACCGCACCGGCTCGTAGGGAATCCGCAGGGCTTCGAAGATTTCGTCGTAGAAGTTCTGCTCGCCGAGCAGCAACTGGTGAATGATCCGCAGGAACTCGCCGCTGCCGGCACCCTGGATAACACGGTGGTCGTAGGTTGAGGTCAGGGTGATGGTTTTGCTGATCGCGTGCTGAGCGAGTGTCTTTTCGCTGGAGCCCTGGAACTCGGCGGGGTATTCGAGGGCGCCGGCACCGATGATGCAGGCTTGGCCCTTGGAGAGGCGCGGCACCGAGTGAACGGTACCGATCCCGCCCGGGTTGGTCAGCGAAACCGTTGTCCCTGCGTAGTCGTCGGCGCCGAGCTTTCCACCGCGGGCCTTCTTGACCAGCTCCTCGTAGGCGTGCCAGAAGTCCGAGAAGTTCATTGTCTCGGCCTTTTTGATGTTGGGCACCACCAGCAGGCGGGTCCCGTCAGGCTTCGGCATGTCGATGGCCAGGCCGAAGTTTACGTGCGCTGGCTGCACCGCTGCGGGCTTGCCGTCGACGACGTCGTAGTACACGTTCTGGGACGGGAACTGGGCCAGCGCCCGGATGATGGCGTACCCGATGATGTGGGTGAACGACACCTTGCCGCCGCGGGCCCGGGCCAGGTGGTTGTTGATGACCACCCGGTTGTCGATCAGGAGCTTGGCCGGAATGGCACGAACACTCGTGGCGGTGGGAACGGTCAGGCTGGCGTCCATATTTGTGGCAATGGCCTTGGCCGGGCCGCGCAGCACCTTGACGGTGTCCTCGTCCATGTCGGTGGTCCGGTCCGACTTGGGCAGCTGGGCAGGAATTGGCGTCGTCGAGGGCTTCTCGGCCTTGGCGTTGTCTGACTGCCTGGACACGGGCTTTTCGGCTCTTTCCTGGGCTGCCTTTTCGATCGCCCGATCAGCGTTGTCTTCGGCTCTGACCTCGGCCTTGGAATGGGTCTCTTTGGGAACCGGCGGCTTTGCCGATTCCTCGAAGCTGGCCGGAGACTCGCCCGACGCCTTGGGGGAGTTGGATTCGGCGTTTACCACGGGCAACTCGCGGGTGGCGGGGTTGTGGCCCAGATCGCCACTGCTGTTATCGATAGTGCTGTTATCGACACTGCTGTTATCGACACTGCTGGTGCTGGCTGTCGCGGCGCGGGGGGCGGTGTGGCGGCCGTTCTCGGACTTTGAGTCGTCGGCCGCGAAGGAATCGAACAGGGTCCACCATTTCTTGTCCACCGAGTTCCGGTCCTGCTGGAACTTTTCGTATAACTCGTCGACAAGCCACTCGTTTCCGCCGAATTCTTCAGGTAAACGGTGGTTGGGTTGTTCTGGCACTAGTAATACGCCTCTTCCGTAAGTTGCCCTGAGCCCGGTTCAGTCGCCTGCAGCGTGTTTTAAAGCGAGATAAAACTGTATACAGACCCGCAGTCAGTCTAATGACAGTCCGAGGTAACAAGCCAATCCCTCGAATGCTCGAAGTGTCTGGTGCAGCACATAGACTTTTTGCTGATGCCGATCCAGGAGTAACCCTCATGCGTTTTATCAATCAGCCAGCCACCGACCTCACCTATTCGGACGTTTTTCTGGTCCCCTCCGCTTCCGAAGTGATCTCCCGGTTTGATGTTGACCTGGCGAGCGACGATTCGACCGGAACCACCATTCCCCTGGTGGTGGCCAACATGACGGCTGTCACCGGGCGGCGGATGGTGGAAACGGTGGCGCGTCGAGGAGGGCTCGCGGTATTGCCGCAGGACATTCCTTCGGCGGTCATCGCCGAGGTTACCCAGTGGGTGAAGAGCCGGGACGCCGTTTATGAGACTCCGTTGCGCCTGAAGCCGGAGCACACGGTGATCGATGCGCTGCACCTGATGAACAAGCGCTCCCACGGGGCAGTGATGGTCGTGGACGAGCAAAATCGTTGCGTAGGAATAGTCCGGGCATCCGACTGTGAAGGGGTCGACCGTTTTGCTTCACTGGAGTCGGTGATGCGCACCAGCTTCATCAAGTTCGAGTCCTCCCGGTTCGAGGGCGACACCGCGGCGGGACTGCAACTCGCCTTCGAGGAACTCGACGCAGCGAGCACCAATCTTGCACCCGTCTCCCGTGACGGTGAATTGCTCGGCGTCCTGACCCGCACCGGTGCGCTCAGGTCGACAATCTATCGGCCGGCGCTCGACGCGAACGGCTCCCTCCGCGTCGCAGCAGCGGTGGGCATCAACGGCGACGTCGAGGCGAAGGCTGCTGAACTTCTCGACGCCGGCGTGGACGTGTTGGTGGTGGACACCGCCCACGGCCACCAGCGAAAGATGATTGACGCTTTGCGAGCTGTCAGAGGTGTCGTCAACGGCCTCGCGCGGCCAGTGCCCATCGTCGCGGGAAACGTGGTGAGCGCCGATGGGGTGCGTGACCTGGTGGAGGCCGGCGCCAACATCGTCAAGGTGGGAGTCGGCCCAGGCGCCATGTGCACCACCCGAATGATGACCGCGGTGGGACGCCCCCAGTTCTCTGCGGTCCATGAATGCTCCGAGGCGGCGCGCGAGCTCGGCGCGCAGGTCTGGGCCGACGGCGGTGTGAGGTATCCACGCGACGTTGCCCTGGCGCTCGCTGCGGGCGCCAGCCAGGTGATGATTGGCTCCTGGTTTGCTGGCACCTATGAGAGCCCTGGTGACCTGCAGACTGACAGCAGCGGCAGGCAATACAAGGAAAGCTTCGGCATGGCCTCCGCTCGTGCGGTCCAGAACCGGACCCAGCGCGACGACGTTTTCGCGCGAGCCAGGAAGGGCCTCTTCGAGGAGGGTATCTCCACCTCGAAAATGTACCTGGACCCGGCCCGGCCCGGGGTTGAGGATCTTCTGGACCTGATCACGGCGGGGCTACGCAGCTCGATGACGTACGCGGGGGCACGTAGCCTGGCTGAATTCCGGGAGAACGCGGTGGTCGGGGTGCAGTCGGCCGCAGGTTACGAAGAGGGCCGGCCCCTGCCGCAGAGCTGGTAGAAACAGAACTAGCGCGGGCCGGTCCCTGATGTAAACTGAAGCTCTTATGGACAGTTCCTCTAGGGGCCGGCCCTCGATGCGTTCGCGGCATTTTTCCGCAAAACGGTCGACTTGCGCCGGCAGACCCCGCATTAATGCCCATCGCCAACTCCAGGCAGTATTGAGCCCCATCGAACCAGATCCCAACGGACCAAGCGTTTCCGGTGCCAGCTCAGCGGAGTCTTTATCGGAGCCTTCTAGACCGGTTGAGCCCGGGTCTTTTCGATGCCACCAGGATGATTTACACCATCAATTCCGGCTGGCGGTGAGTGCACCGTGGAAATCTATTTCCTGATAGCGGGCCTGCTGCTGATCCTCGGTACTGGTTTTTTCGTCGCGGTCGAGTTCTCGCTCGTGGCGCTGGATCAGACCTACGTTCAACGGGCCGTTGACAATGGCGACAAGGGGGCTGTGCCCCTCCTCAAATGTCTGAAGTCGCTCTCCACCCAGCTCTCCAGCTGCCAGTTGGGAATTACCCTCACCACCCTGCTGACCGGTTACGTCATGGAACCGTCCGTCGGCCGCCTGATCCAGGGCCCGCTGAGCGCCATCGGTATCCCCGCCGCGATCCTCGGCACGGTCTCGTTGGTGATCGCGATGACACTCGCCACCCTGCTTTCAATGCTGATCGGCGAGCTGGTTCCGAAAAACCTGGCGATCGCCCTTCCGTTCAAGATCGGCAAGCTGCTGGCGCGGCCCCAGCTGATCTTCACCGGGGTGTTCAAACCGGCGATTGTGGTGCTGAACGGTTTTTCCAACCGTGTCCTGAACCTCTTTGGACTGGAAGCGAAAGAGGAAATCTCCGGCGCCCGCACCCCCTCGGAACTCTCCTCCCTGGTCCGCCGGTCGGCTGAGATGGGCACCCTCGACGCTGGCACCGCCAACTTCCTGGCCCGGACGTTCAGCTTCTCCGAACGGACCGCCGCCGACGTCATGACCCCGCGAATCCGGATGGAAACGATCGATTCGGATCAAACCGTGGCCGACGTCGTCGACCTGGCCCGTCGGACCGGCTTTTCCCGGTTCCCGCTGATCGCTGACTCACCCGACGACATTCGCGGCGTGGTCCACGTCAAGAAGGCAGTGGCGGTTCCCCGCAGCAAGCGTGCGGGGCTGCCAGCCGGGACCATTATGACCGAGGTACTACGAGTGCCCGAGACGGTACACCTGGATTCCCTCCTGGCAGAGCTGCGTGAAGCGAATCTTCAGCTGGCGGTGGTACTCGACGAGTACGGCGGCACTGCCGGCGTCGTCACCCTCGAGGATTTGGTCGAGGAGATTGTCGGCGAGGTCTCGGACGAACACGACAAGCTGAAACCTGGGGTGCTGCAGAGCGCTTCGGGTAACTGGTTCTTTCCGGGCCTGATGCGTCCGGACGAGGTCACCGAGCAGATTCCGCACCTCTCGGTACCCGACGAGGCTGGTTATGAAACCGTCGCCGGGTACATCATGGCCCAGCTGGGCCGGATTGCTGCCCCAGGTGACCGGGTCGATGTCCCCGAGGGGATCCTTGAGGTGGAACGTATGGATGGTCGTCGAATCGACCGGGTCAGCTTCATCCCGCTGCCCCCTGAAGATGAAACTGGCGGAGTATCAAACGCCGCAATGGAAGGTCAGCGATGAGCGACTGGGCCGGAATCATATGGCTGATTGTCCTGTTGATCGGAAACGCCTTCTTCGTTGGCGCCGAATTCGCTGTCATGTCGGCGCGCCGCAGCCAGATTGAACCTCTGGCCGACCAGGGATCCAAGCGTGCCAAAACTACGCTCTGGGCGATGGAGCACGTCTCGTTGATGCTCGCCTGCGCGCAGCTGGGCATCACCGTGTGCTCGCTGCTGATCCTGCAGGTCGCCGAACCCGCGATCCATCACCTCCTGGTGGTTCCGTTTGAATCAGTGGGAATCCCTGCGGGACCCGCTGACATCATCGCTTTCGCCATCGCCTTGCTGATCGTGACCTTCCTGCACGTCACGTTCGGCGAAATGGTCCCGAAGAACATTTCGGTATCCGTCGCCGATAAGGCTGCGCTTCTGCTGGCACCACCGCTCGTGATGATTGCGCGGGTGGTGAATCCCATTATTGGGTCGCTGAACTGGCTGGCGAACCATATTCTTCGGGCTATGCGCGTTGAGCCGAAGGATGAGGTGACCTCTTCGTTCACCCTTGAGGAAGTGCAGTCGATCGTTCAGGAATCCACTCGCCACGGGCTCGTTGACGACGGCTCCGGTCTGATTTCCGGCGCCCTCGAGTTCTCGGGCCAGACTGCCGGGACGGTCATGGTGCCGCTGGATGAGCTGGTGAGCGTCAGGACGGACTCCACCCCAGCAGAGTTCGAGAAGACTGTGGGGCGAACCGGATTCTCGCGGTTCGTGTTGATGGATGAGAACGACGTCCTCACCGGGTACATGCACCTCAAAGACATCATGTCGATTTCCGAGGAGATGTACTCCAAACCGATTACTGAAAACAAGGTCCGCACCCTTGCGAACCTGAGAATGGATGATGAGATCGAGACGGCGTTGACCACCATGCAACGCACCGGGTCCCACCTGGCTCGGGTACTGGGTCCCGACGGCGCCACCCACGGAGTCCTTTTCCTCGAGGATGTTATTGAGCAGCTGATCGGAGAGATCCGGGATGCCACGCAAAATCAGGGACACCGGCGGACTGGCTCCAGTGTGGACGAGCTCGGCCTCGACCGCAGCATTAGCTAGGCGCCCGGCCGCGACAGCGTATCCCTCGATATGCGAATGATTCGCGTTTGCGTTAGACTCAGGGTCAGGAGTTATTGATCCAAGTTCCAATCACGTAGATCGAGGGATACATGCAACGTCTTTCCACCTCAACCGGCCTCCTCGGAGTAGCAGCGATGGCGCTGGCCCTGACCGGCTGCGGTCAGGCAGACAGCGGCAATGCTGCAGCAGACACCTCCGAGGATGGGATCCAGGTGGTTGCCTCCACCAATGTCTACGGAGACATCGCGCAGACCATCGGTGGAGAGAACGTCTCGGTGAACTCGATTGTTGACAGCCTGGCGCAGGACCCGCACTCCTATGAGGCGACCGTTCAGGACAAGCTGGCGGTTTCCGAGGCCGACCTGCTGATCGAGAATGGTGGCGGGTACGACCCGTTCCTGCACCTGCTGGCCGACGAGGTGGAGATGGACCATGACTACCTGATTTCTGCAGTCAGCGAGTCAGGCTTCGAGGGCTTCGAGGAGGAGCACGAGGATGAGGGCGAGCACGCTGGTGAGGACGAGCATGCCGGTGAGTCGGCCGAGGAACATGCCAGTGAGTCGGCCGAGGAACATGCCCACGGCTCGGCGAATGAGCACGTCTGGTATGACCTGAACACCATGCGGGCCGTGGCGGCTGCGATTGGCGAGACGCTGACCGCGCTGGATCCCGACAACGCCGGAGTGTACAGCGCCAATGTTGAGGAGTTTGACGCGGGCATCACCGCCCTGATCGAGCGGCTCTCGGAACTGGGGGATGTCTCCGCAGGCCAAACTGTCGCAATCACCGAACCGGTCCCCGTCTACCTGCTCGAAGCGGCAGGGTTGGAGAACGTCACGCCGAATGGCTACAGCGAGGCGATTGAAGAGGGATCGGATGTCTCAATTGCCGTTCTGAACGAAATGATGAACCTCATGGAGGACGATTCGCTGGCGTTCCTTGCCTATAATGAGCAAACAGAAAGTCCCCAGACCCAGACCGTTCGTGACGCCGCGGACGAGGCCGGGGTGGAAATCGTCAACTTCACGGAGACAGTGCCTGAGGGGGAAGACTTCCTGAGTTGGATGACTTCCAATGTGGACGGTATCGAGAGCGTCCTCGCCCCCTGATCAACTGATGGTGGAAACGCCACGCCACCTACCTTTTCGCTGGAGATGAACCTACTGGCTTTGACCCAAGACCACCGCACGGCCGAGCGGCCGGAAACAGAACCTATGGTTCGGCTCCGATCGGCGTCGCTCTCCTTCGGCGACCGTGTCCTCTGGCAGAATCTTGACCTCGATATCGGTAAGGGCGAGTTTTTCGCTGTCCTCGGCCCCAACGGTTCAGGGAAAACCAGTCTCCTGAAGGTCCTCCTGGGCCTTCAGCAGCTTGACTCTGGCTCGGCGACCGTCAACGGCTCGGCGGTGCGTCGCGGCAGCCGCGACATTGGGTACATCCCCCAACAGAAGTCCTTTCCGCCGGAAACCCCGCTGCGGGCCCGTGACCTGGTGGGCCTCGGCGTCGACGGTCACCGGTGGGGGCTCAGATGGAGGGGCCGGGACTACAACGCCACGGTCGATGCCCTGCTGGAAAAGGTGGGTGCCTCCTCCTATGCCGACGCGCCTGTCGGGCGGCTTTCCGGGGGAGAGCAACAGCGGCTGCGCGCAGCCCAGGCCCTCGCGACCAATCCGCAGGTGCTTCTCTGCGATGAACCGCTGCTCTCCCTTGATCTCCACCACCAGCAGGCAGTGAGCGGATTGATCAACTCGCAGTGCCGGGTCAACGAGTCGGCAGTGGTTTTCGTGACGCATGAGATCAACCCGATCATCGACTACGTCGACCGGGTGCTATATCTTGCCGAAGGCCAGTTCAGGGTCGGCGCACCGCACGAGGTAATGACCAGTGAAGTGTTGTCCGAGCTCTACAAAAGCAATGTCGAGGTCCTGCACAGCAAGGGCCGGATCATCGTCGTCGGGCTGCCCGATGACACCACCCACCATCACGCGGAAGGACACTGACAGTGGACCTGCAGGAGATCCTGACCGCAATCTTCAACTTCGACAACTACTCGGATCTGCTTCCTCTGGTGCAGAACTCGCTCTGGGCGGGCGCAGTGCTGGGGCTTCTCGGCGGGTTGATCGGCACGTTCGTGATGATGCGCGATCTCGCCTTCGCCGTCCACGGCATCGCCGAGCTGTCGTTTGCGGGCGCAGCGTTTGCCCTCCTCATCGGGGCGAATGTGATCTACGGATCCCTGGTGGGTTCAGTGCTCGCAGCGGTGGTCCTCGGCGTCATGGGGATCAGGGCGAGGGACCGGAACTCGATCATCGGTGTGATTATGCCCTTCGGTCTCGGCCTGGGCATCCTGTTCCTGGCGCTGTACGAAGGCCGCGCTGCCAACAAGTTTGGCCTGCTGACTGGGCAGATTGTCTCGGTCGATGATGTCCAGCTGTCCCTGCTGGCGGGTTGCGCAGTGGCGGTGATGGTGGCGCTGCTCGCCATTTGGCGGCCGCTCACCTTTGCCAGCGCCGACGCCGACCTCGCCGAGGCTCGCGGCGTGCCGGTGCGGGGGCTCTCCATCATGTTCATGTTCCTGCTGGGCGTGTCGGTTGCGCTGTCCATTCAGGTGGTGGGAGCGCTGCTCGTCCTGGCCCTGCTCATCACCCCGGCAGCAGCGGCGCTGAAGGTGACGTCGTCGCCACGAATCGTGGTGTTGCTCAGCGTGATTTTTGCCTGTGTGTCAGTGGTCGGCGGGATCCTCCTGGCCCTGGGTGGCCGGATCCCCATCAGTCCCTACGTGACCACAATTTCCTTCGTGATCTACCTCGTCTGCCGGGGAATTAGCTGGCAGCGCGGAAGACGCACCGCCTCGACCACTTCAACACCAGCAGTGGTGCGCCCGGCCTAACCCGCAGCCCCGGCAGTGCAGGCCGGGCAGAGGCCGTAAATTTCAACGGTGTGGGCCACCTCGGTGTAGCCATACTCTTCAGCAATCCGTGCAGCCCATTTCTCAACGGCTGGCGCTTCGATCTCGACAGCGCGCCCGCAACTCCGGCAGAGCAAATGGTGATGGTGATGCGGGGCGTCGCACCGGCGATAGACGGCTTCGCCTTCGCCGTTGCGCAGCACGTCAACCAACCCGTCTTCGGACATCGACTGGAGAATCCGGTAGGTGGTGGCCAGTGACACCGCGTTGCCTGCCTCGTGCAGGCGCCGGTGAAGCTCCTGGGTGCTGACGAAATCGTCGAGCTTATCCAGCGCCGCGCTTACCGCCAGCCGCTGCTTGGTGACCCGTTGTTCCGGTCCCTTGCGTGCTGTCGGTTCTGCTGTTGGTGGCACTGACGGATCGCCTCCTGACGGCTCGGGTGTTACTGACTGTCGCGAATAAGGTTACCAGCGCTCAGCTGCCGGTCCTGTTGCTGCCGGGGTGGTCGGCGGTAGGCTGACGCGATGAAGCTCACCAAATTCACTCATGCCTGTGTCCGGTTGGAGAAAGACGGTGCCGTGCTCGTGATCGACCCGGGAACATTCTCGGAGGCCGAGACGGCACTGGCGGGGGCACACGCGGTGCTGATCACCCATCAGCATGCCGACCACTTCGACGAGGAGAAGGTGGTGGCGGCGTTGCAACTGGACCAGTCACTGCTGATCTATGCACCAACGAAGGTGGCCGGGATGTTGGCCGAGCGGCTCGACGCCGGTGGCCTGGACCGGGTGCATACGGCCGAGCCCGAGCAGCGGTACAGTGTTGCAGGTTTTGAGGTGCAGACCTTCGGTGGTCAGCATGCGCTGATCCACCCGCATATTCCGATGGTGGCCAATATTGGGTACCTCATCGACGGTTCTCTCTACCACCCGGGCGATTCATTCATAGTCCCGCATGGCGTTGACGTGTCGACGGTTCTGGTGCCGGTGCACGCGCCGTGGTCCAAGACAGCCGAAGTGATCGATTTCGTCACTTCAGTGCGGGCGGCCCGGGCATTCCAGATCCACGATGCGCTCCTCAACGAAACCGGTCTGCAGCTGGTCGAAGGCCATCTGGCGCGGATCGGAGGCCTATATGGCACCGAGTTCCGTCATCTTGCCCCCGGTGAGAGCGTGACGATCTAGGGCAGCGTCGGGTTGAGAAGCCGCTGACTGAATGGCCCTGGCGAGATCGCGGGGACGGCTCCACATAGGCCAATGCCCCGTCGGAAGGTCAATGACGTCGAGGTGCTCGATGGTCGGGACTTCGGCAAACATGGGATGGCCCGCGCGGGCAAGCTCGAGCACCTGCGCGCTCGGGATCGAGCAGCACACCAGGGTGGTCCGGACCTTGCGGCGAGCATCATTCGTGAGATCGACGGGCTGACGAAGCACGGGGCCGGGTTCGGGGACGGCCCGGGCCCGGAAACGCTCGAGGACCTCTGCGCTCAGGCCCTCGAGACTCGCCTGCTGTGCGAGGACGTCGAGGGGTGGCAGCGGAAGTTCCTTCAACTCCCCGGGGAGGTCTGGGGCGAAGGCGGTTCCCGTCGCCACAGGGCCGGAGTCGACCCACACCACTCGATGAACCAACTCAGGGTGTCGGTCAAGGACGAGGCTGACGGGGGCGTTCGCCCCACTGTGAGCGACGAGAGTTGCGGGCTGATCCTCGGAAATCCCGAGTTGGGTGATGACATCCAGGACCGCTGCGGCCTGATCGTCGAGAGTCTTCGCCGCACGCTCGGGATCGTCCCCGTCAAGACCGGGCAGTGTCACCGCGATTGCACGAAAGTGGTCGGTGGTCAGGTGTTCAAGGACTTCATCCCACGCCCAGGCCCCCAGCCAGTGGCCGGCGATGAGAATGATGATCGGATTGCTTGTAGTAGTTGACATGCCACAACCCTCGCAGGCACCCAAGACAACGGTGTGTCACTATTTATGTCAAGAATTTGTCGGATGCTGAACTGTGAAACGAGTCGAACGGCTCCATGCATTATCCGAGATGTTGCGCCGCAGCGGTGCGCGCGGCGTTTCCGCTGAGCGGTTGGCGAGAGAGTTTGAGGTATCCGTGCGCACCATCAAGAGAGACCTCGATGCGTTAGAGAACAGCGGTGCGCCGATATGGTCCCGCCCAGGTCCGGGCGGTGGCTACGGATTGGCTGTAGAAGGATCCCTGCCGCCGGTCAGCCTGTCCCCAGCCCAGGCCGTGGCCCTCATGGCAGCCGTATCCGCTGCAGCCGATGCCCCCTACGCCGATCTGGCGGCAGCAGGTATCCAGAAGATTATGGACGTCCTCGATCCTAAAACCCGAGCCCGAGTCGACGAACTCGCTCACCGCGTCTGGGTCAACGCGCTTCCCTCCTCTTCGCGGGCAACCAAGTCGGCGCTGGAGGAGGCGATGGCCGAGCAGCGGGTACTCCGCATTTCCTACACATCGGGAGACGAGACCACGACCACCCGCGACGTTGAGCCAGTGCTGTTCGCCGCCACGAACGGCCAGTGGTACCTGGTGGGGTGGTGCCGACTGCGCAACGCAATGCGATGGTTCACCGTGTCTCGCATCGAACGAGCCAGCGTAACCAGGACGGCTTGCGTCGGCCATACCATCCACGAGGTCGGAGAACCCCCAGCGAACGCCAGACCGGTGCACGCTCGGAGCGGGTGAGTCACCCAATCAGCCGCTCCGGTCAGTACATCCAACGCAGTGACGGATTCAAACCGCGTGATGAGCTAGTTCCGCGGTGAGACGGTCACCGTGGAGACCTCTTCCAACCGGGGTGAGAGGTGGTCGCCGTCGACCACCACCCCGCGCTCCCACCAGAACCGCAGACCAGCTGGGCCGTCTTCGAGGCCGGCCAGATTGTTGTCGAACCAGGGGCCTTTCAGCCCGGACCACCGGAAGGGCGGACTCGGCACCTTCGCCGACCGGGCCACCAGTGCCCCCACCGGGCTTGCGACGCCGTAGGACAGGATGGCGGTAGCAAAACGCATGGCGCGGGGGAGCGGGTTGCGGATCGGCGAACAGACCGCCTGGATGATCCGGCTCCCCGAGGTGCGCTCCACCTCGGAGACATACGAGAAGTGCACGTCCCCCGACAGGAAGGTGACGGTTTCGGGTGCCTTGCCACGCTTCCCATCTGCCACCTCAACCGCCATCGTCGCCACCTGTCGGAAGCTTCGCTGGAACGCACCCCAGTGCTCCAGATCCACAGTGCGCCGCATCTTTTCGCCGATCTTCGCCCCAAACCTGCCCCAGGCGCCGTCGGCGAGTGCCTCGTTCCAGGCTTCGATGTGGTGCAAACCCGCAGGGAGCAGGAACGGCAGCGAGGTGGCGATCAGCAGATGCCGGAAGCCGCCCTGCATTTGTCCATCCAGCCACTTCATTTCCCGGTCGTCGAGGATTGACCGCTGGGCGGGGTCGAGTACCCGGCCTGCACGGGAGTCCAGGACCACCAGTCGGACGTCACCAATTTCCCTGGCAAAGCTCCACCGGTAGGTGGACGGCTCCTGATTGGCACGGTCAGCGAACTGGTCCAGCACGTTGCTGATGTCCAGTTCCGTCTCGCCGTCGTGCGAGCTGATCAACTGCCAGATCTCGTCCTGGTCCCGGTGCTCGGGTGAAAGATTGCCCAGGTGCTGGTGCACCCAGTAGGAAGCCAGCCCCGAGACGATCCGGCCCTGCCACCAGGAGGTAGCCTCCATCGCGTGCTTCCAGGCCAGGGAGGTGTTCCAGTCGTCCCGAATGTCGTGGTCGTCGAAAATCATTGCGCTGGGCAGGGTGGACAGGAGCCAGCGGTTGGCGTCGTCGGACCACGCCAGGTTGTACAGGTGGGCGTACTCCTCATAGTCCTTGAGCTCCTCCCCGGGCTCCTCGTCAATGTCCCGGCGCGCCCTAATGAACTCCTGCATCGCGTCGCTCGTCACATCCGCGTACACCTGGTCGCCCAGGAACACCACCAGATCGGGCCAGGCGACGTCGTCCACTCCCGCGGCCATCTGCAGGGCGTAGGCACGCATCGAATCGACACCGTGTTTACTGTTTCCCGCTTCGTTGTGGGGGACACTGGTCCGGCACGAACCGAACGCCATTTTGATGGGCTTATCAGGGGTCAGCGTCGCAATCATTGACGGCGGGTACGCTGACCCTTCCACGGGCCACACCTGCTCCCCATCAATCGACACCGTGTAGGCGGTGACGCTTCCCGGTTCCAGACCGTTAGCCTCCACCAGGGCGTAGTGGTGGCCATGCACACCGAACGTCCGGGCAGTCCAGGACTGGTCACCGGCCGTCACCGTGACCCGTGCAGCCTGGCGGGTTTCCACCCAGATGCTGGCCGAGGTCAGATCGACGTAGCGCATCATGGGGCCAAGTACCAGGGAATCAGTCATTATTCAGTTCTACCCGGTTCCCGAGACCGCCGCTATCTGGCAGGTTCACCGGGCCAACTCCCGGTGACAAAGAAGCGCTCCAGCACTGCCAGGTAGGGGGCTGGATCCAGGTCCCGCGCTGCCAGCCAGGCGTCGTCGTCGTAGGACCCGGTGTATCTGGTGCCGGCGTCGCACATCAGCGAGACAATACTGCCGCGGCGACCCTGGCCGACCATGTCCGCGATCAGCCCCCAGACTCCCCACAGGTTGGTGCCGGTTGACGGGCCCGCATGCAGTCCGGTGAGCTGGCGTAGGTGGCGCATCGCCGCGACCGACGCGGCGTCGGGGACCTGAATCATGTGGTCAATGACGCCGGGTACAAAACTTGGTTCCAGCCGCGGCCGTCCGATGCCCTCAATCCGGGAAGGACTCCCCGCCGCCGCGGTGCCGGGGGTACGCCAGGCCGGAAAAAAGGCCGAGTTCTCCGGGTCGACCACGGCCAGCCGGGTGTGGTGGCGCTGGTACCTGATGTAACGCCCGATGGTGGCGCTGGTGCCGCCCGTCCCGGCGCCCACCACGATCCAGTCGGGAACCGGATGCTGCTCCAGGGCCAGCTGCCCGAAAATCGACTCGGCGATGTTGTTGTTGCCACGCCAGTCCGTTGCCCGCTCAGCGTAGGTGAATTGATCCATGTAGTGGCCGCCAGTCGTGGCGGCAAGGCCTGCTGCGGCGGCGTAAACCTCGGAGGCGTGGTCAACGAAGTGGCAGGCGCCGCCATACTGTTCGATCTGGTCGATCTTTTCCTTGCTCGTGGTGCGGGTCATCACAGCGATGAACGGCAGGTCCAGAAGTTGCGCGAAGTACGCTTCGGAAACCGCCGTCGACCCGCTGGACGCCTCAACGACCGTCGTATGCTCGTTGATCCAGCCGTTGACCAGTCCGAACAGGAAGAGCGACCGAGCCAATCGGTGTTTGAGGCTGCCTGTCCGGTGGGTCGACTCGTCCTTCAGGAACAGGTCGACTCCCCAGTGTTCAGGCAGGGGGACCGCGTAGAGATGGGTGTCGGCTG
This sequence comes from Arthrobacter sp. TMT4-20, assembly GCF_054510775.1. Taxonomy (NCBI): domain Bacteria; kingdom Bacillati; phylum Actinomycetota; class Actinomycetes; order Micrococcales; family Micrococcaceae; genus Arthrobacter; species Arthrobacter sp. TMT4-20. Next base: position 207,740 of record NZ_JBTNDW010000001.1, on the reverse strand, counting down.
ACCGGTTGTTTTCAGCCTCGATCCGGCGGATGGCCTCAGCAGCCCAGGACCGGTTGGAGAGGGGGCTCAGGATGTTCACTGGTTCAGCCTACCGGGCCGCCCAACGGAGGGGCGGAAAGTCGTTGACGGCGAGATTGGAGTACCGGCCCGGGCTGTGGTGGACTGGATTGCATCAGGTCCGGCAGTGTTGCCGGTCACATTAAAAGGAGATCTTGATGAAGACTCTGATGGACGTGCAGACCCTGCGGGACCGGATGACCTCCGGCCTGCAGACGGTTCTGCTGGATGTCCGCTGGGCGTTGGGCGATCCCCACGGCCACGGTCATTACCAATCAGCCCACATCCCCGGCGCCGTGTACGTTGACCTCGAAGCCACACTGAGCGGTGAACCGTCGGCGCGGGAGGGCAGGCACCCGCTGCCTGGCCTTGAGCAACTGCAGGAAGCCGCCCGGCAGTGGGGCATCAACGACGGCGACGTGGTGGTGGCCTATGACAATTCAGGCAATACCTCCGCCGCCCGGCTCTGGTGGTTGCTGCGGTGGGCGGGTCTCGACACGGTACAGCTGCTCGACGGTGGCCTCGCCGCCTGGGTCGACGCCGGGTACGAGACTGAAGGGGGCGAGGAACAGCACTGCCTCGGCGAGGTGGAGCTGGGCCTCGACGAAGAGGGCGGCAGTGGTGCAATGCCCGTCACCGACATCGATGGTGTGCAGGGCATCGCCGAGCACGGTGTGCTGCTGGACGCGCGTGCCGGAGAGCGTTTCCGCGGCGAGGTGGAACCACTCGACCCCAAAGCCGGCCACATTCCGGGTGCGGTGAGTGCGCCCACCAGCGAGAATCTTGCCCCCGACCAGAGGTTCAAGACACCCGCCGATCTGCGCCGGCGCTTCGAAGCCTTTGGCGTCAACGACGCCGTCGACGTCGCAGTGTACTGCGGATCGGGCATTACCGCCGCCCACCAGATCGCTGCCCTGGAAATCGCTGGCTACCCGGCGGCGCTTTATCCGGGGTCCTGGTCCCAATGGTCATCCCGCTCGGACCTGCCGGTCGCCACCGGCGCCTAACCCGACCACCCACCCCGACCATCGGGTCAACACATCCCACCATCGAGTCAACACAAAGAGCCGATTTTCGACGTGAAACCCGTTATCTGTGTTGACTCGATCCGGAACTGAAGGAGTTTGCATGAGTACCCTGTTCACCAAGATCATCGACGGCGACATTCCGGGGCGCTTCGTCTGGAAGGACGACGACGTCGTCGCGTTCCTCACGATCGCTCCGCTCACCGACGGGCATACCCTGGTGCTGCCCCGTCAGGAGGTGGCGCACTGGGTGGAGGCGGAACCTGAGCTGCTGGGCAAGGTGATGGCGGTCGCCCAGACCATCGCGAAGGCGCAAACCACCGCGTTCTCGGCGAAACGGGTGGGAGTGCTGATAGAGGGGTACGAGGTACCGCACCTGCACGTCCATGTCTGGCCGACGCAGAGCGCCAGCGACTTCGACGTTCACGCGGTCGACCACAACCCGGATCCGGCCCGGCTCGACGCCAACGCTGACGCGCTGCGGGGAGCCCTACGGTCGGCCGGGCACGGCGAGCACGTACCAACCGACGGATAGCGGCAGCCTTTAGCTACCCGGTCGAGCCCACCCCGGTGCGCTGCGCGGCCATGGCCTCGCCGATGGCCGCACGGATCCGCTTCTCCGAAACGGTGTACGCGGTGCCGAGCTCCTGCGCGAACAGACTGATTCTCAGTTCCTCGAGCATCCAGCGCACCCGCAGCAACGCGGGAGGCGTCTTCCGGCCAGTGGGAACGAGGGCGGCGACGGCGTCGTCGTACTCGTCCTCCAGGCGTTGGACCACAGCCGTGCCCAGCGAATCGCGCTGCACGTTGCCGGCCAGCTTGGCGACCCGGGTCTCAATGCCGGTCAGGTAGCGGGGCAGGTGACTGAGCTGGGTGTAGCCGGTTTTCGCCACGAACCCCGGGTAGACGAGCTGTTCCAGCTGACTCCGGACGTCGTTCAGCGCGGTGATCAGGGCGAGGCTGGTGGAGCCCTTGAGTTGCTTCTCGATCCGGCGGGTGCTGGACAGGATCCTTTCAACCGTGGCGGTGACAGTGAAGACCGTGTCGATGAGTTCGGCCCGCACGGTTTCGTAAAGGGAGTTGAACTCGGCCTCGGTCCAGGGCAGTGCCTCGGGGGTCAGCTTGTCGACCGCCGCGAGTGTACAGTCCTCGATCAGTCCCGCAACGCTGCCATGCGGGTTCTGGCTGAAAGTGAGCTTCTCGGCGTTGCTGAGATGCTCCAACACATACTTGGCGGGGCTGGGAACGCGCACCACGAGGAGTCGGATCACTCCGTCGCGCATCGACGCACCCTGCTCGGCCGGGTTGGGGAAGACGGCGAGTCCGGCCGCGGTACCCTCGTCGGTCAACGCCGGGTAGCCCGTCACCGTGTGTCCGTTCACCAGCCGGGTCACCTGCCGGGGAAGGTCGCCAAACGTCCACGACGTCAGGCCGGACCGCTCGGTGATCCCGATGCCCACGGGATGGGCTGGCTGGGACTTCGCCGGTTGGGACTTTGCTGCTGACGTCGCGCGGGCGGGTGCCTTTGTCGGCCGGGTGGTAGCGGGTGTGGCACCGAGGGATTCGGCAATCGCGCGGCGTGTCTGCGGCGCCAGTCGTTCCTGCAGGGCGGCAAGGTCGGTCCCCTCGTCGAGGATCTTGCCCTGGCCGTCAATCACCTGGAAGCTCATCAGGAGGTGTTCGGGAAGGACGCTCCGGTTCCACGACCCGGGGGCAATGACGTGGCCCTTCAACCGGCGGAGTACCAGTTCCAGGGACTCCTCAAGGTCGTCGCGTGCCGGGTCGAAGTCGGTGTGCAGCGCAGCGACGGCGCTGCGCGCCACATCGGGGGCGGGGATGAAGTTCTTGCGGACCTGCTTGGGTAGCGACTTGATCAGGGCTGTCACCAGTTCCACCCGGAGCCCCGGAATCTGCCAGTGGAACGGCCGGGCGTCGAGTTGGTTCAGGAACACCACGGGAATTTGCACCGTCACGCCGTCGGACGCGCCCTGCACACCGGGGGAGAACTCATAGCTCAGCGGCAGTTCGAAGCTTCCCTGGTGCCAGATTTTGGGGAACGCTGATTCGTCCAGGTCGCTGTTTTCGGCGAGCAGGTCACCGCGCAGGAAGTCGAGCAGGTCCGGCTGGCGGTGACGGGTGTCCTTCCACCAGGAATCGAAGTGCCGCTCGGACACCACCTCGGGCCCTACGCGGGCGTCATAGAACTCGAAGAGGGTCTCGTCGTCGACCATCAGGTCGCGGCGGCGCAACCGGTTTTCCAGTTCCTCAATCTCAGCGAGGCGTGCCTTGTTGCGGTGGAAAAATTTGTGGTGGGTTTTCCAGTCGCCCTCGACCAGGGCATGCCTGATGAACATGTCGCGGGCAACCTCGCGGTCGATCCGCCCATAGTTGACCCGGCGCTGCGGGATGATCGGGACGCCATACAGGGTGACCTTCTCATGGGCCATCACCGCCCCCATCTTCCGGGACCAGTGCGGCTCGCTGTAGCTGCGCTTCACCAGGTGCGGCGCCACGTCTTCGGCCCAGAGGGGGTCGAATTTGGCGGCCACCCGCGCCCAGAGCCGTGAGGTCTCGACCAGTTCGGCCGCCATCACCCAGTCGGGCGACTTTTTGAACAAGGCGCTGCCGGGGAACACAGCGAACCGGGTACCCCGCGCACCGGCATACTCACGCTTGCGCTGATCGTAGAGGCCGATGTGGCTGAGCAGGCCCGCGAGCAGGCTGATATGGATTGCGGTGTCGTTGCCCACCGGATCGACGGGGTCGGGCGAGAGGGTGATCCCCAGCGGTTTGGCCAACTGGCGAAGCTGGGCGAACAGGTCCTGCCACTCGCGGACCCGCAGATAGTTGATGAATTCGTTGCGGCACAGTTTGCGGAACTGGGTCGACGACAGTTCCTTCTGCTGTTCCTGCAGGTACCGCCACAGGTTCAGGTATCCGGTGAAGTCCGAATTCTCGTCGAGGAACCGTTTGTGCATTGCTGTCGCGGTTTGCAGCTTGGCGCCCTGATCGGCCTGTGGACGCTCACGCGGATCCTGGATGGTCAGGGCCGCGGCAAGGACCATTACTTCCTTGGCGCAGCCACGCTGGCCGGCCTCCACGATCATGCGGCCCAGCCGCGGGTCAACCGGCAGTTGGGCGAGTTTCCGGCCAACTGCCGAGATGCCTCCCGAAGCCTCCAGCGCACCGAGCTCCTTCAGGAGCGTGACGCCGTCGTTGATCGCCTTCGAGTCCGGAGGCTCAACAAAGGGGAAGTCGGCGACATCCTTCGGCCCACGGGTGACGCCCATGGCGGTCATCTGCAAGATGACAGCCGCCAGGTTGGTACGCAGGATCTCGGGGTCGGTGAACGGGCGGCGGGCCTCGAAGTCCTCCTGCGAATAGAGGCGGATGGCGATGCCATCCGAAACCCTGCCGCAGCGGCCCGAGCGCTGGTTGGCGGAAGCCTGGGATACCCGCTCGATCGGGAGCCGCTGCACCTTGGTGCGGTGAGAGTACCGCGAAATCCTGGCGGTACCCGTATCAATCACGTACTTGATCCCGGGAACGGTCAGGGAGGTTTCAGCAACGTTGGTGGCGAGGATGATCCTGCGTCCCGGGCCGGAAGGCTTGAAGACCCGGTGCTGTTCCTGCAGCGACAATCTGGCGAACAACGGCAGGATGTCGGTGCCCTTCAGCCGTGGGTTGACCTGCACCCGGGCGCGGAGGGCATCGGCGGCGTCACGGATCTCGCGCTCGCCGGAGAAAAACACCAGGATGTCGCCGGGTGCTTCCCGAGCCAGCTCGTCGACGGCGTCGCACACGGCGTCAAGGGGGTCGCGGTCCTCCTCCTGATCGCCCGGGTCGGCGCTGTCGTCAGCCTCACCGGCCGGCTGGGTCAACGGGCGGTACCGGATTTCCACCGGGTAGGTCCGTCCGGAAACCTCGATGATCGGTGCAGGCTGCTTGACGCTGACGGCCTCGTCGGCCGCGAAGTGCGCGGCGAAGCGTTCAGGGTCGATGGTGGCCGAGGTGATGATGAGCTTCAGGTCGGGTCGCTGCGGGAGGATCCGCTTCAGATACCCGAGGATGAAGTCGATGTTGAGGCTGCGCTCATGGGCCTCGTCGATGATGATGGTGCTGTACTTTTTCAGCAGCCGGTCGTGCTGGATTTCCGCCAGCAGGATGCCATCGGTCATCAACTTGATCTTGGTGCTGCGGCTGACCTCGCCGGTAAACCGCACCTGGAAGCCCACTTCGGCCCCCACCTTGACGTCCAACTCCTCGGCAATACGTTCCGCAACGGTGCGGGCGGCGAGGCGTCGTGGCTGGGTGTGCCCGATCAGGCCGTTTTCGGCGAGTCCCAGTTCCACACACATTTTCGGAATCTGGGTGGTTTTGCCGGAGCCGGTCTCGCCAGCAATGATCGTCACCTGGTTCGCGGCGATCGCGGCCATAATGTCAGCGCGTCGCTCGGAAACCGGCAGTTCAGGGGGATAGGAGATAGTCAGTGCCATGATTGGTTCCAATTCTAGGCGGTAGGACTATCTCCCGATGCCCTGGTCAACCGGGCCGCCGCCAACCGGGCCCGCTCACGCATTTGCGGCGGTTCCAGGATCTCGAACTCGAGCTCCAGTGCCACCAGATGCATCAGCGGCCAGTCGAGCGAGTCGAAGCCGGCCCTCATCAGGGTGTGCTCCTCGCCGTCGCTCTGGAGTTCGGCGGTATCCGGGGACACCTTTTGTGACACCTCGTTGATGTTGCCGGTCAGCCGCACGACGACGTCGTACTGGTAAGGGAAACGCGTAATTGACTGCTGCACATACAGGGCGAGATCACGGGCCGGGAGTGGGCGCGGGGTGAAGCGCTCCCGCTGCGCCGGAACGCTTTGACACCGGTCCACCCGGAACGTCCGCCAATCCTCACGCATCGTGTCCCAGGCCACCAGGTACCAGCGTCTACCGGTGTCCACGAGTCGGTAGGGCTCAACGAGTCGCCGGGAAGACTCGCCATCCTGGCGGGAGTACCGGAACACCACGGTGCGTCGTTCGGTGATGGCTGAGGACAGGGCGGTGAGGATCTCGGGCCGGACCGGTGTGCTCACCGCCGCCATCCTGGTGACGGCGCTTCGCAGCCCGGCGAACCGCGGTCGGAGTCGGCTGGGGAGTACCTGCTCCAGCTTGGTGAGCGCCCGCACCGATGCCTCGCCGATTCCGGCGACGGGGCTAGCCGTGACGGCACTGAGGCCGAGGGCGACGGCGAGTGCCTCGTCGTCGTCGAGCAACAACGGAGGCAGCTGCGCGCCAGCGCCCAACTGGTAGCCCCCGGCGACGCCGGGCGAGGCATGGATGGGATAGCCCAGGGTGCGGAGCTTGCCGATGTCCCGTCGGACGGTGCGCTCGGTCACGTCCATCCGGTCCGCCAGTGCTGAGCCGGTCCACTCGCGGCGCAGCTGAAGCAGGGAAAGCAAGTGGAGCAGCCGTGCCGAAGTTTCCAACATGGCTCCAAAATACTCCTCAACCAGGTCAGTAGCTGTCCTGAATCGCCCCTATTTCAGCCGAAGACAGCAGCAACGAATCGACCGGGCAGCTTCGGGGGTGCGGGGGCAGTGCAGTGCTGGAGTCTCACGGCCAGACCTGGCCGGTTAAAGCAGTCAACCCCCAGATTTCGGTGAAATCTGGGGGTTGTTCTGTGCCCTCGATAGGATTCGAACCTACGACCTTCTGCGCCGGAGGCAGACGCTCTATCCCCTGAGCTACGAAGGCGGGACGCCGGTCAGACCGGCCCCGAAATGGGACTCACTGAGCTTATCAGGGAAGCACCCCTGGACGAAAACCCCTGGCCCGCCCTCGTGTGGTGGGCGCCGCTGCGTCACAGAAATGGCCGCAGCGGCGTGCGCCGTTATGCTGGATGGGTGACTCCTGAAGAACTATCTGCTGCCATTTCCGCATGCCTGAAAGACGCCGTCGCCGCGGGCGAATTCGACGTCGAGCTTCCCTCTGAGGTGCGGGTGGAGCGACCACGGAGCCGGGAACACGGAGACTGGGCCACCAATATTGCCCTGCAGCTGTCCAAGCAGGCGGGGATGAACCCGCGCGAGTTCGCCCAGCTCCTCAGCGGACGGCTGGAACAGCTCGACGGCGTCAAGACCGTAGCGATCGCCGGTCCAGGCTTCCTGAACATCACCCTCGATGCCGCCGCCGCAGGTGAACTGGCCCGCTCAATCGTCGACGCCGGGTCCGGCTATGGCACCAGCGGGCTCATGGCCGGCACCAAGATCAACCTCGAGTTCGTGTCGGCCAACCCCACCGGACCCATCCACCTGGGCGGCACCCGCTGGGCCGCCGTCGGCGACGCGCTTGCCCGCCTGTTCCAGTCCCAGGGCGCCGCGGTGACCCGCGAGTACTATTTCAACGACCACGGCGCCCAGGTGGAACGGTTCGCCCGCTCGCTGTGGGCCAGCGCCAAGGGCGAGCCATCACCCGAGGACGGGTACGGCGGCGCCTACATCGATGACATCGCTGCCCGGGTCCTGGTGCTCGATCCAGCCATCCTCGACCTAGAGCAGGACGATTCGGTCGAGCGGTTCCGTGAGCTCGGGGTCGACCTGATGTTTGGCGACATCAAAAAGTCGCTGCACGACTTCGGTGTCGATTTCGACGTCTACTTCCACGAGCACTCCCTTTTCCAGGACGGATTCGTCGAAGGCCTGCTGGAGAAACTGAAAACCTCGGGCAACCTGTTCCTCGAGGACGGGGCCTGGTGGTTACGGTCCACCGAGTTCGGCGACGATAAGGACAGGGTGGTCATCAAATCGGACGGCGCCCCCGCCTACATCGCCGGCGACATTGGTTACTTCGTCAATAAGCGCCGCCGCGGCTTCGACCTGAACATCATCATGCTCGGCGCCGACCACCACGGGTATGTGGCCCGGCTCAAGGCAGCAGCAGCCGCGCTCGGTGATGACCCGGACACCGTCGAGGTGCTGATTGGGCAGATGGTCAACCTGATGAAGGACGGCGTCCCCGTCAGGATGTCCAAGCGCGCCGGCACCGTCGTCACGCTCGAGGACCTGGTCGACGCCGTAGGGGTCGACGCCGCCCGCTACACCCTGGCCCGCTTCTCGGCGGATTCGAACATCGACATCGACCTTGACCTTCTGACCCGGCGCACCAACGACAACCCGGTCTTCTATGTCCAGTACGCTCACGCCCGGACCCACGCGGTGGAGCGCAACGCGGCCGCGGCAGGGGTGGATACGAGCGCGTTCGACGCCTCCGAACTCAGCCACCCCACCGAGGGCGAACTGCTGGCGGCGCTCGGCCAGTTCCCCGGCATGGTGGCCCAGGCCGCAGCCTTCCGCGAACCGCACCGGGTGGCACGCCACATCGAGGTCATCGCGGGCACCTACCACCGCTGGTACGACGCCTGCCGCATCGCGCCGCTCGGCGATGAGCCGGTCACCGACCTGCACCGCACCAGGCTGTGGCTGAACAACGCCACCCAGCAGGTGCTCGCCAACGGCCTGGGGCTGCTTGGCGTATCGGCACCGGAGCGGATGTGACGATGGGAAACGGACCTGAAGTGAACCTGAATAACGCCTCACCGCTGGCCCCCGGCTGGCTCAGCTACCCCGACAACATCAACCGGCTGAACCCCGCCCTGTGGGCTCACGACGTCGACCGCGCCGGTGACGAGCTCACCATCAGTGGCCTGAGGGTCAGTGATCTCGCCGAGCAGTTCGGCACGCCGCTGTTCGTCGTGTCCGAAGACGATTTCCGGACCCGCGCCCGGAGCTTCAAGGACGCGTTCGACGCCGCGTTTGCCGACCTCTGCGGGGGAGTAGACGTCTACTACGCGGGGAAATCGTTCCTCTGCACAGAAATAGCGCACTGGGTGGCTGAAGAGGGCCTACGCCTTGACACCTGCTCGGGCGGGGAGCTTGCCATCGCCATGCGCGCGGGAATTCCCGGTGAACATCTCGGCCTGCACGGGAACAACAAGTCCGACGCCGAACTGGGCCGTGCGCTTGACCTGAAGCTGGGGCGCATCGTGGTGGACAGCCTCCCCGAACTCGAACGGGTGGCAGCCCTCGCCGCCGCCCGCGGCACCACCGCCAACGTGATGCTCCGGCTGACCCCCGGTGTCCACGCCTCCACCCACGAGTTCATTGCAACCGCCCACGAGGACCAGAAATTTGGGCTGTCACTGGCCGACGGCGAGTCCTCACCCGCAGCTCAGGCCGTCGCCGCGGCGCTGGGCCACGAAACGGTCAACCTGCTCGGCGTCCACTGCCACATCGGGTCACAGATTTTCGAGCCTGAGGGTTTCGAACTCGCGGCACGCAGATTGCTCGCTTTCCTGGCGGACGTTCGGGACCGCCACGGCGTGGAGCTGCCCGAACTGGACCTCGGGGGCGGCTATGGGATTGCCTACATCGAAACCGACAAACCACGCCCACCGGCAGAGATCGCCGTGGCGATGGCCGACGTCGTGCGTTCCACCTGCGCCAAACTGGGACTGCGCGTCCCACGGATTTCCATTGAGCCGGGTCGCGCGATCGTAGGTTCAACAACGTTCACCCTGTACACCGTGGGGACGACCAAAACCGTGAGGGTCGACGTCGAGGGTGGCGACACTGCGCCCCGGCGTTATGTGTCGGTGGACGGTGGGATGAGCGACAACCCCCGCCCGGTCCTCTACGACGCCGACTACTCGGCGGTCCTGGCCTCCCGCTCGTCGGATGCCTCCGGTGTGCTGTCCCGCGTGGTCGGAATGCACTGCGAGAGCGGCGACATTGTGGTCAGGGATGTTTACCTCCCCGTGGACACCGATGCCGGTGACCTGGTGGCTGTGCCGGGCACCGGCGCTTACTGCTGGGCGCTGTCCAGCAACTACAACTGGGTGGCCCGCCCGCCAGTGATAGCAGTCCGGAACGGCCAGGCCAGACTGATTGTGCGCGGCGAAACCGAGGACGACATCCTGGCCCGCGACATCCCCCGCACCACCAACTGATTGCAGGAGCGACACTATTTCATCTGATACAGCTTCGAACACCGACTCCATGTCGACACTTCGGATCGCCTTGCTGGGCTGCGGCAACGTGGGATCCCAGGTGGCGCGCATCCTGCTCGAGGACGCCGACGCGCTGGCAGCGCGTACCGGCGCCCGGCTTGAATTGACCGGAATTGCAGTGCGCAGCATTGACGCACCCCGCGACGTCGACCTGCCGCGCGAACTTTTCACCACCGACGCCGAGTCACTGGTCGAGGGCGTCGACATTGTGATCGAGCTGATGGGTGGAATTGAACCCGCCCGGTCCCTGATCCTGCGGTCGATCGAACACGGCGCCACGGTGGTCAGCGGCAACAAGGCGCTGCTCGCCCTCGACGGGCCCACCCTCTACGAGAAGGCCGACGCCGCAAGGGTCCAGCTTTCCTACGAGGCGGCGGTCGCTGGTGCGATCCCCATTCTGCGGCCCATCCGGGACAGCCTGTCCGGTGACCGCATCACCCGTGTACTGGGCATCGTCAACGGCACCACCAACTTCATCCTTGACCAGATGGACACCACCGGCGCCCAGTTCGACGATGCCCTGGCCGAAGCACAGCGCCTGGGGTATGCCGAGGCTGACCCGACTGCCGATGTGGAGGGTCACGACGCCGCGGCCAAGGGCGCCATTCTCGCGTCCCTGTCCTTCCACACCCGATTTGCCCTGGAAGACGTCTACTGCGAAGGCATCACCAAGGTGACCGCCGCGGATATCGCCGCAGCCAAGGACGCCGGGTTTGTCATCAAGTTGCTGGCCATCGCCGAGTTGCTGCCGAGGGACGACGCCGACGGCGCTGGCACCGAGGGCGTCAGCGTCAGGGTGCACCCGACCCTGCTGCCCCGCGATCATCCGCTGGCCGCAGTCCATGGTGCCTTCAATGCGGTGTTCATCGAGGCCGAGAACGCGGGCGAACTGATGTTCTACGGACAGGGGGCCGGTGGTACCCCCACCGCGTCCGCGGTGCTGGGCGACGTTGTCAGCGCTGCGCGCCGCCTGGTGTTGGGCGGTCCCGGCCGGACCGAAACCACCACCGGCCATGTCCCGTCCATGAATATCGACGCAGTCCGCACGAGCTACTCCATCGGGCTCGACGTCGCTGACCAGCCAGGAGTCCTGGCGCGGATCGCACAGTTGTTCGCCGAGCAGGGCGTGTCCATTGAAACCCTGCGGCAGAGCATCCATCCCGCGGATGACCCTGGCCAGGCGACGGCTGAACTTCGCATCGTCACCCACCGCGCTACCGAAGCGGCCCTCGCCGCAACAGTTGAACAGATCCAGCACCTCGCCGTGATCAACTCGGTGACCAGTGTCCTTCGAGTGGAAGGAGCCTAAGTGGCTCACCAATGGCGCGGCGTTATCCGCGAATATGCAGATCGTTTGCCCGTGACAGAATCCACCCAGGTCATCACCCTCGGCGAGGGTGGGACACCGTTGGTCCCGGCCAAGGCGCTATCCGAACTGACCGGGTCGCAGGTGTTCCTCAAGGTGGAGGGAATGAATCCCACCGGCTCCTTCAAGGACCGCGGAATGACCATGGCCATTACCGCTGCGATTGAATCCGGGGCCAAGGCCGTGGTCTGCGCCTCCACCGGAAACACCTCCGCCTCGGCTGCGGCCTACGCCACCCAGGCGGGCATCACCTGTGCAGTGCTGGTTCCGGACGGCAAGATTTCCATGGGCAAACTGAGCCAGGCCATCGCCCACGGCGCTGAACTGCTGCAGGTCAACGGCAACTTCGACAACTGCCTCGATGTCGCTCGTAAGCTTGCCGAGGCGTACCCGGTGTTCCTCGTCAACTCGGTCAATCCCGCGCGTATCGAAGGCCAGAAGACCGCAGCCTTCGAGGTGGTCGACGTCCTGGGTGACGCCCCCGACTATCATCTGCTCCCGGTCGGCAACGCCGGCAATATCACTGCCTACTGGAAGGGCTACAAGGAATACTCCGAGCCCTACGCCAACCCGCACCTGGTCGGTGACAGCACAGTGCTCGCCCCGGTCGCCACCAAGCGTCCGGTGATGTGGGGCTTCCAGGCAGAGGGCGCCTCGCCGTTGGTCAAGGGCCACCCGGTGACCGAGCCGGACACGATCGCGACGGCCATCCGGATCGGCAACCCGGCCTCCTGGGACCAGGCGATTGCAGCGCGCGACGAGTCCGGTGGGCTGATTGAAGCCGTCACCGACGAGGAAATCCTCGAAGCGCACCGCTGGCTGTCGGCACGAGAGGGAGTCTTCGTGGAACCGGCATCGGCGGCCGGTGTTGCTGGCCTGCTGAAAAAGCATGCGGCAGGGTTGGCGCCGGTGGGTAAGACCATCGTGATCACAGTGACTGGTCATGGCCTCAAGGACCCCCAGTGGGCGTTGAAAGCTGCCGACGGGTCCGACGTCGAGCCCACCAAAGTGGATTTCGACGTCGTCAGCGTCGCGACAGCGTTGGGCCTTGAGGATACTGCGGGTGAGTGAACGGGTGTCCTCGCCAGCGGCCGAACGGTGGGGCACCGGCACCAGGATGGTGGCGGCGGGCCAGGCGGCAACGATCAGCGTCCCCGCGACGAGCGCCAACCTGGGGCCGGGATTCGACACCCTTGGCCTTGCCGTTTCGCTGTTCGACACTGTCACGGTGCGGACCACCACCAGCGGCACCGTCACCGTCACCGTGACCGGCGAGGGCGCAGGGGATCTCCCCGGCGATGAAACCCATCTGGTGGCCCGCACGCTGCTCGAGACGCTCGAACGCTCAGGCTTCGGCTGCCCGGGGCTCGAGTTGGAGACGCAGAACCTGATCCCGCACGGCAGGGGGCTCGGGTCGTCGGCCGCAGCGATCGTCTCGGCCGTGCTGGCCGCCAATTTCCTCCTGCCTGACGCCGACAGGATGGACTCGGCTGGGCTGCTCCAGCTGTGCTCGACCCTTGAGGGCCACCCCGACAACGTGGCGCCTGCCCTGCTGGGTGCGTTGGCCATCTCCTGGGAAACCGGAAGGGTCTTCCGCAGTACCCGGGTGCCGGTGCACCCCTCAATCATTCCGATAGCCGCCGTTCCTGCCACCAGCCTCTCGACTGAGACGGCGCGGGCGCTGCTCCCGACGTCTGTCTCGCATTCAAGTGCCTCCTCGAACGCGGGCCGTGCGGCGCTTCTGGTGCACGCCTTGTCCCGGGAGCCCGAATTCCTGCTGGATGCCACCCAGGATGCGCTGCACCAGGATTTCCGTGCCCAGGCAATGCTGCCCAGCGCCACTCTGATGCGGCAACTGCGGGCGCAGGGGTTTCCGGCAGTGATTTCCGGGGCAGGCCCAACGGTGATGACCTTCGCAACCAGCGACGCCGAGGCCAGGACCGTTGAACAGCTCATCCATTCGCTGACCGACGAGTCAATCAACGAGAATTCCTCGACCGAGTGGCGCGTCCTAAAGCTGACCGTGGCCCCCGAGGGTGCTAAACTGGTGGTGCACCAACGGAAATGAGCTGTGACCCATCTCAACTGTCGTTACTGTTTCAAACAGTCGCACTGTGGCAGGATGGTTTACTGTTCAGCTGAGTGCTTCTGCTGATCTGGCCGTCATTTTCTTTTGACCGCCGCAAAGCTGCATGGTTATCAGCAGTCGCATCACCTCCGGTGTAACCTCCCACGAATGACAGAGTGCCAGCGGTTTGAAGATAAACCGACAGCCTACTTACTTCTGAAGGTTCCCAGCACGCACGGCCAGGTCGGACTCTTCCGGCAGGACCGAACCCTTTCCGACCAGAATGTATGACGGCGGCGGGGCTAACCAAACGCGGTCCACTTCAGAGTTGGACCGCCCGACGAGGGGGAAGGATCCTTCGTGACTGAAACCACTGACCTGTTATCAGGTGTGGACACATCAAACGCCGGCACAGCCGACGCTCCCGCTTCCAAAAGCTCCGGCCTTGCCGGGCTGAAGCTCGCCCAGCTCCAGGCTCTCGCCGGTCAGTTGGGCATCACCGGCGGTTCCAGGATGCGCAAAGGCGACCTGGTATCGGCCATCTCAGATCATCAGCGTGGTTCTGCGGTAGCGGATCGTCCCAAGGACGCCGCCCCGACAGAGGGGAACGGTGCCACACAATCGGAAGCCAGCCAGTCAAACGGCTCCGCCCGGTCATCGCGCCGTTCATCCAGCCGTGCCACCAGCAGCGACGCTGATACTGCAGCCGAGCCGGCACAGGATAGCGACGGCGCTGCAGCAGAGCAGACGGAGCGTCCATCGCGCACCCGGAACCGGAACCGGCGTGCCGGATCTGACGGAGTCGTGAGCCTGCCCGCCGCCGAGGCAACCCAGGCTGATGCGTCTGCCGCCTCAACCGGCGACGATGCGCAGACCGCAGACGGCTCCAACAGCCGTGACAACGGCGGCCGTGACACCAACGGCCGTGAGAACACTGGCCGCGATAGCGGTGGCGAACGAGGCCGTGGCCGCGCTCCCCGGGAAAACCGGCGTGGACGTCGCGGCGAAGAGCGAACCGACAGCACCACGACCGAGTCTTCCGAAACGTCGTCGTCGGATGATTCCTCGCGAGGAACTGACCGTAACAACGCTGACCGGAACAACGCTGACCGGAACAATGCTGACCGGAGCGCCCAGGGCACCGGAGAGTCGAATGACTCCAACGACCAGAGCGAGTCGAACGGCCGCACTGACCGTGGCGGACGCAACCGCAACGATAACCGGAACGACAACCGGAACGACGGCAACGACAACCGGACCAACAACCGGAATGACGGCAACGAGAACCGGGAAGACGACGGGCGTGGGCGCAACCGCAACCGCCGCAACCGGAACTCCCGCGATGACAGCGGAAACGATCGCAACAACAACGATCGCGGTAACAGTAATGACCGCGGTAACAGCAATGATCGTGGCAACGATCGCGGCAACCGCTTCCGCGACCGCAACGACCGGAACGATCGTCGTCGGAACCGCAACCAGAACCCCGAGGTCGACGACGTCGAGGTCACCGAGGACGACGTCCTGCTGCCCGTCGCGGGCATCCTGGACGTCCTGGAAAACTACGCGTTCGTGCGGACCTCCGGCTACCTGCCCGGTCCCAACGACGTCTATGTTTCCCTCGCCCAGGTCAAGAAGCACAACCTGCGCAAGGGCGACGCAGTGGTGGGTGCCATCCGCGCCCCCCGCGACGGCGAGAACCAGAACAACACCCGGCAGAAGTTCAATGCGCTGATCCGCGTGACCTCGGTCAACGGCAAGCCAGCCGAGGAACTCAAGGACCGCGTCGAGTTCGCCAAGCTGGTGCCGCTGTACCCGACCGAACGCCTGCGTCTCGAGACCGAGGCCAAGAAGATCGGCCCCCGCGTCATCGACCTGGTTGCGCCCATCGGTAAGGGCCAGCGTGGCTTGATCGTTTCCCCGCCCAAGGCGGGCAAGACGCTCATCCTGCAGGCTATCGCCAACGCGATCACCATCAACAATCCCGAGGTTCACCTCATGATGGTGTTGGTCGACGAACGGCCCGAGGAAGTCACCGATATGCAGCGCACGGTGAAGGGTGAGGTCATTGCCTCGACCTTCGACCGTCCTGCCGATGACCACACCACCGTCGCCGAACTCTCAATCGAGCGCGCCAAGCGCCTGGTCGAGATGGGAATGGACGTTGTGGTGCTCCTCGACTCCATGACCCGCCTGGGTCGTGCCTACAACCTGGCTGCGCCAGCCTCGGGACGTATCCTCTCCGGTGGCGTCGACTCGGCAGCGCTCTACCCGCCGAAGCGTTTCTTCGGTGCCGCGCGCAATATCGAGAACGGTGGCTCGCTCACCATTCTCGCCACTGCACTCGTGGAGACCGGATCCAAGATGGACGAGGTCATCTTCGAGGAGTTCAAGGGCACCGGCAACATGGAATTGCGCCTGTCCCGGAACCTCGCTGACAAGCGGATCTTCCCAGCGGTGGACGTCAACGCGTCCGGTACCCGTCGCGAAGAGAAGCTGCTGTCCCCGGACGAGGTCAAGATCATGTGGAAGCTGCGCCGGGTCCTTTCCGGACTGGGCGAACAGCAGTCACTTGAATTGCTGACCAACAAGATCCGGGAGACGCAGTCGAACGTCGAGTTCCTGATGCAGGTCCAGAAGACCACATTGGGTTCCAAGAACGACGACGACTAGCAAGCTACCCGCCGCCCACGCCCTACCGGTTCACCGGACGGTGCGTGGGCGGCTGTGCTTAACCAACCGAGTCAACAGAAATGACGGGTAAACCGCCCGAAATGGGTTATATCTGTTGAATGGAATCCGTTCGAAAGAGGAATTGCCCAGATGTTTGAGTCGATCCAGAACCTGCTCGATGAGCACGCCGAGCTGCAGCTACGGCTCTCCGACCCGGCAGTGCACTCCGACCAGGTGCTGGCCCGCAAGCTTGGCCGCAGGTACGCCGAGCTGAGCGGTATTGTCGACGCGCACACCAAGTGGGAAGCGCTCAAGGACGACCTTGAGGCAGCTCAGGAGATGGCTGACGACCCCGAGTTCGCCGCTGAAGTTCCGGTCCTTGAGGAACAACTCGCCGCCGCCCAGGAACGGCTCCGCCGTCTGCTGATCCCGCGAGACCCGAACGACAGCCGCGACGTCATCATCGAGGTCAAGGGTGGTGAAGGCGGCGACGAGGCAGCCCTGTTCGCCGGCGACCTGCTGCGCATGTACACCCGGTACGCCGAGACGCGTGGCTGGAAGACCGAGATCATTTCTGCCAACGAATCCGACCTCGGCGGGTACAAGGATGTCCAGATGGCGATCAAAAGCTCCTCCAACGAGCCGGGGGAGGGTGTCTACGCCCGCCTCAAGTTCGAAGGCGGCGTGCACCGGGTCCAGCGGGTCCCGGTCACCGAATCGCAGGGCCGGATCCACACCTCGGCAGCAGGAGTGCTCATCCTGCCCGAAGTGGATGAGCCAGAGGAAGTGGAGATCAGCCAGAACGATCTCAAGATCGACGTCTACCGTTCCTCCGGACCGGGCGGCCAGTCGGTGAACACCACCGACTCGGCTGTGCGCATCACCCACCTCCCCACCGGCATCGTGGTGGCCATGCAGAACGAGAAGTCGCAACTGCAGAACCGTGAGGCAGGCATGCGGGTGCTCCGGTCCCGTATCCTCGCCCACCAGCAGGCGCAGATCGACGCCGCGAACTCGGATATCCGCAAATCGCAGATCCGCACCATGGACCGCTCCGAGCGCATCCGCACCTACAACTACCCCGAGAACCGCATCGCTGACCACCGCACCGGCTACAAGGCCTACAACCTCGACGCGGTGATGAACGGCGACCTTGAAGCGGTGGTCCAGGCGGGCATCGAAATGGATGAACAGTCCCGGCTGGACGCGATTGGCGAGGACGACTGAACGTCCGCTGAATCATGAACGAACAACCCCGCTCCGATGAGTCGCTCGACGCCGCCCTGGTGCGGGCCACCGGTCTTCTGAACGACGCCGGCGTGCCCAGTCCCAGCGTCGATGCTCATCTGTTGGCCGCTCATTTGCTGGGGGAGCCAGTGGGGCGGGTGAAGACCCTTGCGCTGCTGGGCGCGACGGCGCCGGCCGGGTTTTTTGAGCTGGTGGCGGAGCGTGAGCGCCGGGTGCCGCTGCAGCACATTACCGGCGTCGCCTATTTCCGCCGGGTGGAGCTGGCAGTGGGCCCCGGGGCGTTTATTCCGCGCCCGGAAACCGAATCGGTGGCGCAGCTCGCCATTGATCACGCCTTGACGCTGACCCGGCCCAGGGTGGTTGACCTGGGCACCGGGAGCGGTGCGATCGCCGCCGCCATCGCCGACGAAGTGCCTGGCGCCGACGTGTACGCGGTGGAGTTCAGCCCACTGGCGTATGCCTGGGCGGAACGCAATGTGGTGAGCCGGGGCGTGACGCTGATCCTTGGTGACCTGCGGGATGCGCTGGGGGAAGAAGACGGTAGCTTCGATGTGGTGGTGTCCAATCCGCCCTATATTCCGTCGGCAGCGGTTCCCCGGGAACCCGAAGTGGCGGACCACGACCCGCAGATCGCACTGTACGGTGGCGGCGCTGATGGCCTCGAGCTCCCCAAAGCGGCGGCGCTCAGCGCTGCCCGGCTGCTCGTCCCTGGCGGCTACTTCGTGATGGAACACGCCGAGGTCCAGGCACCCGCGATTGCCGCTCTTCTGACAGCAGACCAGCACTGGACCGCGGTTCAGACCCACCAGGACCTCACCGGACGCGACCGCTCCACGTCGGCTGTGCGTAGCCACCCTGCCCATCCCCACGCACCAGTGAAAGAATAATTCTGTGACCACCAGCTATGACTGCTCCGACCCCGCCCAGCGCAGCGACGGTTTAGCCCACGCCCAACGCGCCATCGCGGCCAACCAGTGTGTGGTGGTGCCCACCGACACCGTCTATGGCATTGCCGCCGATGCCTTCTCGCCGCAGGCAGTTGCCACCTTGCTGGCGTCCAAGGGGCGGGGGAGAAGCATGCCGCCTCCCGTCCTGATTCCCCGCGTACAGACGATGGATGGCCTTGCCGCCGAGATTCATCCGGACGCGAGAAAGCTGGCCGAGGCATTCTGGCCCGGCGGTCTGACCCTGATCTTCCGCGCGCAGCCGTCACTGACCTGGGACCTGGGCGACACTCTCGGCACCGTGGCACTGCGGGTGCCCGATGATCGGGTGGTCCTGGACCTGCTGGCCTTGACAGGTCCGCTGGCTGTCTCCTCAGCCAACCGCACGGGAGCGCCGGCTGCAACCACCGCCGCGGACGCCTTCGATCAGCTGGCGGGCTCCGTCCAGGTGTATCTGGAGGGCGGCCCGCGCAGCGCCACCGCCTCAACCATCATTGATGCGACGGGTGATGAACTGCGCCTGGTCCGTGCAGGCAGCATCAGCCTGGACCAGCTACAGGTCGTGGTGCCGGCACTCAAAGACCCGGCTGAGGCTACCGATTCGCCGGAGACTGCCGGCCCGAGCGACCCTGCCGGCCCGACCGGCCCTGACGACGCCGGGACGCCGCACTCTCCAACACCCCGCTGACACGTTGCTCGACCCGGATGCCCTGGGCTGCCGCCCAACCTGGCTCCTGGGCCTGGCCAAACCACATCAGCTCCACCCGGCGCAGGCTGCCGTGGAGCCGTTCGCCGGCAAGTTTCGATACCGCGTAGCCGGCGCGCAGCAGCACGCGGCACAGCCGTCGCGGCAGCACGATGGGCGTACCACCCGCAGCCTCCAGGACAGAGCGGACGGACATCCCCTCGCTCGGCTGGAGGACGACCAACGGGACCGGTCCCTCAAAGGTGCCCACCTTGACGACAAAATCGGCCAGTGATTCGACGGACGTGACCGGCGTCGCGGCAGTACCAGGGGCTGCAACGGAAGCCAGGGGTGAGGCAGCCAACCGGGCGAGCGCCGTCGTCGTCGGCCGGTTGGCACCCTGAACCGAGGTGGCGCGGACGATGACAATGCGTGAGGCGGACGCCGCCGCCTGAAGAGCCTGCTCGCCGAGGGCCTTGCTCCGGGAATAGGCCGAAAAAGGGGCGAGGTCCAGGGACTCGTCCAGTTGGTCCCGCTGCCCCTGGACGGCAGCACTGCTGAGGTGGATTAGACGATCGACCCCGGCCGCTGCACAGGCCTGCGCAAGGATTGTTGGCAGCAGGGCATTCGCTCCACGCAGTTCGGGGGTATCACCGCTGCGGGGTGCGGCCAGGCCTGCTGCGTTCACCACCACCGAAACCCCTGCCAGCGTGGCAGTGAGCCCGGCGAGGGTCGGATGGGTGGATCCCTCGGCAGCAAGCTCGGCCACCGTCGTCGCCTCGCTGCTGAGTCTGGGCGCCGGAGCGCCAGCCACGTCGAGGCCCGCGGCCTCGGCGGCCTGCAGGATCGCCGATCCGACAAAGCCGGTGGCGCCGAGAATCAGCCAGGACATGGTCAGCGGGTTTCCTTCACGTGGGCGGTTCGGTCGGGGTCGACCGGCGGCATTGGCTGCCACTCGGGGTCCCTGAGGATACCCCGCGATTCGATCCAGCCCCGCCACAGGGGAGCGAGACCGGACAGGGAGTGCTCGACAGCCACCAGCCGGAGCACCTCCTTGGCCGCAGTCAGGAGGGTTCCCAGGCCAAACCCCCAACGGTTGAACCTGCCATTGACGCGCAGGTACCGCGCCAGGTGGCCACGGTTCCGCATGCCGCAGTAGCGGCCCAGGTCGTTGGAATCATTCAGGTGGCGCACGCCAAGGTCGATCTGCTTCTGCGGTCTGGCCTTCTTCAGGACATATTCATTGATATAGGCGACCGGTTCGGACTGGGCGATCAGCCAACCGTAGGTGGTGTCGTCTCCGTTGAGGAAAAACCGTGGATCCGGTAGCCCAACGCGGCGCACCACATCGGCGTGCACCAGCATCCCCTCGAAACACCCAACATTGGTGTGGAACACCGGACGGTGCCTGAACACGTTGCCGCGGACCGGGAAGTGCACGCCAAGGAACGCATTGAAGTGGTGCTGCCAGAAAAACGGCTTGCCGGAGTGGTCGAAGCGGCGGCCGTGAAGGCACCGATAGGTTCCCATCCAGGGCTGAAACGCGGCGATCGCACCAGGCAGGGCTTCGACGTCGTCGTCCATCAGCCACAGCCATTCGGCACCCTCGGCGAGGGCCCGCTCAGCCCCAACCGAGAAACCACCGGACCCGCCAACGTTTTTCCGCAACCGATGATGGATCAACGGCATGGGAAGGTTCGCGGATGCGATCACCTCGTCGGTGTTGTCAGTGCTCGCATTATTGACGACGATGACGCTGCTCGGTGCGGGATCCAGGCGTGCGATCGTTTCCAGCAGGACGCGCAGGTAACCGGCGCGGTTGAAGGTGGTGACAACCACCGTCACCGCCGTGGCGGAGGAAGCCACCTCAGTAGCCCTGATCCGACGGTGGCCCGAAGCCACGCCCGCGGACACCGGTGGAATAGGCCTTGAACCACTCAGCGAATCCTCGGAGGTCGCGGTGCTTCAGGAAATATAGCGGGTACCCCACCCCATCAGCGACCAGCGATTTGACCCGCAGATACCGGCGGGTGAGGTACCCGCGGTTGCGGTAATAGAAGTAGCGTTTGAAGGCGGTCTCGGGCACCAGGACATGCAGCCGGTCACCGAGTACCTGCTGCGTCTCGGCCCACCCGGGGGGATGGCTGAGGGCGACTGTCGTCACGGTGCCGAAGGGGATCCCGGCCCGACGAAGGCGCAGCATGAAGTCAGTCTCATCACCGCGGATGAACAGTCGCAGGTCGGGGAGCCCCACCCTGAAAAAAACGTCAGTACGAATCAGCGCACCATTGAAAAACTGGCCAACATCCTTGATGATCCCCAGCTTCTCGACCTCGGCCCGGTCATGCACCGATCGCCCCGCCACCCGGAACGGGAAGGACAGCCTGGTCGGTTCGCCGGGTGCCACGATCAGGGGCACGACGACGTCGAGTCCCTCGGCTTTGGCGGCCGCCAATAGAGTCCCAAGCGCCTCGGGGTCTTCGGGGTGGGCGTCGTCGTCCATAATCCAGACCCACTCGGCACCACTGGCCATGGCGGAGAGGATCGCCAGGGAAAAACCGCCGGCGCCGCCCAGGTTGCTCAGGGAACGGATGTAGTTCACGGGTGCATCGGATTCACCTGCAATGCCTTCGATATCCTGCGTCCCGGAATCGACCAATGCAACCGATGTGAGCGGCACACTCTGTTGGGACAACGCCAGCAGGAGGGTACGGAGGTCGTCGGGGCGGTCAAAAGTTACTGCCGCAACGGCCACGGTATCCTGCAAAACAGTCCTTTCCGGTCCACTCACAACACGCCTCGAAGGCGGTCAGGGCCGGGTAGTGCGGTTAGTATTCTCGGGTAGAGAGAGTCTATTACACCAGCACGGGCTGAGATTCTGCCGTGAGGACTCTCAGCGCACGTTTGAACATTCGCCGAGCCGTTGTTAGGAACCATGAAACTCGCTGACAGCGTGGATCCAGCCCGGGACGGGTCCGGACACCGCACCACGCCCCGATCGGAGAAGCCAGCAATCTGGCTCTGGTCACAGTATATTTTCGACTCAGTCGCCTGGATTGTCGCAATTCTTCTGGCCCTGGTGCTTCGGTATGAACTGCTGATCAACCAGATCAATATGACCGGGGTAGTCGTGTTCTGCGCTGTGGCGCTTGTCGCCCAGCTCGCGGTCGGCCTGAGTTTTGCCCTGTACCGGGGCCGGTACAGCTTCGGCAGCTTCCACGAAGCCAAGCTGCTGGTCATCGTGACCGTCATCGTGTCGGTGATCCTCCTGCTGGTCAGTGTGGTGTTCTTCTCCATTATTGAGATCCCCCGCAGTATCGGCATCATTGCTTTCCCCTTCGCCTGCATGTTCATGGCGTCGACCCGCTATCTCAAGCGCATGTTCGTGGAGAGCAAAGCCAAACCCGGCGAAGACGCACAGCGGACCCTGATCTACGGCGCAGGGTTCCTCGGCGGGTCCCTTGTCGGCCGGATGATCCAGGACCGCGAATCCCCGTATTTCCCGGTGGGCCTGATCGACGACGACCCGGCGAAGAAGCATCTCAGGCTGGCGACCGTGCCTGTACTGGGTCGGCTGGAAGACCTCCCCGGTATCATCGCCCGCACCCGCGCCTCAGTCCTGGTGATCGCCTTCGCTGATGTCGAGGCGGCGCAGGTGCGCAAGGTGTCGGATCTGGTGGCTGGGATGAATATCAAGGTTCTGGTCCTCCCACCGCTGCGCGACATGCTGGCCACCGGGGGATCCGGTGCTGGATTCTCCGATTTCCGGGAAGTTGCGGTCGAAGACCTGATCGGCCGTCGGCCCGTGGATATCCATGCAGATGAGGTGGCAGGTTACATCACGGGGCAAAAGATTCTGGTCACCGGAGCGGGCGGGTCTATCGGGTCCGAACTGTGCCGTCAGCTCGCGCAGTTCAGCCCAGCCGAACTGATCATGTTGGACCGCGACGAAACCGGGCTGCAAACTACCCAGCTGTCGATGACGGGCCGCGGCCTGCTCACCGGCAGAGACACGGTGCTGGCCGATATCCGCGACGCGGATACGCTGCTCGGGATTTTCGAGGAGCGCCGGCCCGAGGTGGTGTTCCACGCAGCAGCGCTCAAACATGTGTCACTGCTGGAGCAGTACCCGGAGGAAGCCTGGAAGACCAACGTGCTGGGCACGCAGAATGTGCTCAATGCGGCCAAGGCAGCGGGGGTGAAGCACTTTGTCAACATCTCGACCGACAAAGCCGCGAACCCCACAAGTGTGCTCGGACATTCCAAACGGGTCGCCGAGAAGCTCACCGCCTGGCAGGCCAGCCAGACCGCAAACAGCTACGTGTCAGTCCGGTTCGGAAATGTCATTGGGAGCAGAGGTTCGATGCTGCCCCTCTTTACCGAGCAGATCAGGGTCGGTGGACCGATCACTGTGACTGACCCGGAGGTCACCCGCTTTTTCATGACCATCCCCGAGGCATGTCAGCTGGTCATCCAGGCCGGGGCGATCGGACGCCCAGGCGAGGTACTCATTCTGGATATGGGCGAGGCAGTCAAAATTCTCGACGTCGCCCAGCGAATGATTGCCATGTCCGGGAAGGACATCGAAGTGGTATTCACCGGGCTGAGACCGGGGGAGAAGCTGCATGAGGAACTGGTGGGGTTCGGCGAAGACGGCGCGCGGCCCCTGCATCCCAAGATTTCCCACACGTCAGTGTCAACACTGGACCCGGTGCATCTGAACCTGGTCGACTGGAAGCGCAAGGGCGGAATCGAAGGTGTATAGCGTGCAGCTGGCGGTGGTGGTCGGGGCCGCCCTAGTGCTCAGTGCAGTGCTGCCTTTTGTCCTCAAACCCCTGCTGGAAAAGCTGGGCGTGCTGGACATCCCCAATGAACGCTCCTCCCACACCACAGTGGTCATTCGGGGGGTGGGTATCACCGTTGCGGTGGGAATCGCGGCGGGTCTGATCCTTTCTCTTGCTACCGGCCTGGTAGCTGTTGACCGGTCGCTGATCCTGATTATCCTGGGGATGCTTTCGGCAGCGGCGCTGCTCGGCTGGGTCGAAGACTACCGCGGCATCTCGATCCAGGTGCGTGCGGTGCTGCAGCTGGCGATCGGCGCGCTGGGCACAGCAGCCCTGGCGTGGACCATTGGCCAAAGCTTCTGGTGGGTCCCCGTCGGCGCACTGGCGGTGGCGGCCTACGTCAACGCAGCCAACTTTATGGACGGAATCAACGGGATCTCCGGCCTGCACGGGGTAGCAGTCGGAGTGTTCTACGCCGTGGCCGGGGTCCTCAACAGCCAGCTGTGGCTGGTCGTCGCAGGCCTGGTCGTCGCGGCAGCATTCGCCGGGTTCCTGCCCTGGAATCTGGGCAGGGGATTTGTCTTCCTCGGCGACGTCGGGAGCTATCTGCTCGGCGCATCGATCGCAGCCATTGCGGTGACAGGCCTGCTCGCGGGCGTGTACCTCGAGTATCTGCTCTCGCCGGTGCTGATCTACCTCGCTGACACCTTTACTACGTTCCTGCGCCGGGTCCGGGCCGGTGACCGTTGGTACGCCTCCCACCGGGAGCATGTCTACCAACGCCTCACCGATGTGGGTCTGACCCATGTGCAGGCGGCGCTGGTCGTCACCGGCGCATCGGTGCTTACCGGAGCTGCCGGATTTGTTGCCGCGACGGCATCGCCGCTCGGAGCGGTCGCCTTCTCGCTCCTCGCCGCAGCAGTAGTGACCCTTTATCTGTATTCCCCACGAATTTTTGCCGGACGGGCGCGGGCCACCCGCGTACCGTAAGTCTCCACCTCTTCAGCCAGCACGGAGCTATTTCTATGTACGGTAGAATTGAACCGCAGCCCGCGGCATTCATCCCGTGGCCTGAGTCGGGGACTTCCCTCACATCGAATCTACGGATGGATTCCCTATGAGCACACCTGACGCCTCGGGCGTCGGTGCCCGTCGAGGCACTGCCCATCCCGCCGCTGATCCTTCGGGATCCCTGTGGTTGGGAATTCTGAAAAAATGCGTTCTGGTCACTACCTCAGCCATTGCTGTGACTGCTGCGGTCGCGGCTTTCGTCACTGGCCCGGGCGCTGCCTTGAGCGCGATGTTCGGGTTCGCGGTCGTCGTCGCTTTCTTCGGCATCAGCCTCGCGGTCGGTCACTTCGCCGGCCGCAACAACCCCTCAGGCGCGATTGGCCTCTTCGCCGTAACCTATGCCATCAAGGTCGTTGGGTTCGCGGTTGTCCTCTTCGTGTTCGGCACTCCACCCTGGCTTGAGGCGAACTGGTTCTTCGGGGGAGCGGTGGGAACTGTGATCCTGTGGCAGACGGTGGAGCTCTACGTCTTCTCCAAGGCCCGGCACCAGCTCTACAACGACCCCGCGCCGACAGCGCCGGTACCAGGAAATGAGTTCGACCTTGGCTGAATCCCATCCTCAGGACCCCCAGCAGGGCGCCTCCCGAGCCGACGCCAGCGACGACGTCAGAGGCCCCTACGGCGAGGGCGGATACAACGCTGGGATAGCAGTCTTTAGCTATATTATTGGCGGGATACTCGTCTGGAGTTTGATAGGGTGGGGGCTGGACAACCTCCTGGGAACACAATGGATAGTGCTCGTTGGAGGTCTCTTGGGTGCAGTCGGGGGTTTCTACCTCTCCCATATGCATAACCTCACCCGCGCTACACCAGCTGATCCCGGTTCGACGCCGCGGGACAGTGGCGGGAAGGCTGGGGAGAACCCTAAGTGAATGTCGAAAACTTAATGTGTCGGAGCAGTAAATCCATGCCCGATCAGAACCTGCCCAACGATGGACACTGCAGAGAGGAAACGCGTTGATCGCGCTTGCGCTCCCGGCCACTACAACGGATGAGGGTTTCATAGCCCCCACAATTGACGACACCCACTACCGGGATATTTTCCCGTGGGGCGGTGAATACGGCGTCTGGTTCGAGGGTGGCTTCGGCAAGCAGATGCTGATGATCATCCTGTCAGTCATCTTTATTGCCATCTTCTTCATCATTGCCTCCCGCAAGGGAAAGCTGGTCCCCGGCAAAATGCAGTTCCTGGGGGAGTCCGCTTACGGATTCGTCAGGAACTCCATCGGTAAGGACATTATCGGCGGCAAGGACTTCATGAAGTATGTGCCGTGGCTCTTCACCGCATTCTTCTTCGTCCTCGTGAACAACATTTTCGGCGCCATTCCGTTCCTTCAGCTGCCGAGCTTCTCCCATCCAGGTAGCGCCTACGCCATTGCGGCGATTTTCTACCTCCTCTGGGTTGGCATTGGTATCAAGAAGCACGGACTGCGTTACTTCAAACTGGCAGTTGTCCCGTCAGGAGTTCCCTGGTACATCCTGCCGATCGTGGTACCCATCGAGATCATCTCGAACTTCCTCGTCCGGCCGGTGACCCACTCACTCCGACTCTTCGCCACAATGCTGGCAGGTCACCTCATCATCACCCTGGCCGGTTCGGCCATTGAATACATGGTGCTGACGGGAAACATCCTGCTGCAGGGTACGAGCGTGCTGGTACTCGTGGGAGCCGTCTCCATGTACATGCTTGAGGTGCTGATCATGATCCTCCAGGCGTACGTGTTCACACTGCTGGCAGCCATCTACATCGAAGGCGCACTCCACGCCGACGCTCACTAGTCCTCACGACTAGCCTAAATTTCACGACTAACACATACAGACTTCCCCGTCGGGGATGATCCCAAACAACCTGTCGCAGCAAGCGGCATCTTGAAAGGAACACAATGGAAGTACAGGGTAGCCTCAACCTCGTTGGATACGGTCTCTCCGCAATTGGTGGTGGTATCGGTGTAGGACTCGTCTTCGCCGCATACATCAACGGTGTAGCGCGTCAGCCAGAAGCCCAGCGGGTCCTCCAGCCCATCGCCTTCCTCGGACTGGCATTGACTGAAGCACTCGCCATCCTCGGCTTGGTCTTCGCGTTCGTTATCGGCGCGTAATTACGCGTCCGCTACGGTCCATAGACTAGCTAAAGAAAGACGGGTGAAACATGCTTAACGCAGCGATAATGGCGGCAGAAGAGGGCACAAGTCCTCTGGTCCCGAATCTGTGGGAACTGCTCGTTACGTTGGTGGGCTTCGCGGTGCTGATGTTCATCGTCATCAAGTTCGTGATGCCGGCGTTTGAGAAGACGTTCGCAGAGCGGACTGCAGCCATCGAAGGTGGCATTGCCAAGGCTGAAGCAGCACAGGCTGAAGCAAACGCAGCGCTTGACGAATACAAGCAGCAGCTGGTGGATGCACGCACTGAAGCCAACCGCATCCGTGAGGAAGCACGCGCCGAAGGTGCGCAGATCCTCGCGGAACTGAAGGAAAAGGCCGGGGCTGAGTCAGCTCGTATCACCGAGCAGGCACACGTCCAGATTGAAGCAGAACGTCAGGCAGCTGTTGTGTCACTGCGCGCCGAAGTTGGCACGCTGGCAACCGACCTCGCCAGCCGCATCGTCGGAGAGTCGCTCTCTGATGATCAGCGGTCCGCGCGGGTAGTCGATCGCTTCCTGGCCGACCTCGAAACTCAGAGCGCAGGTGCATCGAAGTAATGGCAGGTGTATCCAGCCAGTCCCTGGCAACGGCACTCAAAGATCTAGAAACCCGTCTGCCCGGCGCAACGCTGTCGCTCGCCGAGGAACTCTTCGGGGTCCTCGACATGCTCGACAACAACGCCGGTCTCCGTCGTGCGCTGACCGATCCTTCCCGCGAAGGCAGGGATAAAGCCGCACTGGTTTCGACCCTGGTAGCTGGCAAGGTCTCGGAGCAGACAGCGTCGGTGGTCAGGGATCTGGTCTCCATGCGCTGGGCAGTGGCCCGCGATCTCGGGGACGCGCTGGAAACCCTCGGCGCAACCGCTGCAATTGCTGTAGCGGAGAACCGGGACAATGGTGCAACGAGTCTTGAGGGTCTGGAAAACGACCTTTTCGACTTCATCAGGACCGTTGAATCAAGCCACGAATTGCAGCGCGCTCTGTCCGAGCGGCAGGCAACCGTCGACGCAAGGGTAAACCTCGCGTTGAAACTGGTGCCACACGCCGGAGCCGAAGCGCAGCTGTTGGTGCGTCAGGCAGTTCAGGCGCCCCGCGGCATCAAGCCCACTCACTTGGTGAAGCGGTTCGTAGAGCTCGTGGCCAAACGGCACGACCGCTGGATTGCGAACGTCAGCGTTACCCGTCCGCTGACCGATGAACAGTTCGCACGGTTGCAGCAGGGCCTCAATTCCCTGTTCGGTCGCGAGCTCAGGACCAATGTCACAGTGGAGCCGTCGCTAATCGGCGGGGTCCGCGTCCAGGTTGGCGATGAAGTGGTTGACTCCACGGTAATCGCCAGGCTGTCTGAACTGCGGCGAAAGCTAGCGGTGTAGGCCGGGCAACCGTCCTATCCCAGACACACAACAGACTTCAATCACACACCGGTCGCCGTGAAGCAGCGGCGATCACAACACAGGAGAGCAGGGACTGCAGATGGCCGAATTGACCATCAACGCCGAAGACGTCCGTAATGCGTTGAACGAGTTTGCGGCATCCTACGAGCCCGGCAACGCCGAACGCGTTGAAGTAGGCCGCGTAAGTACCGCCAGCGATGGCATCGCCAAGGTAGAGGGTCTGCCTTCGGTGATGGCCAATGAATTGCTGCGTTTCGAAGATGGCACTCTGGGCCTCGCCCAGAACCTCGACACCCGTGAAATCGGCGTCGTCGTCCTCGGTGATTTCACCGGCATCGAAGAAGGCCAGGAAGTCCACCGCACCGGGGAGATCCTCTCCGTGCCAGTGGGCGACGCCTTCCTTGGCCGAGTGGTTGACCCCTTGGGACAGCCCATCGACGATCTCGGCGAGATCAAGGCTGAAGCACGCCGCGCACTGGAGCTTCAGGCTCCCGGCGTGACCGAGCGTAAGTCGGTGCACGAACCCATGCAGACCGGTCTCAAGGCGATCGACGCCATGATCCCGATCGGCCGGGGCCAGCGCCAGCTGATCATCGGTGACCGCCAGACCGGTAAGACCGCCATCGCGGTAGACACCATCATCAACCAGAAGGCCAACTGGGAATCCGGCGATGTCAAGAAGCAGGTTCGCTGCATCTACGTCGCAATTGGACAGAAGGCCTCCACCATTGCTGCGGTACGCCAGACCCTGGAAGACAAGGGCGCCCTGGAGTACACCACGATCGTTGCTTCACCTGCCTCCGATCCTTCAGGCTTCAAGTACCTGGCTCCCTATGCAGGTTCGGCCATTGGCCAGCACTGGATGTATGCCGGCAAGCACGTACTGGTGATCTTCGATGACCTTTCCAAGCAGGCTGAAGCCTACCGCGCGGTGTCGCTGTTGCTGCGTCGTCCACCGGGACGCGAAGCCTACCCGGGCGACGTGTTCTACTTGCACTCCCGTCTGCTTGAGCGTTGCGCGAAGCTCTCCGACGAGCTCGGAGCGGGTTCGATGACCGGTCTGCCGATCGTCGAGACCAAAGCCAACGATGTCTCCGCGTTCATTCCGACCAACGTCATCTCGATCACCGATGGGCAGATCTTCCTGCAGTCGGACCTCTTCAACGCCAACCAGCGTCCAGCAGTGGATGTCGGCGTCTCGGTGTCACGGGTGGGTGGTTCAGCACAGGTCAAGGCCATGAAGAAGGTCTCGGGCACGTTGAAGCTGGACCTCGCGCAGTACCGGGACATGCAGGCGTTCGCCATGTTCGCCTCGGACCTGGATGCAGCATCGCGTCAGCAGCTGACCCGTGGGGCGCGCCTGATGGAACTGCTCAAGCAGGGCCAGTATGCACCGTTCCCCGTAGAGGATCAGGTTGTTTCGATCTGGGCCGGCACCAACGGCTACCTCGACGACGTACCGGTTGAGGACGTCCGCAAGTTCGAAGGCCAGTTCCTCGAGCACCTGCGGCACAAGTCGTCGGTCCTGACCACTCTGGCCGAGACCAACCTCCTTGAGGACTCCACCGTTGACGAGCTGAAGAAGCAGATCGACGACTTCAAGCAGGGATTCTTCGGCGAAGGCCACGATGGTCTGGTAGCCGGTCACGAAGAGTACAGCGCCCTCTCCGAGGACGAGGTCGACCAGGAGAAGATCGTCAAGCAGAAGCGCTAGGGAAACCGGTGCCGGGGTGCGTCAAGCGCCCCGGCACCACCCCCGGCCTTAGCCGTAATCCCCAGGTGGACTACGAAGGAAAGGACATGTATGGGAGCCCAGATCCGGGTCTACCGCCAGAAGATCACGTCGACCACGTCGATGAGGAAGATCTTCAAGGCGATGGAGCTGATCGCGACTTCTCGCATCGGCAAAGCAAGGGCACGAGTATCCTCGTCCCTGCCCTACGCCAATGCGATCACCCGTGCCGTCTCAGCAGTGGCATCGCAGTCAGAGATCGATCACCCGCTTACCACCGAGCCGGAGCAGATTCGGCGATCGGCGGTTCTCGTGATGACCTCGGACCGCGGACTCGCAGGATCCTACTCAGCGAGCGTGCTGAAGCAGGCCGAATCACTGATCGAGCTGCTTCGGGAGGAAGGCAAGGAAGTCAAAACCTACCTTGTCGGTCGGAAGGCGCAGGCCTACTTCGACTTCCGCGACCGCGCATTCGAGAACGTGTGGATCGGCGGTACTGACGCGCCGGATTTCGAAACGGCACGCGAGATCGGCAAAGCACTGCTCGCCGAGTTCGGTACGGACTTCGACGACGGCGGCGTCGACGAGATCCACGTGGTTTACACCCGCTTCAAGTCAATGGTGTTGCAGGAACCTACGGTAATCCGCCTGCTTCCCCTTGAGGTCGTTGAAGAGGAAGCAGCGTCCGAGTCGGATCTGTTGCCGCTCTACGAGTACGAGCCGGAGCCCGAAATGGTTCTGGACGCACTGCTTCCCCGCTACATCGAGTCGCGGATCTTCGCGGCCTTGTTGCAGGCCGCAGCGAGCGAACTCGCCGCCCGTCAGCGGGCAATGAAGTCCGCAGGCGACAACGCAACGGACCTCATCAAGAAGTACACCCGGCTCCGCAACACTGCGCGCCAGGCGGAGATCACCCAGGAACTGTCGGAGATTGTGGCAGGTGCGGACGCGCTCAGCGCGTCCTGACTTCGCCCCGATCGACCAGTTCCAGAACCTGCTCCACCCTAGTTAGACTTAGCCCCACGCCATCTACGTAAGTGAAGTGAGAGAGATGACTGCCCAGACTATTGAGCACGGTAGTGACTCAGTTGCATCCGGCGGCACAGGTCGAATCGCCCGTGTCATTGGCCCGGTTGTCGACGTCGAGTTCCCGGCTGACGCCATTCCCGCAATCTACAACGCGCTGACCACTGAGATCACTCTCAATGGTGAGACGCACATGATCACCTTCGAGACCTCACAGCACCTCGGTGACAACCTGGTGCGTGCAATCTCGCTCCAGGCCACCGACGGTCTGGTCCGGGGAACCGTTGTCCACGACACCGGCAGCGCCATCTCGGTACCTGTTGGCGACGTCGTCAAGGGTCACATCTTCAACGTTCTGGGCAAGCCCCTCGACGTCGAGGAGTCTCAGCTGGAGATCACCGAACGGTGGCCCATCCACCGCAAGCCGCCGGCATTCGCCCAGCTTGAGGGTTCGACCGAGATGTTGGAAACCGGCATCAAGAGCATTGACCTGCTCACCCCGTACATCAAGGGTGGCAAGATTGGCCTCTTCGGTGGCGCCGGTGTTGGCAAGACGGTGCTGATCCAGGAAATGATTACCCGTGTGGCCCGTAACTTCGGTGGCACGTCGGTGTTCGCTGGTGTTGGCGAGCGTACCCGTGAAGGTAACGACCTCTGGGTAGAAATGGAAGAAGCAGGGGTCCTCAAGGACACCGCGCTGGTCTTCGGCCAGATGGATGAGCCACCAGGAACGCGCCTCCGGGTTGCCCTGTCAGCCCTGACCATGGCTGAGTACTTCAGGGACGTCCAGAAGCAGGACGTATTGTTGTTTGTTGACAACATCTTCCGCTTCACCCAGGCCGGTTCCGAGGTGTCGACCCTGCTGGGCCGGATGCCTTCCGCGGTGGGCTACCAGCCAAACCTTGCTGACGAGATGGGTCTCCTCCAGGAGCGCATCACCTCAACCAAGGGCCACTCGATCACGTCGATGCAGGCCGTGTACGTGCCTGCGGATGACTACACCGACCCGGCACCAGCTGCGACCTTCGCGCACCTCGACGCGACCACCGAGCTGTCGCGTGAGATCGCGTCCCGCGGTCTGTACCCGGCGATCGACCCGCTGACATCGACCTCGCGGATCCTCGATCCCCAGTACATTGGCCACGATCACTACAACACTGCGGTGCGCGTCAAGCAGATCCTTCAGAAGAACAAGGAACTGCAGGACATCATCGCTATCCTCGGTGTTGACGAACTGTCTGAGGAAGACAAGATTGTTGTCTCCCGGGCCCGCCGTATCCAGCAGTTCCTGTCGCAGAACACCTACACGGCGAAGCAGTTCACCGGTGTTGAGGGTTCCACCGTCAGCATCAAGGACACCATCGAAGGCTTCAACGCCATCGCCAACGGCGACCTTGACCACATTGCTGAGCAGGCGTTCTTCAACATTGGCGGTCTTGACGACGTCGAGCGCCAGTGGGCCAAGATCCAAGAGCAGACCGGAAAGTAGCTCTCATGGCTGAACTCGAAGTAGAAATCGTCGCGGCGGATCACTTTGTGTGGTCCGGCGCGGCGACCATGGTCAGGGCGCGCACCAGCGATGGCGAGATTGGCATCCTGCCTGGGCACGCTCCGATGCTCGCCATCCTGGCTGAAGGCGAAATGGCAATTGAACCTGTCTCCGGCGAACGACTGCTGGTTTCGGTTGACGGTGGTTTCTTCTCCGTCGACAGCAACCGGGTAGTAATCGTGGCCGACAACGCGAAGATCGGCGGCCCAGTGTCCGCGGAGACTCGCTGACAGATTCGGCGATGGACGGTCTCGGTATAGCGTTCATCACGCTCGCAGCGGTGTTCCTGCTGCTGGTGCTTGCCATTCTGGCCTTCGGTCTGCGACGCCTACAGCTCCGCGGGGCGCTAGGCACCTTCGACGCCTCCATCTGCTTCCCTCCCGAGGGATGGCGGATGGGGGTTTGTCGTTATACGGACCGTCACCTGGAATGGCTCAGGATGGCGTCCCTGAGCCCGCGGCCCCGCTACCGCTACCTGCGCAGTTCCCTGGAGCTCAAGGGATGGCGACAGCCAACCGAGGCTGAAAAGAGAAGGATTCAGCCCGGGGCGGTGGTGGTATGTCTGGACTATGAGGGTCAGGAATTGCTGTTGGCCATGAAGTTCGATGTATACGCCGGACTGTCATCCTGGCTTGAAGCGGGACCGGTTGTCGGGATCGGTACCTGGCGCTAGCGCTTCCTTTGAATAGCGTTTATCCACTGGGGACCTCCACGCAGCTGCGTGGAGGTCCCCAGTGGTTAAAGCTCTTGCTGTCTAGCGGACAGCTTTGTCGCTAGAGGGCGGTAACCCCGGTAGCCTGGGGGCCCTTGGCGCCCTGACCGATTTCGAACTGAACACGCTGGTTCTCGTCGAGGGTCTTGAAGCCACCGGTCTGGATCTCCGAGTAATGTACAAAGACATCGCCGTCGGAGTCATCCGGGGTGATGAAGCCGAAGCCCTTTTCAGCGTTGAACCATTTCACAGTTCCCTGTGCCATTTGTTTCTCCTCCATAATGAAATGTTCTGACCCACACACTGCATGTGAACCCGGAGTCACTTCACGGAAACAACCTATCGGCACCCGAGATACACGGTTCCGTTTCGGATGTCACACGCTCGCAACATTGTCTTGCGAGCATGCTAAAACACGTACACAAAGACTGGAACAAGCATCACATAACGGCTAGTGCTGGTCAACGGAATTTCAACCATTGTTCGGTAAATTTATCGTCTCGAACAGAGCAAAAGTATTGGTCCGATCGCCTAGAGCGGAGCCAGCCAGACGCCTTCGCGAAGCACCGCCAGCAGGTGCAGGTCGGGGGAGACCACCACTGCGTCCGCCCGCAGCCCGAGGCGAAGACTGCCGAGCTCATCGGCAAGACCGAGCACATTGGCCGGTACGACTGTCGCCGATGTGATGGCGTCGAGGAGCGGTACCCCGGCGGCGACGGTCCGGCGCACCACATCGAGGAGCACTGCGGTGCCACCAGCGAGGGATCCGGTGCGGTCAAGGGTGGCAACACCGTCGGTGACTGTGACCGCCGACGATCCGAGGTGATACGCGCCGTCGGGGAGCCCGGTGGCCGCCATGGAGTCGGTGACCAAAGTGATGTTTTCGGCGCCAACCAGTTCGAAGACGGTGAGCACGGTCTGAGGGTCGAGGTGGGCGTTGTCGGCGATCAGCTCAACGACGGCGTTGCCCGCCTTCGCGATCCTGAGGCAGGCGGCAACCGGCCCGGGGGAGCGGTGATGCAGGGGCGGCATTCCGTTGAAAAGATGGGTGACGGTGGGGCGTCCGGTGTACCCATCGAATCCAGTGGAGTCCATCTCCTCCCATGCCAGTGCGAGGGAAGCGGCTGCGGTTGAGGTATCGCAGTCGGTGTGCCCGAGCGAGGGGGTGATGCCGTGGGTGGTCAGCTCATCAATCAGGGCGTCCGCGCCGGGAAGCTCCGGGGCATAGGTCATCGTCTTCATCCGCCCCTGAGCCGCATCGATCAGCGCCGCTACATACTCCGGGGTGGGGGCGACAATGTGGTCGGGATTCTGGGCGCCGCAGCGAACCTTGGAGACAAACGGGCCTTCGGCGTGGATACCGGCAATCAAACCCTCTTCCGCCAGCTCCGCCAGAACTGAGAGTGCTCTCAACAGGTCGGCGGGGGGCGCAGTCATCGTACTGGCGAGGGATGTTGTGGTTCCGCTCCGTTGCAGGAAGTCAATCGCCATCCGGGTCTGGGTTGCATCGCCGCTAGTGAAGTCTCCACCGTTGGCGCCATGGCAGTGGGTATCGACGAGGCCGGGGAGAACGAGGCTTCCTGGTGGGAAGGTACGCTCGGGCTCAGAGTCGCCGCCGCGGAACCCAGCCGCTGGTCCGGCGTAAGCGATGCGGTCGCCGTCGTAGGCGAGGACACCGTCATCAATGATGCCCGACTCAGTGGCGATGCGTCCGCGGAGGTAGTTCACGGGTGAAGTTCCTGAATTTTCGCTGCTGGACATACCCCGATTCTATGTGCAGCGGACCAATATGGCCTGGGCACAGCAGGGTCGGGGAATAGGGGGCTGGACTTCCCTGTTCCATCAGCCATGAAAGCAATCGTCTACTCCAGCACTGGAGCATCCTCAGTTCTCTCCCTCGCTGACCGTGAGGTCTCCGCCCCCGGTCCCGGCGAGGTACGGGTTCGGGTTCTTGCCTCCGGCGTCAACCCGACCGACTGGAAGGCCCGCGCCGCCGGTGATCTCGCCTTCCCCGAGGTGGTTCCGAACCAGGACGGCGCCGGCCTGGTCGACGCCGTCGGCGAGGGAGTCACCGCTCTGAAGGCCGGCGACCGGGTGTGGATCTACCTTGCCGCCCACGGCCGCCCGACCGGAACCGCCCAGGAATTCGCCGTGCTCCCGGCAGACCGTGTTGTTCAGCTTCCTGAAGGCGTCAGCTTCGAGGTCGCCGCCAGCCTGGGCGTTCCGGCGATGACGGCTCACCGTGCACTGACAGTTCATGAGAACGGTCCGGCCCGGCTTGCACCGGAGGCCCTGGCTGGCCGGATCGTCCTTGTCCAGGGGGGTGCCGGGGCTGTTGGTCACGCAGCGATTCA
Source organism: Arthrobacter sp. TMT4-20 (assembly GCF_054510775.1). NCBI lineage: Bacteria > Bacillati > Actinomycetota > Actinomycetes > Micrococcales > Micrococcaceae > Arthrobacter > Arthrobacter sp. TMT4-20. The sequence continues at coordinate 171,858 of NZ_JBTNDW010000001.1, read as the reverse complement.
GCTTGCGGTCTGGGCTGGTGCAACGGTCATTGCGACGGTCAGCAGCGAAGCGAAAGCCGGGCTGGCCCGCGCCGCTGGGGCCCAGCACGTGGTGCGCTACCCGGATGACTCGATTGCCGACCGTATCCTCGACATCGCTCCCGACGGCGTCGATCACGTGGTCGAGGTTGCTCCCGGTCAGAACGCCCTGCTTGACGTCGAGGTCATCGCCAACCACGGCAGCATCGCCTACTACGCGAATAACAACGGGGATAGTTTCACGGCTCCGATCGTCCCGAGCTTCGCTAAGAACGTTCGGTGGCAGGGGTTGCTCCTCTACACGGTGGGAACCGAGGCGCTCCACGCAGCCGCCGAGGATATCACCGTTGCCCTCCGCGCGGGCGCGCTGCCCGTTGGAGAGTCCGCAGGGCTTCCCATCACCTGGTTCGCCCTTGAGGACACGGCCGCCGCACACGACGCCGTCGAGAATGGTGTCACCGGCAAGGTGCTGATCCGCGTGGCCGAGGCCTAGAAGAGGCGCGACTCGACGTCGTCGACGCCACGCATCATGTCGTAGTCGAGTACCAGGCAGTCGATACCCCGGTCCAGTGCGAGGACCCGGGCCTGCGGCTTGATCTGTTGGGCAGCGAAGATCCCTCGGACCGGCGCCATCAGGGGGTCCCGGTTGAGGAGCTCAAGGTAGCGGGTCAGTTGCTCGACGCCGTCAATGTCGCCGCGGCGCTTGAGCTCGATGGCTACTGTGGCACCGGCAGCATCACGGGCCAGGATGTCGACCGGTCCGATGGCGGTCATGTACTCCCTGCGGATCAGGGTGAAACCAGTTCCGGCCAGGTGGATCTGTTCGGCGAGTAGCCGTTGGAGGTCCGCTTCGACTCCGTCCTTGACCAGACCGGGGTCAACACCCAGATCATGGGAAGACTCATGGATCAGTTCGTGGATGTTAATGACCAGCCGGTCATCGCTCTTGGCATGCTGAACGTTCCACACCTCGGTGACGCCCAGTTCAGTGTCGGCCTCCTCGGGAGTGGAGATCCGCAGCGAGGCTGGCGGGCTCATCCAGTTGAGCGGCTTATAGGAACCACCATCGGAATGCACCAACACCGACCCATCGGCCTTCACCATCAGCAGCCGGGTGGCGAGGGGCAAATGGGCGCGGAGGCGCCCGATGTAATCGACTGAGCACTGGGCTATGACTAAACGCACGAAAGCCTTCCAGGGAACTTGTGTGGTGGGGATTACCTAAATCGTCCCACAGGACGCGGCTGGACCCCGCCCCACCGGACGCCGGTTGTGCCCGAGTCGGCGATTCGTCAGGCAGACTTGACCTATGCCCCGCTCCAACCGCCCTCGCCGTCCCGGGAAGCCGTCAGCGCAGCCCGGGAGGAAGGCAGAACCGGTGCCGGAAATCGACCTGGAGCGTGCGCGGGCGGGGATACCGACCCGGGAAAGCGCTCCCGACGGCGAATGGTCCGTCCGGCGGATCACCGAGCGCAACGCGGCCAAGGACTATGTCTGTCCCGGGTGCCACCGGGTGATCCCACCCGGTCTTGCGCACCTGGTGGTCTGGCAGGAGGACTCCCTGTTTGGTGCAGCGGCCGGGCTCGCTGGCCGGAGGCACTGGCACGTCAACTGCTGGCGGACCCGCAGCTACCGGTACTGAACCGCCCACTGCAGTTCCCCTAGACTGAAACGATGACTTCCACCGTAACCAGTTATGAGTTCACCGAGTCCGACGGACCCATGGATATCAGGGCGTCAACGGTCCTCCCGGCGCGGCGCACCGAGATCGAACTGCGCACCACCGACGGACTACGCCTGGTGGGCGAATTCGCTGAGCCAGCGGACAGGCCGGCCCGTGCCACTTTGGTGATGATGCATCCGCTGCCGACTGCAGGTGGGTTCATGGACTCCCACGTTTTCCGCAAGGCCTCCTTCAGGCTTCCGGCACTCGCGGACATTGCGGTGCTGCGGTTCAACACCCGTGGCACGTGCTCGCCGCGGGGCTGCAGCGAAGGCGAGTTCGATGGTGGGGTTGCCGAGCGCGCCGACATTGAGGCCGCCGTCGCCTGGGCGGCCGAGCATAGCCCAGGCAACATCTGGCTGGTGGGCTGGTCCTTCGGCACCGAGCTGTGCCTGAAGTACGGCGCCCTTGATCCGATCGCCCCGCTGATCCAGGGGGCGGTGCTGTTGTCGCCCCCACTGCATCGTGCTGGGGAAGAAGATCTTGAGGCATGGGCCGCGTCCGGCCTGCCGCTCAAGGTGCTGGTCCCCGAGCACGACGATTACCTGCAGCCAGCGGCAGCGACCGAGCGGTTCGCCCGGATCCCCCAGGCCGAGGTGATCGGCGTCGACGGCGCCAAGCACCTGTGGGTGGGGGAGAAGTACGCCGCCCGGGTCCTGGATGAAATCACCGACACCGTGCTGCCCGGGGCATCGCAGTCACTGCCCACTACCTGGACCGGAGCCGCAGCCACAGCGTCCTGACACAGCGTCCTGACACAGCGTCCTGCCCCGGTGACCTGACTGTCCTGGCTTACTGACTGTCCTGGCGGGCGATAAAGACCTCCTTGAGCAGCAACATCACCGCTGCGGCTGTCGGAATGGCAATCAGCGCGCCCAGCACACCCAGGAGGCTTCCGCCGGCAATAACGGCGATGACTGCAACCGAACCGGGTACCGCCACTGCGCGCTGCATGATCCGCGGCGAGATGAAGTATGCCTCGACCTGCAGATAGGCGAGGTACAGCACCGCGAAGAGCAGCGCCGTCTGCCAGCCGGCAGTCATCGCGACCGCCGTCACGATCACTGCCGCAATCAGGGCGCCCACCAGGGGGATGAAGGCCAGCAGCGCGACGACGAAGGCCAGGAGGACCGAAAAGGGCACCTGCGCGATCGTCATGAAAACGAAGGCGAAGGTCGCGTTGAGGATGGCCACACAGGCCTGCCCAATCACGTAGTTGCCGACGCTGCTGGTGATCTCCTCCGCCAGCGACTCCACCCGGGGGCGGCGTGAGCGCGGCGCCAACCGGTACGCCCACTTCTTCATTGCGGGCAGCGAGGACAGGAAATAGAGGGTCAGGACCAGGACAATGAGGGTACCGAACAGGCTGTTGATAATGACGGTGCCAACGCCCAGCACACCGCCGAAGATGCCGCCTACCGCGTCCGAGTCGTTGAAGAAGTTGTTGACTTCCTCGGTGACACGTTCCCGGACCTGGAACTGTTCATCGACAGTCTGGAAGAACTCGGAGTTGAGGAAATCATCAACGAAACCGGGCGCCCGATCCACAAACTGGCTGGTCTGGTTCACGATGGTGGGAATCAGGGTGGCGAAGAAGGCCGCGATGATGCCGGCAAGCAGCAACAGCGCCACCGCAATCCCTGCCGGGCGGGGCACCTTCTTCTTTTCCAGCCACCGGACAATGGGGTCGAGCCCCAGTGCAATGAACATTGCCGCGCCAATCCACAGCAGCAGTTGGCCCACGTTGGTGATCATGAAGTAGGCGAGCAGAGCCAGCCCCACGCCCACCGTCCCCATGAAACCGAAGTGAATCGGGTGATGACGCATGGACTGGGGCTGGGCGTTTCCGAACTTCAGCCGGTCGTCACCGAGTGAGACGTCGTCGTCGGTAGGCACCGGCGCGGGGATCCGCTCGGGCGGGAACTCAAACCGGAGCCGCGGCTGGGCGCCAGGAATAGGCCGGCGGAGCCCGCGAAAAATTGCCCTGATCATGCTGCGGTGAGATGGGCTGGCAGCGGAAGCCGCTGGTGCACCGCCCTGCCCGTCAACTGAGGCGGCGGGACGGGGGAGCGGCTCGCCCGCCGGAACATCCTGATGATCACTCACGCTTCATTCTGCTTTCCCAGTAGTGCATGCGGCGGGCAATAAGGTTCAAAACCGCTAAAGCAAGGTTAGCGAAACACTAACAGCCTACTGTCGGCTTACCGTGTCGGGCCGGGGACCCGACGTCGTGCGCCAGGTCTGCGCGCATGCCGAGAGTGATCACCCCCATAAAAATCCCGCCGCGGGGCCGAAGTTCGTTACGATGGGACGTTAGATCAAGGTATTGCACAAGACATCGCGTCGTCGGACCTCCGTCGGCGCCTGACGCGCGGCCGTGCTGCGCACGAGCAACGATAGGTATCTGAGTGCGTTTGAAGATTGCAGTCCCCGCTTTGGTGATCGGTGCGCTGCTGATGCTCCTGGGCATCGGCCAGCTCACGTTCTGGTCCCCGCCGGAAACCGTGACGGCCTCCGTCCCCGCGGGGTCCGAGGCCGGCCCGGTCACCGTGATCGATGCCGGGGCGAAGGCTCCAGACGCAGACGACGTCGACATTACGGTGCGCAGCGAAGGTACCTTCACGCTCGCCGTCGGACGTGCCGGGGATGTCGACGCCTGGGTGGGCGACGCCGCGCACCTGCGGGTGACCGCCATTGCCGAGGAGGGCCTGGAAACCACGTTCACCGAGGGTGAAGAGACGGTCCCGAACCCCAGCGGCTCCGACCTCTGGACCAGCGAGGAAACCGCCGATGGCAGTGTGACCTACCGCTGGCTCGATCCAGCCGAGGGCGATTGGTCAATCCTCCTGGCAGCCGACGGTGAGAACCCGGCACCCACCGACATCTCGGTCACCTGGCCCAACGAGGCGACCACCGGCTGGGCGGTGCCCCTGATTGTGATCGGCGCGCTTGCCATCGTGCTGGGGATTGCCCTCTTCTTTGTCACACCAAAGCGCAACCGGCCCGCTGCCGAGGGCTCGCGAGCCCACCAGCGCCGCATGGAAACCCGGAAGAAGCCGAAGCGGGCAGGCGGAGCATCCTTCGGGATGGCCGTCGTCGTTGCAGGGCTGACTGTCTCGGGCGCCGGGCTGGCTCACGCCAGCACCTCCGATCCAAGTTCGGTCCCGAGCCCGGATCCAAGTTCGGACCCGAGCTCTACTGCGTCAGCGACTTCCGAAGCGGCCGACGAACCGGCCCCACCCGTACTGCTGGAAAGCCAGCTGGAACGAATTCTGGCCTCGGTGGCGACTGTCGTTGCGGAAGGTGACGCGGCATCCGATGCGGAGCTGCTTGAGCCGCGGGTCGCCGAGGCGGCCCTGGCGCTCCGGACCGCCAACTATGACGTCCGGTCTCAGGCCAGTGACGTCCCGGAGCCCACCCCGGTGGCTGCCGAGCCCGTCCTGACCACAATGGTTTCATCGGAGACCAGCTGGCCCCGCACCGTCGTCGCCCTGACCCAGTCCGACGAGAACCCGGTGCCGCACGCACTGGTCCTGGTCCAGGCCGACCCCCGGTCGAACTACCAGCTCAGCGCCGCAATCCAGATGCTGCCCGGCACCACCTTCCCGGCCTCCGACGGTGCCGCAGGGGTAGCCGAGGTACCGGTCGACGTCGCAGGTGAGCTTGCGTTAGCCCCCCAGGACGCGATGGACGCGATCGCCGACTTCCTGTCGGAGCCCGACGGCGACAACGCCGAAACCTTCGAGGCTAATTCCTTTGCGGATGCCATCACCTCGTTCCAGGCCGACGTCGTCGCCGATCCGGGTAACGACTCTGCCGACATTACCTTCGTGCATGAGTCCGAGCAGGACTTCACGCACGCCCTGTCCACCAGCGACGGCGGCGCGATGGTCTTCGGCTACCTGAACCACACCTATTCCAGCGTCCCGCGCGGCGCCGGTGATTCGATCGACCTCGACGGCACCGTTTACGAGTCGCTGACCGGCGAAACCTCAACCGACGAGGGCATCGACGTGCGGTATGGCGAAGCGGTAATGATGTATGTACCGCCTGCCGGCAGCGATGAGCGCATCCGGGTCATCGGTGCCGCCCAGCAGTTGCTCTCCGCCGAACTTCGGTAACTTCCACCAGAGACCACCCTTGAAAGGCGGAACCATGAGTATTCCAACCAACCGCGGGCCCCTCCCGCCGTCGTCAATGAACCTGCACGGAGCCGTGGATCTGTCGGCTTTGAAGGCACGGGCCGACGCCGCACGGACCGCCCAGCAGGGCGGGACCCCCGCCCCCGCAGCACCCCCGGCGGATTCGGCACCCGGAGCCGCCAGCGTAGGGGCAGGCAGCCCCTACGTCGTTGAGGTCACCGAGCAGAGCTTCCCTCAGCTGGTTCAGCTGTCATCGCAGGTTCCGGTAATCGTGGACCTGAGGGCTTCCTGGAGCGAAGAATCGTCCCGCGTCACAGCGGTGCTGGAAGCGGTGACGGTCGAACATGACGGTCGGCTGCTGCTGGCCAAGGTCGACGTCGAGACGCAACCCCAGATAGCCCAGGCCTTCCAGGCACAGACGGTGCCCACCGTGGTGGCGGTCCTGAAGGGTCAGCCGGTGCCGCTGTTCGAGGGCGCGCTGCCCGAAGCCCAGATCCGGTCCTTCATTGACGAATTGCTGAAAGTGGCGGGCTCGAACGGCGTCTCAGGGTCGCTGCGGGAAGGTGCCGACGGCGAGGAGGCCGCTCCCGAAGAGCCGCCGCTGCCGCCCCTGCATCAGGCCGCCTTCGATGCCATCGAGGCCGGTGACTACCCCGCTGCCGTCGCCGCCTACCGGCAGGCCCTGGCAGAGCAACCAGCAGACGCCGAGGCGAAAGCTGGGCTGGCCCAGGTGGAACTGATGCAGCGGCTCAAGGAGGTCGACGCCGAGACGATCCGGCAGCGCGGAGCCGACGAGCCCGACTCGGTGGAGAGCCAGCTCGCCGTCGCGGACCTGGACATTTCGGGAGGCCACGTTGAAGACGCGTTCGCCAGGATCGTCTCGTTCATTGGACGGACCGCGGGGGAACCCCGCGAAGTTGCCCGGGTGCGATTGATTGACCTGTTCGACGTCGTCGGGATCAGCGACCCGCGCGTCACCAAGGCGCGGGGAGCACTGGCACGTGCCCTGTTCTAGATTTTCATCCGCCGGACGGAGTCTGTGGGCGGTAATTCGTCCCTTTGGATGACGATGGGTCTCTCTTGACGTTGCTAGCGTGGAGGGATGAGCACACCATCTATGCCTTTGTCCCCGGGCCCTGCCGGCGGTCCCGCTTTTCCGGAGAGCCCGGCGCTGGTGATCCGGGGACTCGCCAAACGTTTTGGCGAAAAGATCGCCGTGAACGGCGTCGACCTGGATGTCCCCACCGGTTCGTTTTACGGACTGGTGGGCCCGAACGGCGCTGGCAAGACCACGACGCTGTCGATGGCCACGGGTTTGTTGCGCCCGGACCACGGCCAGGTGTGGGTGCATGGCGTGGACGTGTGGGCTCGGCCGCTCGAGGCGAAGAAGCTGATGGGGATTCTCCCCGACGGGGTGCGGCTGTTCGACCGGTTGACCGGGGAACAGTTGGTGACCTACGCGGGCCTGCTGCGCGGTATGGACCGCGACACGGTGGCGGAGCGGGTCGCGGACCTGCTCCGTGCGCTCGACCTGACTGACGACGCCGGCACCCTGGTGGTCGATTACTCGGCCGGCATGACCAAAAAGATCGCCCTGGCCTCGGCGCTGATCCACGCGCCGTCCCTGCTGGTCCTCGATGAGCCGTTCGAATCGGTGGACCCGGTATCGGCAGCCAACATCCGCGACATCCTGAACAGCTATGTCAGCTCCGGCGGTTCAGTCATCGTCTCCAGCCACGTCATGGACCTGGTCCAGCGGATGTGCGACCACGTTGCGGTGATCGCTGCCGGCACAGTCCTGGCCGCCGGCACCGTCGATGAAGTGCGCGGGGACTCCAGCCTCGAGGACCGGTTCGTGGAACTGGTGGGCGGACGCAACACCGCGGAGGGACTCACATGGTTGCGCACCTCCTAAGGCTCAAACTCACCCTCCTGCGGAACTCCCTCAAACGCAGCACCTGGGCACTGATCGGCGTGATCCTGGGCGGCCTGTACGGTCTGGGAATGCTGGGCCTGCTGATCCTGGCGCTGTTTGCCTTTGGCACCGCTGAACCGGAGATTATTCGCAACGTAGTGGTGATTGCCGGGTCAGCAGTCGTCCTCGGCTGGATTGTGGTGCCGATGGTCTCTTCGGGCATCGATATGACCCTCGACCCGGCACGGTTCGTTACCTTCGCCGTGCCGATGCCGCAACTGATCGCCGGGCTCGCGCTGGGCGCGGTCATCGGCATCCCGGGGATCATCACCTTACTTGCCGCGCTCGGTCAGGTTGGTACCTGGCGGCTCTACCCTGCCGCAGCAGTGGTGGCGGTGGTGTGCGCTATTCTGGCCACCCTGTTGTGTGTCGTGGCCTCACGGTTGGCGGCCACGGCAGTCATGTCGCTGACCTCGTCGCGCACGTTCAAGGATGTCAGCTCCATGGTGGTGCTGGTGCCGATCATCCTGCTGGGGCCCGTCATCGCCGGGATAGCGGCCGGGTTTGAACAGTCGGTCGGATTTGCCGGCGAGCTGGCGGCCATCCTGGGGTGGACGCCGCTGGGTGTCTTCTGGGCGGTTCCGGCGGACGTGGCCGACGGCGCCTACCTCACCGCCGCGCTGCGGTTCGCCTTCGGCGTCGCTACCCTCGCCCTGCTGGCCTGGCTCTGGCAGCTCAGCCTGGCCCGGGCGTTGGTGACGCCTGCCCACAACGCGGTGACCCGAAAAGCGGCAGGCAACCTGGGCTTCTTCAGCCGGTTTCCGGCGACTCCCACCGGGGCAGTTGCCGCCCGCGCCTTGACCTACTGGGCGCGGGATCCCCGTTACCTCGGGTCCATCGTGATTGTCCCGCTGGTCCCGCTTCTCATGCTGTTTTTCGCCTACCAGTCCGGGGACTTCACGATGCTGAATTTCGTGGGCCCGATCATCGCGTTCCTCCTCGCCTGGTCCATTTCGGCCGACATTTCCTATGACAACACGGCGTTCTGGCTGCACCTTTCCACCGGGGTGAGCGGGTGGGCAGACCGGGCGGGCCGCGCCTTGGCGGTAGCTGTGATCGCTGCCCCCGCGGTGCTGGTCTTCACCGTGGGTCCGCTGTGGATTTCCGGCAGCCTTGAGCAGTTGCCGGTGATGCTGGGCCTGTCGGTGGGTGTCCTGCTGACCGGGATCGGGTTCTCCAGCGTGGTCTCCGCCCGGTACACCTACAACGTGCCGCTCCCGGGCGAGAGCCCGCTGAAAACACCGCCGGGAACCGGATTCTCCATGTTCGCAGTCCAGATTATTGGCTGGCTGGTCCTCACCGCGCTGGTGCTGCCGGAACTCGGACTCGCCATCGCCTACTTTGTCACCGGCAACAGCGTCTTCGGTTGGCTTACGCTGGTAGTTGGTTGCGTCCTGGGTGCCGCGCTGCTGATGGGCGGCGTGAAGCTGGGCGGACAGTGGTACGACCGGAGGGCCCCCGAACTGCTGCAGGCAGTGGCCGTCAACAAATAGCTCAGACGATAGGACAGCTGATGGAAGTAGTAATCCTCCCTGATCAAGCGGCCATTGCAGCTGTGGCAGCCGACGCGATCGAGGACCTGGTCCGACGCAAGCCGAACGCGGTGCTGGGCCTCGCCACTGGTTCCTCCCCGCTCGGGGTGTATGACGAGCTCGCCCGCCGGCACCACACTGGTTCGTTGAGCTTCGCCGACGTCCACGGCTTCGCCCTGGACGAATATGTGGGGCTACCTGTTGGCCACCCGGAGTCCTACCGGGAGGTGATTCGGCGGGAGTTCACGAACCGGATCGACATTCACCCGGACAACGTCCATGGCCCCGACGGTGCCGCAGACGACATTCCCGCCGCGTGCGCCGCCTTTGAGCAGGCTATCCGGGAGGCCGGGGGAGTCGATCTTCAACTACTCGGGGTAGGTACGGACGGGCATATCGGCTTCAACGAACCGGGCAGTTCCCTGGCATCACGGACGCGGATCAAGAGCCTGATCGATCAGACCCGCAAGGACAACGCCCGCTTCTTCGACAGCATTGACGAGGTGCCGCACCACGTGGTGACCCAGGGGTTGGGCACCATCATGGACGCGCGCCACGTGGTGCTGATCGCCACCGGGGCGCAGAAAGCCCGGGCGGTCCACGACTTCGTGGAGGGGCCGGTAGCCGCCATCTGCGCGGCATCCGTTCTGCAAATGCATCCCCACACCACCGTTCTCATCGATGAGGCCGCCGCTTCTGGGTTGAAACTAGCCGATTACTATCGCCATACTTACGCGAACAAGCCTGCCTGGCAGGGAATCTAGCCGACCCCGCGACAGGCTGGACGACCTGAGCAACGATAGGATGGAAACCATGAGTACGCCTGCAGATCCCTATGACAATGACCCCCGCAGCGACCCGCGGAGCGACCCCCAACGCTCAGGGTCCACCGCGACGCTGGAGCGCGAAGAGCTCCGCGAGGAACTGGAACCCGGCGACCGCGAACGCCTTGCGCACTACGTGCGCAAGGAAAAGATCATGGAGTCCGCGCTGTCCGGGGACCCGGTGATCGCGCTGTGCGGCAAGGTCTGGACACCGGGCCGTGACCCCCAGAAGTTTCCGGTCTGCCCCGAGTGCAAAGACATTTACAACGGAATGCGTCCGGGTAAGGACGACAAGGACAAATAGGTGCCGGCGCGGTCGAGCTAGGTGTCGGCGCGGCACCGCCGCTTCGTCGCGGGCTGACCAAGTCGTAGGTTGACTAAGGATTCATGACAGATCGCCCCGCCCCGAACACGGCAGAGCCCGCTACCGGGGAGCCAGCCAGCCTGCGCCCCCTGACCATCGGGATCATTTCCATCATCACCTGCGCCGCTTTCGAGGCGATGGCGGTCACCACTGCCATGCCTGCGGTGGTCGAGGAACTCGGTGGGGTGTCCGGCTACGGGCTGGCTTTCTCGATGTATCTGACAGCGTCGTTGCTGGGCACCGTCATTGCCGGTACCTGGTGCGACAGGGTAGGTCCCCGCCCCGCGCTCGCCGTCGGCCTGACGCTGATGATCGCGGGTCTGCTGGTCTCAGGTGCCGCGGGCGAATTCTGGCTGGTTACTGCGGGCCGGGCAGTGTCGGGGCTGGGGGGCGGTTTCATGGTGGTGGCCGTCTACGTCATCATCGGAGGAGCCTACCCCCAGCATCGCCAGCCAGTGATCTTCGGGTGGTTATCCGCGGCCTGGGTGCTGCCGTCCCTGATTGGACCCGCCGTGGCTGGCTACCTGGCGGAGGAGTTCACCTGGCGCTGGGTGTTCCTGGGGGTCGTGCCGATTGTCCTGGCAGCGTTTGTCATGGTCTGGCCGAAAACCGCGTCACTGACAACCCCCGAGCCAGGTGCCGGTAACCGCGGTGACGGACGACGGCGGTCCCTGACCGGGATGGCCCTTGCCGGCGGCGTGCTGGCCGCCCAATTCGCCATCAACCGGCTCGCAGCGCAGGGCCTGGGGGACAGCGCCGGGTCAATAGTGCTCCTGCTCCTCGCCGCCGGGGGCGTCGCCGTCGCAGCGCTGACCTTCCCCCGCCTGCTGCCGAAGGGGACAGTGCGGCTCGCCCGAGGGTTGCCGAGCATCATCGCCACCCGCGGCCTGGTCACCGCCGCGTTCTTCGGCGCCGAGGCGTTCCTTCCCCTGATGCTGGTGACCTCGCGTGGCATGAATGAGGCGACCGCCGGCCTCACCCTGAGCGCCGGCGCCCTGGGGTGGAGTGCGGGGGCCTTTGTGCAGGCTCGTGTCACCTTCCGCCGACAGTGGCTGCTGGTCCTTGGGGCGTCGATCCTGTCGACCAGCGTCGGCGGACTGGCACTGGTCTCGGTTCCGACGGTGCCCTTCTGGGTTCTGGTGGTGGTGTGGACCCTTGCCGGTTTTGCCATGGGAATGACCCTGTCGAGCACCTCGGTGCTGGTCCTGAAGCTCTCACCGGCACAGGAGCGGGGGAAAAACTCCTCCTCGCTGCAACTCAGCGACCAGATGGGTGGGATGGTCGGAAGCACCATCGCGGGAGGGCTTTTCGCCCTGTTACGTGACCCGTCGAACCCGGGACAGGTGGGCGTGTTTGTTGCGATCTGGCTGGCTCTGTGCCTCTTCGCGGTTGCCGGTATAGTTGCCGGTTCGAGGGCGGTGCTGGGATCCTCCGATGAGCCGGCTAGTCCCCACCCAGACACAGACAGGCATGGAAAGGTCTCTTCTTAAGCGTGAGTAATAACATGCTCTTCGGCGTTGCCCCTGCCACAGGTGCATCGCTGCCACCGGCCTACCCGGAACGCGCGGCGTGGGGTACGGCGCCGAAACTCCGGCAGTGGCAGGAGCAGGCGCTCGCCAAGTACTTTGCCACCGGCCCGCAGGATTTCCTCGCCGTGGCCACCCCGGGCGCGGGTAAAACCACTTTCGCGCTGCGGGTTGCCACCGAGCTCGTGGAACGCGGCACCATCAACCGGATCACTATCGTCGCGCCGACTGACCACCTGAAGCGGCAGTGGGCTGACGCCGCGGCGCGGATTGGCCTGGCGATCGACCCCAACTTCCGGAACGCTGACGGCCGTCACGGTCAGGGTTTTATCGGCGTGGCAGTGACCTACGCCCAGGTGGCCAGCAAGCCGATGCTGCACCGTGCCAAGACCGAAGCCGCCAGGACCCTCGTCATCCTGGATGAGATTCATCACGGTGGCGATGCCCTGTCCTGGGGTGACGGTATTCGTGAAGCCTTCGAACCGGCGACCAGGCGGCTGGCGCTCACCGGGACGCCGTTCCGTTCGGACACGGCGGCGATCCCTTTCGTCGAGTACGCGGCCGACGCCGACGGTATTCGACGCTCCAAGTCCGATTACACCTACGGCTACGGCGAGGCCCTGCGGGACCACGTGGTGCGGCCTGTCATTTTCATGGCCTACTCGGGCCAGATGCGGTGGCGCACCAGCGCCGGCGAGGAGATGGCGGCTTCGCTCGGCGAAGCGTCAGTCACCAAGGACATCACCGCTCATGCCTGGCGGACGGCGCTGAACCCCACCGGCGAGTGGATCCCGGCGGTCCTCGCCGCGGCCGACAAGCGGCTCTCCGAGGTGCGGCGGACGGTATCCGACGCCGGCGGCATGGTGATCGCCACCGACCACGACGACGCCCGGGCCTATGCTGGCCTGCTCAAGAAGATCACCGGCGAATCACCGGTAGTGATTCTCTCGGATGATGCGAAGGCGTCGGAGAAGATCGAGGAGTACTCGGCTGGCGAGCAGCGCTGGATGGTAGCGGTCCGGATGGTCTCCGAAGGCGTTGACGTACCGAGGCTCGCCGTCGGGGTCTACGCAACCTCGACAGCGACGCCGCTGTTTTTCGCCCAGGCGGTGGGACGCTTTGTGCGTGCCCGACGCCGGGGAGAGACCGCTTCGGTCTTCCTGCCATCGGTGCCGAACCTGATGATCCTCGCCAACCAGCTGGAACTTGAGCGTGACCATGCCCTGGACCGTCCGGCGACTGACGAGGACGGGTTCGCCCCCGAGGAAGCGTTGATGGAGGAGGCGAACCGTGCCGAGAAAGCCTCCGACGAACTGACCAAGCAGAAGTTTGAGGCGCTTGAATCCCAGGCGTCCTTTGACCGGGTTCTTTTCGACGGCGGTGAGTTCGGTACCGGCGGCGAAATGGGCAGCGAGGATGAACAGGATTTCCTCGGCATTCCGGGGCTGCTCGACGCTGACCAGGTGGGAGTTCTGCTGCGCCAACGCCAGCAGGAACAACAGACCCGCCGGGGACGCAAGGGCGTCGCGGTGGCGCCAGCCCCCGAGCCGCTGGTCGTTGACCACCGGCTACTCACAGAACTACGGGGTGAGCTCGCCAAGAACGTATCAGCCTGGTCGGCACGCTCCGGCATGCCCCACGGTGTGGTGCACACCGAGCTGAGGAAGGCCTGCGGCGGTCCGGCCGTGGCACAGGCCAACGAGGATCAGCTCCAGCGGCGGCTGAAGAAGTTGCAGGACTGGTTCATCGGCCGGAAATAGCCGCCCGGTGCACTACCGCGAAGGGTGAGGGACCTGGGCGCGCGGCAGCGAAGGCCAGGTCCTACTCGACCAGTTCGACGCCGGCTTCTTCGAGTTCCTCGAGGGTGGTCTCGACGCCGTCGGGGTGGACCCCGCGGGTGTAGCGGACCAGGACCGAGGTGGTGTAGCCAGCCGCTACAGCGTCCAGGGCGGTTGCCTTGACGCAGAAGTCGGTGGCAAGGCCAACCAGTGCCACCTCATCGACCTCCCGCTCACGGAGCCAGTCATCGAGTGTCACCGGGTCTTCTGTCGACCCCTCAGCCAGGGCGCCGAGCTTCTGCTCGCCGGTGGGAACCTCGTCTTCGGGGGCGAGGACGCCTTCAAAGCCCGAGTACGCCGCCTCGAACTGGCCTTTCCGGAAGACTGCTTCGACATTCTCGGTATCCAGGTCCGGGTGGAACCGTGATCCCTTGCTGTCGGCGACGCAGTGGACCGGCCAGGAGTGGAGGAAGTCAGGGGTCTGTGAAAAGTGGGCTCCAGGGTCGATGTGCCAGTCCTGGGTGGCGACAATGTGATCGAACTCCCCGCCCTGCTCGTCGATGAAGTCGCTGAGCAGGGAGGCGAGGTCGGCGCCGCCGTCGACGGCTAGCGACCCACCTTCACAGAAATCGTTCTGGACGTCGACAATGATCAGGGCGCGGGTCATGGTTCCTCCTCGTATTCGGTGGGGATGGCGGGTTCTCCGCGCTGCAGTCGCATGACCGAGCCCGGCAGTTCGGTCATGGACGACCGGTGGTGTTCGACGGCGCGGCGCACCGCATCGGCCCCGGTCCAGCCGGGCAGGATGTCGCCGTCGCTGACAAATTGCTGCAGCAGCGGCCGGTCGTTTCCGTCGTCGTGAGGCGAGCGGCCAATTCCCACCACCTCGGTTGTGGCGATGCCCGCGTCGTTGAGGCGGCGGAGTGCGTATTTGCGCCCGCCGCGCGAGGCCTTGTTCAGTGCTGACTTCGCTACTGAAACGAATTCGCCGTCGTCATCGGTCCGGCTCACCAGTTTGTAGACCAGGCCCGCGGTCGGGGCGCCCGAACCGGTGACCAGTGAGGTGCCGACGCCGTAGGAATCCACGGGAGCGGAGGCGAGGGAGCCAATCGCAAACTCGTCGAGATCCGAGGTGACCACAATCCGGGTGTTGTGGTTGCCCAGGTCATCGAGCAGCTGACGGACCCAGCGGGCCTGGGCCACGAGGTCGCCCGAATCCAGCCGCACCGCACCCAGCTCCGGTCCAGCCACCTCGACGGCGGTCCGGACGCCGCGTTCGACGTCGTACGTGTCCACCAGCAGCGATGTTCCGGCGCCCAGCGTGGCGACCTGGGCGGCGAAGGCATCCCGCTCCGTGTCGTGCAGCAGGGTGAAGGAGTGGGCTGCGGTGCCGACGGTCTTCACGCCGTACCTCCGACCGGCCTCTAGGTTGGAGGTGCTGGCGAAACCCCCAATGATCGCGGCCCGCGCGGCGGCCACCGCAGCCTCCTCCTGGGTGCGGCGCGACCCCATCTCGATGCAGGGACGGCTGCCGGCCGCCCCGGTCATCCGTGACGCGGCCGAGGCAATCGCACAGTCGTGGTTGAGGATGGAGAGCACCAGGGTTTCCAGGATGCAGGCCTCGGCGAAGGTTCCCTCAACGATCAGGATGGGGGAGTGCGGGAAGTACGCCTCGCCCTCGGCATAACCCCAGACGTTCCCGCCGAAGCGGAAGTCGGCCAGCCAGTCAAGAGTGAGGGTGTCCACCACTCCGGCCGCTGACAGGTGGTCCAGCTGTTCAGTGCCGAAGCGAAAGTTTTCGAGGCTCTCCAGCAGGCGTCCCGTTCCGGCCACCACCCCATAGCGTCGGCCCTCCGGGAGGCGCCGTGCGAAAGCTTCGAAAACCGATTTCCGGTGCGCAGCCCCGGAATGCAGGGCGGCCTGAAGCATGGTCAGCTCGTAGTGGTCCGTATACAGGGCGGTGCTGGCCCGGGTGCTGACGACCGGGGCGGAGTTGGTGGGGCTCACAGTCACGACTCTAACCCGTTTGGGCGCCGACACAACCGGAATCCTGTCACCCGACCTGCGTTCTACAATGGTGCTATGACTGTTGGCACCGCTCCGGACACCGAACGGCTCGAGGAAACGGACACCGACCAGCTGACCGCCAGTGATATCCCGTGGGTAGTGATCGTCTGGAATGATCCGGTCAATCTCATGAGTTATGTCAGCTACGTGTTCCAGACCTATTTCGGGTACAGCGAAGCCAAGGCGAACAAGCTCATGATGGAAGTCCACGAGGCGGGTAAGTCGGTGGTCGCCGGTGGCAGCCGGGAAGAGGCCGAGCGGGACACGCTGGCCATGCATTCCTACGGACTCTGGGCGACGTTCCAGAAGTCCGACGCCCCCTGAGGCGAGCTACCCAGTAACTGTGCGTTAAGGAGAATTCTTGGCCAAGGCATTCAAGGCAACCCGTCGTGGGATCATCGGCACCCTGGATTCGGGGGAGCGGCAGCTGCTGCGCAAGCTGTTCGAGGACATCATCGAACTGCTGGAGCCCGCCGAGCCAGCCAATGCCGATCCGCTCGCCGCCATGGTCGGCGTGGATAGCACCGCGGTCACCCCCTCAGACAGCGCCGTGAGGAGGTTGCTGCCGGATGCGGTCCGGAACGACGACGGCGAGGCGCTGGAATTCCGCCGGCTGACCGAACGGTCCCTCCGCGAGGACAAGATCGGCACCCTGCGCGGCAGTGCCCTGCTGCTGGAGTCCAGCCCGCTGACCCTCACCGCCGAGCAGGCCCGGCTGATGGCCCGGGCGCTCAACGACGTCCGGCTGGTCCTCGCGGACCGGCTGAAAATCGAAACCGACGAGGACGCGGCCCGCCTTCACAACATTGACGACGTCGCCGACGCCGACGACGTCGAGACCTACCTGGCGCTGGTGTACAACTTTGCGAGCTGGCTTCAGGAGTCACTGGTCCAGGCCCTGTTTGGGCTGAAAGACAAGTGAACGAGGCCTGCCGCGCAGCTGTGGTCGAAGGCTGTGACTAATTCCACTGGCGTCGGGTTCGTCTAATCCCGGTGACAGGTCTTATGGTCGGTAGGTTATGACCTCCGTCCCGGGCGATTTTTCAGCAGTGAAGCGAACCGAGGCCCCGATCGGCATTTTCGATTCGGGCGTCGGTGGGCTGACAGTTGCGCGCGCCGTGATTGATCAGCTCCCGCGCGAGTCGATTCTCTACGTCGGCGACACCGCTCACGGCCCCTACGGCCCATTGCCCATTGCCAAGGTTCGCGCCCACGCGTTGGGCGTAATGGATGAGCTGGTGGATTCAGGCGTCAAACTCCTGGTTATTGCCTGCAACTCCGCGTCAGCGGCCGTGCTCCGTGACGCCCGCGAACGCTACACCGCCCGCTACGGCATCCCGGTGATCGAGGTGATCCAGCCAGCGGTCCGGCGGGCCGTCGCTGCAACCCGGAGCGGGAGGATCGGGGTGATCGGCACCTCAGCCACGGTGGGCTCCCGCGCCTACGAGGACACCTTCGCCGCCGCTCCGCACCTGTCCATCACCTCAGCCGCCTGTCCCGAGTTCGTCGAATTTGTCGAGGCTGGGATCACCTCGGGTCCTGAACTCCTCTCGACCGCCCAGCGGTACCTGCAGCCGCTGAAGGAGGCGGGAGTGGACACGCTGGTCTTGGGGTGCACTCATTACCCCCTGCTGACCGGGGCGATCTCCTATGTGATGGGGGATGCGGTCACACTCGTCTCAAGCGCCGAGGAAACCGCGAAGGATGTCTATCGTGCGTTGATCTCCCACGACCTGGAGCGGGTGGGGGAGGCTCAGCCCAGGCACCACTTCGTCGCCACCGGTGACGCCCAGCGGTTCGGTGAGCTGGCCCGCCGGTTCCTGGGACCCGAGGTCCTCAGCGTAGAACACGTCGACCATGTGGCCGCCCAGTATCCCACCGGAAGTATGGCCAGGATCACCCCGGAAATGATCGCCACTGCGCGCGCCGATGCGAGGGGGAACTCCTAGCCATGAAGCTGACCATCGTGGGCTGTAGCGGGTCGTTTCCTGGCCCCCAATCGCCGGCGTCGTGCTACCTGGTGACCGCGACGGTGCCCGACGGTGACAGCACCCGGACCTGGCGGATCCTCCTCGATCTCGGCAACGGCGCCCTGGGCGCGCTGCAGCGTTACATGGACCTGCGCGATATTGATGCAGTGTTCCTCAGCCATCTGCACCCCGACCACTGCATGGATCTCTGCGGTCTGCACGTTGCGGTGCACTGGGATCCCAACGGCTGGCACCGGCCGCGGATCCCGGTGTGGGGCCCCGCGGGTACCGCCGACCGGATGGCGACCGCCTACGGGCTGGACCTCGACCCCGGTATGCATGAGGACTTCGACTTCCAGATCTGGAAATCCCGCGCCGCCGTCACCCTGGGGCCCTTCACCGTCACGCCGTACCCGGTGCTGCACCCGGTCGAGGAGGCGTATGCCCTGCGCGTCGAGGTCGCGGGAGACAATCCCGGCGACCCGCCCCGGGTGTTGACCTACTCCGGCGATACGGATGCCTGCGACGGCCTGATCGAGGCCGCCGCCGGGTCCAATGTTTTCCTGTGCGAGGCGGCGTTCCACGAGGGCCGTGACGACGCGATTGAGGGCGTCCACCTTACCGGCCGGCGGGCCGGGCAGGTGGCGGCAGCGGCGTCGTCGGACCGGTTGCTGCTCACCCACATCCCGGTGTGGAATGACGCCAACAGGACCATCGAGGAGGCCAGGACCAGCTACCGTGGGGATCTCGCCGTCGCGGTTGCTGGCGTTTCCTACGAGATCTGACGCCAAAAAAGTACCGCCCCCGCACACGAGTGGTTGCCCAACAGCGGTCTTGCGGCTCGGCCACTTTTCCGCCGGCCCGTAGACTTAAGCCCATGACTCCAGCAGACACTTCCTCGCCCATCGCTGCCATCCTCCGGGCGGACGGCCGCACCCCGGACCAGCTCCGACCCATCAGCATCACCCGCGGCTGGTCCAACCAGGCCGAAGGGTCGGCACTCATCGAGTTCGGCAACACCCGTGTCCTCTGCACCGCATCACTGACCCAGGGCGTACCCCGCTGGCTCAAGGGCGAGGGCAAGGGCTGGGTCACGGCAGAGTACGCCATGCTTCCCCGCGCCACCAATACCCGATCGGACCGCGAATCGGTCAAGGGCAAAATTGGGGGCCGCACCCACGAGATTTCCCGTCTGATCGGGCGGTCTTTGCGCTCCATCATTGACACGAAGGCGCTGGGGGAGACCACCATTGTGCTGGACTGTGACGTACTCCAGGCCGACGGCGGCACCCGCACTGCAGCGATCACGGGCGCCTACGTGGCGTTGGCCGAAGCAATCCGCTACGCCAAGGAAAACAAGCTCATCGCCGCGTCGGCGCAGCCCCTCATCGACACGGTCGCCGCGGTCAGCGTCGGAATCATCGACGGCGTGCCCATGCTTGACCTGCCCTACGTCGAGGACGTCCGCGCGGAAACGGACATGAACGTGGTGGTCACTGGCAGCGGCAAGTTCGTGGAGGTCCAGGGCACCGCCGAGGGTGCACCGTTTGATCGTGACGAGCTCGACGCACTCCTTGACCTGGCCCTGCTCGGCACTTCCCAGCTGACCCAGATCCAGCTCGACATCCTTGGTGAGGGTGCCGGTGTCTGAGAACACCGGGAACGGTCGACCGGCTGTGGCAGCACCCAGGCTGGTGCTCGCCACCCGTAACGCGGGCAAGCTCCGGGAACTGCGTGAACTGCTGCGGGGCCAGGTTCCTGGTCTTGACGTTGATACGCAGGTTATTGACGCTGCGACAGCCGGCGCGCCCGACGTCGTCGAAAGCGGCACCACCTTCGAAGCCAATTCCCTCCTCAAGGCGCGGGCGGTGGCGGCGGCAACCGGGCTGGTGGCAGTTGCCGACGACTCGGGTCTCGCCGTCGACGTGCTCGGCGGTGCGCCGGGGATCTTTTCGGCACGGTGGGCAGGACGCCACGGTGATGATGAAGCCAACCTGCAGCTCCTCCTGGCACAGCTCGCCGACATACCGGGGGCACAGCGCGGCGCATCATTCGTCTGCGCCGCCACGGTAGCCCTCCCGGATGGGACCGCCCAGGTGGCTCTGGGCGAGCTCAGGGGATCCCTCCTCGACGAGCCCCGCGGAGCCGGTGGATTTGGGTACGACCCCATTCTGCAGCCGGCAGGCCGTGAGGAGAGTTGTGCCGAGCTGTCGTCGGAGGAGAAGAATTCGATCAGCCACCGCGCGAAAGCCTTCAAGGCTTTGCTGCCGCACCTGATCGAAGCGTTGCGCTGAATCCCGCCTCCGCTCCCGGCAAAGCCCAGGCTCGTAGGGCAAAATTGGTCAGGATATGACTATTTCCTCGCAGACAGCACCGACCACCCCGACCGGCGGCGGGTCGGTGCTGGACGGCATTTCCGATTGGGCTGTTTCCATGATGGAAACCATCGGCGCGCCCGGCGCCGGTCTGGCGATCGCACTGGAAAACCTCTTTCCACCACTGCCCAGTGAAGTCATCCTGCCGCTGGCGGGTTTCACGGCAAGCCGGGGTAGCTTCACCCTGTTCGAAGCCATCTTCTGGACCACCGCAGGCTCAGTGGTCGGTGCGCTGATCCTGTACCTGCTGGGCGCCTGGCTGGGACGCGACCGGATGCGGGCCATCGTGTCCCGGGTCCCACTGGTCGATCTGGAGGATGTGGACCGCGTAGAGGCCTGGTTCGACCGCCACGGCTACAAGGCAGTGTTCTTCGGCCGGATGATTCCGCTGTTTCGCAGTCTGGTCTCCATCCCGGCGGGCATCGAGCGGATGTCGATCTGGATATTCATTGCCCTCACCACCGCAGGAAGCCTCATCTGGAACTGCATCTTCGTGCTGGCCGGTTTCTACCTCGGGGAAAACTGGCACGTTGTCGAAGCCTATGCGGACGTGTTCCAGAAAATCGTGATCGCCGCCGTCGTCGTATTCCTTGGCTACTTTGTGGTCAGCCGGATCCTGAAGATTCGCCGCAATCGGGCTGAGCGGGACCCGGCCTGACACACGGCCTCCTGCCGATTGTGCAGCCGTGGCGAGTGTCCCCAATCGCCCGAGCGGCAGTGGCGGGTTCGAGGCGTGCTTCACCCGCCAACTGCGCAGGAGTTCCCGACGGCGCCGTGCCCACCACAGCCGTCCCAAAAAAGCCTTGGCATCGCCCGCCCCCGGTTGTATGGTTAGTTACATCAGTAACTAACCAATTGACCAGCTGACTGGTCACCGGGGGGCCAGATGATCGACGACAGTAGGCCCATCTTCCTTCAGATAGCCGAAGAGATCGAAAACGAGATTGTCGAGGGAACCCTGGCCGAAGAGGCGCAGGTCCCATCCACGAACGAGTTTGCCGCTTTCCATCGCATCAACCCGGCGACTGCCGCCAAGGGCGTCAACCGGCTCGTGGACGAGGGCATTCTCTACAAGCAACGGGGAATAGGAATGTTTGTTGCCACCGGTGCCCGCGCCGCGCTCCTGCAGCGCCGGCGGGACCAATTCTTTGACCAATACGTCCG
Source organism: Arthrobacter sp. TMT4-20 (assembly GCF_054510775.1). Taxonomy (NCBI): domain Bacteria; kingdom Bacillati; phylum Actinomycetota; class Actinomycetes; order Micrococcales; family Micrococcaceae; genus Arthrobacter; species Arthrobacter sp. TMT4-20. The sequence continues at coordinate 150,400 of NZ_JBTNDW010000001.1, read as the reverse complement.
CCCGCTGGCGGTAGAGGCTCGGAAGCTGGGAATCAGCCCCTCCGAACTGGCGGAAATGGTCCGCTCCAGCGAATCAGTTTCGGGGGGAACACCATGAGCAGCGTTATCGAAACACATGATCTGATCAAGACCTACCGCAATTCCACGGCGCTCGACGGGGTGAGCCTGTCGCTGCAGCCCGGGAAAATTTACGGCCTCCTCGGACGTAACGGGGCAGGCAAAACCACCCTGATGTCCATCCTCACCGCGCAGGGTTTCCAGACCTCCGGGACAGTCGCCGTCTTCGGTGAGAGTCCCTACGAGAATGAACGGGTGCTGAGCCGCATCTGCTTCATCCGTGAATCGCAAAAGTATCCAGATGCGTTCACGCCCAAGCATGCCTTCCGGTCGGCGGCGTTGTTTTTCACCAACTGGGACCAGGCACTTGCCAACCGATTGGTCGAGGATTTCCAGTTGCCCCTCAAGCGATCGATCAAGAAGCTCTCCCGCGGGCAACTCTCGGCCGTCGGGGTCATCATCGGTCTGGCATCCCGCGCCGAGCTGACGTTCTTCGATGAGCCCTACCTTGGTCTGGACGCCGTGGCGAGGCAGCTGTTCTACGACCGGCTCGTCGAGGATTACGCGTTACACCCGCGGACCGTAGTGCTCTCCTCCCACCTGATCGATGAGGTGGCGAATCTCCTGGAGCACGTGATCGTGATCGACAAAGGCCGCATCATCATGAACGACGACGCCGAGAGCATCAGGGGTTCGGCGTTCACGGTGGTCGGATCCGCAACCGTGGTGAAGGCGTTCCTTGCCGGCCGGGAAATTCTTCACACCGACAACTTCGCCTCACTGGCCTCGGTGACTGCCGTCGGCGTGCTCACGCCGACGGAGAAACGCGAGGCCGCAGAGCTGGGCCTGGAGCTCGCTCCGGTCTCACTGCAGCAGCTGGTGATCCGTCGAACCCTGGCAGCGACCAGCGGCGATCTGGACGCCGTGCACAACCACTCGCTGGAGGTATCACAATGAGTCGTGTAGTCAATGTCATGCGCATGCAGCTCAGCAACAGATGGACCTTTATCGGCATTCCGGCCGTAATCCTCGTTGCGTCCTTCGGGTTGAGCTGGGTCATCTGGTCCTTCATCCCCTATGAGGGAGCAAAATATTCGGGCGGTTCCCAGGCCATCATGTGGTACTTCCTGGCGCTGGGAATCCAGTCGCTCACCCTGACCTTCCCCTTTTCGCAGGGACTGAGTATCAGTCGCAAGTCCTTCTTCCTCGGGACCCTCGGCTTGTTCTCGATCATTGCGGCAGTGACAACGGCACTCTATTACGTGCTCGGCCTGATCGAGATAGCAACTGACGGGTGGGGACTCAACGGCAGATTCTTCGCGATTGACTGGATTGCCGAAGGATCCGGCCTGCCGATGATGGTCTTCTACTTCACGGCGATGATGGTGCTGTTCCTGGTTGGCTTCTGGGCCGCGACCATCTACAAACGGTGGCAGACCACGGGACTCCTGATCACCGGGATCGGGACTGCAGTCCTGCTGGTCGGCCTCGTCTTCTACCTCACTCGCCAGGAACTCTGGGGCCAGGTGGGCCAGTTCCTCAGCAGCCAGACCCAGCTGAGCGTCGCAGGCTGGCTCGCCGTCGTCGGCCTGGCGCTGGCGGGCGGGTCCTACCTCACCCTGCGACGGGCCGTGCCCTAGCTCAGCGTGGGGCGAACAGCTCACGCTGCAGGTCGATGCCTGGCTGGTGGAGCATAGCGTCGATGCCCAGCTCCTGCGCGGCAGCGACATTGACCTGGGCATCATCAACGAAGGTGACCTCATGTGGTTCGGCGCCAAGGTCCCTCAGCACGTGTTCGAAGATTTCCCGCTGCGGCTTCACCAGCTGGAGCACCGAACTGAAGTACATCTTCGTGAAGTACCCGGTCCAGGACGCCTGCTCAAACCTGGCCACCATCGGGGCAGGCATATTCGAGAGCAGCGCCAGCCGGGCACCCTGGCTGCTGAGTTCCTCGAGGACATCGAGGGTTTCCAGGTTGAAGTGGGACCACTGGTTGGCATCCAGCGTGTCGAGCAGGTCCGTCCGGCTCTCAGTGACGTCGCGTCCGGTGACCAGCGACCAGTATTCGACGCTGGTCTTGCGGCCAGCATCGAAGTCTAACCGGTGCTGCCAGTAGGGCGAGCCGGGGTCCATCAGCTGGACGCCAGCAGCATCCTCGAGGTTCAGCCAGTCCTCGGGTGTGGGCGCATTGGAGATCACCATGCCGTAATCGAACAGGTACCACTGTGTCTTTCCCATACCTCAGGGTAGGGGACTGTGGCAGGTATCTCCCGGCGCGCGGGTGAACGTTAGGTAAAATCCGTCGGTTCAACCCGTAGCGTTGACCCGGTGGGAATTGAGTTCACAGCAATCGACTTTGAGACAGCAAACGGGTTCCGTGGCTCGCCCTGCGCGGTTGGCTTGACCAAGGTGCGGGACGGCAGGATCGTGGACGAGGCCCACTGGCTGATGCGCCCTCCCGCGGGGCACGACCATTTCGACTGGCGCAACGTACGGATCCACGGCATTTCCCCGGAGATGGTGGCGACCCAGCCACGGTTTGGGGACCTATTCCCGGAGATCGGTGCTTTTATTGGTGACGACGTCCTGGTGGCACATAACGCGGCCTTCGATCTGGGCGTCATCAGGTCGGGACAGGAAGTTTCCAACATCGCGGGCCCGGCCTACAACTACACCTGCACCGTGGTGCTCTCCCGGCGCAGTTATTCGCTGCCCTCGTACTCGCTGCCCTTCGTCGCCGAGGCGGCCGGAGTCCCGCTGGTCAACCACCATGATGCAGTTGAGGATGCCAGGGCGTGTGCCGGCATCATGATCGACATCGCCAGGATGAACGGTGCGGACTCGCTGGCAGAACTAGCCGCGCTGCAGCGGCTCCCACTCTCGATCCAGGATGCCTACGTACCGGGAATCAACCCTGTCTCGAAGGCGACGCGCGGTGCCCTGGCCCGTGGCCCGGTTGCTACCCGGACCGGCCCCTCCGGGTGGCCCGAGGAGGGCTTGAACCCGCCCGCGAATGGCGCAGCCGATCCGGCGAACCCGCTGTACGGCCAGACGGTGGTGTTCACCGGCACGCTCGGCATGCCTCGTCCGCAGGCCAAGGAACGGGCCGCGTGGCTCGGCGCCCAACCAGCGAGCACGGTCACCCAACGCACCACAGTATTGGTGGTGGGCGACGGATTTGAGGCCTCGGATCTGCGCAATGGACGCGTCACCGGCAAAGCCCGGCGTGTTCTCGACCTCCACGAGCGAGGCCAGCGGATCGAGGTCCTCTCGGAAGCCGAGTTCCTGCAGATGACTGAGGGCCGCTGGCCCGTCGACAGTCCCTGACCGGTCTACGGTCCCTGACCTGCTTACGGTTCCAGCCGCTCTACAGGGCCAGCTGGACCCCGGTGAGCTCCTCCGACGCGTCGATCAGCCGGGAAGCGGTGTTGCGCTCGCGGGCGTGCGGATGCGCCGGCACCGACGTCGGGTGACCCCGTAACTGGAACCAGCCGCTCGGCCCGCAGTAGGAGCCGTTGTCGACGCCCGGATCACCCACCGCCCGAACCAGTGGCCACGCCCCGGTGTCCTTGCCGTGCGAGACGGGTGCCAGCACGCGGCGCTGTGCAGCGGGTGGGGTGTCGTTCAAACCGATTCCGGGTCGGTGCGGAGTGAGCATGTCCAGGGCCAGACCCGGATGGGCCACGATGCTCTGTACCGGGCTCCCCAGCAGGTGAAGCCGGGCAGCGAGTTCGAAACCGAAGGTCATGACAGCCAGCTTCGACGTCGCGTAGGAGCGCGGATTGTTGTACTTCGCTGGCATCAGGTCGGCAGTGTTCAGCCGGACCCAGCGGTGGCTGATGCTGCCCAGATGAACCACCCGGCCGCGCGCAGCGGTGAGGGCAGGCAGCAGGCCCGCTGTGAGGGCAAAATGTCCCAGGTGGTTGGTGCCGAACTGCAGCTCAAAACCATCCGCCGTGTGCTGGCGTCCGGCCGCGCCCACAACTCCGGCGTTCGCCAGGAGCGCATCGAGGGGACCCCGTGAGGAGAGCACTTCCACGGCCTGCCGTACCGAGTCGAGCCGGGCCAGATCGAGCTCCTGGTAGTGGACGTCTGCGTCGGGAACCCTGCGCCGGATCGCTGCAATGGCCGCTGTGGCCTTCTGCTCATTGCGCGACGCCATCACCACGGTTGCCCCGGCCGCCGCCAGCTGCTCGCAGGCAAAATAGCCGAGCCCGGCGTTCCCTCCGGTGACCACCACGGTGCGGCCGCTCAGATCCGACAGGTGAGCGGGACTCCAGTTATCCATGAGCCAAGACTAGGCACAGCAGGGCCCAGCCCAAGAATCGCCCCCAGAATCGCCCCAGGGAAAGGCTCAGCCGGTCGAGGTGGTTTCCACCAACAGCTGAGCCATCGCGCTGACGGTTTCGGCACCCTCCAGCAAGGACACCCACGCGGCGGGCAGCCCCTGCACCCCGTAGAGCGCGCCGAGGATGTTGCCGGCGATCGACCCCGTCGTGTCGCTGTCACCGTCGTGATTGACCGCGAGGCATAGCGCAGCGCGGAAGTGGTCCTCTACTCCCGCGGTCGTCTCGGTTGCCAGCACCGCATACACGGCAATCGCCAGGGCTTCGTCAGCTGTCCACCCACCACCGAGGGCTGCTGTCATCAGCTCAGGCGAGACACCGCCGTCGTCGGCCAGTTTGACAGCGGTCTCAAGGAGGCGGACCAGCTCGGGTAGCGCCGAAGCGGCTGCCCGGGAGACGGCGGCAGCCACCGCCTCAGCGAGAGGCTTGCCATCACGGGCGATTGAGTGGATCAGGACGGCGACCACGGCAGCGCCGTGCTGGGCCGTGGGGTGGCCGTGGGTCAGTGCGGCGGCGTTCATCGCCAGCCGATCGGCAACCTCGACAGGAATATGGGGCACCAGCCCAAACGGGGCGGAACGCATCACCGTGCCGGAGCCTTTGGCGTCAAGATTCAGTGGCCGCGCCTGGGTGCCCATGTCTCCGCTGCGGAGTGCGCTGAGGCACGCCGCGCCGGGCCGGCGGCGGTGCTGAAGGACTTCCTGGGCATCGATCCAGCGGGGCGGGGGAGCAGGCGCCGACGACGACGGCGTCTCGCCCTGCGTCGCCAGCCACCGCAGGTAGGCCAGCCACAGGCAGGCGGTCTCATCAGCCGCCACTCCATCATTGGCCCATTGGATGGCATCAACGAGTCCGTCGACCGTATACAACGTGAGCTGGGTATCGTCGGAAAACCGGAACGTGTCCGGCAAAGCGTCGGGGGAGGTCACACCGTGTGGACCGTAGGCTGTCCGGATGGATTGCAGGTCGAGTTCTTCGACGGCATAGCCGAGGGCATCGCCGAGGGCACCGCCCAGCAGGCAGCCATGAACACGGTCGGAATAAGTCGGGGCAACAGGCACCTCAACAGTCTAGTGTCGGGTATGGTGCTACTGCCCCGTCCACCGGCGTCGCCCGCTCACAGCGGGCATCCAGCAACAAGTGGAACGCTGGACGGGTTTGCCTGACCGGATCGTACGGTCCCGACAATAGAGTCGACCCCCATCTCGACTCTCCCATTCAGCTTGAAGGAATACGTTCACCATGACGCAGACATCTCTGCCCAGCCACGATCTGCACGCGGACCCGGAACACTCCGGGCGCGCTGCCGGGATCAAAGACTTTCCACTGGTGGCCCGGTCCCTCGCCGAAGCAGCAGGCTCGTTCCTGCTGGTCCTCGCGGGACTGGGCGTTACCATCCTGAACACCCAGACGGGTGTTCAGCCGACTCTCGCCTTCGGTCTGGCGCTGATCGGAGCGATGGTCGCGTTCGGCTATGTGTCGGGGGGTCACTTCAACCCGGCGGTCACGCTCGGCTCGGCAATCGCAGGTAAAACCTCGTGGGCCTCGGTACTGCCTTACATTGTGGCGCAGGTGGTCGGCGGCGTTGTCGCAGCAGTATTTATTTGGTTGCTCCTGAGCGCCAACCAGCAGTTTGCCGGTAGCGTCCAGGCCCTGTTCGCCGTCTCGGCCAACGGTTACGCAGACAATTCGCCCACCCAGTTCGCCCTGAGCAGCGCTCTCCTCGCCGAGGTTGTCGGCACCGCGATCTTTGTCGCCGTCGTGCTGGGGGCTACCTCCCGCACCGCCACTGGTGCGCTGCGCAACGCCGGTGGGCCCTTCGCCATCGGGCTGGTCTACGCCGCGCTGCTGACCTTCCTGCTCCCCATCACCAACGGGTCGTTGAACCCAGCCCGGTCAACCGCCGCCGCCATCTTCTCCGAAGGCTGGGCCATCGAGCAGCTGTGGCTGTTCTGGGTAGCACCGGTGCTCGGCGCAGCGATCGCTGGACTGATCTACCGCAGCACCGAGCTGTTTGGTGGACGCAAGAGTGAAGCCGGGGTGGCTGGGCCGGCCGACGGATCCGTCGCCGCACCTGCCGACGACGACGCAGCCCCGGCAGCCACCGGGGTCAACGCCCCCTCGCAGACCACCGGGGTGACGTCGGCTGACCGCTACCCGGCGGGCCATGCACGCACCGGTGACACGGCCGAGGATGGTCAGGTCGACCGTCCCGCCGGGACCGACGAGGCACGGACGTTCTTCGACGGATCCGACGATCGCCGCGACGAAAAGTAGGCTAAAACCCGGCCAAAGTCCGCACCGCCGGGAACCCTCCGCAGGAATGTCAGTGGGGGCCGGTAGCTTGGAATCATGAGGCTACTGCACACATCCGATTGGCACCTGGGACGGTCGTTCCACGGTGTGGGTACCCTTCAGGCGCAACGGATTTTCATCGACCACCTCGAGAAATCTGTTCGCGAGCATGAAGTCGATGTGGTGCTGATCGCCGGCGACGTCTACGACCGTGCACTGCCCGGCGTGGACGTCGTCGGCCTCTTCGACGACGCGCTGGATCGTCTCACCGGGGCCGGAGCGCAGGTGGTGGTTTCCAGTGGAAACCACGACTCCGCCACCAGACTGGGATTCGGCGGTCGCATTCTGGAACGCGGCGGAGTGCACTTACGCACCCGGCTTGAGGACATTGCACGGCCGGTCCTTTTCCCCCTTGACGACGACGGCGCCGAGCTGGCCGTCTATGGCCTGCCCTACCTCGAGCCGCGGCTGGTCGCAGGTGGGCTCGGAGCCGAGGCCCCGACACACACCAGCGTGACCAGGGCAGCCCTGGACCGGGTCCATTCGGACCTGGCGCATCGCCGGGCGGCCGGGACCGTCCGGTCCCTGGTCATGGCGCACACCTTCGCCAGCGGCGGTATCACCTCGGCCAGCGAACGCGATCTCAGCGTGGGTGGGGTTGGTGCCGTGCCCCTCGATCTCTTTGAATCCTTCGACTACACGGCCCTGGGGCACCTTCATGGCCAGCAGCAATTGGCACCCAATGTGCGGTACTCCGGTTCGCCCCTGCCCTATTCGTTCTCGGAAGCCAACCAGGCCAAGGGCGCCTGGCTGGTGGACATCAGCGCCGACGGGCTGGGTGAGGTCAGTGCAATTAACTGGCCAGGGTACCGCGAGCTGGCGGTCCTGACTGGGGAACTTGAGGACCTGCTGGCGGACCCGCGCCATGACTGGGCCGAGAACGCCTATTGCCACATCACCCTCACCGACGCTGACCGGCCCGCCCAGGCTATGGAGCGCCTGCGGAGCCGCTTCCCCACCACCCTGGTATTGAACTTCGAACCGGCCGGTGACCGGCAACGCGCAGCGCAGACCTACAGCCAGCGCATCGCCACGGCCACTGATGATGTGGAGGTGTGCTGTGGCTTCTTTGACCACGTCCGGTCCCGTCCAGCGAACGATGGCGAACGCGCTGTCATCACCTCCGCCCTTGAGACAGTCCGTTCGGCACAGGTCGAACGGTGAGGATCCACCGCCTGGAACTTCAGGCGTTCGGCCCCTTCGCTGAACGCCAGCAGGTCGACTTCGACAGGTTGGGTGCCCACGGTCTGTTCCTCCTGAACGGTCCCACGGGCGCCGGAAAATCGAGCGTACTCGACGCGATTTGCTACGCGCTCTATGGATCGGTGCCCGGCGCCCGGCAGGGTGCAAAGCGGCTCCGCAGCGACCACGCACCCGAGTCGCTGGCCCCCGAGGTGACCTGCGAGTTCAGCGTGGGCGGTCGCCGGTTGGAAGTGATCCGCAATCCGCAATGGAATCGCCCGGCCAAGCGGGGCAAGGGGACCACCTCCGAGCCGGCCCGCACCCTGCTGAGGGAGCAGGTCGACGGCGAATGGGTCCAGAAATCCGCCCGAAACGATGAAGCCGGCGACGAGATCCAGACCCTTCTCGGCATGAATCGTGAGCAGTTCACCCGGGTGGTGATGCTGCCACAGGGCGAGTTCGCCGCTTTCCTTCGCTCCGATGCGAAATCCCGCCGGGAACTGCTGCAGCGGCTCTTCTCCACCGACCGTTTCGAGCAGGTGGAGCAAGTCCTCGCTGAACGAGCCCGGGCGCTCGGCGGCCGGGTCGCCGACGCCGAAGCCGGGTTGACCCACATCTTCCGTCGGGCCCTGGATGAGGTGGAGCGCCATGCTCTCATGGGGGGCGAGGCGGACCCCGCCCCCGATTCCGCCCCTGGGTCCGACGCGGCTCCGGAAACCCAGGAAGCCGGACCGGAAACCATCAGCGGCTTGCAGTTGCGTCTCGCGGGTGCGCTGGAAAGCGCAACCCAGACTTCGACCAAGGATTCGCTGGAGCTTGCTGCATTCCGACAGGCACACCAGGAGACGTCGGCCCTCCACGCGCGCCAGGGTGCACTGGCGAAGTTCAGGGCTGACGAGGCCGCGCATCTGGCCCAGCGTGAGGATGCGGAAGTGTTTCAGGCTGCAGTGGAACGGGATCGGAAGGCCCGCATCCTGGAAGGTGGCCTCCGCTCATTGGATCAGGCAGAGCGGACGCTCAGCCACGCCACCGCCGGGGCGAAGGTCGCAACGCTCCGGATCGCCGAATCCGAGGTGGCCGGATCCCTGGTGCCCGGCCTCAATCCAGACGACGTCATTTCCGCCATCACCGCCGCCGACGGCGTCGACGTGAGCCCTGCCGGCGTCGATGTGAGCCCTGCCGGCGTCGACGGCGCGGGGTCCAGCCTTGACGAGACGATCGGCGTGCTCGATGCTGCCTGCACCAGTGCCACCTCAGACCTCGGGGTGCTGCGCTCGGCACTGCCGGAGGAACAGCGTCTGCAGTCGCTGGAGCACAGGCTCGCCAAGGCGGCGGCTGAGCAGGAACGGATTGAGGCAGCCCTTGCGGACTGCTCGGGTGCCCAGGCGGAGGTCCGCGCCGAGGCCGCCGAAGCCCGTGCGGAGCGTAGCGAGCTTGAGCGTCAGGTCAACCAGGAATCGACGCTGGGGGAGCGGGTGGCAGAGGGCAAGCGGCTCCTGACCACGATCGCGGCCCTCGGGACCGCGCGAGACAGGGTCCTGGGCGAGGAGGAGAAGTACACGGCAGCCGAACGGCGCTTCCTAGAGCTCAAGGGTCACTGGCTGGATACCCTCCGGCAACGCCTGGAACAGGCTGCAGCCGAGTTGGCTGACCGGCTCACCGACGATAGTGACTGCCCGGTCTGCGGCAGCCGGTCCCATCCCCGGCCGGCCTCGGCCGATCTGGACACCCTGGTCACCCACGACCAGGAAGAGGCTGCACACCGAAAGCAGGACGCCGCCGAGCAGGAGCTGGACCGGATCCGACGAGTGCGGGACGAGGCAGTCCTGGAGGCCGCCAGGTTGGAGGCGCAGGGTGGTGGCAGGGATGCTGCCGACGTGCAGGAGGAGCTCACGCGGGACACTGGCCTGCTGGCGGAAGCAGTCGCAGCACGACAGGCATTGGAGCGCGTCACGGCCCGGCTGGTCGAGTTGACCGAACGCGAAGAAAGCCTCACTGCCACCTACAACGGGTTGACAACTTCACTTGCTGAACTGCGGTCACTGATTGCCGGGCTGGAGGAACAGCGAGGGGAAGTGACGGGGCGGCTGGTCACGCTCCGCGACGGGTATGACACCCTGGCGGAACGGATTACTCAGCTGTCGGCGGGACACGAAGCTATTGCCACCTGTCGGGACGCCCTGCAGGGCCTGATCCGTGCCCGCGACGGCCACGATCAGGCGTTTGGCTCGCTGGCCGAGGGACTGTTGAACTCGTCATTCGACGACCCGGATGAGGTGCGCGCGGCCCTGCTGCCGTCGGCTGGGCTGCAGCGCGCCGAGCAGTTCCTCAGCGGCTATCAGCGCACCACGCACCGGCTGGAAGCTGATCAGGGCCTGCCGGAGATTGCCGGGGCACTTCAGGACGAGGCAGCCGGTCTGCTGGCAGTGACCCGCGAAGTGCTTGAAGCAGCGGCAGCGGCGGAGAGTGAATCGGCTGCACGCGCCGCGAAAAGTGAGGTCAAACGTCGGATGATCGAGGAGTCGGCGGCACAGCTTGAACGCTATGCAGCCGAAATGGGCCGCCAGGAGAAGCTGGTGCTGCCGCTGCGGACCGAGTATGAACTCGTGAAATCCTTGGCCGACACCGCGGCCGGAGGCGGAGACAACTCGTACAAGATGAGTCTTGGCACCTACGTGCTGGCTGCACGCCTGGAGCAGGTAGCGGATGCAGCGACTGAACGGCTGCTGGCCATGTCTGATGGGCGCTATGCTCTCGTGCACAGTGATGCGCTATCGGGCAACAAGAAGTCGGGCCTGGGACTCAACGTCATCGACGGCTGGACCGGAAATACGAGGGACACGGCAACCCTCTCAGGCGGCGAATCCTTCATGGCGGCCCTGGCGCTCGCCCTCGGCCTGGCCGACGTCGTTCAGGCCGAGTCAGGGGGAATCGAGATCGAGACACTGTTCGTTGATGAGGGCTTCGGTAGTCTCGATGACCAATCCCTGGAACAGGTCATGGATGCTCTGGAAGGGCTTCGGGACGGTGGCCGCATGGTGGGGCTGGTCAGCCACGTCGCCGAACTCAAGCAGCGCATCACCGCCCAGCTTCAGGTGATCAAGGGACGAAACGGATCCACCCTGCGGATTGTCGACCAGTTACCGGTCGACCAACTGCCCATCGACCAACTGCCCATCGACGATCAGCCCACCGGTCCGCATCAGACGGATGGGCTGCAGACGGTGTAAATTGAGGGTTGTCACCGGGTTGGGCGCATCGGGAGGGGGGACGATGCGCAATCAGCTGTATCCGGAAAGACCCTCACCATGACACTACCCGCAGTATCCGCTAGCCGGCTGGGACGCTATGGCCGGCTCCCGGCCCTCGCCGGATCTTCTTTCCTCACCATCGGCTTCTTCGCCCGGCTGCCCCTGGCCATGTTGACTGTCGGGGCCCTGACCCTGGTTACGGCGGCCAGCGGGTCGGTAGCAACCGGAGGGTTTGCCGCCGGAGCGGTCGGCGTCGGTTCGGCGCTGGGAGCCCCTATTCTCGGGTACCTTGCCGACCGCACCGGGCAACGGCCCGTGCTGCTCGTCTCGGCGGTCCTGAACACTATGGCGATTGCCCTGGTGGTCACGGCCAGTTACTCAGTGCCTGACTTTTCGGCGGCCTCCACCGCACTCATTCTCGGGGCAGCCTTCGGCATGGGATTGACCTGCCCGCAGATCGGGCCACTGGCCCGGGTGCGGTGGATCGCCCTGACCCGCGGAACCCAACAGGGCGATCTGGATACGGCGCTGTCCTACGAGAGCACCGCGGATGAACTGACCTTCGTTCTGGGGCCAGCACTTGTGGGCCTGTTGGCGAGTGTGATTGCCCCCTGGCTGCCGCTGGCCCTCGCCGCCGTGCTGACCATCGTCATGGTGAGCGCGTTCGCAATTCACCCCACGGTCCAGGCCGTGGTGCCGCTAAACCGGCGTCCTCACCCTGCCCGGGAGGGGGAGCCCAGCACCCGCCGGAGGGAGCCCGGCAGCCGACGGTTTTGGTTGCTGGTTCCGCTCCCGGTGCTTGGCATGGTTGCAATGGGTACCTTCTTCGGCTCAACGCAGACGGCCCTGATCGCGTTCGCCGGCGAGTTCGGGGCTGCTACGTCGGCGGGTCTGCTGTACGCCGTGATGGGTCTGAGCTCAGCGGCGGCGGCGCTGTCGGTGGCGTACTGGTCAGCCCGATTCTCGGCGTCGTTTCGCTGGATCATCTCCGCTGGCGGGATGAGCCTGCTCAGCCTGTTCCTCTTCATCCCGCAGGAGGTCCCGCTGATGCTGCTGGTGCTGTTCGTCCTGGGTATCCCGGTGGGACCCACGATGGTCACGATTTTCAGTATCGGCTCCCTGGTGGCCCCGAAGGAACTGATGGGAACGGTCATGACCCTGCTGGCCAGCGGAATTGTCGCTGGGACGGCGATCGGGGCCGCAGTGGCCGGGACCCTGGCGGAAGCGAACGGCTTCAGTTCTGCCTTCGTGGTTCCGGTAGCTGCGGCTGGTGCGCTGCTGGTGCTGGGAGTCGTTTCATTGACGGTGCCCCGGCAGCATCAATCCGACTAGCCCGCTGCACCCCATACCCCAGTACCTGCACCCAGCACCCCGCGCCTCGGCCCGGGTGGGGTGGGGGTGGCCTCAGCGCAACTGTTGTTCGATGGTCCGCGCGCAATCCGCGAGTTGAGCACCAAGCTCCGCCGGAGTGTGCTGGCTGCGGATGTAGACCAGCGCTACGGCTGCCGGTGGTTGACCGGGGATGCGGACCGGTACGGCTACCGAGGAGACGCCCTCAATCACCTCATCGTGGCTCACCGCGTAGCCGGTGCGCTGCGCGGTGCGCGCGGCTTCCCGGTACTGCTGGCCAGGGGCAAAACGGGCCCAGTCCTGTTCAGTCATTGCCGATTGGATGGCAATTCCAGGCGCTCCGGCGCTCACCGAGTGGCGGGTGCCAGGGCGCTGGGCAACGGTGGCACCGGTGTGCCGGGGCTCTACCGTGACCAGCGTGACGCAGTCATGTTGGTTCAGGACGGCAACGAAGGCGGTCATGCCCAGGCTATTGGCCAAATGGGTCAGTTCGGGGAGCGCCGCCGACTGCAGATCGCCCGCGACGCCGCGGGCCAGCGCGGCGAGGCCGGGGCCCGCCTGCACCCGACCCGCAGCATCCCTCACCACCAGCGAGTGGTCTTCGAGGGTCCGCAGGATGCGGTAGGCGATGGAGCGGTGCACTCCAAGCTGCGTGGACAGTTCGGCGATTGACAGGGGGGTGCGCGCTTCGGCCAGGATTTCCAGGGCACGGATGCCCCGAGAGAGGGTCTGGGAATGTGACGACGGTGCCACCGTAGCGCTGGTCTGCACACTGTCCATGGCGTCCTCTCGGGTGGGCGGCTGTTGTCTTCGTCACTTCCGCCAATATTTCACTATCAGAATGAATTGTTCAACTATAGAACAGCTAGGCTGTCCTTAATGCTAGTACAGGCACGTCAAGGGAGTTTGACCATGACCGCTTCACCGCAGCACGGGAGTGCAGCCAGCAGCGGCGCACCCGCACGTCGGCGCTCCCTGAACGTACCGCGGGCCCACCACTTCAGGGGAAGCCTTGGCCGGTTCGCGACCGGCGTCGCGATCGTCACCTTCGACGGCGCCACCAAGCGTCATGGGATCACCGTCAATTCCTTTACCTCGGTGTCAATGGATCCGCCGCTGGTGCTGGTGAGTATCGCCCGCAGCACCACGGCCCACGACGAGTTGGCCGGCAGACCGTTCACCGTCAACATCCTCGGCGCTGAGCAGCGCCAACTGGCCCTGCACTTCGCCGGGCGACCCGTTGATGAGCCGCTCTGGGTCGGGGGGGGAAGGTGCGCCACGTCTGGGGAACGTCCTGGCCTACTTTGAGTGCACCCCGTGGGCAGCGTACGACGGCGGCGACCACACCCTGTACCTCGGCGAGGTGCAGGATTTCAACTACCGCAAGGGTGATGCCCTGGCGTACGCCAACAGTAGCTTCACGACCATCCCGGAAGACCAGCTGGGGATGGAAGACCTACTCTGACCGGGTCCACCAAAACCCCAGGCAGCTGAACCGCACGACTTCCTCGAGGACTGAAGAACAATGGGCATCCGATCCGGCACGCAGTACCTGGACACATTGAATTCCATGCGACCGCACGTGGTCATCGATGGTCAGGTGGTCAGCGAAAACATCGCCGATCACCCTGCGTTCAGTAATGTGGCGCGGTCCTACGCCCGGCTATTCGATCTGCAGCACGATCCCGAGTATGCGGACCGGCTGACGTACCCATCGCCGTCGAGCGGTGACCGGGTCAACGCCTCCTTCCTCGTGCCGCGCACGGTCGCGGACCTGGAACGGCGTCGTGCGGCGACGGCCTGTTGGGCCGAATATTCGCAGGGTTTCCTGGGCCGCACCGGGGATTACATGAATGGGTGCCTGACCGCGCTGAGCGCGGCCGAACACTGGTTTGCCCAGGCGGACCCCATGTTCGGCGAGAACATTCGCCGGTACTACGAGTTCTGCCGGGAGAATGATCTCCTCACCACCCACACGCTGATTCCGCCGCAGGTCAATCGGTCGGTGTCGGGATCGGAGCAGCTGGGTGGTCACCTGTCGGCCCGCATCACCGAGGAACGCGACGACGGAATCATTATCAACGGTGCCCGCATGCTCGCTACCAACGCCCCCATCGCCGATGAACTGCTTGTCTTCCCGTCCACCCTGTTGCGCGGAACCCCCGAGGATGCGCCGTATTCCTTCGCGTTCGCGCTCCCCAACGACGCTGAGGGTCTGAGGTACCTGTGCCGGACCCCCCTCCACAATGGTGGGTCGATCCACGACGAGCCGCTGGCTTCGCGGTTCGAGGAAATGGACGCCGTCGTCATATTCGACAACGTGTTCGTGCCGAACGAGCGCATCTTCATGCTCGGGCACCCCGACCTCTGCAACGGCTTCTACTCCGAAACCGGCGCCGGGGCGCTGATGACCCACCAGGTGGTCACGCGGACCATAGCCAAGAGCGAGTTCTTCCTCGGCCTGGCAGCGGAGTTGTCGGAGTCCATCGGTATCGGCGGATTCCAGCACATCCAGGAGGATCTCGCCGAGCTCATCCAGACGGTCGAAATCGGCAAAGCCCTGCTGCGGGCGTCCGAGGTCGATGCCACACTGAACGACGACGGCGTGATGTTGCCGAAGTGGGCCACACTCAACGCGGCACGCAACTGGTATCCGAAGGTGGCCCAGCGCTTCCCCCAGATTATCCGCAAATTATCCGCCAGCGGCCTGATGGCGCTCCCGGGCGAGGCTGATCTGGCCAGTGCGGCGCTGCCGGATATCGAACGGTATCTCCAGACCAAAACGCTCACCGGACCCGAACGGGTGCGGCTATTCAAGCTGGCCCATGACGCGTCAATCTCCGGTTTCTCGGGTCGTCAGGCCCTGTATGAGTATTTCTTCTTTGGCGACCCGGTTCGGATGGCCGGGGCGCTGGTCAAAAGCTATGACACTGCCCCTGTCCAGGCGCGGGTGCGCGAGTTCCTGGCTCGTACCGACTAGGCGCGCCGCCGCATTTCGACAGGCTTCCCGGCAGGTCTTCCGGCAAGTCGTCGCCGGGGAGCGTGCATTAGGCCATCCCGGGGTAGTATGATCAGCGTCACAAACCGAACGTTCTGTCAGTAAATAGTCCGTCCCACCCTGGAGTACACAATGACGTCTTCTTCCACCAGCGTTGGCCAGCCCAAACAACGCGTGACCCGCGAGGAACGCAAGGTTCTGGCGGGGACCCTGGTCGGCACCACCATCGAGTGGTACGACTTTTTCATTTTCGCCCAGCTGACTGCGACAGTCCTGGCCGGGCTCTTCCTGACACCCCTGTCGGATTCGAACCCCGGCCTGGCTCAGATCCTGTCGTTCGCCCTGATCGGCATCAGCTTCCTCTTCCGTCCGCTCGGCGCGATCGTCGCGGGTCACCTCGGTGACCGGATTGGCCGCAAGGCCGTGCTGGTGATGACCCTGCTCCTGATGGGTGGGGCGACCGCTCTGATCGGCCTCCTGCCGACCTACGCGCAGATCGGCATCTGGGCACCCATCCTGCTGATCCTGTTCCGCATCATCCAGGGCTTCTCCGCCGGCGGTGAATGGGGCGGTGCAGCACTCATGGCCGTGGAGCACGCACCCGTACACCGGCGCGGACTCTTCGGGGCCTACCCGCAGATCGGTGTCCCCATCGGGATGATCCTCGCGACCAGCCTCCTGTTGCTGCTGCGGACGGTTCTGACCGAAGATGAGTTCCTGGCCTGGGGCTGGCGGATTCCGTTCCTGCTGTCGGTGGTCCTGATCGTGGTGGGATACCTGATCCGCCGCTCGGTCGCCGAGAGCCCAGTGTTCAAGGAGATGGCGCAGCGCAAGGCGGAAAGCAAGGCGCCGCTTCGTGAACTGTTCCGGAACCACACCAAGAACGTGCTCCTGTCGGCTGCCATCTTCATCGGTAACAACGCCGCCGGGTACCTCCTGATTGCCTTCTTCATCTCGTATGCCACTGGGCGTCTGGAACTTCCCATCCAGGAGGTGCTGCTGGCAACAGTGCTGGCCTCCTTCGGCTGGCTGATTTTCACCATGGTGGGAGGCTGGCTCTCCGACAAGATTGGCCGGGTCCGGACCTTCCAGATCGGCTATGCCTGGGTCTTCGTCTGGATGATCCCGATGTTCATGCTGATCGACACCGGCGACATCGTGCTCTACGGGGTGGCCCTGTTCGTCCTGACCATTGGGTTGGGTCTGTCCTACGGCCCCATGTCGGCCATGTACGCCGAAATGTTCCCCGCCCAGGTGCGGTACTCGGGCATCTCGATCGGCTACGCCCTCGGCGCAATCCTCGGCGGAGCGTTCGCTGCCACAGTGGCGCAGGCGCTCCTTGAGGCGTACGAATGGTCGGGTTCCGTGGCGATCTACATCATGGTGCTGTGTGTGATTTCCTTCATCGGCGTCAGCCTGGTCAAGGAGACCAAGGGCGCACCGCTGGGCGTGTCTCACCACTAGCGCGTCATACTGCATCAACGGGGCCGGAAGCGGCGGGAGACCTCCCGCTGCTTCCGGCCCCGTCCGTTGTGCAGCAGTGTTAACCTAGGTCCATGCCAGAGATGCCTGAGGTGCAGGGACTCGTTGATTTCCTTCGGCGGAAACTCATCCCCGAGGACGGTCCGCCCGCCGTCGTCGCCGGTCTTGAGGTGGCGTCCTTTTCGGTGCTGAAGACGGCCAAGGTACCCGTGCAGTCCCTGGCTGGGCTGCAGGTTCAATCAGTTGACCGGCGTGGCAAATTCCTGGTGCTGGAGATCGGCGGGCTATTCCTGGTGATGCATCTGGCCCGCGCCGGGTGGCTCAGATGGTCCGACAGTCTCAGCACGGCACGCCTGAAGCCGGGCAAGGGGCTAATCGCGCTGCGGGTCCGGTTCGCGGACGCTGGCACCGAACCTGGACCCGGGGGTGAGCCGGGCTTCGACCTGACCGAGGCTGGGACCCGCAAGTCGCTGGCCGCCTACGTGGTCGAGAGCCCTGAGGAGGTTCCCGGGATCGCCAGGCTGGGACCGGATGCGCTTGAGTTGGACCTGGCGGGATTCAAGCCCCTGCTACACGCCCACGCTGGCCAGATCAAGGGGCTGCTGAGGGATCAGTCAAAGATCGCGGGAATTGGCAACGCCTACAGCGATGAAATCCTGCACGCGGCACGGCTCTCGCCGTTTGCCCTGGCCAACAAGCTCGACGACGACGCCGTCGCCACCCTCCACACCACCATGCACCACCTGCTGAGGACAGCGATCGAGGCTGCGTCCGGGCGGCCCGCCAAGGAACTCAAGGACACCAAACGGCAGTCACTGCGCGTACATGCCCGCACGGGCGAGGCGTGCCCGGTCTGCGGTGATACGGTGCGCGAAGTTTCCTTCGCGGATTCCTCGCTGCAGTACTGTCCCACCTGCCAGACCGGCGGCAAACCGCTGGCCGACCGGCGTACCTCGAAGTTCCTGAAGTAGCCAGCGCACCTGGCCGGTGCCGTGCGTCTAGCGTTCTGACCGACCGGGCCTGAACCGTCGGTAACTGTAAACAATCAGGCCCAACGCAATGATGCCTGAGCCGATCATGGTGCCACCGGTGACCCAGCCGCCCGGCAGCCACCACCGGTCTTCCAGCGGCCACCAGCCGGGGACATCGGGTTGTAACCCCCAGATCACTCCCGTGGCCATGAGCGTCAGCGCGCCCAGCACACTGAGCACAATGCGCGGCCAGGTCAGCATGCCCAGCTCGGCCGCCTGCATGGCCCGCGCCATCACCGGGTGCAAGAGCCGTTCCGCCCAGGGATAGCGGAAGGAAAGCACTGCCAGTCCGGAAGCGACCAATAGCAGGCCCGGACCGGGGAGGACCAACCCGGCAATACCAAGCACCACCAGTGTCCACCCGCCCACTTCAATGGCGACTCGCCGTATCCAGGGGTGCACGCGGTCCGCCTTCATCATTTGATTAGCTTGCCATATTCGGTCCGGCGCCGGCGCCCAGGAGCGAGCCCTGGGCCATTCGATGAGTCAGCGCCACCGGGACTCGCTAGGATGACAGGACGAGTTGAACAGCAACCAGAAGGAGCGCCATGACTGAGCAGCCTGAGCCGGAAAATGCGAACGCCGACGAGAAGTCGAAAGGCCCCGATGGCACTATCCCGGAGTCCGAGGAGGGGGTAGGAGCAGGAGTCACTGAAGAGGCCTCGAGCTTTGAGCCCGAGGAACCCTCGGACGAAGACAACTAGCTCCCCGAACCACTTTTCCAGGTACTGAGCGCCGCTGAGCGGGCCGCGACGCATGGCACGATGCGCGGCGCCAGTACCTGGGTCCGGTGCGCTCGTGTGCGGGGGAGTGGGGGTGCTAGCCAAGGGTGGGTGCGTGGGCCGGCGGTGCCGGAATGTAGACGTTGCCGGTGGTTATCCCGCCGGTGATCGCCCCCGGCGACTCAGCGGCGGACTCCTCCGAGCGGGCCTGCCCGGCGGGCCTGGCCACCAGGAGGTCGTCGTCGGCCGCGGCGTACTCACGCAAGGCCAGGGCAACCTCGTGGGCATCAGGGCGCTGCTGGGGGCCGCGTGCCGTCATGCTGGTCAGCAGCGGGGCCCAGAAGGGTCCCAGATCGGCGGGAACCTCAGGATCGCGCAGGAGCCGGGCGACGGCCGCTTCGACGACGGCGCCGGGGAAGGCCTTTTTGCCGGTAAGGCATTCGAGCAGCACCAGGCCGAGAGAGTAAATGTCGGATTTGTAGTCGACAGCCGTTCCGTGCGCCTGCTCGGGGCTGAGATAGTTGGCGGTGCCGATGGTGGCGCCGGTGGCGGTCGCCGCCGAGGCGTCAACCATCCGCGCAATGCCGAAGTCGGTCAGCTTCGAGTACAGTCGGGTGTCCTGCTCGTCGGAACGGTACAGCAGGATGTTTGCGGGCTTGACGTCCCGATGGATGACGCCCTGGGAATGGACGTAGGCCAGCGCATCGGCCAGGTCGGCACCGAGCTGGGCCACCGCTAGGGGTTCGAGGCGTTCGGTCTTCAGGAGTTTCCTCAGATCCAGCCCATCGACGAGTTCCATGACCAGAAAACTGGTGGTCCGGCCCGACTCGTCCTGCTGCAGCCCCGCATCGTGGAGGGTAACAAGGCCCGGATGGTTCAGCGTGGCGAGCAGTAGTGTTTCGGTGTGCTGCCGGCGGTAGTCGTCGTCGTCGGAGGTACTGGGGTTGAACACCTTGACCGCGACGTCGCGGCCCAGGTTCTGATCAATCGCGCGGTACACAGCCGCCGCGCCGCCCGTGCCGAGGAGCTCGGCGGTTAGATACCGCTGCGCTAGCAGTTGGTTCACGGGGTCCTCACCGTACGAGAGATTGACAGGGATCAGCTCGTATTACTAAGTCCGCTGACTATGCCACGCTATCGTACTTTGGCGCGAGTAGTGACGCGCCGCACGGAGCCAGCGAAAAGCGCGGTGAGCTAACCGTTGAGGAACTCAATCGCAGCCGTTTTGAAGGCCCTCGACGTCACCGCATTGGTGTGGGTTCGGCCCGGGAGCCACACAGTCTCCGCGCGCGGACTCAACGCGGCCAGCTCGGGCATGGTGGTTGCCCGGTCGTCCTTGTCGCCGGCGACCAGCAGCAACGGCATGTGCGGCACTGCCTCGGCAGCGTTGAACGGCTCGCCCTTGATCGCCTCCACCATGGTCAGCAGCGCGAAGACGTCGTGGGATGGCACCAGCCGGGCCATCCGTAACAGGCCGGCGGTCGAGGCGTCGTCGATCGGGGTGCCGTCGGTCAGGTGCTGTTGGGCGGCGGGAAGGTCAAAATCAGCCAGGGGGTCTGCGGTGCCCGGCCCCCCGAGGACCATCCGGTGCACCAGTTCAGGCTGGGTGGCGCCAAACTCCCAGGCAAGTCTCGATCCCAGCGAATATCCGATAATGTCCACGCCGCTGGAAGGCTTGGACTCGTCGAGGGGAGTCACCTGGTAGTCCAGCAGGAGCTGCAACAGGTCGGCCCGGATCCGGCTTGGTGCGTACGCATCACGTTCCTCCGGGGAGGCGCTGCTCCCGTGACCCGGCAGATCGACGGTAATCACCCGTCGACCGGCGTCGGTCAATGCCCTCACCCAGCCCGAATCATGCCAGTTCAACTTCGACGACGACGCAAATCCATGCAGCAACAGCACAGGGCGTGCGTCGGACTTTTGCGCAGGGCTGTGTTCCTCAACGGACAGGTGCGGGTCAATGCCCTCCACGAGGTGGTCCCGGTGGCGTCCCATATCGATCTCCCTCAGATTAGGCGTGTCAGTCGTCGTCGGACCCGAGGCTCAGGCGCACCCGCCGCTTGGGCGCGCGTTCCTCGGGCACGGTGCCAACAATGCCGGCCGTGTTGTCGGGGACCTCAAACACAATCAGAGGGTCCCCTACTTTCACTACGTCTCCCGGCTCACCATGAACTCTAACCACTGTTCCCGCCTGCGGTGAGGGTAACTCCACGGCAGACTTGGTGGTTTCCACCTCAACCAGCGGCTGATTGCGTTCAACAGTGTCACCCACGGCGACCAGCCATTCCAGGACTGTAGCCTCGATCAGGCCCTCACCCAGGTCGGGTAGCGGAAAGGACAGTTCAGCCACGGCGATGCTCCAATACTCGTTGAATGCCGAAAAGGATCCGGTCGATGTTCGGTACGTACTCGTCTTCCAGATCGCCGGAGGGATACGGGACATCAAACCCTGTCACCCGTTCCACCGGTGCCTTCAGAACATTGAAGCACTGCTCGGTCACCAATGCCGCGATTTCGGCGCCCAGTCCGCTGGTGCGCGGCGCTTCGTGGACGACGACGGCGCGCTTCGTCTTCAGCACTGACGCTGCAAGGCCTGCAGCGTCGATCGGCTTCAGCCAGCGCAGATCGAGGACTTCGACGTCGATCCCGTCTTCGGCCGCGAGCTCGGCTACCTGAAGGCAGCGTGACACCATCGCACCCCAGGCGATCAGGGTGACGTGCCGACCGCTGCGGGCGACGCGCGAGCCTTCGAGGGTGCCGCCGTCGGCGGTGTCGACCTGTCCCTTTTGCCAGTAGCGGGCCTTGGGCTCCATGAAGATCACCGGGTCGGGGCGCCGCACGGCATGCTTGAGCAGGTGGTAGGCCTGATGGGGGTCCGACGGCGACACCACCTTCAGCCCGGGCACGTGGGCGAAGAGGCTCTCAAGGCTTTCGCCGTGGTGTTCGGGCGCGCGGATCCCACCGAAGGAGGGAACCCGCAGGGTGATCGGCATGGGGAGGGTGCCCCGGCTCCGGTAATTCATCCGGCCGATCTGGCACACAATCTGGTTGACGGCGGGGTAGGCAAACCCGTCGAACTGCACTTCAGGGATGGGGTGGAAACCTGCCATCGCCAGCCCCACCGACATGCCCAGGATGCCCGATTCGGCCAGGGGGGTGTCGAATACCCGGTCCGCACCGAACCGCTGCTGCAGCCCGTCGGTAATCCGGAACACGCCGCCGAGCTGGCCCACGTCTTCCCCGAAGATGACGGTCTTGGGATTCTCGTCCAGCGATTCTGCCAGCGCCCGATTCAGCGCCTGCTGCATGGAGAGGTGCTCGAGGGGCGACTCGGGATCGACTGTGACCGGAGCCGTGATCTCCGCCGTCTGCTCAGACATGCTCTGATTCCTCTCTCCATGTTGTCTCCTGCTGCTGCAGGGCGGGCGTGCTCTCCTGGAAGACGTAGGTGAACATGTCGGATCCGGGCCGCGGCTCGAGAGCCTCCAGACCCTCCCTGACCCGTTCGGTTTCGGCCTCGGCCTCGGCGAGGACGGCGCCGAAGTAATCGGTCTCCGTTCCGTAGGCGGTACGCAACAGGTCCGCGCAACGCTGCACCGGATCGAGGCTGCGGGCTGTCTGCTCGTCGGCGAGGGAGCGGTAACGGCCCGGGTCATCGCTCGTGGAGTGTGGACCCAGGCGGTACGTGTTGGCTTCGATCAGCATGGGTCCGTTCCCGGCGCGGCAATGCTCAACCGCCTGCCGGGTCGCCGCAAGGACGGCGACGACGTCGTTGCCGTCCACGGTGAGGGACGGCATCCCATAACCGGCGGCGCGGGCCGCCACGGCGCCACCGGCAACCTGCGCGGCCGTGGGGACGGAGATCGCCCACCCGTTGTTCTGCACGAAGAAGACCACGGGGGCTTTCATCACCGCAGCGAAGTTCATTGCCTCATGGACGTCGCCCTGGGAGCTGGCTCCGTCGCCGAAATAGGTGAGAGCGACGCCGCTGCCGGCACCGGGCTGACGCTCATGCCGGGCGAGGGTCTGGCCGTGGGCCCACCCGACGGCGTGAAGAACCGATCCGGCGACTACCGCCTGGATGGGTGCAAGGTGAGTGGCAGCCGGATCGTAAAGCCCGCCATGCCAGATGGCCTTGTGGGTGGCCATGTACTGCACCATGTCAACGTTCATGGCCCGGGCCACGCCCATCTCCCGGTAGGTGGGGAAAACGAAGTCCAGCGCAGTGTCCACGGCGAAGCCGCTGCCCACCTGGGCCGCCTCCTGACCCAGCAGGGGAGCGTAGCCGGGGATGATGCCCTGCCGCTGCCAGCGGACGGCCGCAATATCCAGCTGACGCACTGTTACCAAAAGCCGGTAGAGCCTCTTCAGTTCCTCCTCGGGAGGGGTGGGCGTGGAGTTCATTGCCATCCTTATGATCGAAGTCACTCTGCTCGAGCGACGCTACGTCCAAAATGCAGCCTCTGCAATCTGTGTGGTGAGAGCTGCGCAGTATGTCTCGAAATGCTGAGACATGTTGGCAATTGATATACAAAGTGTTCGATAGGCTGGGAAAAAGACGGCACAAAAAAAGCGACAGGAGCACGTGCGCCGTCGAACCCACCCCTGCCGCTTGGTCGAATAGACCAACGTCTGTGACAGTAGTCACTATTTCGCCAAGATACAACACCGGCGCCTCTTTTGCTCCCGAAAGGTTATCCATGGTCATCGATCCCCTCGATTCACGAATCGCTGAGCTCTTCACCGATGATCCGCGGATGAGTGTGCTTGAGGCGTCGAGGCGCCTCTCGGTTGCCCGCGCCACCATCCAGGCGAGGCTCGACCGCATGCAGCGCGACGGGGTGATCGCCGGCTGGGGGCCGAGGATTGAACCGCGCAGCCTGGGCTACCCGGTGGTGGCCTACTGTTCGCTGACCATTCACCAGGACTCCGGGCACGACGCCGTCGCCGTCGCGCTGGCGAAGATCCCGGAGATCCAGGAAGTGCACACCGTTTCGGGCGAGAGCGATCTGCTCGCCAAGGTGGCGGCCCGGTCCAACCCGGACCTGCAGCGGGTGATTGACGCCATCATCGCTACCCGGACGGTGGTGCGCTCATCGACCGTGATCGTGCTGAACACCCACTTCGAGGGTCGGACCCTGCCGCTGATGCGTGCCGCCGCCGAGCACGCCCCCACCAAGCCCCGCACCTAAGTCACCCCCACCCCCGGGTCGAGTCGCCACCAGCCCCGCACCTAAGTCACCCCCACCCCAGAGCGAGTCGCCAGAAATATCCGATTGTCGGGCCGTAACCCGTCATGTCTGTTGACTCGATCCCGGGTTGGGGCGGCTCCGTGCGGGGGCGGGTTGGAGAACCGGGGATTTCCCGCTAAAATTAGTTAGAGTCAATCTGACATTAACTCATGGGTGAAGCACTAGGCAAGGGGATCCGATGTACGCAGACGCAGCAAACGTCTCCGAGCGGCAGTTGCAGCCACCCGCGCTGGCGATTTCAACGGTGATCTTCGCGCTCCGGCCGAGTGCGACGTCGGGCCGGCCCACCCTGTGGTTGCCGCTGGTCCGGCGGATCAGGCAGCCGCATCTCGGCAAGTGGGCGTTGCCGGGTGGCCCGCTAGCCCAGGTGGAGTCGCTCCAGGATGCCGCGTCGCGCAACCTGCGGGAGACTACCGGGTTGGTCCCCAATTATCTGGAGCAGCTTTACGCGTTTGGCGGTTTGGACCGGGCCGCCACTCAACGCCTGGTCTCTATCGTCTACTGGGCGTTGGTACAACCCGACGAGGCTGCCCTGACCCAGGAATCCGAGAATGTGAAATGGTTCCGCGCCGACAAGCTCGAGGATCTGGCCTTCGACCACAATTCCATCGTGGATTACGCCCTCTGGCGGCTGCGCAGCAAGGTGGAATACGGCTCAATCGCCTACCACTTTCTTGGCGAGACCTTCACCCTGGCGCAGGTCAGGGAAGTCTACGAGGCGGTCCTGGATCGGCACCTGGATCCCGCCAATTTCCGCCGTCAGCTTCGGGCCACCCCCGATATCACCCCCACCGATGACTACCTCCAGGGAGTGCGACACCGGCCGCCCCGGCTCTACCGCTATACGGGGTCCACGGGGACCCTCGGCACCCAGGCCACATCCGGCCAGGCCACGCCAGCAGAGACCACCTCCACCAGCGCTTCCAGCTCCACCATCGCCTCGACTGACTAGAGTTTCAGGAGTTTCCCATGACTAGTGTCACCACTGCGATCCAGCTTGTGACCCGCGAGCAGGCCCAGACCCAGCGAGTCACCACGTGCTCGCCCGCCCTCGCCAAAGACCCCTGGGCGATCGACCGGGAAATCCAGCCCACCTACGGCCCCGGCGCCTCGATGGCCGACCCGGCGCCGCTTTCCTCGCCGCGACAGGGGGAGCTGCCCGAGGAGTACCGGCTCGCCACCGACGAGGAGCTCGACGTCCGTATTCTCGCGGCCAAGGCGACCCTCGGGGACCGGGCGGTCATCCTGGGCCACTTCTACCAGCGCGACGAGGTGGTCAAATACGCCGACTTCATCGGCGATTCCTACCAGCTCGCCCGCGCCGCCACCGAGAAGACCCAGGCGGAAGCCATCATCTTCTGCGGCGTCCACTTCATGGCCGAAACCGCCGATATGCTCTCCCAGCCAGACCAGGCGGTCATCCTCCCCAACCTCGCAGCGGGCTGTTCAATGGCCGACATGGCCGACATCGATTCGGTGACCGACTGCTGGGAAGACCTTGCCGAGCTGTTCGGAACAGAGCCCGACGACGACGGCCGTGTCCCCGTTATCCCCGTCACCTATATGAACTCCTCGGCCGCGCTGAAGGGTTTCTGCGGTCGCAACGGTGGAATCGTGTGTACCTCCTCGAACGCCGCGGCCGTCCTCGAGTGGGCCTTTCAACGGGGCCAGCGGGTGCTGTTTTTCCCCGACCAGCACCTCGGCCGGAACACGGCCAAGGCGATGGGGGTACCGGTGGAGCAGATGCCGCTGTGGAATCCGCGGAAGCCGTTGGGAGGCAACGAGGAGGCTACGTTGCAGGACTCCCGGGTGATCCTGTGGCACGGTTTCTGCTCGGTGCACAAACGCTTCTCCGTGAACCAGATCGAAAAGGCCCGGGCGGACTTTCCGGGTGTCCGGGTAATTGTCCACCCGGAATGCCCCATGGAGGTGGTTGATGCTGCCGATGAGTCCGGCTCCACCGACTACATCCGCAAAGCGATCGAAGCCGCCGCACCTGGCACCACCTTCGCCGTCGGCACTGAAATCAACATGGTCAACCGGCTTGCCAGCCAGCACCCCGAACACACCATTTTCTGCCTCGACCCGGTGATCTGCCCTTGCTCCACCATGTACCGCATCCACCCGGGATACCTGGCGTGGGTCCTCGAAGCGCTGGTGGCCGGCACGGTGCTGAACCGGATTACCGTGGCTGAATCGGTCGCCTCACCATCCCGGGTAGCGCTGGAGCGCATGCTCGCCGTCCAGCCGCGACCGGTCCAGCCATGAACACCTCGCCGGCACACGTGCTCGTTGTGGGCAGCGGCATCGCCGGCCTGTACTCGGCGCTTCGCCTCCGGCAAGCCCTACCCCGCGCCGCGGTCACCCTGCTCACCAAAGGGAACCTGGCGGACAGCAACACCTGGCATGCCCAGGGCGGCATCGCCGCGGTACTCCCGGGCGGCAATGACCTGGTCTCCAGCCACGTGACAGACACACAGCTGGCCGGCAACGGCTGGTGCGTACCCGAAGCGGTCGAGGTCCTCTGCGCTGCGGCTGCGGACCACATTGGGGTGCTACTGGCGCTGGGCGCGCCCTTTGACCGCACGGCCGGCGGAGAACTGGCACTGGGGCGGGAAGCCGCGCACTCGGCGTCGCGCATCCTTCACGCCGGCGGCGACGCGACCGGTGCCGCCGTCGCGCAGGCGCTGATTGCCGCGGTCCGGAAGGATCCCGGCATCGCGGTGCTCGAACACGCGTTCCTCGCCGACCTGCGCACCGACGAGGCTGAAGCGCCCACGGTCACCGGTGCGTTGATCCTGCGTGCCGGGGTACTGACCACTGTCGACGCCGACGCCGTCATCCTTGCGACGGGTGGGGCCGGGCAGCTGTTCACGCACAATACGAATCCCCTGGTCGCCACCGGGGATGGGCTGGCTGCCGCCTGGCGCGCCGGCGCCGTCGTG
This sequence comes from Arthrobacter sp. TMT4-20, assembly GCF_054510775.1. Classification (NCBI taxonomy): domain Bacteria; kingdom Bacillati; phylum Actinomycetota; class Actinomycetes; order Micrococcales; family Micrococcaceae; genus Arthrobacter; species Arthrobacter sp. TMT4-20. The sequence goes on along the minus strand of NZ_JBTNDW010000001.1, from coordinate 123,429 downwards.
AAGGATCTCGAGTTCTTCCAGTTCCACCCCACAGCCCTCGATGTCCCCGGCAACCTGTTGATCTCAGAGGCTGTCCGCGGGGAAGGCGCGATCCTGCTCGATGGGTCCGGGGCACGGTTCATGACCGCCTACCACCCGGCAGCGGAGCTGGCCCCACGGGATGTCGTTTCCCGAAGCACCGCCCTGCACCTCCGGGAGCGAGGCGAGGACCGGGTATACCTCGACGCCACCGGGCTCGGCGGAGCTGGCTTCCTTGCCGCCCGGTTCCCCTCCCTGCACCGGCAAACCACTGCCCACGGTTTTGACTGGTCTGCTGAGCCGTTGCCGGTCGTCCCCGCAGCCCACTACTGGATGGGGGGAATCCAGACCGACCTGTGGGGGAGGACCTCCCTACCCGGCCTCTACGCCGTCGGCGAGACCGCCTGCACCGGCGTCCACGGCGCCAACCGGTTGGCGTCCAATTCCCTGCTGGAAGGTCTCGTTTATGCCGGGCGGGCAGTCGACGCCCTCGCCACGCAAACAGCGGCCGACGACGGCGGCTGGCCCACGTTCCCGGCCATCGGGCTCGAGTTCCCCGAACCCGACCGGTCCGAGGTCTGCGAACGCCGTACCCTGCAGAGCTTGATGACCGATCACGCAGCAGTGACGCGCAGTGCAGCCGGCCTGCAGGTGGCCGCCAAACAGCTCGACCAATACTCCACCGCCGGGGACACCGTCGCGGAACGCGAAACCGCCAACCTGGTGGTCGCCGCACGGCTGCTCGTGCACGCTGCCGCTGCGCGCGAGGAGTCCCTCGGAGCCCACTACCGCACGGATTTCCCGGGCCCCCGCCCGGCGGAAAGCGCCCCGCAGCTCACCTCCTATCGAAGGGCACGGTCATGAGCCAGCCGACCGGGCAGCCAGCACAGGCCGACGTCGACCGCATCGTTGCTGCGGCGCTCGCCGAAGATGCGCCCTGGGGCGACATCACGTCGGAGACCCTGATCCCGGCGTCGGCTAGAGCCGACGCAGCGATAGTTGCCCGCGAGGCGGGAATCTTTTGCGGTCAGCAGGTCATCGAGGCCGCGATGCGGCTAACCGACCAGCGCGTCACCGTGCGGTTTCCGGTGACGGATGGGGACGCGTTCGACGTCGGCACTGTGCTGGCCGTCCTGTCCGGTCCCGCCCGATCCCTGCTCACCGCCGAGCGGGTTGCCCTGAACCTGGCGCAGCGGCTCAGCGGGATCGCCACCCTGACCGCCCAGTTCGTGCGGGCAGTGGATGGCACGCCCGCCCGCATCGTCGATACCCGAAAAACCACCCCGGGCCTGCGGGTGCTGGAACGCTACGCGGTCCGCTGCGGGGGCGGGTTCAATCACCGCTTCAGCCTCTCGGACGCGGTGATGGCCAAAGACAACCACCTGGCCCTCCTGACCCGCGGGGGAACCACCGGGCTCACCGCGGCGCTCGCCGCAGCGAAGGCCCGGCTTCCCCACACGGTGCACTTCGAGGTCGAAGTGGACCGGATCGATCAGATCGAGCCGGTGCTGGCGGCAGGGGTGGACACGATCATGCTCGACAATTTCAGCCTGGCCCAGTTGTCTGAGGGAGTGCGGCTGGTGGCTGGGCGTGCCCTGGTTGAAGCCAGCGGAAACGTGCGGCTGGACACCGTCGCAGCCATTGCCCGCACCGGGGTGGACATCATTTCCTCCGGCGCACTGACGCACAGCGTCCACTCACTCGATCTGGGGTTGGACCTTGAGCTGACCTCCGCCCAGCCAGCCGCCGCCGGGAGCGCCACGGAGGCCGCCCTGTGATTTATCTGGATGCCGCGGCCACTGCCCCGCCGCGTCAGGAAGTGCTGCAGGCGATGTGGCCGCTGATGAGCACCAACTTCGGCAATCCCTCCAGCCACCATGCGCTGGGGGAAACGGCAGCGGCTGCCCTGAAAGCTGCACGGCAACAGGCCGCGACAGTGCTGGGGTGCCGCCCCTCCGAACTCACCTTCACCTCGGGTGGCACCGAAGCCAACAACCTGGCGCTGAAGGGCATTGCGCTTGCCGCCCCCCGCGACCGCCACCTGGTGACCAGCGCCGTCGAGCACCCCGCCGTGCTGGAAACCCTCGACTACCTGCACCGGTTTCATGGGTTCCGGATCACTGTTGTCCCGGTGTCGGCCACCGGTCTCGTTGAGCCTGACTCGCTCCAGAAGGCACTGACACCGGGCACCACGCTGTGTTCGATCATGTACGCCAACAACGAGGTCGGGACGGTCCAGCCACTGCGGGTACTCGCTGGCCTCTGCGCGGCGGCATCGGTGCCCTTCCACACCGACGCAGTGCAGGCGGGCGCCTGGTTGCCACTGAGCGTCGCCGAGCTGGGGGTTGACGCGCTCACGCTGTCCGGGCACAAACTGGGCGCGCCCAAGGGGGCCGGTCTGCTCTACCTCAAAGGCCGGATCCCGGTGGAACCGCTCATCCATGGTGGCGGCCAGGAACGTGGACGGCGTTCCGGAACCGAGAACGTTGCCGGAGCGGTGGGGCTCGCCACGGCGCTCGCCCTCGCGCAGGACGAGCGGGATACCGCGGTCCCCGCGGCAAAAGCCCAGCGGGACTATCTCATCAACCACGTCCTGGACACCGTGCCCGGCGCCGTACTGACCGGAGACCGGGAGCAACGTCTCCCGAATCTCGCGTCGTTCTGCTTCCCGGGAACCAGCGGTGAATCGGTGTTGCTGGAGCTCGAGCGCCGCGGCGTGGTCTGCTCCAGCGGGTCGGCGTGCGCCGCGGGAAGCGACGAGCCGTCGGCTGTCCTGCTGGCGCTCGGAATCGACCGTACAACAGCCCAGACGGCGGTCCGGTTCTCGTGGACCGCAGCCACCACCGAACGCGACATGGCCCTGGCCTCCCGTGCCGTCACCGCGGCGGTCGCCTCGGTCAGGGCACTGGGCCGCCCTGCTTAACGGAATCCCCGCCCTGGCCGTCGGCATACTACTGTTGAATAGGTGACGTCCTCCCCGCCGCTCCCAGTGAAGCCCGCAGCCCCCACTCTCCGTTCCAGTTTCGCCCACGCAGTTCGTGGGGCCCTGATCGGCATTGTCGAGCTGGTGCCTGGCGTCTCCGGTGGGACTGTCGCCCTGGTGCTGGGTATTTTTGATCGCCTGATCACCTCGGCGAATCATCTGATCCGTGGTGTGGTCCGGCTCGTCTTCAAACGTGGCGGAAAGGGCTTCGCCCACCACCTGGGCGACGTCGAATGGTCCCTGGTGATTCCGCTGCTCATCGGCATGTTCTTCGCCCTTTTCGCTCTGTCCGGCCCGCTGCACGGCTTTGTAGAGGGCCAGCCGGTACTCTCGAATGCGCTCTTCCTCGGCATGGTCTCGGCCAGCCTGCTGGTCCCCATCTCAATGGCCAGGGAAGCCGGCCCGATCACTCGAAACACCCGGATCTTCGGCCCCGTGGTGGTTCTACTCGTCGCTGCAGCAGTTTTCTGGCTGCTCGGCATCCCTTCCATGCAGGTCGAAGACCCCGCCTGGTGGGTGCTGATCCTGAGCGGTGCCGCTGCGGTGTGCGCGCTGGCCCTGCCGGGGCTGTCCGGGTCGTTCATCCTGTTGACCTTCGGCATGTACGAACCGACCCTCGAGGCGGTCAGCGAGCGGGACTTCGGCTACCTCGCCCTCTTCGCCAGCGGCGCGGTCCTGGGACTCGCCTCAATCGTTCAGCTGCTCGCATATCTCCTGCGGGTGCATCGGCGTGCGGTGCTGCTGGTCGCGACCGGCCTGATCCTGGGATCGCTGCGGGCACTCTGGCCCTGGCAGGACAACGGAACACTGCTCCAGCCCGACGGCGACTGGCTCGGCCCACTCCTTGCCGCCCTGGGCGGGGCAACAGTGGTCCTGCTCCTCTGGCTGCGGGAGCGGCGCGGCACCGCAGTGGCAGCTTCCTTGTAGGACCCTTACTCGGCCAGGACCCTCCTGCCCAGGCGCCCTACGCGTTCGGTGGTGACACGGTTTCCCGCACCAGGAATTCTGCTACGGCCTCCGGGTCCTCCACCTGCGCGAAGTGTCCCGTTCCCGGCAGCACGTGGGCCCGGGCGTCGGGCAGCAATCGTGCCAGCTCCCGAATCTCCGCGGCAGGGGTGAAGACATCCCGCTCGCCCCGCAACACCAGGTGGGTCCCCCCGGCCAGGGCCCAGTGGGAGAAGTCGTAGTGCTTCAACGCCCGGGCGGCGACGGCGAAGGCGGCAGGACGGGCATCGACGGCGAGCGCGTCGACAACCGGGCCGGTCAGGGCGGCAGGGTCGACGACGAAGGGCCGTAACACCAATCTGAGCAATCCGGTGCGTCGGGCAACCGCCACCACGCGTGGCGCCAGCACCCCGGTGAGCTGCAGAAACCGCATGATCGCCTTCATCCCGAGGAGTGGTCCCATCGTCAGGAGGTTCCGCCAGGGGCGACGGAACGCGCCGGAAGCGATCACCGAGGTGGGAGATAGGACGATCACCGCGAGGGTCCGGTCCGGTTCCAGCGCCGCGATCTCCAGTGCCGGAACAGCGCCCATCGAATGACCGAAAAGTCGCCATTGGCGGTAGCCCGCAAGGGTCAGGACCTCGACGACGGCCGCGGCCTGCGACTCGATCGTGAAAGTCCCGACGCCGGGGGAGTCGCCCCACCCGGGGAGGTCGATCACCACGGTGTCGACGCCGGTGGGAAAGTTGTGTGCTGCCTGCAACTCCCTGAAGGTCTTCCAGGACCCCGCGGCGCCGTGCAGCAGGACCCAGGGCGGCGCTGCTACCCCGGCGGTCCTCGAGATCCTGACCTGGACGGGCCCCAGTGCTGTGGGATACCGCATCGTGGAGACACGTGCATCGGTGGAAACAGTCGCATCGGACAGATCAGGGGTCATAACAGTAATTCTCCACGGCGGCCGGTGTGGATGCCTCATGGTGGGGTGCTTCACTGATTAGACTCAGATCAGAGGCCCGGCAACCGACGATTAGGGGACGCATCAGATGAGTCGATCACGGGGACCAGTGCGGATTGCTGCGGCGGGCGTCCTGTTGCTAAGCGTGGCGCTGGCAGCATCCGGGTGTACCGGCGTGGAAATCGGCGACCGGCCGGCGCAGTCAGCGACGCCGTCGTCGGACCCCAGCTCCGCAGCGCCGGCGACCACCCCACCGGCGCCGAAGCCCACGGTGGCAGACCGCCCGGCTCCCGACGACGACTGGCAGGTCTTCACCGACCCTCAGGCCCTGGTGAGCTTTGAGCTCCCACCGGACTGGACCGCCGAGCCGATCGAGGATCCCGGTGAAGGTTTCGAGCCGGAATCAGTTCACGTTGCCGTCGAGAATGCCGACGGGCGTCCGGTGGCTGAACTGCACACGGGCATCACGCCCACGGACGAGGACTGCGCGCCCGACGACGCCAATCCCTACACAGTGATCCTCAGCCAGCCCGTGGATCTGCCGTCGACCGCCGAGTCCGACCAGTCGATTGAGCCGCGGCTGGTGGTCCGGCTGATCGAGGGCTACCGGTTCTTCAGTTCCTTCGGTGTCACCGATGTGCTGGGCGGCGCGGACGGCGTAGCCTGCACGCTGTACAACACAGTGCAGGGCCCGGAGCACGTTGGACTGTATTCCTTCGGGGATGCGATCTCGCTGACAGCCCTGACCCCCGAGCAGGTGGGATCCCGGACCGCATCGTTTGAAACCATTGCCGACGCCGAGGAGTTCTTCGATGCCGAACAATTCACCCAGATTCGGCGCATGATCGCTTCCCTCGAGGTGGCGGAATAACGCGGTTTCTTTCTCAGGCAGCAGGAAGATCGGGGAAGGTGACGCCAGTCATCGCGGCGCTGACCTCCCACAGCCTTCCGGCGACCAGCGGGTCGAGCACCCGCGGTGCTGGTGCCACCAAGACGGCATTTCCCCTGGTTTCGCCTGGACCATCGGGGCCCGAGTAGTCCCCACCGCTCGCCGTCGGCGAGGTTGCTGCCCGCAGGATCGGCAGGGCACCGGCGATATCGGACTGCCCGAAGAGTTTGAAGAAACCGCCCAGCACGTCCAGTACCGGTGTGGTGCCCATGCCAGCCGTGAGGTTGGTATTGGACAGACCAGGATGGGCGGCGACCGCGAGAAGCTGCTCTCCGTTGGCCCTGACACGCCGGTCGAGTTCCATGGTGAAGTACAGGTTGGCTATTTTGCTCTGGCTGTAGGCGGTCCACCGGCGGTATCTGGTGGAGGAATTGAGGTCGTCGAAGTTGATGGTGCCCCGCTTGTGCGCCAGGCTGGAGACCGAGACGACGCGGGGAGCTGACGCTTCGCGGAGCCGCGGCAGCAGGAGGCCGGTCAGGGCGTAGTGGCCGAGATGGTTGATGCCGAGCTGTTGCTCGAACCCGTCCTCGGTGAGGATCCTCGGCGTGGCCATCACACCGGCGTTGTTGATCAGGAGGTCCAGCGGTGCGGTCCAACCGGCGGCGAAGCTCCGCACGGAAGCCAGCGACGAGAGATCGAGGATCCGCAGGTCAACAGTGGCTCCCGGGACCCGGGAGCTGACCGTCTTTAGGGCTTCAGTTCCCCGTGCCTCGTTCCGGCAGGCGAGCGTCACCGAGGCTCCCCGCCGGGCCAGGGCTATCGCCGTCTGCAAGCCCAGACCGCTGTTGGCTCCGGTGATCACGACGGCGCGACCCTCAAGGTCCTGGATCTGGTGCTGGTGGGTGGAATTCACTAAGGGGCCTTTCTTGTTCTAACGTGGTGGTAGCTTTCAGCATAGAGTCCGCACCGTGGGCCTACCGCGCCCGGCACCTCATACCCTCAATCAGGAGTACCCCCATGCAGCGATCAGTGACTGCCCGCATCATCGCGCGGACCCGTTCCGCTTCGTCACTCGTCTTTGCCCTGGCCCCGGTGCGAAACCCCGGGTACAGCAGTTTTGAAGAGAACCTGGTGGTGCTGGTGGATGGCGCACCGGTGGTCCCAGGCGAGTTGGAGGATATCCACGGTGGGCGGCTTCATACCCTCAAAGTGGACGGTGAGGCGAACATTTCCCTTGAGTACAGCGCCACGGTCACGGGTACCGCATCCGCCGAAGCGGCGTCTGAAGCGGATCTCATCCGGTACGTTCGCCCGAGCCGCTACTGCGAATCGGACCGGCTCCTGCCGACGTCGTACGCTGAATTTGGCACCCTGGCAGGATCGGAACTGCTTAACGCGGTACGGGAGTGGGTAGGCAAGGAACTCGCCTACGTGTCGGGTTCGTCCCGCCCCACCGACGGCGCCGTGGAAACCCTGCTGGGGCGGCGTGGCGTGTGCCGGGACTACGCGCACCTCGTGATCTCCCTGTTGCGCGCCAAGGACGTTCCGGCCCGGCTCGCCGCGGTGTATGCGCCCGGACTGAGTCCGATGGACTTCCACGCTGTGGCTGAGGCCTGGGTGGACGGCGCCTGGCATGTCGTCGACGCCACCGGCCTGGCTCCCCGGGAGTCCCTGCTGCGGGTCGCTACCGGCCGTGACGCCTCGGATACGGCATTCCTCTCCACCGTGGGGGGCAGCCTGCAACTCGAGACGCTCGAGGTGACAGCCGTGGTGGATTCCCTGCCGGTCGATCAGCCGGGAGAGCTGATCCAGCTTCAGTAGTCGGCGCGCTCGGCGTCGTCGACGCCCTCGCGGATCCGGTGGGTGAGTTCCAGTAACTGTTCCAGCTCCCCGGTCTTCAGGATCGGGCCCAGCAGGGTGTGGATCACCCGGACGTGCGCGGCGCCAATCTCGCGTTGCAGCTCACGGCCAGCATCGGTCAGGGCCACCATCACGCCGCGCTGATCGTCAGGGGCTTGTTTCCGCTGGACCAGGCCCTTGGCTTCGAGCCGCTCCACCATGCGGCTCAGGCTCGGCTGCGAGATCAGCAGGCTGCGGTTCAACTCGTTCAGGCGGGTCCAGCCGGTGGGGCAGCGGGTGAGGTTGAACAGGACGTCGTATTCGCCAATGGCGAGTTTCTTGAACGACGGGTCGTTGCGTAGCCGGCGCATCACCGCCACCTGCGCCCTGAAGAGGGATTCCCAGGCCTCGGCTGTCAGCCGGATTGCCGGTTCTGTTGTTTCAGGCACTCTTGCTTCGGACACTGTTGCCGCAGACGTTGTTTCGGGCCCAGTTGTTTCAGGCCCAGATTTTTCAGGCACGGTGAGTCCGGTCATCGTTTTGAGTCGGTGCTGGAAGGTCGGAGGTTCCGGAACGCGTTACCCACCGTAAAGATACCGCTCTGCATGATTCCTCCTCCAACTAGATGCATCTGCATCCACAATAGTTACAACCGGGCCGGCGGGCATTCTGTTCCCCGTGGGGCAGCCAGATCCTGGTCAGTGGGCCCGGGCACGTCGCCCTGAGACGGGCGCGTCGCGGCGGGTCTGCAACCGGGTCTGCAACCGGGTCTGCAACCGGGCCTCCCGGCGACCCTCAACCAGCCGGTACAACACCGGTACCAGGATCAGCGTGAGCGCTGTGGAGGAGACCAGACCGCCCACCACCACGATCGCCAGCGGCTGCGAGATGAACCCACCCTCGCCGGTGAAGCCGAGGGCCATCGGCGTCAGTGCGAAGATCGTTGCCAGCGCGGTCATCAGGATGGGGCGCAGTCGCTGCCGGGCACCCTGGATGATCGCCTCCTCGACGCTCATGCCCGGACTTCCGTCGTGCGGGCGCCGGTACTGATTGATGAGGTCAATAAGCACCACAGCGTTCGTCACCACGATGCCCACCAGCATCAACATGCCAACCAGGGACGGCAGCCCCAGCGGAATCTGGGTGATGACGAGGAGGGCAATGGCGCCGGTGGCGGCGAACGGCACCGAGACCAGGAGGATCAGCGGCTGGATCAGGGACTTGAAGGTGGCCACCATGATCACGTACACAATCGCCACGGCCGCCCACAGGGCGAGGAACAGTTGAGCGAAGGATTCGGCCTGCTCGGCGGATGCTCCACCCAGGGTTGCCGTGGTTCCCGCAGGGAGTTCAACACCCTCCAGACGTTCAGTCACCGAGGTGGTCAGCGCCCCCAGGTTCTGTCCGGACGGTGTGATGGAGACCTGGGCGGTCCGTTCCCCGTTGGCACTGGTGATGGTCAACGGCACCTGAACCTCAACCACCGATGCAACGGAGGTCAGCGGTACCGGGCCCTCGGGGGTCGGAAGATTGAGTTCCTCCAACTGGTCCAGGCTGGTCACCTCGGTGCCCTCACCGATGAGTACCGGGTAGTCGGTGGTTTCCAGCCGTACCTGTCCGCCGGGGATCGGGCTGATGCTCCCACCGAGCAACCCCGCGATCTGCCCTTCGCTGAGCCCGGCGGCGACGGCGGCGGCCCGGTCAACGCTGATCTGCACCTGGGGTTGGGCTGCGGAGAGGTTACTGGTCACGTCGCGGGCGCCCTCGACGCCTTGCATGGCGTCGACGACGGCGTCATTGGCGGCCTGCAGCTCGTCCGGACCCGGTGCCGTGATGTTCACATCGATAGTGCTTGAGGTGCCAAGCCCACCCTGCTGGGTGGCGAGGGCGAAGGTCCCGACGCCGGTCAACGACTCCAGTTCCTGCCTCACCTCGTTCTGTAGTTGCTCCTGGTCGGCGTCCTCGGCGGTAATCACCGTGAAGGCGGCCACCGACGTTCCACCGGACAGTCGGGCGGCGAAACCACTGGACGCGTTACCCACCGTCACCTGGATCTCCTCCACCTCGGGAAAGCCAGCGAGCACTTCCTCGGCCTGCGCAGCGGCAGCAACAGTGGTGTCCAGGCTGGAACCCGGTTCGAGGGTCTGGTTGATGCTGAAACTGTTCTGCCCCGTGTTCCCCAGCAGATTGGTCTGGAGGAGGGGGATCATCGCGGCAGTGCCTGCGAGGACAAGGCCACCGGCCGTCAGGGTCCAGACCGGATGCCGCTGGGTTGCCCCGAGGAGCGGAAGATAGCCGCGCTGCAGCCAGGATTTTCGTTCGGCCTGATGCGCCTGCTTGCGGACCAGGTCCGGGTCTACATCGGATGCCGCGGCTGGCAGGAACCAGTACGCCAGCACGGGAACGATGGTGAGCGACACCGCCAGGGAAGCCAGCAGCGCGATCGTGGTGGTCAGGGCAAATGGCCTGAAGAGTTCACCCGCCAGGTCACCGACGAAGGCGATCGGTGCGAACACCGCGACGGTGATCAGCGTTGATGCGGTGATCGCGCTGGCCACTTCACGGACGGCGGTGAGAATGGCTTCGCGCTTGTCCTCGCCATAGCTGAGGTGCCGTTTGATGTTCTCGATGACCACAATCGAGTCGTCCACCACCCGCCCGATCGCGATGGTCAGGGCGCCCAGCGTGAGGATGTTCAACGAGTAGCCGGTGACCCACAGGCCGATGAACGTAATCAACAGCGACAGGGGGATCGAGATCGCCGTCACCAGCGTGGACCGCACCGACAGCAGGAACACCAAAATGACCAGCACGGCAAAGCCGAGGCCCAGGATGCCCTCCGTGGTCAGGTCACTGATGGAGCGTTCAATGAAGGGCGCCTGGTCAAAGATCACGGTGATTTCGGCGCCGTTGCCCAGCTCGGCTTCCAGCTGCGGCAGCAACTCTTCCACCAGGTTGGAGATCGCGACCGTATCCCCATCAGGGATTTTCGTCACGGTCAGGGCGAGAGTCTCAATACCGTTGGTGCGGGTCACCGACGTGGCGTCGTCGTCGGCCACTGCCACCTCGGCGACGGAGCCGAGCGTCGGCGGCGTCTCTCCGGCGTCGGGGGAGCCGCCCTCCGGCAGGAGGGGCAGCACGCGGATGTCCTCGAGCGAGGTGATGGGGCTCCCGGCCTGGATGGTGAGGGAACGGTCGCCGTCCTCGAGGGTCCCCACCGGGATGAGGTCGCCGTTGTTCTCCAGTGCCGCAGTGATATCGGCGACCGTGAGGTCGTTGGCGGCGAGTTCCTGCCGGTCGGGGAGGATCGAGATGTACTGCCCGGCCCCGCCGCTGACCTCGGCCGCGCGAACGCCCTCCAGCTGCTGCAGCCGCGGGACGGCCAGCCGGTTGAGGTCGCCGCTCAGCTCGCTCAGCGGCTGATCGGAAGAGACGGCCATGAACACGATTGGGAGGTCGGCGATACTCCCGGCCAAGGACTGCGGCGAGACGTCCTCGGGCAGGAGGGGCCGCACCGTCGAGATCGCCCGGTCCACCTGGCCGCGCGCGCGGTCGAGGTCGGTGCCGTAGGCGAACATCAGGTTGATGGTAGAGACCCCGGTACGGGACGTGGCCGACGACGACTCGAGCCCCTCCACGCCGCTAAGCGCGGTCTCCAGCGGTTCGCTCACCTGCTGGTCGAGGTATTCCGGTGAGGCGCCGGGGACCGACGACAGCACGGTGATCTGCGGAAACTCCAGTGACGGGATGAGCTCCTGTTTGAGGGAGCCCATCGTGATCACACCGAACACCGACGCCAGAATGGTGATCAGCGCAATCAGTGCACGGTTTCCCAGGGAAAGTTGAGCCAGACGGAACATGTGCCGCGCCTTCTACTTCTGCCGGCCGGGTCGACGGCTCTGGCGATGGTTACTGGAGTTTCAGCACCCGGTCGGTACGGGACAGGATGTCAGCGGCGAGCGAGGAGTTCTCATTGAGCTTCACACCGTAGCCGGGGATCATGTCTTTGAGCTTCGGCTCCCAACCCGGAAGCTGGGCTGGGAAACAGCGCTTCAGGATCTCGAGCATGATCGGCGCGGCGGTGGAAGCACCGGGGGAGGCCCCCAGCAGTGCTCCGACCGATCCGTCGGCTGCAGTGATGACCTCGGTGCCGAACTGCAGCACCCCGCCCTTGCCCGGAGCCTTCTTGATGATCTGGACGCGCTGCCCGGCGGTGATCAGGTCCCATTTGTCGCCGTCGGCGTCGGGGATGAATTCGTTGAGATAGGTGTTTTTCGCGTCCCGGTTCTTCAGCACCTCGGAGATCAGGTACTTGGTCAGCGGCACGTTGTCCTTGGCCACGGCCAGCATGGGCACCAGGTTCGACGGCCGGATGGACCCGGGCAGGTCGAAGAACGAGCCACGCTTGAGGAACTTGGTGGAGAACCCGGCATAGGGGCCGAACAATAGCGACCGTTCGCCATTGACATACCGGGTGTCCAGGTGCGGCACCGACATGGGTGGTGCGCCGACCGACGCCTGGCCGTAGACCTTGGCGTTGTGCTGGTTGACGATGTCCGGATCGCCGCACTTCAGGAACTGACCCGAGACGGGGAAGCCCGCAAATCCCTTGCCCTCGGGAATGCCGGTGCGTTGCAGCAGGTGCAGTGCCCCGCCGCCGGCCCCGATGAAGACGAAGCGCGCGTTGACGGTGCGGGCCTGTCCGGTAGCGCGGTTGCGGACCTTGACTTCCCAGCGGCCTTTCGAGCCGCGGGAGAGATCGGCGACGTCGTGGTTGTAGTTGAGGTCGACGCCGTTGGCTTCGAGGTAACTGGTCAGGCCGCGGGTCAGGGACCCGAAGTCGACGTCGGTCCCGCCGGCCACGCGTGAGGCTGCCACCGGCTGGCCAGCGGTCCGGCCGCTCATCAGCAGCGGCGCCCAGTCGGCGATGGCCGAGGGGTCCTCGGCGTGCTCAATGGTTTCGAAGAGGGGCTGGCTCCGCAGGGCTTCGTAGCGCTTGCGCAGGTAGGCGGTGTTCTTTTCGCCCCAGACGAAGCTCATGTGCGGCACGGGGTTGATGAATCCGGACGGATCACCCAGATGGCCGCTTTCCACCATGTGGGCCCAGAACTGGCGTGACACCTGGAACTGCTCGTTGATGGCGACGGCCTTGGCCGGGTCAACTGTCCCATCCGGGCCTGCCGGGGTGTAATTCAGTTCGCAGAGTGCCGCGTGGCCGGTCCCGGCGTTGTTCCACGGGTCGGAGCTTTCCAGCCCGGCCCGGTCGAGGCGCTCGAATAGTGAGATGCTCCAGTCAGGCTGCAGCTGTTTGAGGAAGGCGCCAAGGGTGGCGCTCATGATTCCTCCACCGATCAGGACGACGTCGGTGTGTTCCGCGGGAATTTCCGCCTGGTTCTTAGCAGTCAACTTCATCTCCAGTGGCGAGGGCGCTTAGCATTGAGCGTAGCGTCTGGTGGGTTCCTTGGGTAATTGGTCCGCCGTCGTGGCGGGGGTGGCAGGTCATCAGTCGCTCCCGGTGGCTTCCAGCTCGACGTCGGTCAGGTCAACCAGGTTGAACACTTCGTTCATCACGGGGCTGACGGGGTAGTTTGCTACCCGCTCCGAGACTGCCAGGGCAGAGATGGGGAAGGCGAGGGGAACCGCTGGTAGCCGCCGGGCCAGCTGGTCGCTGATGTCCTGGTAGGCGGCCACCCGGTCGTCGCCGTCGGGAAGGGTGCGGGCCCGGTCAATTTTGCTAAAGAGCTGGTTGTCTTCGAAGGCAAACTCGACGGTGGTTGCGCCGAAAAGCTGGCCGATAAAGTTGTCGGGGTCCTGGTAGGTTCCGCTCCAGCCGAGGAGGTGGAACGCGCGCTCCTCGTCGTTCTGTAAGGCCTCAAGGTAACCATCGGCCCAGGCGGTGGGCACCGGGTCAATAGTGAAACCGGCCTCTTCGAGCTGCGTTTGGAGGACAGCGAACACCCCCTCAGGTGCCGGCAGATAGGGGCGTGAGACGTCGGTCGGGTAGTGGAAGGGCAGAGGTTCGCCGTCGTACCCGGATTCCGCCAGCAACTCCTGGGCCAGTTCGACGTCGTAGTCGTAGCGGGTGATCTCGTCATTGGTGACCGCCAGCTTGGGCGGGACAAACTCATCGGCGGGCGCCGTGCCGTTCAGGAACTGCCCATCGATCATGGCCTGTTTGTCGATGGCGTGGGCTACGGCCTGGCGGAACAGCAGACTGTCCACACCGGGGAAGTCCTGGTTCATCCCGAGATACAGGATGGAATAGGGGTCGCGCTGGAGCAGCTGTTGGCCTTCCCTGACCAGGGCGCCGGCGTTGTCGACTGTAACGAAGTCGTAGGCGTCGATCTGTCCGGTGTTGAGTGCTTCCAGCCGATCATCGGGGAGGGGGAGGGTGGTGAACACGACGGTGCCGATCTCGCCCCGGGCCCCCCAGTAATTCTCATAGGAGGACAACCGCACTTCCCCCGGTTCCCAACTTTCGAAGGTGTAGGGTCCGGTGCCGACAGGGCTGAGCGCGTACTGCGACACCGCTATGTCGTTGACCTCCTCGGTCAGCTCATCGGCGGCGAGTTCCTCAAGCGCCCGGGGTGAGGACATCGCGAAGGAGGGCATCGCCAGGGCGGGGATGAACCCTGTCAGGCGGCTATTGAGCCGGATCAACACCTCGAACTCGCCCAGGGGCTGGCAGGAGGAGTAGACGGATAGCTCGGGGGAGTCCGAGTAGGCGTTGAAGACCGAGCCGAAGGCGACGGTTCCGTCCGAGGGGCGCGTCTCCGGGGGGAGCGTGTACCAGCGGTCGAAGTTCGCGCAGACTGCCTGGGCGTTGAACGGCACACCATCGTGGAATTCGACGTCCTCGCGGAGGGTGAATGCGTAGGCCCGGCCGTCCTCCCGCTCATCCCAGGAGGCAGCGAGCTGCGGGACGGGCTCGGAGGTGAGCGGATCGATGCCCACCAGGCCCTCGAGAATCTGCCGGGTGATTCGGTATGACTCGGTGTCGGCCACCAGGGCCGGGTCCAGCCCGATCGGATCAGCGGCGGTGCCGAACGTGAAGACCGCGTCGGGGTCCTGGGCGGGATTGGTTTGGGAGGGTGCAGGAGTCGACGACGTCGTCGTCGGCAAGGGCGTTGCCCCGGTGCAGCCAGCAACCGTCAGGCAGAGGGAGACCGCAACGGCACTCAGCGCCACGCGGGCCCAACCGGAGTGCCTGGCAGCAGCGGTCATTGCCATTGTCTCCTCAGCCGTACCCGCACACGGCGGAAATTGTTTAGGTTTCCCAGTCTAAATGATGATCCCAGTGGTGTTCGGACAGGCGCCAGCGGTCATCCCCCAGCAAACCCCGGATACGAGGAAAGGCTGGGACCCTGAGCACCGTAAGGTGTTCAGGATCCCAGCCTTTGTCGCCCTGTTTCGAGTTAGAGGATTCGAAGCAGGGAGTCAATTACTCGCTAGGAGGCATCAGAACGGTGTCGACCATGTACACGGTTGCGTTCTGGGTCATTACGCCACCGCAGACTACTGCTGAAGCGTCGTCGCCGACAGTGATTTCGTCGCCCATGCCTTCAACGGTCAGCTCTGCACCGTTGACGGTGGTGTGGGTTCCGGCGACCTCATCCGGGGACAGCTGGCCGGGGACTACGTGGTAGGTCAGGATGCCGGTGAGGAGGTCCGCATCGGTCTGGAGAGCCGCGATGGTCTCTTCGTCGATCTTCGCGAAGGCATCATCGGTCGGTGCGAAGACGGTGAACTCGTCGCCGTTCAGGGTGTCAACGAGGTCGACATCTGGGTTCAGTTCGCCGGTGACGGCTGCGGTCAGCGTGGTGAGGATCGGGTTGTTCGACGCAGCTGTTGCTACTGGATCCAGGGCCATGCCGGCAACCGAGCCGTCGCCGTCTGGAACCTGCTCGGCGTAGCCGGCGCAACCTGGGCCAACCAGGTTTGCGGCTGGGTCCATGTCTTCGCCCATTTCCTCTTCCATTGCCGACTCAGTTGCTTCGGGAGCGGCTTCGGTAGTGGTCATTTCCTCGCTGGTCATTTCCCCGGTGGACTCAGTTGCGGTGTCGCCGCCACCGCATGCTGCGAGGCCGAACATGGCCACTGCAGCAACACCGAGGATGGAGAGCTTACGGCTCTTGATGTTTCCCATTGGATTTTCTCCTTCATTGGTGTGACCGGGCGTACTCTGCCGATCAGCTAACTAACTTGTCGAACACATCGTGTCGATGTCTCATAGGTACTTCGGTCGTGTTCGGAGCGAGGATGGGTGGCGATTCCTGAAATTTTCTACACCGGGTAAAGACCGCGCAAGGTCGGCGATTCCCGAGGCCCAATGTGACCCAGGTCCCACCGTGGAGCGGCCTGCCGGGGTGGGAAACTGTGTCGGCCCGGGTGGGGATGACGAATCTCGCGTCGAGCGGGTCACCCAGACAAAAGAAAACACCCCCAGCCGAAGCGGGGGGTGTTTTCTTTTGTCGCGACTCGCATGTAGTCCATGTCGCGACTCATAGCTATGGTGCGCAAGAAGGGACTTGAACCCTCACGTCCGAAGACACTGGATCCTAAATCCAGCGCGTCTGCCAATTCCGCCACTCGCGCGTTCGACGCCTAGGACAGACAAGCTGCCGAAAACGTCAGCCTCCAGTGTACGCGAATCTATTGGACGCCGAGGTCTCGCCGAAGTTTCGCGACGTGGCCGGTGGCGCGGACGTTGTACTGGGGTAGTTGCACCAGTCCATCGGGTCCGACGACGACCGTCGAGCGGATCAGGCCTTCGTAGACCTTGCCGTAGTTTTTCTTTTCACCCCATGCACCCCACGCCTCGGCTACCGCGTGGTCTTCGTCGGACAGGAGGGGGAAGGTGAGCTCTTCTGTATCGGCAAATTTCCGGAGCTTTGCCACGCTGTCGGGTGAGATGCCGAGGACTGTGTAGCCCGCGGCAGCAAGGGATGCCAGGTTGTCGCGGAAGTCGCATGCCTGGGTGGTGCAGCCGGGAGTGGAAGCCGCCGGATAGAAATAGACCACCACGCTGGAGCCTGCATAGTCCTTCAGGGACACGGTGGAACCGTCGGCTGCGGGCAGGGAGAAATCGGGGGCTACCTCGCCCGACATTAGACGTTCAGCCATTATTTGTATTCCTTCTGCTTGTTTGTTAGTTGCGTCGGCCATGGTGGCGCTGACACTTTTCGCAAATCCGTAGCTATCATAAGTAAATAAGGTCGATACGTTTGAAACTACACCGGTCGGCGTTACCGTGATCAACGCTGCATGTCTGTGCGGCGAGAGGAAGTGCTTTCTTTTATGCCGGACCTGGAGCAATGGCCCACCGGCCGACTGCTGACCACTGCTGCCCGCCTGGTCGAGCACGCGTGGAATGAACGGCTGGTGAACCTGGGTGTCACCCACGCCGGAGTCATTGCGTTGGGTGTTCTGGAGGGTCAAGGTCCGATGACTCAGGCGAACCTCGCCCAGATAGTACGGGTACAGGCGCAGACCATGGGAAAGACACTTTCACGGCTGGAAACTCGGGGGCATGTCTCCCGAACTCGAAATGATCTGGACCGGCGTAGCCATATGGTTTCAATAACGGACGCTGGCCTTGGCGTTCTCTCTCAGTCGAAAGATATCGAACGCACACTGGTGACCGGTGAGGGCCTGATCTCCGACGAACTCCGCGACCATCTGCAGAGTGTGATCCGGGAACTCGGAGCTCCCCGGTGGGCCACGACGGTTCCCACCGCATCGGGCACCGACGGCCCGCTGCCGTCAAACAACTAGGACGACCGACGACCGACGGACCAAGGACTCGGCCCTTCACCAGTCATTCACCAGACGAGGTCCAGGTCGCTGTGCGCAGCGAAGATGAGACGGTTTGGGTCATCGAGAATGTCAACTGGTCGGTCGCCGCTGAGATACCCGTTGGGTGAGCAGAACCACTGGAGTAGGTGCCGATCCTTCCAGCCGCCGGCAAGACCAATCGAGGCGATGACGGCAATCATGGGTCGGGCCCGGCCAGACTCGGGATCAAACTGGAACCCCGGATAGAGGACCCGCCCTGCTCGGGTAACCACCCCCAGGATCTGTCGTTTCGCTGCGAGGCATCCGGCTGGCGGGGAATTTGGGCCCACCTTTGCGTCGACCTCGGGCCCGGTGAGCATGCCGAATTCTGCGGCAATCGATGCCCAGCGACCGCGTGCCACCCGCCGGTTCATTTCTCCGGTGTGTATTTCCCCGAGGGATGGCATCCCTTCCATGCCGCCAAGCTACTGCGGGCGAGCAAGGAGGGGAAGAGTGAGCGAAAAATCGCTACCAAACTGGTACAAAAAACCGTCTGATCGGCGGTGCTGCCGATCAGACGGTTTAGTGGTGGTGCACCCCTCGGGACTTGAACCCGAAACCCTCTGATTAAGAGTCAGATGCTCTGCCAATTGAGCTAGAGGTGCATGTTGACTGGGCCCATCGGGCCAACCGCAACAGCATGAAACTCTACCAGCACTTCTGCTGAAACCTGAAATTGGTTCTTTGCCGGGCGGCTACGAGGCGTCGACGGTGATCACCCGCGATTCGGTGCCCTCGTTGGTGGCGATCAGTAGTTCTCCGTCCGTTCCCTGGATTACATCGCGTAGCCGTCCGTATTCGCCGTCGAAGTGGCTGACCGGCGCGAGGGCGGCCCCCGCCAGCAGCGGCACCTGCCACAGCCTCTCTCCGCGTAGTCCGCCGATATAGGCAATGTCATCGACGATTGCCATTCCACTTGGGGATGAGGTGGCGGTAGAGGGCCACACCACCTGGGCGTCGATGAAATCGGCTACTCCGGGGGCGCCAGTGACTGCCGGCCACCCGTAATTCCCGCCGGGCTCGATGAGGTTCAGCTCGTCGTCGACCTCGGGACCAAATTCGCTGGCCCACAACCGGTCGGCTGAATCCCAGGCGAGGCCCTGCACATTGCGGTGTCCGAGGCTGTAGACGGGCGACCCGTCAATGGGGTTGCCAGGCGCCGGCTCGCCGTCGCTGGTGATTCGGAGGATCTTGCCGGCCAGGCTGTCAGGATCCTGTGCGGCGTCCGCCTGAGCGGCGTCGCCGGTGCCCACATACAGGTAGCCGTCAGGGCCGAATTTGATCCGTCCGCCGTTGTGGATATGAGCCTTCGGCAGACCGGTCAGCACCTCTTCGGGCTGGCCGAGGCCCTCCTCGCTGTAGGTGAGGCTGGAAATCCGGTTGTCGGTCGGGCCGGTGTAGAACACGAACAATCTGGGGTCCGTGTCAAAGTCTGGGCCGATGGCCAGCCCCAGCAAGCCGCCTTCACCGGCTGCTGCGACCTCGGCGCCGAGGGTTCCGACGGTAGTTGTCTCGCCGTCGGCCACCCGTTTGATCTCCCCGGTCTCGCGTTCGGTGACCAGCAGCGATCCGTCGGGCAGCGTGGCCAGCGCCCACGGGACGTTGAGCCCTTCCGCGCGAAGGTCGCCGGGGGAGAGTTCGGGAAGCCGGATAGGTTCCGGTTCAGTCGCTGGCGCTGTCGCCGGACTGCCGCCGACAATTGGGCTGGGCTCACCAGCCGTGCACGCTGCAAGGGACAGAAGCACGACGACGGCGGTTGCCAGAGCGGACGGTAGCCGTCGGGTGCTCGCCAAAATGGTCTAATCCTTCCGGCTGGCCGGCGGATCAGTGCGCGGGTGGGTATCGACGTCGTCGGGCGCGCTCCGGAAGCGGAACCACCAGACAGCGCCAACAATGACGACGATCAGCAGCACCCAGAAAACTACGTCCATGACACGATCCTTACGCACCTGGTGGACACCCACCGCCTTCGACGTTACGACCAACCCGCGCGAGTGTCCACAGCCGTGGAGGGCGCTGGCCGCAACTGGACGTTAGGCTTTCGGGATGGACAGGATCAAGACAGTTTCGGTGCCCAGTGTTGAAATGCTCGATGCGCTGCAGCCAGCGCCGGATGGAATCTCGGTGGTGGTGTGGGACTTCGACGCGGATCCGGTGGGTGCAGATCTGGCAGAGATTGACGCCGCCGTATTGCCTTACATGTCCTCGCCCGAGACTTTCGGTGCTGCAGTCAAGAGCGCGCCGAACCTGCTGCTGGTACACACCCAATCCACTGGCTACGAGGGTATCCCCGAGTTGGTGGGCGACGACGTCGCCGTTACCAGCGCCGCGGGCGTCCACGCCGCCGCGACCGCTGAGCTCGCGGTTGGCCTCACAATCGCCTCGCTCCGAGGCATTGACGACGCCGTCCGCAACCAGACTCTGGGTCAGTGGCGGCCCGGCCGCTATCTCGGCCTCGCCGACCGCAAGGTGCTGCTGGTGGGCGTCGGAGGAATCGGCGTCGAGATTGCCCGGCGTCTTGAGCCGTTCGAGGTGGAGCTGACCCGGGTCGGCAGTTCAGCCCGCGACGACGAATGGGGGCACGTGCACGGCAGCGACGAGTTGGTGACGCTCGCAGGGGAAGCCGAAGTGCTGATCGTCATCACACCACTCACCGATGCGACCCGAGGGCTGATCAACGCCGAAGTGCTGGCAGCGATGCCCGATGGCGCACTGGTCGTTAACGTGGCCCGCGGCGCGGTGGTGGATAGCGAGGCTCTGACGGCGGAAGTGATTGCCGGGCGCCTGTCGGCGGCTCTCGATGTGTTCGATCCGGAGCCCGTCCCCGAGGGACACCCCCTGTGGTCGGCGTCCGGGGCGCTGATCACACCCCACAGCGGCGGCAACACCGGCGCATTCTGGCCGCGAATGATCAAGTTGTTGCGGCGCCAGCTGGTCAGCTTTGCTGCCGGCGAGGAGCCAACCAACCTGGTGCAGCGCGGATCCCTCTACCGCTAACGGTTCCCGACGGCGGGTGCCCTGGAGTTTGGGTGCTAGGCCATCGCGATGAAGGCGGCCATAAACGCGTCGAAGTCCTGATGATCGTCGCGTTGATCGATCACCAGCTGTGAGTGCGGACCTGAACTGAAGCGCGCCTCCGGTTGCACGCCGAACTGGAATGTCTTTCCGGTGCTGGTGCCTACTTCGTAGTGACCGCTGGCCAGACGGTGGGCATGCGAGAGGTTGGTCATGTTGATTTCCACGGGGATGCCGGTGCCCGCCAGCGTATGCGAGTCGACAGGAGCGATCATGATTTCGGTTGGTTGCCAGCGGTAGCCTAGTACGTAATATTTCGGCATAGTGACACGGGCGCCATCGGATTCCCGTTGTTTGTAGCGCTCATTGGCAGCAAAGACCAGGTTGTAATCGCCGTAGTTGGGGATCTGCGAGTCGAAGACTTTTCGCAGATCATCCTTGAGCTGGTCGCTATCAGGGGCTTTGTCGGTCACTTCTGGCGGGTCAGGGTCCGATGGAGGCGTCGACATAGGACCGAGTTTACGTGCCATAGCTCCGATGACGAGAGTCCGCGTGACTCCCGCGTCCCGTAACAGGGTGGTCATATGGCATTGCGGGGAATGCGGGTACGCCTAGACTTTGACCCATGAGCCTGGAAAATACCCCTGATATTAAGCCGCGAAGCCGGGCCGTCACTGATGGATTTGAGCGGGCGCCAGCCCGCGGAATGCTCCGTGCGGTCGGCATGGGCGACGACGACTTTGCGAAGCCGCAAATTGGCGTCGCAAGTTCGTGGAACGAGATTACTCCCTGCAACCTGTCACTGAACCGGCTCGCCCAGTGCGCCAAGGAAGGCGTTCATGCGGGCGGCGGGTTCCCGATGCAGTTCGGCACCATCTCCGTGTCCGACGGCATTTCAATGGGCCACTCCGGGATGCACTTCTCGCTGGTCTCGCGTGAGGTGATCGCCGATTCGGTGGAGACCGTCATGGAGGCCGAGCGGATTGACGGTTCGGTCCTGCTGGCCGGCTGCGACAAGTCGCTGCCTGGCATGCTGATGGCCGCAGCACGATTGAACCTCGCGAGCGTCTTCCTCTACGGCGGTTCGATCATGCCGGGCTGGGTGAAACTGGAAGACGGCACCGAGCGGGAAGTCACACTGATTGACGCCTTCGAGGCGGTGGGCGCCTGCGCCGCCGGCAAGATGAGCGAAGAAGACCTCACCCGCATCGAGAAGGCAGTCTGCCCCGGCGAAGGCGCCTGTGGCGGCATGTACACGGCCAACACCATGGCCTGCATCGGCGAGGCCCTGGGCATGTCGCTGCCAGGATCGGCCGCGCCGCCGTCGGCCGATCGCCGTCGTGATGATTTTGCCCGCAAGTCGGGTGAGGCAGTGGTCAACCTCCTGCGCCTCGGAATCACCGCGCGGGACATCATGACCCGCAAGGCGTTCGAGAACGCTATTGCCGTCACCATGGCTTTCGGCGGGTCCACCAATGCCGTGCTTCACCTGCTGGCGATTGCGCGTGAAGCCGAAGTTGAGCTGACGCTCGATGACTTCAACCGCATCGGTGACAAAATCCCGCATCTGGGCGACCTGAAGCCGTTCGGCCGTTACGTGATGACCGACGTCGACAAGGTGGGAGGCGTGCCGGTCATCATGCGGGCGCTGCTCGACGCCGGGCTGCTGCACGGGGACGTCCTGACCGTCACCGGCAAGACTCTGGCCGAGAACCTCGCGTCGATCAATCCGCCGGACCTCGATGGCAAGATCCTTCGCGCCATGGACAACCCGATCCACGCCAGCGGGGGCATCACCATCGTCAAGGGCTCGCTGGCTCCTGAAGGTGCAGTCGTCAAGACCGCAGGGTTCGACGCCGAGGTCTTCGAAGGAACTGCCCGCGTCTTCGAGCGGGAACAAGGTGCGCTGAAGGCGCTCGCCGACGGCGTCGTGAAGGCCGGCGACGTCGTCGTCATCCGTTACGAGGGACCCAAGGGTGGCCCGGGGATGCGCGAAATGCTCGCAATCACCGGCGCGATCAAGGGCGCGGGCCTCGGCAAGGATGTGCTGCTGCTGACCGACGGCCGGTTCTCCGGTGGCACCACGGGCCTGTGCATTGGGCACGTGGCACCAGAAGCGGTCGACGGCGGACCCATCGCCTTCGTGAAGGACGGCGACCGGATCCGTATCGACATCCCCAACAAGAGCTTTGACCTGCTGGTGGACGAAGCCGAACTCGAAAGCCGGAAGGTCGGCTGGGAGCCGCTCCCGGCGATCTACACCAAGGGAGTGCTCGCGAAGTACGCCAAGCTGGTGCACTCGGCCTCCGAGGGCGCGTACTGCGGCTAACCCCTCCCGGACCACCCCTCCCACACTTGGGAGGGGTGGTCCGGGACTGGGTCTGCGGTGCCTGAATTCCGGTGCTGAAAAATAGTTGAAAAAAGTTTTCCTGGGGGCCCTAAATGGGGCCCTATTTTGTCATTACTGTCAGTGCTCGATGATGGAATGGAGGTATGAAAAGCAGTAAAGCCTCTGCTACCGGATCGGCATTCTTCCCCGATTCCGGCCCTGAGTTTGGCTCCGATTCTGGCTCCGATTCCGCTTCTGATAGCGGGTCCGCGAACACTGCCTCGGGTGGCTCGGGTGGCTCGGGTGGCTCGGGTGGCTCGGGTGGCTCGGGTGGCTCGGGTGCCTCGGGTGCCTCGGGTGCCTCGGGTGCCTCGGGGAGTGCGGGTGGGTATGGTCCGGGTGGTCCACTTAGCGTTGACGCGTTCTGGGAGGCACCTCAGGCCGACGGGCCTGGTAAGCCTGGTCCGGTATTTGGTTCGGGTGGGCGGGTGCGTTCCAGTGCGGAATCGCCGGCCTTGACCGGCCATCTTGGGTTGGCTGCGGTGGCGGGTCTGGACTCTGCTCAGACGGTGGACGCGTTGAAGGACGTCGCTGAGCTGAGGTCCTGGCTTGATGCGCAGGAAGCCAAGTTAGCTACCCGGGCGTTGGACCTTCAGGCCGAGCGGATTCACGACGGTCGTGGGGCCTTTGGATTTGATAAGCCCCTCGCCGCGGCGGAGGTCGGTGCCGCGTTGCATTTGCCGGAACGTACCGCGGGGTCCTTGATCGAACACAGCACCCTGCTGGTCCGGCATTACCCTTCCACCCTTCATGCTTTGGAAGCTGGCCGGTTTTCCCGTCGCCACGCGTGGGCTGTGGTGGAGGAAGTCATCAGCATCCCCCATACCTTCGCGGCGGCGTCGGCGGCGTTTGAGGACCGGCTTATTACGATGGCCGGGAAGATGACGGTTTCGAAGTTCTATTACCAGGCAGTGAGGCTTCGGGAGAGGCTGCACCCCGAGTCGATCAGCACCCGCCGTCAAAAGGCAGTCCTGGGCCGGTTAGTGCAGCTGAGTCCTGCCTACGACGGGATGGCGTGGCTCGAAGCCTACCTACCCACCGACCAGGCTGCCGGGATTTTCCACCGGGTCGATACCGCAGCCCGGGCCTTGCAGGGCCCGGACGAGGCCAGGACTCTCACCCAGCTCAGGGCCGATGTTCTGGTGGACGTCCTCACCAGTGCCGGACCCACTGGACACATGAGTCATGCACCCGACCCCGCTGACCCAGCTGCTGCCCCCGGCGCTAACCTTGGTGCTGCCGCTGGGACCCACCCCGGTGCTGACCCCGCTGGTGCCGCTGACTTAGGTGCTGCCGCTGACCGGGGCGGGCCGGGAACAGCGGACCCCGGATCCCGGTCGAACACCAGCCCCAGTCAGCCGGGGGAGGCCAGTACGTATTGGGGTGTGCAGGCGAAGGTGTTCGTCACCGTCCCGGTGTTGACTCTCCTCGGTGGGGATGCCCCGGGTGAGTTGGAAGGGTACGGGCCGATTGATCCCGAGACGGCACGGAAACTCGCTGGGCACGCACCATCGTTCACGAGGATCCTTACCCACCCCTTTACCGGGGCCAGGTTAGGCGCTGATGCGACCACGTATCGGGTCCCGCAGGACCTGAAGGATGCGGTCCGGGTCAGGGATGGGACGTGTCGGCATCCGGGGTGTAACCGGTTGGCGGTGTTCTGCGAACTCGACCACACCACCCCCTGGTCCCAAGGAGGAACGACCAGCTACGGGAATCTGGCGGCCCTGTGTAAACGTCACCACATGTTCAAAACCGAAGGCTACTGGCACTACCAACAACCCGAGCCCGGGACCATCATCGCGATCTCGCCTGCCGGCGAAACCTACCTCACCACAGCCGACCCACCCCCAGCACCACCACCCGACATACCCCCGCCCTTCTAGCCAAGTCAGTTCTCTCCAGTGCTGCCCAAGTGCCTTGATCTACTGAGACAGACCTGACCGCACTGCCAGGGGACTCCACCGTCGGTTCAGGAGCGTCGGTGCCCCCAGCCCCAGTTCAGCCGACGACTGTCCAATGTGGCTTTCACCTTCGGGCTTCTGGGGCCGGGCGAAGGTCCTAGGCTGAGATTGACGTCATTTTGGGTTGTGGATAAAGGTTTGCAAATCTTTGGATTCGGTTATTCTGGTGTCTTCGATTGGTTCGACTCGCACCGTTTCTCGGGAGTCACAGTGCCACAGCCTCGCAGCACCTTCGGTTCGCGGCGGACGACCGCCGCGCTGGTCATGATCCCTGGTCTTTTGATGGTGGGGTGCCAGGCCGATCCCGGTGCGCCGGGGCCGTCAACTCCGGTCGTCTCTACTTCGGCCGACACGTCGCCGAGTCCCTCCCAAGGCTCCACCCTCACGGCACCCTCCACGCCCGAGCCGAGCCCCGCATCGTCTAATGGCCCGGCGGCGAACATCCCGGTGCCAGAGAAGCCGCCCCTGGCCGATGAGAATTCGGTCGAGGGCCTTGAAGCCTTCACCGAGTACTGGTTTGAGCTTTTCAGCTACGGATATATCACCAACGACTGGGCTGAGTTCCTGGAGATCACTGACACTGGGTGTGGGACATGTATGAATGTCGTCGAGGGCGTAGAGGACCATTTTTCTACTGGCGGTTGGGTAGCTGGTGGTGACGCAGAGGTCATTAGCTTTTCGTCTGAATTCGAAGCCAACACAGCTGGTTCGATCAATTCATTTGTCGAAGTTGGGCAGGACCGGGTGACGATGTTCTCCCCGTCTGGTGGTGAAACGGGGGAGTCACCGCCGTCCGATCCGAGCATCGACGTCGTGATCGCTATCTATGAGGAAGACCGATGGATCATGCTCGACTTTGGATCCCCTGAGGGGACATGAGTCTAATGAAATCAGTGTTTCAGTTTGGTGCGATTGCGGTGTTGGTGGGGCTTATTTTCTCGCTTTTGACGGCGGCCCCTGTTCGAGCCTCCGAAAGCGAGTCGGGGATCACGTTCGACGAGTCCGATGTCAGCGCGAGGAACGTTACCCGTCAATCTGTATCGGGTTCGGAAGGAACAAAGTCGACCGAGTCCTCGGACGCCTCGAGTGCCAATCTTCCGGTGGATGACGGGGTGGATTACACGTATGAGCGGGTGTGTACTGCTGGGGCGCAGGATTTTATGGACCCTGCGTATTGCGTGCAGTTGAATGCTCAGTGTGATGCGCAGGCGGATGGGGTATTGGTGCAGTGGATTGAGGTGAATCGCAATGTTAGTCCGCCGACGCGGACCGCGACGGGTCGTAGTGGTTGTTTGTATCCGGGGGCCCCGCCGACCGCCCCGACGGCGGCGACGCTGGAAGAAGCCCCTATCGTCATTACGTTGACCGAGTTTGAGAGCCAACCGATTATCGCTGCCGGTGTGTTTTCTCAGCCGGATCATTTCGGACTGCGGAATGCGCACAGCAATCTTTATGCCGTGGCGCAGGAGCAGGAGTTCACGTTTGAGTTCCAGAACGCTCAGATTCGGCTTCGTGCGTGGCCAGTGTCGTATGAGTGGTCGTATGGTGACGGTTCGAGCCTGGTCACCACCGATCCTGGGTCGGCGCTGCCCGGGGACGGCTTCGACGTTGAGACTTTAACTAGCCACAGGTATTCCGAAACGGGCGACTACCTGGTCGGGCTGGATACGCTCTTCGCTGGGGATTATTCGGTGGATGGTGGTCCGTGGTTGCCTGTTGCGGGTCAGGCAAGGGTTACTTCGGAGCCGCATTTGATGAGTATTTGGCGCAGTGAGCGGCATAGCGTGGCGGAGACCTGTTTGGAGAACCCACAAGGCATCGGATGCTGACCACAGGACGGCCCAAAAGCCAACCCAGTTAGTGTCCACTAACTGGACGAGGTGTCCATATAGTGAGACGCCAGGTGTCGCCGTTTGACACCCCCAAAAGGTGAGTGGAAACTACAGATATGCAGTTCGAATCCGTAGTAGTCCTTCTTACCAAGCGCGTGGCCTAAAGCCCGACTGGTAACACTACGTCACGCGCAACCCCTCACGGAGCCAACCAGGCTGAGGGGTTTTTTTGTTCCCATCCGACGCAAAGCGCACGACACCCGCATTACACGAGCAGTATCGATTCATCAAGGAAGTCACCAATGTCCAAGGGATCGCCCTCCAGCCCCACGCTGATGGCCAAACCAACCGCTCCGGCGGCCCCGGCGCGCAGCCACACCCGTGACTCAGTGCAAGCCGTCCAGCCCACTGCCGTCCGAGGCCCCAACACTGTAGTTCCGCCCACGGAGATGCTCGGATCGGAAGCGATCGTCCGCTCTCTCGAGGAGCTAGGCGTCGACGACATCTTCGGCCTTCCCGGCGGAGCCATCCTTCCGACTTACGATCCATTGCTCGCCTCCACAAAACTCCGGCACATCCTGGTGCGCCACGAGCAGGGCGCCGGGCACGCGGCCCAGGGCTATGCCATGGTGACCGGCCGGCCGGGTGTCTGCATCGTCACCTCCGGCCCCGGCGCCACCAACCTGGTCACCGCCATCGCCGACGCCCACATGGACTCCGTTCCGATGGTCATCATCACCGGCCAGGTCAACAGCGCAGTGATTGGCTCGGACGCGTTCCAAGAAGCCGACATCGTGGGCATCACCATGCCCATCACCAAGCACTCCTACCTGGTCACCAAGGCAGCCGACATCCCTCGGATCATTGCCGAGGCCTTCCACATCGCATCCACCGGCCGCCCCGGCCCGGTGCTCGTCGACATCTCCAAGGATGCGCAACAGGCGACGACGACGTTTTCCTGGCCACCCAAGATCGACCTGCCCGGCTACCGGACAGTGGTTCGCGGTCACTCGAAGCAGGTTCGCGAGGCAGCCCGGCTGATCAGCGAATCCCAGCGCCCGGTGTTCTACGTGGGTGGCGGTGTCATCAAAGCCCACGGTGCCGCTGAACTGTTGGAACTGGCTGAGCTTGTTGGCGCACCCGTAGTCACTACGCTGATGGCGCGCGGCGTGTTTCCCGATTCGCACCAGCAGCACGTCGGCATGCCCGGCATGCACGGCTCAGTGTCAGCCGTGACCGCGCTGCAGCAATCGGACCTGCTCATCACACTGGGCGCCCGGTTCGACGACCGGGTCACCGGTGTCCTGTCCACCTTCGCACCCGGTGCCAAGGTAATCCACGCGGACATCGACCCCGCCGAAATCTCTAAGAACCGCACCGCCGACGTTCCGATTGTCGGCTCGGTCAAGGAGATCATGCCCGAGCTCACCAACGCCCTGCGCGAGCAGTTCGCAGCCACCGGCGCGCCGAACATCGACGCCTGGTGGACCATGATCAACCGGCTCCGCGAAACCTACCCCATGGGCTACACCCAGCCCGACGACGGCCTGTCGGCACCGCAGCACGTGATCAAGCGGATCGGCGAGATGACCGGACCCGAAGGGGTTTACGCCGCAGGCGTGGGCCAGCACCAGATGTGGGCTGCACAGTTCATCAAATACGAGCGCCCCCACGCCTGGCTGAACTCCGGTGGCCTCGGCACCATGGGATACGCAGTGCCCGCAGCAATGGGTGCCAAGGTGGGTAATCCGGACCGGGTGGTCTGGGCGATCGACGGCGACGGCTGCTTCCAGATGACCAACCAGGAACTGGCCACCTGTGTGATCAACAACATCCCCATCAAGGTGGCAGTCATCAACAACTCGTCCCTCGGGATGGTCCGCCAATGGCAGACTCTCTTCTACGAGGGCCGGTATTCGAACACTGACCTGAACACGGGTCATGACACGGCCCGGGTACCCGACTTTGTGAAGCTGGCCGACGCCTACGGGTGTGCGGGCCTCCGCTGCGAACGGGACGAAGACATCGATGCCACCATCGCCCAGGCGTTGGAGATCAACGACCGTCCGGTGGTCATCGACTTCGTTGTCAGCCGCGACTCAATGGTGTGGCCGATGGTCCCCTCGGGGGTCAGCAACGACCTCATCCAGATTGCCCGTAATATGACCCCAGACTGGGAGCAGGAGGACTAACATGGCTCGTCACACGCTTTCCGTTCTGGTGGAGGACGTTCCCGGCGTCCTGACCCGCGTCGCAAGTCTCTTTGCGCGCCGCGCGTTCAACATCAATTCTTTGGCAGTTGGCCCCACCGAGATCCAGGGTATGTCCCGGATCACGGTAGTGGTCGAGGCCGAGGGTGACCTGCTGGAGCAGGTCACCAAACAGCTGAACAAGCTCATCAACGTGATCAAGATTGTTGAGCTGGTTCCCGATTCCTCCGTGCAGCGCGACCACATCCTGGTCAAGGTACGGGCAGATGCCGCAACACGGCTGCAGGTAACCCAGGCAGCCGACCTGTTCCGCGCATCGGTGGTCGACGTCTCAACCGACGCCCTGATCATCGAAGCCACCGGCACCGCCGAAAAACTCACAGCACTCCTGTCAGTGCTGGAGCCGTTCGGGATCCGCGAAATTGTTCAGTCAGGAACCCTGGCCGTTGGCCGCGGGGCAAAGTCCATGAGCGACCGCGCCCTACGCAGCGCCTGACACCTAACGGCAGTTCCACCCAAAAGACCACAAGCTGGACTCCAGCAAGAAAAAACACAGGAGAAAACCAAGTGACTGAGTTGTTCTACGACGACGATGCAGACCTTTCAATCATCCAGGGCCGCACCGTGGCTGTTATTGGCTATGGCAGCCAGGGGCACGCGCACGCGCTGAGCCTCCGCGACTCCGGCGTCGACGTCCGTGTTGGCCTCAAAGAAGGCTCGAAGTCCCGCGCCAAGGCGGAGGCCGAGGGTCTTCGCGTGCTGAGCGTCGCTGACGCCACCGCCGAGGCCGACCTCATCATGGTTCTCACCCCGGACCAGGTGCAGCGCCACGTGTACGCGGAGGACATTGCCCCCAACCTGCAGGCCGGCGACGCCCTGTTCTTCGGTCACGGTTTCAACGTCCGCTACGGCTACATCAAGGCACCCGCCGACGTCGACGTCGCTCTGGTCGCGCCCAAGGGCCCCGGCCACATTGTGCGCCGCGAGTTTGAAGCCGGCCGAGGCGTCCCCGATCTGATCGCCGTCGAGCAGAACCCGTCCGGCAAGGCCCGCGAACTGGCGCTGTCCTACGCCAAGGCCATCGGCGGCACCCGCGCCGGAGTCATCGAGACCACCTTCACCGAGGAAACCGAAACCGATCTCTTCGGCGAGCAGGCAGTCCTCTGCGGTGGCGCATCACAGCTCATCCAGTACGGTTTCGAAACCCTGACCGAGGCCGGCTACAAGCCGGAGGTCGCCTACTTCGAGGTCCTGCACGAGCTGAAACTGATCGTCGACCTGATGGTTGAAGGCGGCATCGCCAAGCAGCGCTGGAGCGTTTCCGACACCGCTGAGTACGGCGACTACGTCTCCGGCCCCCGCGTCATCGACCCCTCGGTGAAGGAAAACATGAAGGCTGTCCTCGCCGACATCCAGAGCGGTGCCTTCGCCAAGCGCTTCATCGACGACCAGGACAACGGCGGCAAGGAATTTGCCGAGCTGCGCAAGAAGGGTGAGGACCACCCGATCGAGGCCACCGGCCGCGAACTGCGGAAGCTCTTCTCCTGGATCAAGACGAACGACGACTACAACGAAGGCTCAGTAGCCCGCTAGATACGGTCGTTTCCTCGACACAGCAACAGCACTCGGCCAGGGCCCTTCGGAGTCCTGGCCGAGTGCTGCGCTGTGGCGTCGTCCGGCCCGCTGAGTAACAAAGCGGGCCCGGGCGCACCGCCCATTTAGACTTGCCACATCCCCCCGAATTGTCTAACTCACACAGCACAGCAGCGAAGGATCACCCCCGTGACCAGCAAACCCGTAGTTCTCCTTGCCGAAGAGCTGTCCCCAGCCACTGTTGAGGCCTTGGGCCCCGACTTTGAGATCCGGCAGACCGACGGTTCGGATCGGGCCCAGCTGCTCGCCGCAATTGTCGACGTCGACGCCATCCTCGTCCGCTCCGCCACCCAGGTGGATGCCGAAGCCATCGCCGCAGCGCCGAACCTGAAGGTCATTGCCCGCGCCGGCGTCGGCCTGGACAACGTCGACATCAAAGCCGCCACGCAGGCGGGCGTCATGGTGGTCAACGCGCCCACCTCCAACATCATCTCCGCCGCCGAGTTGACCGTCGGCCACATCCTCAGCCTCGCCCGCCACATCCCGCAGGCCAGCGCAGCGCTCAAGGGCGGCGAGTGGAAGCGTTCCAAGTACTCGGGCATCGAACTGTACGAGAAGAAGGTCGGCATCATCGGCCTCGGGCGCATCGGCGCCCTCGTCGCGGCCCGCCTGCAGGGTTTCGATACCGAAATCCTCGCCTACGATCCGTACATCACCTCGGCCCGCGCCGCCCAGCTCGGCGTCCAGCTCGTCACCCTGGACGAGCTCCTTGAACAGTCAGACTTCATCACCATCCACATGCCGAAAACCCCCGAGACGCTGGGCATGCTTGGCGAGGCCGCCTTCAAGAAGATGAAATCCTCGGCTTACGTCGTCAACGTGGCCCGCGGAGGCCTCGTGGACGAGGCAGCGCTGTTCACCGCGTTGCAGTCCAACGAGATTGCCGGCGCCGGCGTCGACGTTTTCGTCACCGAGCCCAGCACCGACCTGCCGTTCTTCACCCTCGACAACGTGGTGGTCACCCCGCACCTCGGCGCGTCCACCGATGAGGCGCAGGAAAAGGCCGGCGTGTCTGTTGCCAAGTCGGTCCGCCTCGCCCTGGCTGGTGAACTGGTGCCCGACGCCGTCAACGTGGCCGGCGGCGTCATCGCACCTGAGGTGCGCCCGGGAATCCCGCTGATCGAGAAGCTGGGCCGGATCTTCACCGCGCTGACCCACGATTCGCTCACCCAGATCGAGGTCGAGGTCGCCGGCGAAATCGCCTCCCTGGATGTGAAGGCGCTGGAGCTCGCAGCCCTCAAGGGGGTCTTCACCGATATCGTCTCCGAGCAGGTTTCCTACGTGAACGCTCCGATCCTCGCCGAACAGCGGGGCATCAACACCCGGCTGGTCACCACCCCCGAATCGGAGGAGTACCGCAACGTGCTCACCATCAGGGGCGCGCTGTCGGACGGATCGCAGATCTCGGTAGCGGGCACCCTGACCGGCCCCAAGCAGATCGAGAAGCTGGTCGGCGTCAACGGCTACGACCTGGAAATCCCGATCAGCGAGCACCTGCTGGTCCTGCTGTACCAGGACCGTCCCGGCGTGATTGGTACCCTCGGTCGCCTGCTGGGGGAGAAGGAAATCAACATTGCCGGCATGCAGGTGGCCCGCAACACTGAGGGCGGCCAGGCCCTCTCCCTGTTGACCGTCGACAGTGCGGTTCCGCAGGACGTGCTCGACGCCCTCAAGGAAGCGATCGGCGCGACGGTGGCACGCGAGGTGGATCTGCAGAGCTAGCCACCCAAATGCTTCAGGGCCTCTCTCCGCGACAGCGGCGAGAGGCCCTTTTCATTGTCCTGAACGAAGGCCAGCACCCAGCCGGGATCCGTCTTCGCATACTCCCTCAGCGCCCACCCGATCGCTTTGCGGATAAAGAATTCCTTGCCGTAAAGACTGTCCTCAAGGTTCACCCCGACGACGTCGGCCAGCAGCGCAGCGTTGGTTTCCCCCTTGCTGGGGAGCTGGCACAGGATCGCCGTCCGGCGTACCCAGAGGTGGCCGTCGCGGGCCCAGGACCGCATCAGCGGCGTCACGGTTTCCGGCGCGGCCCGCAGGATAGGTCCCACACCGCGACTGGCGATCACGTCGATGAAGTCCCACCAGGCGCCGGTCTCCACCAGTTGGCGGTACAGCGTGAGGGTCTGCTCATCCTGATAGCCGCTGTAGCGGCGGTGGGTCAGAAGGGCGACGGCGGCGTACCGTTCCTCCCGAAAAGTTGCCCCGTCCCACAGTTGGCGGACCGCCCACTCCCACTGGGCCCGGTCCGGAAGCGGGTGCGCAGTGAAGACTTCCCGGCAGATCACTTTGAGCGGCTGGGACGACACCCCGAGATAGGGCATCGCGGATTTCATGTACGCCTGCATCCGGGGCGCCTTCGCGGGGTCGGCAACGGTTCGCAGCCGGTCGCGTACGGCAGCGACCAACTGTGTTGCTTCAGACGCCGGCCCGGGGGCGGAACCGTCGTCGTCGTGCGCCAGATCAGGGACCATGCCACGGACGTTACCAGCGGGCTGCCCGGTCACGAAGCGACAAGGGACAGGAAAACAGGGTAATTTCTTTAGGTGACATCCACAGAGCAGCTGCCCCCGTATTACCTCACCACCGCGATCTCCTACCCCAACGGGATCCCGCACATCGGCCACGCCTATGAGGCGATCGCCACCGACGCACTGGCCCGGTTCAAGCGCCTCGACGGCTACGACGTGATGTTCCTGACCGGCACCGATGAGCACGGCCTGAAGATGCAGCAGACCGCCGACCGCGAAGGCATCCCCGTCCGTGACCTAGCCACCCGCAACGCCCAGGCGTTCCAGGCCATGAACGACGACGTCGGCAGCTCCTATGACCGTTTCATCCGCACCACTGACGCCGACCACTACGCCGCTGCCTCCGCCATCTGGAAGCTGATGGAAGCCCGCGGCGACATCTACCTGGACAAGTACGCTGGCTGGTATTCGGTGCGGGACGAGGCGTTCCACAGCGAGGACGACACCGAGGTGCGCGACGACGGCGTCCGCTACGCCACCGAAACCGACACCGAGGTGACCTGGACGGAAGAGGAAAGCTATTTCTTCCGCCTTTCCGCCTACCAGGACAAGCTCCTTGCCCTGTACTCCGACCAGCCCGAGTTCGGTGCGCCCCAGTCCCGCTTCAATGAGGTCATCAGCTTCGTGAAGCGCGGCCTGGAGGACCTGTCCATCAGCCGCACCACCTTCGACTGGGGAGTGCCGGTCCCCGGCAACAAAGACCACGTGATGTACGTCTGGGTGGACGCGCTCACCAACTACCTCACCGGCGTCGGGTTCCCCGATACCGAGTCGGAACGCTTCAAAAAGTACTGGCCAGCCGACGTCCACGTTATCGGCAAGGACATTTCACGCTTCCACGCCATCTACTGGCCTGCGTTCCTGATGTCCGCAGGGCTCGAGCTGCCGAAACGGATCATGATCCACGGATTCCTGTTCAACAAGGGCGTGAAGATGTCCAAGTCGCTGGGCAACACGGTCGCGCCGAAGGACTGGGTGGAGCAGTACGGCCTCGACCAGGTCCGGTTCTTTCTGCTGCGTGAGGTGCCCTTCGGTGCTGACGGGTCCTACAGCCATGAGGCGATCGTGGGCCGGATGAACTCCGACCTCGCCAACAACCTGGGCAACCTCGCCCAGCGATCATTGTCGATGGTGGCCAAGAACTGCGACGAGCAGGTGCCCTCGCCGTCGTCGTTCGCGCCGGCCGACGAGGCGATCCTGGCGCAGGCCAACGGGCTCCTGGAGTCGTCCCGTACCGCGTTCGACCGGCAGGAATTCTCCCGCGCGCTAGAACTGAGCTGGGGAGTGCTGGGCGACACGAACGCGTACTTCGCCGACCAGCAGCCCTGGGTGCTCCGGAAGACCGACCCCGAGCGCATGAACACGGTGCTGTACGTGACGCTGGAGGTGCTCCGGATCGTCTCGATCCTCGCTCAGCCGGTCATGCCCGACGGCGCCGGACGGCTCCTCTCGGCGCTGGGCCAGGGCACCGGGCCCGACGACGTCGCCCGCCAGTTCAGCGCAATCGCCACGCCGTTGGTGGCCGGCACGGCGTTGCCGGCACCGGCGCCGATCTTCCCGAAGTACGAAGAGCCCGCCGAGGGCTAACCTCGTCGAACAGCGAGAGCTGGCGACTCGCACGAGCTTTGGGGCGGGTTTAGCGGGCCGCCAGATCTCGCGTCTCGGCGGGTTTGTTTGGCAGGCGGCTAGTGGTCGCCGGAGAGAAAACGCTCGGGCGCCGTCTCCCGCATCACGTGCGCGAGTTGTTCCTGCTGTTTGCGGGCCCGATCGGCCAGGTGGCGCAGCTGTTCGGCGTCTAGCTCGGTCGAGCCAGCCTCGGTGAGGGCGCCCAGGGTTTCCCACATGCATTCCTTGCCGCGGACAATACTCTGCAGCGCCTCAAGTTCCAGCTGTGCGCCGCCGCCCTTGTCCGAGCGGCGGAGGTTCAGGGGATTGAGTTTGCTCAGCTGCGCGCCAACCTGCGCGATGACCATCTTGACCTTGCTCGGCGTGTAGCCGAGGGAGCTGATGATCTGCGCGAGTTCGTCCCGTTCGCCCGAGATCTCCTTGGTGAGCGAGGCGAAGGTCTGCTCATGCTTGGTGCCGCACCAGGATTCCTGGGCCGTCGAAAACAGTTTCACTCCGGAAGCAGATGCCACCAGGTGGTCATCCAGGTAGGCCGACAGCCTGCTGGAGTCGGCTGGGTTCGAGTTGCTGCGGGGGGTCGGGGAGTGATCCATGGGTAAACCTTTCGAACGGAACCTGCAAAGAATAATGACCCCCATCTTCGCAGGTTCCGCCCGGCTTGGCCCGGCTCGGCACACCCGGGATTCACGCCGTCAGGGTCACGCCGTCGCGAGTCCCTCGACCGGTGACAGCCGAGCCGCCCGGCGGGCCGGCAGCACCGACGCCAACAGTGCCGCGACGACGGCGACGGCGACCACCCCCACCAGCTGCGCCCAGGGGATCGACGGCGTGACCGGGGTGATTGCACCAAGCGCCGACTGCACGCCCAGCCACCCATACACCACCCCGAGCAGGCACCCGAAGGCGGCAGCGACGCCGGCAATGAGGACCGCCTCGACGGCGAGCATCCCGCGCAGCTGACCACGAGTCAGGCCCAGCGCGCGCAACAGGGATGATTCCCTGGTGCGTTCGAGCACCGACAGCGACAGTGTGTTCGCGACGCCGATCAGCGCAATCAACACGGCGACGGCCAGCAGCGCCGTGACTACCAGCAGGATGACGTCGATGATCTCGTTGAAGGAGACCCGTTCAATAGCAGCGCCATTGACCTGATATTCGGAAACCCTCAGCGCCTCGACAATCTCGGACCGCAGCCCAGTCACTCCGGCAGCATCAAGTGAGTCATCGAGTTTCAGCCACAGAATGCTCGTCTCATCGCCCAATGCCGCAACGCCCGGCAGGGGAGCCGCCCCGAGCGCCGCCGCCGTGGCCTCAGTGATGGCCGGAACGAAAATCTGGGTCTGGGCTTCCCGGACCGGGAGAGTGACCGGTCCTGTCGCACCCTCGAGCGTCACCTCGGTGAGCCCGGAGTCCTGCGGCATGAACACCACGTCGTCCACCAGCTCAAGTCCAGTATTGCGAAGCACGGACTCCGCCTCGTCGGGGGAGATGGCGTACACGGGCAGGGTGCCGGCTGCCTCGTCGGAGACAGCAGCGACCGAGAGGGCCATCGCCGCATCCACGCCCGCCAGCTGCTGAACTGTTGTCACGGCAGCGTCAGCAGCGGCAGCGTTTCCGACCTCCTGGACCGCGAGGTCCACCGGGTAATTGGCGCCGAGCTCGGCTTCAAACGCGGCCCGCGAGGTGTGGGCGCCGGCCATCATCATGGTCACCAGGGTGACGCCCACCAGCAGTGCGCTGGCGGTGGCAGTGGTCCGGGCCGGGTTGCGGACCGCATTGAGCGCCGCGAGCCTACCCGGCACTCCCAGCGGTGCCGCGAGCCGGCCGACGGCTGTCACGAGGGCAGGCAGGAACAGGGAGGCGCACAGCAGCACGCCCACAAAGGAGAACACACCGCCGGGTAACGCGATCAGCAGTGCCGATGAGACGGCGCCCACCCCGAGCAGTCCGGCGCCGAGCAGCACGAGCAGCAATCCAATGGCCAGCCGTATCCTGCCCTTGCGGGTCCCGGTCGTGGCGTCCTCGGCGGGACGTAGCGCCTCGAGGGGGGCGACAGCGGTCGCGGCGCGGGCCGGGACAAAAGCGGCGGCCAGGGTCATCGCGAGGCCGACGATGAGGCTCACCAGGATGGCCGAGACCGGGATGGCCAGGGTGGCGAACTCGGTACCCTCCTGCGCGGCTGCAACAGAGACGAGGGTAAACATCACTCCTGCGGCGAGAAGCACCCCGAGCACCGAGGACACGAGCCCCACCACAGCGGCTTCGAGCAGGACCGAGTGGCGGATCTGACGCCTCGAGGCGCCAATGCAGCGCAGCAGCGCAAGGTCACGGGTTCGCTGTGCCACCAGTACGGAGAACGTGTTGGAGATGACCAGCACGGTCACCAGGACGGCGACGATGGCGAAGGCCAGCAGGATCACCGTCAATTGGTCAGTCCCTCCCGAAAGAGCCGCCACGTCTGCAGTCACCTGTTCGGCGCTGGTGCGAACCTCGGCCGAGACGCCTGCTGCTGCGAGCGCAGCTGTGGCATCGGCACTGACGGCTGAGGGATCGGCAGTTCCGAGGAGGGCCAGCTGGGCGATGGTGGCCTGGGGCGGTTGCTCGCCGGGGGACAGGACGCTCAGGGTCTGCACCAGGTCCGGCGCGGCGTAGACCTGCGGCAGACCGGAGAGATAAGGGTCGGCCGAATCCTCGGTGATCCCCGTGAGCGTCACTGTGACGGTCATGGGAGG
Organism: Arthrobacter sp. TMT4-20; assembly: GCF_054510775.1. Lineage (NCBI taxonomy): Bacteria > Bacillati > Actinomycetota > Actinomycetes > Micrococcales > Micrococcaceae > Arthrobacter > Arthrobacter sp. TMT4-20. Next base: position 86,014 of record NZ_JBTNDW010000001.1, on the reverse strand, counting down.
GGGTGCGTCGCCGCCGACGAGCGAATAGTAGGACTGCTCCAGAGCGTAGGTGTCGCCCACCGTCATCCCCAGCTCGGCGGCCGACGTCTTGTCGATACTGATTCCCGAACCGTCGGCGGGGAGGGCCCCGTTGACCATGGTCGAGGTTTGAAGTTCAGTCGGGGCGGTGCTCAGGACGAAGACGTCCGCCGGCCCCGAAGGAAGCTGCAGCGTCGAGAGGGTCCGTTGCGCGGCGTGGACGGCCGACACCCCGTCAATACCGGACAGCAGCTGCTCGGTTTCCAGTGCTGACTGACCGCCGTCGCCGACGGTGACCACCAGGTCAGCCTTCGCGTAGGTGGCCCCGATGCTTTGTTGGAGGGTGGCCTGCGTAGTGCCTGAGACCATCAGGGTCGCGGCCAGGAAGCCGACGCCGAGCATCACGGCCAGCCCCACCGCAACAAACCGCCTGGCGTGAATCCGGAGTTGGGCAAGTGCAACCTGCAGCATCGCCTAGGCCCCCAGTCCGGCGAGAGCCTGCGAGATGACGTCGGGTGTGCTGCGGTCCAGCTGGCCCACCAATTCGCCGTCGTTCATCAGCAGGACGCTGTCGGCATAGGAAGCGGTCACGGGGTCGTGGGTCACCATGATGATGCTCTGCCCCATTTCCCGCGTACTGCGGCGCAGCAGGGAGAGTACCTCGGCGCCGGAGCGGGAATCGAGGTTGCCGGTGGGCTCATCGCCGAACAACACGTCGGGGCGGGTCAGGAGGGCGCGGGCCACCGCCACCCGCTGCTGCTGGCCACCGGACAGCTCATGCGGCCGGTGCGTGAGCCGGTCGGCCAAGCCCAGGGTGGCACAGACCTCGGTCAGCCACTGACTGTCCACCGTGCCACCCGCAAGCGCCACCGGCAGGGTGATGTTTTGTTCGGCGGTCAGCGTGGGGATCAGGTTGTAGGCCTGGAACACGAAACCGATCCGGTCCCGCCGCAGCCGGGTCAGCTCATTGTCGGACAGCCCGGTGAGTTCGGTGTCCCCAATCCGGACGCGGCCGGAGTCCGCGGTGTCCAACCCTGCCAGGCAATGCATCAGGGTGGACTTGCCGGACCCCGAGGGGCCCATGATCGCCGTGAACCGGGCGCGTTCGAAGGTCACGCTGACCTCCTTCAGGGCGTGCACGCGGGTGTCGGCACGCCCATAGGTTTTGGAGAGCGAGTCGGCTGACGCGGCCGGCTGGGAGGCAGCGGACGACGTCGAAGGGTGGTCGGCGGTGTTGGCGGAAATTCTCATGCTTCAACGCTAGGGCGGCAGTCTTCGTGGCGGATCAGCCTACGGTCCGGTCTCCGCTGCTGCCTTCCTCATCCCGCGGGATGAGTCATCCCAGTGCTCCGGGACGAGGAGATTCAGGGCTAGGGGTGCACCACGCCGGTTTCATAGGCGATCAGCACAGCCTGCACCCGGTCCCGGGCCTGCAGCTTCGCCAGAATATGGCCCACATGGGTTTTCACTGTCGCTTCGGACAGGTAGAGGCTGCCGGCAATCTCGGGGTTGGACAGGCCTCGCGCGATCAGTCCGAAGACCTCCCGCTCACGCGCCGTCAGGGACTTGACCGACTCGGCGTTGGCGCCCGCAGCGGGGGAGGATCGGCGCAGCATCGGAGCCACATGATCCAGCAGCCGCCGGGTGGTGGAGGGAGCAATCACCGCGTCACCGCGATACACGGTGCGGATCGCCTCAAGCAGTTCCTCCGGCGGCGCATCCTTGAGCAGGAAGCCGCTCGCACCCGCCTGGATCGCGGCCAGTGCGTACTCGTCGAGATCAAAGGTGGTCAGAACCACAATCTTCGGACCGGTCCGTTCCGCCGCCCCGGTCAGGCGCGACGCCTGCTCCAGGATGCGGCGGGTTGCCTCGATGCCGTCCATTCCGGGCATCCGGACGTCCATCAGCACCACGTCGGCACTGGTGGCGTTCAACGCGGCCACCGCTTCGGTCCCGTTTCCCGCCTCGCACACGACGCGCAGGTCGGGCTGGGAATTGATCAGCATGGTGAAGCCGCTGCGGACCAGCCGCTGGTCATCCACGAGGGCCACCCGGATGACCGGTTCGCCGGTCACCTGGTCATCCGTCAGCTGGCAATCCGTCACTGGGTTATCCGTCACTGGGTAGTTTGTCACTGTCATGCTTCCGTGTAGGGGATGAATGCGGCGATGCGGTATCCGCCGCCAGCAGGGGCGACGGCGGTCAGCTCCCCGTCGTAGAGTCCGAGCCGTTCCTGCATGCCCTTGATGCCCTGCCCTGCGCCCGCAGAGGTGGGATCGGCGCTGGCTCCGCGACCGTCGTCGTCAATGGTGAGGTTCAGGCCCCGCGGGGTCCAGGCCAGGGCGACGACGGCGCGGGCGTCGGGTCCCGCATGTTTCAGCACGTTGGTGAGGGACTCCTGGACCACGCGGTAGGCGGTCAGCTCGGCCCCGGCGGGGAGCTCACGTCGGCTGGTGCCGTCCACCGAGTAGGCGGTGGTCAGCCCGGCATGCTGGACCGTTTCGATCAGGGCCCGGACATCTGCGAGGGTCGGGAGCGGCCGCGTCGATGTTTCCTCATCGCCACGCAGGACGCCCAGCAGGCGGCGCATCTCCCGAAGTGAGGCCCTGCCGGTGTCGGCGATGGTGCCGAGTGTCGCTGGCGCCACCGTGGGGTCTTGCACGCTCGCGTATCTGGCGCCGTCGGCCTGGGTGATGATGACCGAGAGGGAGTGGGCCACGATGTCGTGCATCTCGCGCGCAATGTGACTGCGTTCGTCGGCAGCAGCCAGATCCCGTTCCTGCTGGCGCTCCACCTCAAGGCGTCGGGTGCGGTCTTCGAGGGCCTGCAGGGTGAGTCGGCGGTTGCGTGCCAGATCGCCGAATGCCCAGCACAGGAGAACCAGAGACTGGACCAGGACGGCGATCACGACGAACAGGGGAAGTGACGCGTCCCGCATCTCGAAGGGGCTGATTCCGAAGTAGGCGCTGTACCTGAGTAGACCGGCGAAACAGCCGACTGAAGCCACCGCAAGTCCGCCCAGACTCGCCCAGCGGGGAGCGTAGGCAGCCAGGGCATAGAGGGCTATCAGCACCGCCGCCTGAGCCGGAACTGGCATCACATAGAAGATGAGTTGCAGCACCGAGACGGCCGCGATCAGTCCCGCAGCGTGGACGGGTCGGGACCGCCGCCAGACGAGGGGAAGAACCAGCCCGGCTGCGGCGAGCATTTCGAGCGGCACGGCGGAGGAGAGCAGGGTTGGCGCGACGAGGATCACCAGCAGCACCACCGTAAGCGCCAGGTCCACGCGGCCCGGGTGGGCGCGCAGCACACGAGCGAGACGGTGGTGGAGGTCCATGGGAGTCAACTCTAGGCGGTGCTAATCCCCTAAACATCAGTCCCTGGGTGGAGACCACCCGGCGGGGAGCTGTCAGGCGCATCTCACTAAGTGAGACGAGTTGTCCATCATATGAACCCTGAATAATCTGTTCCTATGAGCGAACCATCTTCAACAGTCCAGCTGGCAGTCATCCCGGGCGACGGAATCGGCCCCGAGGTCATCGCAGAAGCCGTCAAGGTACTCCACAGTGTCACCGCGAACCTCGACACCACCTTCGCCCTGACCGAATACCAGCTCGGTGCCGAACACTGGCTCGCATCAGGTGAGACCCTGCCCGATGAGACCCTCGCAAAGCTTCGCGAACACGACGCGATCCTCTTCGGTGCGGTCGGTGCTGCCCCGGGCGACACCCGCATCCCCTCGGGCATCATCGAACGCGAGATGCTGCTGAAGCTCCGGTTCTCCCTCGACCACTTCGTGAACCTGCGCCCCTCACGGCTCTACCCGGGCATCGCGAGCCCCCTCGCCGCACCCGGCGACATCGACTTCATTGTGGTCCGTGAAGGAACCGAGGGGCCCTACGCCGGTAACGGCGGCATTCTCCGCGGTGGCACCCCCCACGAAATTGCCACCGAAGTCTCCCTCAATACCGCCCACGGCGTGGAGCGGGTAGTCCGGGACGCGTTCCGCCGGGCCAATGACCGTCCCCGCCGCCACCTGACGCTCGTCCACAAGCACAATGTTCTTGTCTACTCAGGCCATCTGTGGCGCCGGACGGTCGAAGCGGTCGCCGCCGAATTCCCCGACGTCACCCACGATTACCTGCACGTTGACGCCGCCATGATTTTCCTGGTCACCGACCCGGCGCGGTTCGACGTCATCGTCACCGACAACCTCTTCGGCGACATCATCACCGACCTCGCCGCGGCGATCACCGGCGGAATCGGGCTGGCAGCCTCGGGCAACATCAACATGGACCGCACCGCCCCCTCCATGTTCGAACCGGTTCATGGGTCGGCGCCGGACATCGCCGGGCAGCAGAAGGCCGATCCCACAGCGGCCATTCTGTCCGTCGCTTTGATGCTCCGCCACCTCGGGTTCGACGACGCCGCCGCGCGGGTTGAGCGCGCAGTGGACGACGACGTCGCCTCCCGCACCGGTGCGCCCCGCACTACGGCCCAAATCGGCGATGCGATCGCCGCTCTGGTGTCCTAAGCTGGTTAACCATGACAGCCACCGACCTGGAATTTAGCCAGCACCCCTCTGCCAACCCCAAATCCGATCAGGAACGGGCCGAGATTCTCGCGGACCCCGGGTTTGGAAACCACTTCACCGATCACACGGTTGTGGTCGATTTCAAGGCGGACACCACCGGTGCCGGCGGCTGGGGCAACGCGCGTCTGGAAGCCTACGGGCCTATCGCACTGGACCCGGCGGCAGCAGTGCTGCACTACGGTCAGGAGATCTTCGAGGGAATGAAGGCCTACCGTCACGAGGACGGATCGGTCTGGACGTTCCGGGCGGACCAGAACGCTGCGCGGCTGAACCGCTCTGCAGCAAGGCTGGCCCTGCCACAGCTGCCCGAGAACATCTTCCTCGAATCCCTCCGCCAGCTGGTGGCGGCGGACCAGAACTGGATCCCCACCCGGGAAGGGGAGAGCCTGTACCTGCGGCCCTTCATGATCGCCACCGAGGCATTCCTGGGGGTACGGCCAGCACGGGAAGTATCTTTCCGCGTCATTGCCTCACCGGCCGGAAACTACTTCGGTGGGGAACTGGCGCCGGTCGACATCTGGGTCTCACGCAACTACGCGCGCGCAGGGCGTGGCGGCACCGGCAACGCGAAGTGCGGTGGCAACTATGCCGCGTCCCTCGCAGCGCAGCTGGAGGCCGAGGCCCAGGGCTGCAAGCAGGTCCTGTTCCTGGACCAGTTCAATGACAACGCCGTCGAGGAACTCGGCGGAATGAACGTCTTCTTCGTGTTCAAGGACGGCTCACTGGTCACGCCTGCGCTGTCCGGGACCATCCTCGAAGGTGTCACCCGCTCATCGGTGATCCAGCTGGGCAAGGACCGCGGACTCACGGTCACCGAGCGGAAGATCACGCTCGATGAATGGCGTGATGGGGTGGCGTCCGGAGACATCACTGAAGTGTTTGCCTGCGGTACCGCCGCGGTTATCACTCCGATCGGTCAGCTGAAGGACGGTTCGGAAGTGATCGGTGCCCCTGATTCCAAGGCCGGTGCGGTCACCATGTCCATCAGGGAACAGCTGCTGGGCATCCAGACGGGTACTTCGCCTGACACTCACGGCTGGTTGACCCGCCTGGTCTAGCTCGCGACCATCCGATGGCCTCCACCCCGCAGCACGGGGGTGGGGGTCATTGTGGTGAGCCGGCCGCTAGGAGGCGAGCGGCAGCTTCGCTGAGGAACGCAGGAGGGCTGAGGTGTCCTCGACGGTCAACGGCTTACTGAAGTAGTAGCCCTGGCCCCCCACGCAGCCCATTTCCTTTAGCTTCTCGGCCTGCTCAAGGGTCTCGATTCCCTCGAACACTGCCTCCAGGCCCGCTGCCCGGATGAGTTGCAGAATCGCAGCAATGAAGCCGAACTGGATTGAACCGGTGGACAGCTCGCTGAGCAGTGAACGATCAACCTTCACCATGCTGACGGGAAGTTTCCGCAGGTAGCTGATGGATGAGTAACCGGTGCCGAAGTCGTCGATCTCGATGCACACGCCAAGCTGTTTCAGGCTCAGGAGCGAATACGTTTCCACCTCGCCGCCCGTTACCAGAGCTGTTTCGGTGATTTCCAGTACCAGCGCGACGGGCGGGATGTCGAACCGGCGCAATAGCCCCCGCACATAGTCCACCAGGTCGAGCTGCTGCAGTTCGACAGCCGAAAGGTTCAGCCGTAGCTGGAAATCGTCGTCGAGCTCCATTTCCGCGCGCCACAGCGAGTACTGGCGGATCGCCGACGCCATCACCCACCGGTCCAGCTCGATCACCGCGCCGATTTCTTCGGCCAGCGGGATGAATTCATCCGGCATGATGAAACCGCGGGTGGGATGGTTCCAGCGAACCAGGGCTTCCAGGCCGAGCACCCGGCCGTCACGCAGGTCGACCACCGGCTGGTAGTGAAGGCTCAGCTCATCCGACCGGATGGCGTCGCGGAGCTCGGAGGCAATCTGGCTTCTGAGCTGCCGCTGCAACAACATCACCGGTTCGAAGACCTTGATGGTGCTGCGGCCCTCCCGCTTGGCCACGTACATGGCGGTGTCCGCGTCCAGCAGGATACTCTCGGGACTCTGGCCAGGCTCGGCCAGCCTGACCCCGATGCTGGCACGGGAAAAGACATGCAGTTCGTCCAGCGAGATGCGGTCGCCCAGGGCGGCAAGAGCGCGGTTGGCGATGCGGAGCGCGATTTCCAGGGTCGCCTCGGGGACCAGGATGGCAAATTCGTCCCCGCCCAGGCGGGCGACGGTATCGGTGTCCCGGATGACGCCGACCAGACGGTTGGCGACCTCCTGCAGAACCCGGTCGCCGGCGTCGTGCCCAAAACTGTCATTGACGTCCTTGAAGGAGTCAAGGTCCAGCAGGATCAGGGCCGGCGGTGTGGCATCACCATCGGCCGCCAGCTCATCCTCCAGTTTGGCGAGGAGTGCAATCCGGTTATCCAGCTGCGTCAGCGCGTCAGTCATGGCCATGGCGCGCATGTCCAGGTGCGCCTGGTGGAGCATCGCAGTGCGGCTCTCCACCCGATCCTCGAAGTCACGGTGCACCAGTTCAAGCTCTTCGGCGAGCAGGTTGAAGCCGGTGATAACGGCGTCGACGTCGTCCCGCGCCGCGGAGGGCTCCATCCGGGTGCTGAGATCGCCGCGGGAGAGCCGAACGATCCCATCGACCAGCATGGCCAGTCGGGGATCGGTTTCATTGTCAGGCATGCGGGCAACTACCTAACCAGGCCATTGCCTCGGACTCAGTGGTGAAAAAACGGGTGGGGCAGGGCGGCGGGTCACCGCCCAGTAAAAAGTTGGCCATAACGCTGTCCACGGGGGAGGCACCCAGCACGGCTATCGCCGAGGAAGTGCGGGAGCTGGTGAAGACTGCCCGTGCATCGCGGCTGATCGACCCGACCCCGGAGATCTCCAGCAGCACCGGTCGTAGACTGCCATTGGCGATCGACCGCGCGCGCGCAGCGTGCGTTTCAGCGATCTCACCGGTGATGTCCACGCCCTTCGGCATGACCAGCCGGATGACGTTGCCCGGGTGGCCTTCGCCTGATTGATCGCTCTGCACATTGATAGCCGACATGTTCCCCTTCACTTCGACTGCGACTGTCCTCCAACCAGGTAGGTAGCGGATTGACGGCTACCTCGAAGAAATCCGTCGGCGGCGGTCGTTTGATCCCCGGAGGTCACGGTTGAGGCGGCGGTCTCCGTGGTACAGGATGGAGGACCAATCTGCTTCTTCAGGTGACTTCTCAATAACCGGTGACTTCGTCTCGCGCTTCTTGCGAGGCGGTACGTAGAGCCAGTTTAGGACGCCGAGAACCATGTCCACAATTGAATTGTTTACCCCAATGTAGGCGCGAATTGCCCCAGCCGCCAGCACCGCGTTCAAAGCAGCGAATGCAGCGTTGCCCCAGTTCCCCTGCTGCACATCGCGCCACAGGGTCAGGAGGGAGAACGCGACAATCGCGTAGGGGATGAACACGTAGAGGGCAGGGGCGGCGGTGCGGTCCTTGACCTTGGGTGTGCGAACAAACGGGATCTTCTCGCCGGTGAACGCCTGCTGGATGGATTTCAGGACCCCGGCCAGGTTCACCGGAAGCAGCACAATATTGAAACCATAGATCCTGAAGATGTCGCTGAAGCGGTGCCCGCAATCGCGGAGATCGCTACCCATCGCGAGGAAGTACGGCATCGCGGTCATGAAGACCAGTGGACTGAGGAGCCTGCTGTCGTAGGGGTACCCAAGGAGGAACAGCAGGCCGAAGCTCGCCCAGGCGATTGACGCCATGTAGTTGACCCGGAGCAGTACCTCGCGGACCAGGATCCGGTCCCGGCGGTAGCGCCGGTCCTGCAGCTGGTTCCACAGCTTCGGAAGGATCAGCAGCCCGCCGTTGGCCCAGCGGCGTCGTTGGACCACCAGGGAGCCAAAATCCGGGGGAGTCGCGCTGTAGCTAAGGCGCTCTGGATAGTTGACCAGCGTCCACCCGTGGGCACCGAGGTCAACACTGGACTCGGTGTCCTCGATGACGGTGCGGTCCTGGATGTAGGTGTGGATCTCGAACCCGCCAACATCCTCGACTTCGAGGATGTCCATCAGCGCTTCCTTGCGGATCACGGCGTTGGCACCCACCCAGAAGGTGGCGCCGTAGTAGGACATGCCCTGGTGCAGGATGTGCTGGATGTCGGTGGTCGCGCCGGCGACTCGTTCAATTCGGGTCGGGGCTCCGCGGAAGGAGGAGTAGGGGGTCTGCGTTACTGCGACCCGCTCGTTTCCGGGGGACTCCAGCAGGTAGACCAGACGCAGGCAGTAGTCCCGGAGGAGTAGCGAATCCGCGTCGAGGGTCAGGAGGTACGTGGAGTCTGGCACGTCCAGATCCACCTGGGCGGGGCCTTCGGCTGGGCGCAGAATGGTTCCGCTCGGGGACTCCTCGCGGTGCCACCGCTTCCCCATCAGGGAAATGTAGGAGTTGAGGTTCATCGCCTTGTTGGCTTCGTGGGACAACGAGGCGAACATCTTGCGTTCGAACGTTTCCAGCCGGGCCGTGAAGATGCGGCACAGCCGGAGGTACAGCTCAGTGACCCGGTCTTCGTTGGGCTGCTCGCCCTGCGCACGCGCTGCGGTGAGGCCGAGTACCGTCAGGCGGAGCTCCCGGGCGAGGCCCATCAGTACCAGGTCGACGAAGAACTCATCCACGTGGTCTTCAACCCGCTCGAGGGCCGCCATGTCTTCCAGCCAGGTGGCCGCTGCAATGTACTCGTTGGTGAGGACTTCGAGTTCGTCCACACCGGTTGGGCCCGGCGACATAAGTCGTTCACGGTAGCTGGTCAACGCGTCGTTGAAACGGGTGGAGGGCTCAAGCAACTGGGACTCAATGCCCTCGGACAGCTCGCGGGTGATTTTCAGGCGCTCGGCCACCACCGGATCGGTGGGGTGCGGGGGGTCATCGAGGAGCAGGACAACGCGTAGGTCGGGAAACTCCTGGAGCGCAGCCGACCAGAGGGTTGCCCGCACCACCTGTGGCTCTTCGGCGTAGGACGGCACCAGGACGGTAATGCCCTCGTCGTAGTGGGCGAAGTGGCGGTCAAGCTCGCCGCGCGGCACCCGCTTGTGGTCCCGGAACCGGTACAGGGCACCCTGGCGTGCCACCAGGTACAGCAGGGCGGAGAAGGTGAGGAAGGTGACGACAATCAGGTACGACACCGCTTCGAACTGGAAGCGGAAGCCGGCGGTGGGGTTGTCGATCAGCTGTCGCAGGATGGTGGTGACAACGTAGGAGCCCCACCCAACCATGGTGGCCACGATGGCCAGGCGGCCTAGCGCGATCTTTCGACGCGACGGCGTGGGATGGACGATTGAGAGCGGCTCGGACCGCTTCTCGGCACCCCACTGGCGCTTGCGCGCGGCCGGAACTGATTCTTTACTTTGTTGCTCAGAGGCAGCAGCCACTTTGTGATCCTTCATCTCGCTCCCCAGCGACTCGATTGCAGGATCGGACTTTGCCGCTCCCATCGCAGATGGCTTTCGCCTTTCCACCCGACGAGTGGGATGATCTACGATCATTGAGCGACTCCACGCAGCGGCGGTACGCCGGATGCAGTCGTCCTATGACGGTGCAACACTAGCACTACGATTCGACACTATAGTGTGTTACTAACGTAACAGTTTATATTTCAACTTTCCCTCGGTTGGCGGGGGCCACGACCCTGGGGAGAACACATTGTCAAGGCACTTTCCGGGTCGGAAACTCTCGTTTGTTCGACTCGTGCTGGTGATCGGTGTCGTGGCAGCGGTGGTTGCCGGATCCGTCACCGGCTGGAGCCGGTTTGAGGACGCCCGGGCCGCCGAAGATAGCGGCTCCTGGTTCGCCGGCTACGTCGATGCGACTGCCACTCCGTTTTACGCCTTTGAACGCCCGCAGACCGAAGAGGGCGGCAGCATCGTTCTGTCGTTCGTCGTTGCCGACCCGGAAAGTCCCTGTGAACCATCCTGGGGTGCGGCGTACTCCTTTGATGAAGCCGAATCCACCATGGACCTGGATCGTCGGATCGCCCGTCTGCTGCAGAGCGGCGGGGAAGTGGCAGTGTCCTTCGGTGGTCTGCTCAATGATGAGCTGGCTACCTCCTGCACCGACGTCAACGATCTGAAAGACGCTTACGCCTCAGTGGTCGAGCGGTACAATCTCTCCACGATCGACCTCGACGTCGAGGGCGAAAACCTGCTCGACACCGAAGCAGGGGAGCGGCGGGCTGAGGCTATCGCGCTGCTGCAGCAGGAACGGTTGGCGGCCGATGAGCCCCTGAACGTCTGGCTGACATTACCGGTTGCTCCGACGGGCCTGACCGAGCCGGGGACCACCGCAGTCACCCAAATGCTCGAAGGCGAAGTGGACCTCGCCGGGGTGAACATCATGACGATGGACTTCGGTGAAAGCCGGCCCGAAACAATGAGCATGCTTGAAGCGTCGATTGCCGCCGCCGAAGCCACCCACTCACAGCTGTCCACTCTGTACAGCCGCGCTGATCTGCCACTCGGTCCGCAGGCGCTCTGGACCAAGCTCGGCCTCACCCCGATGATCGGCCAGAACGACGTCGTCAGCGAGGTGTTCTCGCTTGATCACGCTGCGGCTCTGAACGCCTTCGCCGTCGAAAAGGGTATTGGCCGGATGTCCATGTGGTCCCTGAACCGTGATGCCACCTGCAGCGACAACTACGCCGACGTGACTGTGGTCTCGGTTGGGTGCAGCGGAATTGACCAGGACGGCCAGAGCTTCGCACAGCTCCTGGGTCAGGAGTTCGAGGGAACTTCCGAGACCATCGCCACCCCCTCGGCCTCGCCCGAACCCACTCCGGAACTGGTCGAGGACAATCCCGAGACCAGCCCGTACCCTATCTGGTCCGAGGACGCCACCTACGTGGCTGAGCAGCGAGTGGTCTGGCATGGCAACGTGTATGTGGCCAAATGGTGGAACGAAGATTCCACACCGGACAACCCAGTGCTGCGAGCCGATGAGACGCCGTGGACGCTGATCGGGCCAGTTCTGCCGGGTGAAAAACCAGTCTCCGCGCCAACCGTTCCCGCCGGAACCGTCGACGAATGGGATCCGGAAGAGGTGTATGAGAGCGGTGATCTCGTCAAGCTCGACAATCACGTGTTCGAATGCAAGTGGTGGAGCCAGGGCGACAGCCCGGAAGCTGCCCTGCAGGGTTCGGCTGGATCTCCGTGGGATCGGCTGTCCAACGACGACGTCATTGAGCTCCTCGAGGGTCTTGAGGACGAAGACGCCTCAGGGCCCACCCGGTCGGCAATACCCACCCCGACGGCAACTCGCAGCGAGTCCCCGTAAGGGCGGAAGCCTGGCTCTTATGTAGTGGTTGATTCGGGCTGCATGAGGGATTCGATCAATTCTGCGACGTGCGCCGCCCGATCGTGGGCTCCGGACTGGATGAAGTTCGCCTTGGCGGCGTCGAGGTAGTTCATTGCCTCAATGTCGTCGCCGCGCCCGGCCAGCGCACGTCCGAGCAGCAAATTTGCTTCACCGGCAGTCTGCGAAGCCAGGATGGTGCTGTCGGCACAGATCGGTTTGAGGCGCTTGACCGCCGCGTTGAGCTGGCCCGTGAGTACCAGCCAGTGAGCCCGTGTCAGGGACAGCTCCAGCTGATCACGGTCGTTACCGCCCACAATTGAGCTGGCAGTCTCAGCGCGTTCGATGCACTCGAGAGTTTCAGCGTCAACGACGCCGGCCGCCAGCCTGAGTGCAGCGGATGCTCGATTGAACCGGGCCCACAGGTCGAGGTCATTATTTGGCGAGAGGTTGCCCGCAGCCAACGAGTGGAATTTTGTGCCGTCCGCCACCTCGTGCCGCATGAAAGCTACGTTGCCGATAGCCCAGTGTGCTTTCCCCGCGGTCTGGGACCGCATCTCGGTGGAGAGCAGTACCGACAGAGCGAGGCACTGGGCCCAGGCCTCATCCAGCCTGTCGCTCTCGGCGAGCGAGGCAATCAGGGCCTGATGGGCTTCGACGCGCAGGTCAGGAGCATCGACCGCGCCGGTTGCCACTTCTACCGCGGCTGCGGCTTGGCGTACAGCTTCGGGGAGTTGCCCCAACCCCTGAAGCCCGACAGCAAGCAGGGTAAGCACCCGGACCGCCAGGGACGGCGATTGGCTGGTGAGGGGATGGTCGCGCAATTGTTGCGCCACCAACACTGATTCCTGGACTGCGCCTTCTTCACGCAAACACTCGGCTTGCAGGAAGGCCATGTTCCACCATGCCACCTCGTTGTTGTCCTCACGCGCGAGATCAACGGCCTGGCCTGCGATGACGCGGGCTCTCTCATAGTCCCGCTGGCTCCATGCTTCTCTGGCCCGCAGCTCGTACAACAGCTGGTCGCCGGGCTGATTTGTTGCCATGGGTTGGTAGCCCCTCCGTGCAGTTTTTAGTGGACCTCGCGTCGTTCGGCAGAGTCCCCTTGTTGAGAGGGGACCCGACTGCCTAAGTTTAGGGGATATTCGGCTGGTAATGCTCCCAAAAGTTCATCTTTCCAAACGCTTGGTTTTTTGTTTTTAGTTCGTATACTGATAAAACTGCGTGAGGTTCGGTGCCTCACGTTTTCTCATATAAGCAAAGGACTCTCGTATGAAAAGACTATTTGCCTCGCTCATGGTTGTATCAGTGCTCACAATCGGCGGTGTCTCCACAGCGACCGCTGCTGACGCCTCGACCGGGTTCCAGAGCACCATCACCAAAATTGGAAACTGGCCTCACATTGGAAACTGGCCTCACTAAGCTCCGATGATGACATTTAGCGCATTAATGCGCTGAATGTTTGCCGGATGACCGTGAACTTGCCCACTGGGGACAGGTTCACGGTCATTTGCTTGTCCGGGGCAATTCACTGTGGAATTACTACCCCGCTGAGCGCCTGATTCCTGCACAGGCGCTCAGGTCACGGTAACGTGGGATTCATGCGTATAGCCCGATTTGTCGTTGACAGTGACCCAGCATTCGGAGTGGTTGAGGGAGAGGAAGGCCAGGAAGAGATCGCAGTCATGGCTGGCGACCCCTTCTACTCAGGTGTGCAACTCACCGGCGTCCGCCACCAGTTGGCTGATGTCCGTCTGCTCGCCCCGGTAATCCCGCGCAGCAAAATCGTGGGGATCGGCCGCAACTACGCGGAGCATGCCAAGGAGCTCGGCAACGAGGTTCCGCCAGCACCACTGATGTTCTTCAAGCCCAACACCTCAGTCATCGGCCCCGGCGATCCAATTGCGCTGCCGGCCTTCTCCGACGAAATCTCCTTCGAATCCGAGCTTGCCGTCGTGATCGGGCGGATCTGCAAGGACGTGCCGCTGGACCGGGTAGACGAAGTGGTCTTCGGGTACACCTGCGCCAACGACCTCACCGCCAGAGATGCCCAGAAAACGGACAACCAGTGGGCGCGCGCCAAGGGTTTCGACACCTCCTGCCCCGTTGGGCCCTGGATCGAAACAGCACTGGACACCGAGAATCTGCGGGTCAGCGGCCGGCTCGACGGTGAACTCAAGCAGGACGGCTCAACCAGCCAGATGATCTGGGGGGTTCGGGAACTGGTGTCCTACGTATCCCAGGCCTTCACGCTTCTGCCAGGTGACCTGATCCTGACCGGCACGCCAGCCGGCGTCGGGCTCATTAGCGAAGGCCAGACCTACGAAGTCGAGATCGAGGGTATCGGGCGGTTGTCCAACCCGGCGCGTCGCTGACCATGAGGCGGGTGCCGCGGGGTCCGGTGAAAAAGGGGAGTCCGAGCGCCGAGCGCCGCAGGCTGGGGCGCTACCTTGCCATCGCGGCCTGTGCATTGCTGCTGGTGTTGGCCCGTGCGGCCTCCATCGGTGGTGCGCCCCAGATGTGGATCTCCGCTCTCGCAGCGCTGGGGTTCGGTGCAGCCGCCGTCTTGCCCATTCGCTATTTCCGGCCAAAGACACCGCTTCGGGTTCAGCTCGGTGTCGGCGCCCTTGTTGCGGTGCTGATCTTCGGCGCCTGGTGGTTCGTCGCCAGCTAGCTCTTCGCTCGGGGTTGGGGACCAAAGCACCGTAGCGTCTCCGGGGCTCCCAACTCCTCGCTTCGCTCGGGGTCGGGCCCCTCGCCCCGTAGACTTGGACCCATCATGATTAATGCTGCTGAGATCCCCCTTGTCACCGATCAGACCCCTGTGCGTGTGCGGTTTTGCCCGTCACCCACTGGAACCCCGCACGTCGGACTGATCCGCACCGCCCTGTTCAACTGGGCGTACGCCCGTCACACCGGGGGCACCATGGTGTTCCGGATCGAGGACACTGACGCGGCCCGCGACAGCGAGGAAAGTTACACCCAGTTGCTGGATGCCCTGAAGTGGCTCGGCATCGACTGGGACGAGGGCGTCGAGGTGGGCGGACCCCACGCCCCTTACCGGCAGTCGCAGCGCAGCGATCTCTACCAGGACGTCATCGCCAAGCTGCGGGCAGCCGGCCACCTCTACGAGTCCTTTTCCACGCCCGAAGAGGTTGAGGAACGCCACCGGACAGCGGGTCGGGACGTGAAGCTGGGCTACGACAACTACGACCGCACCCTCACCGAAGACCAGCAGGAGGCCTTCAGGAGTGAGGGCCGTGGTGCTGTGTTGCGGCTGCGGATGCCCGACGACGACATCACCTTCACCGACCTGGTGCGCGGTGAAATCACCTTCCGTGCCGGGAGCATCCCCGACTTCGCAGTGGTCCGCGCCAACGGCGCTCCCCTCTACACCCTGGTCAACCCGGTGGACGACGCACTGATGGGCATCACCCATGTGCTCAGGGGTGAGGATCTCCTTTCATCAACCCCTCGCCAGATTGCCCTGTATCGGGCGCTGATCGACATCGGCGTCGCCAGCTACATGCCACTGTTTGGGCACCTGCCCTATGTCATGGGTCAGGGCAACAAGAAACTTTCCAAGCGCGATCCGGAATCAAACCTTTTCCTGCATCGTGAACGCGGCTTCATCCCCGAAGGCCTGCTCAATTACCTTTCACTCCTGGGCTGGAGCCTGTCGGCTGATGAGGACATCTTCACTGTTGACACCCTGGTGGAGAAGTTTGATGTCCACGATGTGCTGGCGAACCCAGCCCGTTTCGACCTCAAGAAAGCCGAGGCGATCAACGGCACCCACGTGCGCCTGCTCGAGGCCGAAGACTTCCGCCAGCGGATCATCCCCTACCTTCAGGGTGCGGGCTTCCTCGCCGAGACCCTGAGCGATCGCGAACGCCAGATCCTGATCGAGGCTGCTCCTCTGATCCAGGAGCGCATCACTCTCCTTGGCGAAGCCCCGGACATGCTGGGTTTCCTCTTCACCGCCGACGCCGGCATCGAGATTGCCGACGACGCCCGCAAGGGTCTGCCAGCAAACCTCGGGGAAGTCCTCGACGCAGCGCAGGCCGCGCTGCAGCCGCTCGACGACTGGACCACCGAGACCATTCAGGATGCGCTCCGTCAGGCCCTGGTCGAAGAACTGGGCATGAAGCCACGCCTGGCCTTCGGCCCGGTCCGGACAGCCGTCTCCGGCAAGCGGATCTCGCCGCCGCTCTTTGAATCGATGGTCATTCTCGGCAAGGAATCCTCGCTGGCCCGGATCGCCGCCTTCCGAAGCGTGGCCGGCTGATCATGGAGCACCTCCCGGACATCGCCGGGGTGTTGTTCGATATCGACGACACCCTGGTGGATCTGGAAACCGCGATGGGAAGGACCCTCCACCATGTGGGGGCGGACACCCTCGCGCATCTCAGCGACGCGGACTGGACCGAGTACAAGCGGTTATACGCCCACGACCCGCTGGGCTCCTATGACCGGTTCCTCGCGGGGGAGTTGACCTTCACCGAGCAGCGGCTGGATCGGGTCCGGCATGCGCAGGCTGCCTTCGTCGAGGAACCACTCGAGGGTGAGGCTGCCCGCCACTGGAACACCGCGTATGAGGCGACGCTGCCCCTGCACTTCGCACCGTACGACGACGTCGTCCCCCTCCTGGACGCGTTGGAGAGCCGACGCATCCCCTACGGGGCGGTCAGCAACAATGTGCACGATTACCAGCGCGCCAAGCTCAACCGGTCGGGGTTGTCCCGGTTCGAGGTCCTCGTCGGGATCGACACGGTTGGCGTGGCGAAACCGGATCCGGCGATCTACCTGGAAGGAGCACGGCAGTTGGGCACACTGCCGGAGCGCACCCTCTATGTGGGAGACAACAGGGTGGTCGACGCCGAGGGCGCCGACGCTGCGGGGTTGATCGGGGTGTGGCTGGACCGGCGTGACGCCGGGACCGGGGACTTCACAGGTCGCCGGATCACCTCACTGGCGGGCGTTTTGCAGTTACTGCCGCACATCCGGTAAAGTGATCTCTCGGCGCAGAGCGGTTTCCGCGGCCCGGATGCTCCGTCAGGAGCGCTCCGGTATGTGCCATTGGGGTATGGTGTAATTGGCAACACACTGGTTTCTGGTACCAACATTCTAGGTTCGAGTCCTGGTACCCCAGCGTTAGATCCGGACAATTTGGCCGGATCTATCAGATGTGAAACAATCATCTAGCTCGTTTGGCGCAGGCCAGACAGCACACAGTACTGGCCCCATCGTATAGCGGCCTAGTACGCTGCCCTCTCACGGCGGTAACGCGGGTTCGAATCCCGCTGGGGTCACAGATACCCCCGGAATCCCATGGATTCCGGGGGTTTTTCTTTGCCCTACCGCAGGCACCCTGAGCCGTACGGCAGAATGGGGTGGTGACTGACACCCTTCCTGCCGCCGATGCCCAGCCGCTTCTGGCGACGCTACGCCAGACAGGGGAGGCGCTGCGTGGGTTGTCCTTTCCTCTGGCGGTGCATGGCGCGGACAGCGCCCAGCTCCACGCGTCGGCAACCGCGGCCCAGCTCGAGGACTATGTACTTCCGAGGTTACTCAGCCTTGACGCCCCGCTGCTGGCCGTCGTCGGCGGATCCACCGGAGCCGGAAAGTCCACCCTGGTCAACGCCATCGTGGGACATCCAGTCACCCGCTCCGGGGCCATCCGACCCACCACCCGGCAACCAGTCCTGCTGCATCACCCGGCCGATGGTCACTGGTTCTCGGACCAACGGGTCCTGCCCACACTGAGCCGGGTACGCGCCGTCGAACCCGGGACCGAACAGCCCGCCGATACCCTGGCCGCTGGTGCAGGGGCCTTACTGCTCCGGCCCGACCCGATGATTCCGTTGGGCCTCGCGCTGCTGGACGCCCCGGACCTCGACTCGATCGCCGACGAGAACCGGCGGCTTTCCGGCCAGCTCCTCGCAGCGGCTGATCTGTGGGTCTTCGTCACCACCGCGAACCGTTACGCCGATGCTGTGCCGTGGAAACTGCTGGCCGATGCTGCGGCACGCGACATCCTCCTCGCCGTAGTCCTGGACCGGGTCCCCGCCGGGGTGGAGGAGGAAGTCCGCAGCGACCTGCACACGTTGCTGGCGAACGCCGATCTCGGCCACGCGCCTATCTTCATCATTCCGGAGCTGCCGCTCGACCCGGCGGGAATGCTCCCGGCAGATGCGGTTGACCCCATCCGCCGGTGGCTGCGGGCGCTGGCGGCCGACGCCACCGGCCGGCAGGAAATTGCCCGCCGCACCCTCTACGGCGCAGTCCGCTCCGTGGCGGGACGGGTCCACGACGCAGCCGACGCTCAGGACGAGCAGCACACCGAATATCTCCGGCTGCGGGATGCGGCGACCCGCGCGTACGACGACGCCCTCCAGGGGATCCTCGAATCCACCCAGGACGGGACACTGCTCCGCGGCGAGGTGTTGGCGCGCTGGCAGGACTTTGTCGGCACGGGGGAGTTCATGCGGGGCCTTGAATCGCGGGTCGGCCGGGTGCGCGACGCCATGGGCTCGTTCCTCACCGGTCGGCCCACGCGGGCGGTGACCGTGGAGACGGCCATCGAGACCGGGCTCCACGCTGTCATCGTGGAACAGGCGGCGCAGGCAGCACAGAAGGCTGAACATTCCTGGCGGGACGGCGACGCCGGCCGGGAACTGCTCACCGGGCTACCGCCACGCGGCGACGACTTCCCGGCCACCGTGGCGCGGGAGATCCGCGCCTGGCAGAAGGACCTGCTGGACCTGGTCAGTTCCGAGGGCGCGAACAAGCGATTCACTGCCCGGATGCTGTCCTTCGGCGTGAACGGCGTAGCAGTCGCTCTCATGGTGGTGGTGTTCGCCTCCACCGCAGGGTTGAGCGGACTGGAGATCGGGGTGGCAGGTGGCTCCGCCGTCGTCGGGCAGAAACTACTCGAAGCATTCTTCGGCGAGGACGCTGTCCGACGGCTGGCGAAATCTGCCCGCGACAACCTGCAGCGCCGGTGTGAGTCGCTCCTTCTCACCGAGCAGCAGCGCTACCTCACACTGCTGGAGCCGGTAGCCCGGCAGCTCCCGGCCGACACCCTGCGGGCGTATGCCCGTGACCTTGACTCACGCGGTTCGGATAAGCCTGACCTGAACCGCGACGATTCCGCTGACCGTGGGAACGACGACGCCGGCTACGCGGATGAAGGACACGGCCAGTGAGCCGGCACAAGGGCAAGCTGGCCGAGTCAGCAGTCCAGAACCAGCTTGAAGCTCTGGATACCGCACGGGAGCTGGCCGCGGGGCGCCTCCCCGAGCAGGACCTGAAGGCCGCCTACGAGGTGCTGGACCGCGCCAGCACCCGCCGCTCCTTGTCCGCCGCCCACACCGTCGTCGGCATTTTTGGCCCCACCGGCAGTGGCAAGTCCTCACTGCTGAACGCGCTGACCGGGACCGAGGTCGCGCGGGTAGCCGCACGCCGACCCACCACCTCCGAACCCCTCGCCGTGCTCTGGAAATCCGAGGGCAGCGGCCCGCTCCTGGACTGGCTGCAGGTGGCCCAGCGGCACGAACTGCCCGATCACTCGCGGCTGGCCTTCGGGGGGCGAACCTCCGCCGACGACGGCGACGGATTGATCCTGCTGGACTTACCAGATTTCGACTCCACTGCTGCAAGCCACCGCGAGGTGGTGGAGCGCCTGGCCGGGCAGGTCGACGTCCTGCTCTGGGTGGTTGACCCACAGAAATACGCCGACGCCGCCCTGCATCACGGCTTCCTCCGACGGATGTCCACCCACGGCGCCGTCACGATGGTGGCGCTGAACCAGACCGATCGTCTGATCGGGGATGACGTGGACCAGGTGACGGCTTCGCTGCGCGGCATCCTCGCCGACGAGGGACTCCCCTCTGTGGCAGTGCACCCGGTCTCGGCTGCCACCGGCGCCGGACTGGACCAGCTCGTGACGGAGATTGGGCAGACGGTAAAACGTCGGCAGGCTGCCACTGCGCGGCTCACGGCGGATGTTACGGCGGCTGCCACGCAGCTGGCCGGGCACGCTGGACCGACCGACGCCGTCCTGCCGCCCAAAGCGGCACGGTCACGGCTGGTGGAGCGGCTGGCTGGAGCCGTCGGCACCGAGACGGTGGTCGATGCGGTCGTAGGTTCCTACCGGCGGGACGCCCACGCCGCGACGGGGTGGCCGGTCACCCGCTGGCTGGGCAAGCTTAGGCCCGACCCGCTGCGTCGCCTGAACCTGCGCCGGTCGGATGTCAACGCAGCAGTCAATCGCACCTCACTGCCCACCCCGGGACCGGCGCAACGCGCCGCCATGGACGGGGCACTGCGGGAGTACGCCGACGCTGCAGCCCAATCGGTCAGCGGACCCTGGCGCGAGCAGATCCGCGGTGCAGCCCAGGGGGCGAACGAATCACTCGCCGACGGACTGGACCAGGCCATCGCGCAAACCGACCTCCGCTGGGGCACACGGTCCTGGTGGTGGCCGGTGATCGGCCTGCTGCAGTGGCTGCTGTTCGCTGCGGCTGTCGCCGGGCTGGGGTGGCTTGGCGTGCTCGCCGCACTGGGCTTCCTGCAGCTCCCAGCACCCGAGACGCCGATGGTTGAGGGCTTCCCGCTGCCCACGCTGCTGGCGATCGGGGGAGCGGTACTGGGAATCGCGGTGTCGTTGCTCTCTGCTGTTGCAGCCAAAGTGTCGGCTGGTTCGCGGGGACGCCGCGCACGACGGCGGCTCCACGCCGCGGTGGCCCAGGTCGCCGCGCGGGACGTGGTGGCTCCGGTCGAGGCCGAGATCACCAGGTACAACGGGTTCCGGAAGGCTGTCACCGCAGCTCGCGGCCGAGGCTAGGACTGGACCCGCGGTCAGCCCCGGCAGACCAGGTAGGAGCAAGTAGTGCGGGCAGGTATGTCGACACCAGATGAGGTAGTGGTTACCCGCGACGAGGGGGTATAGACAAAATACGCTTCGAGCAAAGGTTGGTATGAGGGCCTTACGCAACTGCCCTAACCTGTGGCGTTGCGGGACCGCTGGGGAACAAGCGGCTCGGCTGTTGATCGGTTCAGGGCATCGGGGTCAAAATGTCTCAGATGATGACTGGCTTCGTCGGGGTCGGGTCCCCCTTGAGCAGAGTAGTGGGATCCTGACATGGGTGCATTTGATGAACGATCCGCCGATACGGACTCCGGCCATGCTGGGGAAAGAGCGCGCCGAGCTCCCTCCAATCGAAGCCGTTGGACCGCTGTAGGGAGCGTTCTGTCGGTACTCGCTAGTCTGCTCGTCGGGACGGTCCTCGCGCCCCCGGCGCAGGCCGTAGCGAACACCGTAGTGAGCCTTACCTTCGATGACGCGAACGACAACCAGATAGCGGCTGCTGCCACCCTGCAGGCTAAGGGACTCAGGGGTACATTCTTCATCCCGTCTGGGTATTTGGATGCCCCGAGCTACCTGACAACCGCCGAGGTGCAGGTGCTGCAGGCCGACGGTCATGAAATTGGGGGGCACTCCGTAACACACCCTGACCTGGCCGCCACGGGGGTGGACGAAGCCAAGCGCCAGGTCTGCAACGACCGGGTCAACCTGATCAACAAGGGATTGAATATTACGAGCTTTGCCTACCCCTTCGCGTCCTCAAGCCTTTCGGTGGAAACAATAGTCAGAGACTGCGGATACAACAGTGCGCGCGGTCTAGGTGATGTTCGAAGCAAAAATCCGGACTCCGCTTCTTATCCGGTCGCAGAAACCATTCCCCCTGCCAATCCATACAACACAGGCGCCCCCGAGCAGGTGGATAACACCTGGACACTAGCCGATCTGCAGAATACCGTCACGCAATCTGTGAACGGGAGCGGGGGTTGGGTGCAGCTGACCTTCCACCACGTTGGCCTTGATGGAAATACCTTGTCCGTCAGCGATGCTATCTTCGCGCAATTCACAACCTGGCTTGCGGAACAGGTTGCGGCCGGCACCATCGAGGTCAAGACGGTGCACGACGTCGTCGGCGGAGCCACACAGCCAGCCGTCTCCGGTCCCGCCGCGCCGGCCCCGATCACCACTGGAAACTTGCTCAAGAATCCCAGCCTTGAAACGCCCAGCGCTATTCCCGGCCTACCCAGTTGTTGGTCTATCGGAACTTACGGGGCGAATTCTCCTACCTTTACCCGGGTCACCCCTGGTCGCACCGGCGCCGTCGCCCAACAGTTGACGATGGCCGAATATGTCGACGGCGACGCGAAACTCCTCCCAACTCTCGATTTGGGCGAATGCGCGCCCAGCGCCGACCCAGGTCGTAGCTACGAGATGAAGGCCTGGTACCAGTCAACCGCGCCGACCCAGTTCGCCCTCTACTACCGAACCGGACTTGGCACGTGGAATTACTGGACATCGAGTCCGCTGTTCGACGCAGCCGTGGACTGGACCGAGGCCACCTGGACGTCACCGCCCGTGCCTGCAGGCGCCTCGGCGATCAGTATGGGCCTGAACCTAATCAGCAATGGAACGCTGATCACGGATGACTACGAACTCACAGCCGCCGGAACAACGCATCCGGCCCCGACTCCGGTTGTGCCTGCGGCGGTGGTGTTCATCGATGAGGATGGGACTGCCCAGGACACGTATACGATCCCAGCGACGGTGGGCGTGGAGTACTTGGTAAGCGGAACAGTGGTCTCCGCTGGCACCCACCCTGGCGTAGACACGGTCACGATCACCGCACGTGCAACTGACGGATACGTCTTGCAGGCTGGTGCCACAACTGAGTGGACCACGACGTTCAGTGCGGCTGAGGCACCCTATACGCCGCCTGCAGTGTCGCCGTTTGCGGATGTGTCGACGAGCCAGTTGTTCTATAAGGAGATAGCTTGGCTCGCTGGCGAGGGCATCAGCACTGGGTGGGCTGAACCCAATGGAACGCGTACGTACCGTGCTTTGCAGCCGGTGAACCGCGACGCGATGGCTGCGTTCCTTTACCGGGCGGGTGGCTCCCCGCCCTATACGCCGCCTGCAGTGTCGCCGTTTGCGGATGTGTCGACGAGCCAGTTGTTCTACAAAGAGATGTCCTGGCTCGCGAGCGAAGGCATTAGCACCGGGTGGGACGAACCCAATGGAACGCGTACGTACCGGGCTTTGCAGCCGGTGAACCGCGACGCGATGGCCGCATTCCTCTTCAGGGCCATCAATTCCGCACCATAAAACGTCACCAATGGCGATGCGGCCCTCGACAGCTAGCTGTCGAGAGCCGAAAGTACCTTCTGCAGGGTCCTCAGATTCCGGGTGGTGGTCGAGTTCTTGAACCGCGGCTTGGCGGTCAGCTTGCTCAGTGGAGACTCAAGGGTTCCACCACGCGGCGCCCACCAGGCGGCGGCCTCGGGACCCAGCACTGTCAGACCCGGCTCAAGTCCTGCGCTCGCTTCCACGAGATCGGCGAGCGCCGCCGGATCCGAGCACAGGGTGAGATAGGTGTGGCTAGCGGGGTCGTCGGCGGGAAAAGGACAGGCCTCCACCAGTTCGCGCAGCCTGCCGGCCTCGATGATCACCACCCACGCGTCATACCCGAAGGTAACGCGCAGCAGCCTCTCAACCGACTCCTTGAGCTCATCAGCTGCCAGATCGGTGGTACAGGTGACGTTGCCTGACGCCAGGAGCGTTGTCACCCTGCTGACGTTGAGTGTCTCGACGGCGGCGCGCAGGTCAGCCATTTTGAGGATAATTCCGCCGACGTTGACCCCACGGAGGAAGATTGCATATTCAGTCATGCCACACCCCCAGTCATGCCACACCAACAGTCATAGCCACACCCTATCGAGGTGCGGGCTTCGAGGCGATCAGTCGGCGGTTTTGCCGACGGCGTGGGTGAGCTGCTGGGCAGCGTTGAGGACCACTTGAGCGTGGATGCGTCCGGGCTGACGGGTCAGCCGCTCCATTGGTCCGGAGATGGACACCGCCGCGATCACCCGTCCCGATGGCCCCCTGACCGGGGCCGAAACCGAGGCAACCCCCGCCTCCCGTTCGCCGAGGCTCTGGGCCCAGCCCCGACGTCGTACTCCGGCCAGTACCGTCGGGGTGAACCGGGCTTCCTGTAATCCTTTGAGGAGGCGGTCGTGGTCTTCCCAGGCCAGCAGGCATTGGGCCGCGGAGCCAGCTTTCATGGAGAGCTGGGTGCCCACCGGGATGGTGTCGCGGAGACCGATCGGGCGTTCTGCCGACGCCACGCAAACACGCCACTCGCCCTGCCGACGGAACAGCTGCGCGCTCTCACCGGTCGCGTCCCGCAGGTGCAGCAGGACGGGGGACGCCGATGCAATCAACCGGTCCTCACCGGCAGCGGCAGCCAGTTCAACCAGGCGGCTGCCGAGCACAAAGCGGCCCTGAATATCGCGGCTGACCAGCCGGTGATGCACCAGGGCCTGCGCCAGGCGATGCACAGTGGGACGGGCCAGTCCGGTCGCCGCCACGAGCTGCGCCAGGGTGGTGGGACCCGCTTCGAGGGCGTCGAGCACGGTCGCCGCTTTGTCTATCACACCTACACCGCTAATATTGTCCATAGGATGATATTGCCGTCTCAGCATTTGAGATGCAACTGTCTGGGATGTAACTTTTTTGGGATGCATCCGTCCGAGACGTCAGTAGAAGAGCTCCGAAGGGAAACCGGTCATGGGCAACACGCTCGCAGAGAAGGTCTGGGACGCACACGTTGTGCGCAAGGGCGAGGTGCAGGGTGCCGAATCCCAGCCGGACCTGCTCTACATCGATCTCCACCTGGTCCATGAAGTCACCTCTCCGCAGGCCTTCGAGGGGCTGCGGCTGGCGGGTCGCCCGCTGCGCCGGCCGGACCTCACCATTGCCACCGAGGATCACAACACCCCCACCTGGGACATCGACAAGCCGATCGCTGACCTCACCAGCCGCACCCAGATCGAAACCCTCCGCGCGAACTGCAAAGAGTTTGGGGTGCGCCTGCATTCACTGGGCGACGCCGAACAGGGCATCGTCCACATCATCGGCCCGCAGCTGGGCCTCACCCAGCCGGGCCTGACGGTGGTCTGCGGCGATTCGCACACCTCCACCCACGGGGCGTTTGGTGCCCTGGCGCTCGGCATCGGCACCTCAGAGGTGGAGCACGTGATGGCCACCCAGACCCTGTCGCTCAAGCCGTTCAAGACCATGGCCATCACGGTGGAGGGCACCCTGAAGCCCGGTGTGACCTCCAAGGACATCATCCTTGCGGTCATCGCCAAGATCGGCACCGGCGGCGGGCAGGGCTATGTGCTCGAATACCGTGGCTCTGCCATCCGTGCGCTGTCCATGGAAGCGCGGATGACCATCTGCAACATGTCCATCGAGGCCGGCGCCCGTGCCGGCATGGTCGCCCCGGATGACACCACCTTTGAGTACCTGAAAGACAAGCCCCACGCACCGCAGGGCGAGGACTGGGATGCCGCCGTCGAGAACTGGAGGACGCTGCGCACCGACGACGACGCCGTGTTCGACGCCGAAGTGTTCCTCGACGCCGATGAGCTGGAGCCCTTCGTCACCTGGGGTACCAACCCCGGCCAGGGCGTCTCACTGTCGCAGGCCGTGCCGTCCCCTGACGATTTCGCCGACGAGAACGACAAGGCGGCCTGCGAACGTGCCCTCGAGTACATGGCACTGGACGCCGGCACCCCCATGAAGGACATCAGGGTGGACACCGTGTTCCTTGGCTCCTGCACCAACAGCCGGATCGAGGACCTGCGGATTGCCGCCGACATCATCCGCGGCCGGGTCAAGGACCCGAACATCCGCATGATGGTGGTTCCCGGGTCGGCCCGGGTTCGCCTCGATGCCGAGGCCGAGGGCCTGGACCAGGTGTTCAAGGACTTCGGCGCGGAATGGCGTTTCGCTGGCTGCTCAATGTGTCTGGGCATGAACCCGGACCAGCTGGCGCCGGGGGAGCGGTGCGCATCGACGTCGAACCGCAACTTCGAGGGCCGGCAGGGCAAGGGTGGGCGCACCCACCTGGTGTCCCCGGTAGTCGCCGCCGCCACTGCGGTCCGCGGCACCCTCAGCTCGCCGTCCGATCTCGAGCCATTGCCGCCCGCCACAACAGGCCAGCACGACGACGTCGTTGCCTCAGCCGCGAACGCCGCCTAGGAGCTTCCCATGGAAAAGATCATCACCCACACCGGAATCGGCGTGCCGCTGCGCCAGAGCAATATCGACACCGACCAGATCATCCCGGCGGTGTACCTGAAGCGCATCACGAGGACCGGGTTCGAGGACGCCCTGTTCGCCGAGTGGCGGAAGGACCCGAACTTCATCCTCAACCAGGCTCCGTTCAGCGCCGGTTCGGTCCTTGTCGCGGGGCCGGATTTCGGTACCGGCTCCTCTCGTGAACACGCGGTCTGGGCGCTGAAGGACTACGGGTTCAAGGCCGTGCTGGCGTCCCGGTTCGCCGATATTTTCCGCGGCAACTCCGGCAAACAGGGTCTGGTCGCGGCGCAGCTGGCCCAGGATGACATTGAGCTGATCTGGAAGGTCCTCGAGAATCATCCCGGCACCGAGGTCACCGTCAACCTGGAGGAACGCACCGTCAGCTGCGGCAGCGTGACGGCTCCGTTCCAGATCGATGATTACACCCGCTGGCGGTTGCTGGAGGGCCTCGACGACATTGGTCTGACGTTGACCCACGAGGAAACCATCACCAAATATGAGGCCTCCCGCCCGGCGTGGAAGCCGAAGACCCTCCCCGTGCGCACCTGAGCCACGCCCGACGGTGAGCAAGGTCATCGGCGGCGGTGCTTTCCTGCGGAACGGCGGGGAATGAATGGGGCAGATCGAGAGTTTTCGACAGTAGCCCCGGGGAGTCTATTTCAGTCTTCCTAGACATGCTCCTATGCTTAGCGGGAGGCAATTGCTGCTTTGGGGGCAATCTCTGTTGTGTGCAAATCGAAGAAAATAGGTGTTCATGGGAAGCGTGCTGACCATTCGTGGTGGAGTCCCTCTGACCGGCAAGGTCTCCGTTCGTGGAGCCAAAAACCTGGTGCCCAAAGCGATGGTGGCGACCCTGCTGGGTAATGCTCCCTCGGTCCTGCGGAATGTCCCTGAGATCAAGGACGTCGAGGTTGTCACCAGCCTTTTGAAGCTCCACGGCGTTGAGGTCACCAAGGACCCCGTCACCGGGGATCTGAGCATGGACCCCAAGGGCGCAAAGATGGCCCAGTCCAAGGACATCGATGCCCACGCCGGCGACTCACGCATCCCCATCCTCTTCTGCGGCCCCCTGATGCACAGCATCGGTGAAGCCTTCATCCCCGACCTGGGCGGCTGCAAAATCGGCGACCGCCCGATCGACTACCACATGCAGGTGCTGCGCAACTTCGGCGCCGTCGTGGACAAGCGTCCCGGTGGCATCTCCATTTCGGCGCCCAAGGGTCTGCACGGCGCGAAGCTCGAACTGCCGTACCCGAGCGTCGGTGCCACCGAGCAGGTACTGCTGACCGCTACCCGGGCCGAGGGCATCACCGAACTCAAGGGTGCCGCCGTCGAACCCGAAATCATGGACCTGATCGCTGTCCTCCAGAAAATGGGCGCGATCATCACGGTGCAGACCGACCGCACCATCCGCATCGAGGGCGTCAGCGAACTGAGTGGCTTCAACCACAAGGCCATTTCCGACCGCAACGAAACCGCATCCTGGGCATCAGCAGCGCTGGTCACCCAGGGTGACATCTATGTTGAGGGTGCGCGTCAGCTCGATCTGACCGCCTTCCTGAATACCTACCGAAAGATCGGTGGAGCGTTCGACGTCGACGACGACGGCATCCGTTTCTACCATCCCGGCGGAAAGCTGTCCCCGCTGGTCCTGGAAACCGATGTGCACCCCGGGTTCATGACCGACTGGCAGCAGCCGCTCGTCGTCGCCCTCACCCAGGCGGAGGGCGTGTCGATTGTTCACGAGACCGTCTACGAGAACCGTTTCGGCTTCACCGATGCCCTGATCCGGATGGGTGCCAACATCCAGGTACACCGCGAATGCCTGGGTAGCGTCCCGTGCCGGTTTGGGCAGCGGAACTTCCTCCACTCGGCGGTCATTTCTGGTCCGGCGCAGTTGCATGGCGCGGACATTGATATCCCCGACCTGCGCGGCGGCTTCAGCCACCTCATCGCCGCCCTCGCGGCGAAGGGCACGTCACGGGTGACTGGCATCGAGCTGATCAACCGCGGCTACGAACGTTTCCAGGACAAGCTCGAAGGCCTGGGAGCCGATTTCGATATCGCCTCTGATACTGCTGAATCAGATACTGCTGAACCGGACGCTCCTGTGACGGACGCTGCTGAATCGGACGCTCCTGTGACCGACGCTGCTGTGGCATCGGTGGAGGGCGGCCGCTAGGCTCGCGGCACTCGTTTATGACTGAATCCAGAAGGTCCCGCGCCACGTTCGCCGTGCTCTCCGTCACCGTGCGTCCCATCATGAACACGTTGATGTCGAAGGAGTGGTCGGGTGCGGAGAAACTGCCGCGGGACACCGGGTTCATTGTGTGCCCCAACCACATCACGGAGATTGACCCGGTGGTGATCGGACATTTTCTGTTCAATCAGAAGGTGACACCGCATTTCCTTGCCAAGGCGTCGCTGTTCAAGGTGCCGGTCATGGGCTGGATCCTCCGTGCTACCGGGCAGGTGCCGGTGGATCGGACCACTGCCGGCGCCAACAGATCGCTTGAGGCAGCGCGTGAAGCAATCAGCTCCGGCGGCGGCATTGTGGTGTACCCGGAGGGCACCCTGACGCGGGATCCCGACATGTGGCCCATGAAGGGCCGGACCGGTGCCGCGCGGCTCGCATTGCAGACCGGCGCTCCGATCGTCCCGCTTGCCCACTGGGGAGCCCACGAGGTGTTTCCCCGGTACGCCAAACGCTTCTACCTCTTTCCCCGGAAGACCTCCCGGGTGGTGGTCGGGGACCCGGTCGACTTCTCCGACCTGATGGGCAAGCCCATCACCAAGACGGTGCTCGACACTGGAACCGAGCGGATTCTCGACGCGCTGACCGCGCTGGTCGCCGAATTGCGTCAGGAAGCACCGCCCACCGAACGCTGGAACCCGGCGGACAAACACCAGAAAAGCACCGGCAGGAATTTCGAGACCAAGCCTGAGGAGAACTCGTGACCCGGACACCGCCAGCCGTCGTCGCCGTCCTGGGCGCCGGCAGTTGGGGGACCACCTTCGCGAAGATCCTGGCCGACGCCGGTGCCCCGCACGGTACGCAGGTGCGCCTGTGGGCCCGCCGCGAGGACGTGGCCGAGGAGATCAACACGACCCGGCGCAACAGCAGGTATCTCGCCGACACGGTGCTGCCCGAGAACATCACCTGTTCCACCGACATTGCCGAGGTGCTCGACGGCGCTGAACTGGTCGCCGTCGCCGTTCCCGCCCAGTCGCTGAGGCCCCAGCTCCAGGCGTGGAAACACCTCCTGCGCGACGACGCGGTGGTGGTCTCGTTGATGAAGGGACTCGAGGTGGGCTCCGATGCCCGCATGAGCCAGGTCATTGCTGCCGAACTGGAGATGCCAGCTGAGCGCATTGCCGTCGTTTCGGGGCCTAACCTGGCGCTGGAAATCGCGCGTCAGGAACCCACCGCATCGGTGGTGGCTTGTCCGGATGAGCAAGTGGCCGCGTGGATTGCCGCCGCCTGCACCGCCAGATACTTCAGGCCCTATACCAACCCCGACGTGGTTGGCGTGGAGATCGGCGGGATCGTCAAGAACGTGATTGCCCTCGCCGTCGGAATCTGCGAGGGCAAGCAGATGGGCGATAACACCAAGGCTTCAGTGATTACCCGCGGACTCGCGGAAACCACCAGGCTCGCTGTGGCTCTGGGTGGGGAAGCTGAGACGATGGCAGGCCTCGCCGGGATGGGCGACCTGATCGCCACCTGCTCCTCACCGTTGTCTCGTAACCACACTGCTGGCCGGTTGCTGGGCCACGGACTGACCCTCGATGAGGTCACCGGGAAGATGAACCAGACGGCCGAGGGGATCAAATCAGCTCAGGCCGTCCTTGATCTTGCGGGGCAATTGGGAGTTGATATGCCCATCACCGAGAACGTGGTGGCGGTACTTCAGGGCACCGTCTCCGTCCATGACCTGGGGGCGCGTCTACTGTCCCGCGAACTGAAATCCGAAGGCTGACTGTGACTGTTGTTCCCCCTGAAACCGCCCGTCTTGATCCGACGCGACGGCCGCGGGTGCTCGTGCTCTTCGGTGGACGATCCAGTGAACACGCGGTCAGCTGCATCACCGCGGCCGGCGTACTCGACGCGATCGACCGGGACAAGTACGAGATCATTCCGGTAGGGATCGCCAAGAACGGCCAGTGGGTTCAGGTGTCGGGTGACCCGTCCCAGTGGTCCCTTCGTTCGGCAACGCTTCCCGAGGTCCCCACCTCTGACGAGTCCCTGGTCCTGGCAGCGTCAGGGGTTGGCCAGAACCTTGCATCCACTGAGCTGATGGTGACCGCCGCCGAACAGATGCCGCGCAGCCTCGGCGGGATCGACGTCGTCGTGCCCCTGCTGCACGGCCCATTCGGTGAGGACGGCACGCTGCAGGGCCTGCTCGAAATGGCCGACATCCGCTATGTGGGCGCCGGTGTGCTGGCCTCTGCTGTGGGCATGGACAAGCACTACATGAAGGTGGTTTTCGCCGCCGCCGGCCTGACGGTGGGACCCTATGAGGTCATCACTGACCGGCAGTGGGCCAACGACCGTGACGGGTGCCTCGGGCGAGCGGCGGCCCTGGGGTTTCCCTCCTTCGTCAAGCCTGCCCGCGCCGGATCCTCGATGGGGATCACGCGGGTCGCTTCGGAATCTGATCTTGCCGCCGCCATCGAGGCTGCTCGGGAGTTCGATCCCAAGGTGCTCGTGGAGGCCGGCATCATCGGTCGGGAAATCGAGGTTGCTGTGCTGCAGGGTCGCGGCACCAACGAACCACGGACGTCTCTGCCCGGGGAAATCGCTGTCCAGCCAGGGGAGCACGACTGGTACGACTTCGAAGCCAAATACGTCGACGGCGCCGCCGCCGAACTGAGCTGCCCGGCCGACCTGCCGCCAGCCGCCAGCGAGCAGGTCCGGGCGCTTGCCGCCGCAGCGTTCGACGCCGTCGGTGCAGAGGGTCTGTCCCGGGTCGACTTCTTCTACACCCCGTCCGGCGGTCTGATCATCAACGAGATCAACACCATGCCGGGCTTCACGCCAATCAGCATGTATCCGCAGATGTGGGCCAAGTCCGGTCTCACCTATACGGAGCTGATCGACGAGCTGATCGAGTTGGCCCTGAGTCGCAAGACGGGCCTCCGCTAGATCGGATGACCGGCGCGGAATGTGCCAGATGGGTCGCGCCGCCGTCGTTATGGTGAGCAACCCAGACAGGTCAGGTCAACCTAGACATCGGTGAGGGAAATCTTGGCCTCCGATCTCCAGGTTCCTCACCAAAACCGAGGTGGGACTCAGGAACGGACCAGACCAGAACCTAGGCGGTGACGAGTACTGCGCCAGCGAGGGTGATGCCGCCAAGGAACACGGTCGAGATGCCGCCCAGCGCAAGATTTTTCCCGCCGGTGCGTGCCAGGTGTGGGATGTCGATCCCGGTGCCGAGGCCAAACATCGCGGCGGCCAGCAGCAGGGTGGCCGTCAGGGAGGCGGCGTCCAGAACGGGCTCGGGGACCACCCCGGTGGAGCGCAGGAGCACCAGGGCCAGGAATCCGACCACGAACAACGGCACGATCGGTGCCACCCGCCCCGGAACTGACGGCTGGGCGCCCTCGGCCCGCCGGATACCGATGGAGACAAACGCAGCGACGGGAGCCAGCAGCACCACCCGGCCAAGTTTCACCACGGTCGCGACGGCGAGCGCCACAGCCCCCGCCGTGCTGGCGGTCGCCACCACCTGGGCCACCTCGTGGACGGCGAGCCCGGACCAGATACCAAACGTTTCGGGGGAGAGCCCCAGCAGGTTGCTGATGAGCGGCAGCCCCAGGATCACGGCCGACCCATACAGGGTGACCATGGCGATGGCGCTGGCCACTTCGTCGTCGTCGGCGTTAACAATGCTTTGCATGCCAGCGATCGCCGACGCGCCACAAATGGAGAACCCGGCCGCCATCAGGGTCGACGCGGCCCGGCTGAGTCCTAGCCGTTCACCGATGTACCGCGTGAACAGGAAGCTGATAAACACCGACGCAATGATCAGGGCGAGGACGGGGAACCCGAGGCCCAGGATCTCGGGAAGGGAGAGTTGCAAGCCCAGAACGACGACGCCGAGCCGCAGGAACCGTTTGGTGGCCCGTTGAATGCCGGGCCGAATCCGCGGATGGAACAGCCCGGTGTTGCGGACCAGCAGGCCGAGGGCGAGGGCAACCACCAGGGCGCCGATGAAGCCCTGCAGGCTGGCGATGAAGAGGGAGAGGGCGACGGCGGTAGCCATGACCAATACTCCGGGGATCAGGTTGATGACTGCCGCGGTGGCGGCCGAGCGCTGTGTGGTCACTGGTTTACTTTCAGGGCGCTCGGGTGAAAGGGCTGACAGAAAGAGCGAGGCCCATCCCGGCCGAAGCCGGGATGGGCAATTGCTACTTACAGCAGGTCGTACTCTTCAAGGAAGGCCGTTGCGACAGTCGCGCTGGACTCCTTGTCGACCTGAACCCGTGCGAGGTACTCGGTAAGGTTATCGGTGGTGAGGGCAGCCGACACCGCGTTGAGCGATTCAGTTACCGCATCGGTCACCTTGGCCTCGCGCACGATCGGCACGATGTTCTGGGACAGGAACAGGTTCTGGGTGTCCTCCAGGACCACCAGAGACTCGGTCTCAATCGTCGAGTCGGTGCTGAAGATGTTGGCTACATCAATTTCGCCGCTCAAAAGTGCTTCGCGGGTCAGCGGTCCACCGGCATCCAGGGGACGGAACTCGGCGAACACGATGCCGTAAACCTCTTCAAGGCCGATCAGCCCCTGATAGCGCTCGACAAATTCAGGACCGGCTGCGAGCGTGAGCTCACCAGCAATGTCGGTCAGATCGTCCATCGTTTCCAGGCCGAGCTCCTCGGCGGTCTCCGGGAGAACCGCAAGGGTGTCCTTGTCCTCGGCCTCGGACTGTTCCAGTGCAATGATGCCCTCGGGCAGCACCTCAACCATGGCGTCGTACACTTCTTCGGGGCTGGTCACTCCCTCGGGGGCGCCACCCTCCACGAGGGATGAGTACAGTGCACCGTTGTACTCGGGGAGCAGGTCGATTGACCCGTCCTCGAGCGCAGCCAGGTACAGGTCGCGTGCACCGATGTTGAAGCTGCGCTCCACCTCGATGCCTTCGGCTTCCAGCACCTGCGCGTACATCTCGGCGAGGAGTTCGCTTTCGGGGAAGTTTGCTGAGCCAATTGCGATGGTCTCTGCGTCAACTGACTCTCCGCCGGCGTCGGACTCAAGCGGATCGCCGCCACAAGCGGACAGAGCGAGGGCCGCTGCTCCGAAGAGCGCAACGCTACTCATCAGTTTGGTTGAGCGTTTCTTAATCATGGGTCGTGCCTTTCGGTCAGGTTTTACAAGCTTATCCCGCAGGCGCTGGTGACGTCTCCGCGGGGGTGGTCACGGGTTTGTTGGAGGATCGGGTCAGTGCGCGCCCGGATACGCCGGGGGATACCATCAGCCGCTGCAGACCGGAAGCGATCAGGTCCATGATGATGGCCAACAGGGCGACGACGACGGCGCCGGCAATCACCCGGTCGTACTGATTCAGTGCCAGACCGTCAACCAGTAGCCTGCCCAATCCGCCGAGGCCAACATAGGAGGCGACGGTGGCGGTCGAGACTACCTGCAGGGTGGCGCTGCGTAGACCGCTGAGGATCAGCGGCAACGCCATCGGAATTTCGACCCGGAACAGGATCTGGATGGGCCGCATGCCCATCCCCTTCGCGGCGTCCACCGACGCGGGGTTGATCGCCCGGAGCCCCGCGTAGGTTGATGTGAGGATGGGCGGGATGGCGAGGATCACCAGGGCAATCACCACCGGCAGCAGCCCGAAGCCGATCACCGTCACCAGCAGGATGATCAGGCCCAGGGTCGGCAGTGACCGGCCGGCGTTCCCCGCGTTGATCGCCACAAACGAGAACCTGCCGGTGTGGCCGATGTACAGCCCCACCGGGATGGCGATCAGTGCGGCGATGACGAGCGTCAGAACCGTGTAATAGAGGTGCTCGACGACGAGTGACGGGATGTTCCCGTTCACAGCGAGATCCCAGTGCTCGGGATCCAGCAGATATTCGAGGTAGTCCATCAGGCTCGTCCTCCCGCACGCACCCAGGGCGTGAATCGTCGTTGAACCAGCACAATGATGATGTCGCAGGTGGCCGCCAGCAGCACCGACAGGATGATTCCCACCCAGATCGGTGCCAGGTAATCGAGCTGCAGCCCGCGGAGGAACAGGGCACCCAGCCCGCCGACGCCGATGAGCGCACCAACGCTGACGATGCTCACGTTCGCAACCGTCGCAACCCGGAGTCCGGCCAGCATGACCGGCAGGGCGATCGGCAGTTCCACCCGTAGGAGGCGCTTGACCCGGCGGTAACCCATGGCGGTGGCGGCCTGGGTGATGGCCGGATCAACCGAGTTCAGGCCGTCGGCCACCACCCTGACCATGAGCGCAACACTGTAGACGGTGAGCGCGATGATGATGTTCAGGGGGGACAGGACGCCGGTACCGATAATCGGTGGCAACAGGAGAAACAGGGCCAGCGAAGGGATTGCGTAGAGAATGCTGCTGATGTTGACCAGCGGGTAGTAGAGCTTCTTGTAGCGGACCGCCAGATACCCCAGTGGCAGCGAGATGATGACCGCCAGGATGACGGGGATCAACGCCAGGTACAGGTGCTCCTGGAAGGCGGTCCAGATGATCTCCCGGTTGCCGGAAATGTAGTCGATCATGCGGTGGTCCCCGCGCGCAGCCGACGTCGTTCATCCAGTTGGCGGACCAAGCTCGGGTGCCGGATGACGCCGTCGGCCACGCCCGATGCGTTGACCCGGACCGCGATGCCGACGGGAGAGCTGATCGCGAGGTCGGTCACCACCCGCAGGGAATCCGCAGCGGTGAAGGTGCCAGCGACCGAGAGGGGCGAGTTTTCGTCGGCGATTCCCGGGCCGGCCCAGCCGCGGGGGCGCCCGGCGTCGTCGAGGACCAGCACTTCATTGCCCACCCGTACCGAATCCACGGGGTCCAGCTCGAGCACCTCGGAGGAGTCGAAGGACAGGCTGCGGAAGCCGCGGTCCCGGCCCACGAAATCGGCCACGAAGTCGTTGGCTGGGTTTTCCAGCAGCTCCTGCGGGGCGGCGTACTGGGCAAGATGCCCGCCTTCCCTGAAGACGGCGACCATGTCACCGAGCTTGATGGCCTCGTCGATGTCGTGCGTCACGAACGCAATCGTTTTGCCCAGCTCGCCCTGCAGCCGCAGGAATTCGGTCTGCAGGCCGGCGCGGACAATGGGGTCGACGGCGCTGAAGGGTTCGTCCATCAGCATCACGGGGGGATCGGCGGCAAGGGCGCGAGCAACTCCCACGCGCTGTTCCTGACCGCCTGAGAGCTGTACCGGGTATTTGTTGGCCATGCTCTCGGTGAGCCCCACCCGAAGCAGCAGCTCCATGGCAGTGGCCCGCGACTTCTTCTTGTCGGTTCCGATCAGATTGGGCACGGTCATGACATTTTCAATCACTGTGCGGTGCGGGAAGAGACCCGCATGCTGGATGACGTACCCGATGGATCGGCGCAGCAGGGCCGCGTCCTGCTGGGTGACGTCCTGACCATCGATCAGGATGCGGCCGCCGGTCGGCTCGATCATGCGGTTGATCATGCGCAGTGAGGTGGTTTTGCCACAGCCGGAGGGGCCCACAAAGACGGTGATCTTGCCGGTGGGCAATTCAAAGTTCAGGTTGTCGACGGCGAGGGTGCCATCCGGAAAAGTCTTGCTTACCTTGTCGAACGTAATCACGGTGGCTCTCCAGTTTCCTTGGCACCAGCCTCAATAGCAGGCAGTGAATAAGTTGATTCATAGTTTCAGCGAATGAATAGACAGTCACCCTGATATGTGAGAAGACTTACATATCGATAGATAAAGGACGACGGTTCACCCATGACTTCCGAGGACAACATCGACCGGGTGGTGCTGGACGGCGCCTCGCTGACACTTGACGATCTTATTACTATTTCAACTGGTTCCTCCCGGGTGAGGGTTCCCGACGGCATTATCGACGGCCTGCAGCGGTCCCAGGAACAATTGGTTCAGGCCCGCGAATCGGGGCGGGTATATGGCGCCAATACCGGCGTCGGCGCAAATCGCGCCCTGAATGTGGAGCCGGGCGGGTCGCCGTCTGAGCGGCGGGCAGCTCATGCGCGGCGCCTGTTGCTGAGCCACTGTGCGGGGGCTGGTCGGGTCGATGCGGAGACCACGGTTCGCGCTGCCATGGCCATCCGGCTCAACCAGTTCCTCGCCGGCGGGTCCGGTATCAGTCCCGGTGTCGTGAAGGGGTTGCTGGAAGCCCTCGACAATGAATCGGTCGCCACCATTCACAGTCTGGGCGGCCTCGGCACCGGGGATCTGGCGGCCATGGCTGAGCTGGCACTGACCCTGAGTGGGGACCGGCCGTGGCGGGTGGGGGGAATCGGCCCGGTGCAGTTCGAGGACACCGATTCGCTGCCGTTCATGAGCTCCAGCGCACTGACCCTCGCCACAGCGACGCAGGGTGCCGTTGCCATGGAGCAGCTGATGAAGAGTGCGCTGGTGGTGGCGTCGCTGACCATGCTGGCGCTGGAGGGCTCACCCGAACCGTATGCCGAGGCGGTTCACCGGGCGAGGGTGCACCCGCATCAGGTGGCGGTGGCGGCGGCGATGCGGCGCCTGACCGGACCCGATACGCCGGCCGCGCCGGCCAGGCTGCAGGATCCTTTCGCCCTCAGGGCGTTGCCCCAGGTGCACGCCCCGGCGCTCGATGCCCTCCAGCGGTTGCGCTCCATCCTGGAAACCGAGCTGAACGGTGCGGCGGAGAACCCGCTGCTGACCACTGACGGCCTGTTCCATCACGGCCAATTCCATCTGGCCATGCTGGCGGCGGCGCTGGACAGCACCCGAACGGCTGTCTACCCGGTGATTTCACTGTCCGCGGCCAGGCTGTCCCACCTGTTCCGGCCGGAGCTGAGCAGTCTCCCGTCTTTCCTCTCGACGGGTCCCCGGGGAAGTTCTGGCCTCATGATTGCCGAGTACGTCGCCCAGGATGTGCTGTCGATCCTGCGTACCGCGGCGACGCCGGTGAACGGGCCGGGGATCAACGTCTCGCTGGGCCTTGAGGAGCACGCCGGTTTCGCCACACAGGGCGCTCGCCTGCTGCGCCAGTTCGCTGCGGAGGCTCCCGTCGTCGTCGCGCTCGAGGCAGTTGCTGCGGTCAGGGCACTGCGGATGTCACCCCAGCGGCTGGGGACCGCTCCGGCGCGGGCCGCGTTTGACTATCTTGCGGCAGGGCTGGACCCGAGCCAGGAGGACCGGCCGCTGGGGGAGGACCTGGCCGCAGCGCAGGCGCTACTGCCGGGCCTCGCCGGGTTCTAGGCCAGGAAGCGATCGAACCCTAGCGCCCCAGTTCGTCGGTGACCGACTGGAGCTGCTTGTACTTCTCGATGACGCTTTCGTCGTCCATGGGCCGCAGCTCATCGGCGTAGCTCACCGACATGCGGCGGATCACCCCGTTGCGGCCGATCGCGTACTGCCCCATCCGCCACAGCGGCGGGGAGTAGGCGTGGATGGAGACGGACCCGTCCACGGACCCGCCCATCCGGTGCACGTGGTCAGGCCCGAAGGAGAAGGACCTGCCGGCCTCCACCACGCGCCGGACGGGTTCGCCATTCATTCGCGGGTTGGCTTCTGTGACGGCTCCCTGGGTGACGACGACGGCGCCGGAGGAGATGTCGTGATCGTGCCAGCCGGTGTCGTCCTGGGTATTCCAGCACAGCAGCCAGACGTCGATGTTGGAGTCCCGGTACACGGAGGCATAGTGGCGTTCGCCGCCCTCGTGGTTGATGTGGTGTTCCCACAGCTCGGGGCGGGCAGCGAGGGTGGTGACCCAGTCCTGCAGTTCCTTCTGGCTGAGGGTGCGCCCGGGCAGGGCAGGAACGTCTGATTCAGTGAGGGCGAGGCCCTGGGGAGGTGCAGTGGTCATCGTGGAGTTCCTTTCAGGAGATGCTGAGGGTTGGCGGAAAAAAGCGCGTGGGTGAAGGCATGCCCGAGGCCCGGGTCGCGTGGCTCGGCGTAGGGCCGGTCGGAGCCGTGAATGATCGGGTCGACGCCGACCACCCGGATGGTCGCATCAATCGCCCGGGTGTCGTAGGAGGAAGTTTCGTAATAGACCAGCGGGTCGACGGCGCCAAACGTGCCGCCGCGCGCAGCGAGACGTTCGTGGTGCAGGGGCGCGAGCCCGGCCAGGGCCACGAAGGCGACCCGGAGTGTGGGGTGCTGGGCGCGGCCCACCGCGTGCCAGGCCAGCCAGGAGGCGTGCAACTGGGCAACATACGGCACCAGGGCTGGCCACCAGGACGGGGTTCCGGCGGTGACCGGGGCCGGCCCGGGATGGATCAGGAGCGGCTTGTCGGCCGCCTGCAACACGTCGAGGACCGGCCGCATCCGGTGGATCGCTTCAGGGTCGGCCAGTGCGGTGGCGGGCAACTGCAACCCCACCACCCGGTCATGATCCAGAATCTGGGCCAGACCGTCGAGATCGAACTCGCTCACCGGTGTCGCCGCCCAGACCAGGAATGGGTCGCCGAGTTCCAGCGCCGACTTGTGCCAGATCTCGATCAGCTCACGTGCTTCGTCGAAGGGTAGGTGCTCAATTCCCAGGGGGCTCGAGAGCGACAGCAGCACCTGGTCCTTCCCCTCGCGGGTTTCGCGGGTCCGGCGGACGTCGGTGTCATGGGCGAGGGGGTCGACGGCGTAGGGCGCCTCGCCGTCGATGAGCAGCTCCCAGCCGTTCAGCCGGGGGGTCTGGGTGCGGTTGCGGAGTGCATCGACGAACGCAGTCGGCCACAGGTGCTGGTGGCAATCGGTGCGCATGATGCCCTTTCGCGGGAGATGATCGGATGAGGTGTGAATTGCTCAGCAAACTGATGAAGTGAACCGGTTCACATCATTCATTGAACCGGTTCACACAAGCCTTTGTCAACCGAGCCCCGGGGAGAGTGCCCGGGGGCACCGCGGGCCGAGCCCGGGATGGAGCGGCGGACGAACTCGGGGGCACCGCGGGCCGGGTCGCACGTATGCTGGTCTGATGACCGGGGCCCAACGCAAAACACTCCAGGACATCGCCGACGCCGCCGGATTGTCGAAGGCCGCGACGTCCTATGCGCTGCGTGGCCTGCGGGGCTCGGAGGCCACGCAGGCGCGGGTGCGTGCCATTGCCGAGGAGTTCGGCTATTCGGCCGATCCCATTGCCCGGGCCCTCGCGAGTGGGCGCAGCGGCAACGTCGCCATCGTCGGATCACTCCGCGACCTGTGGCGTCAGGGGCTGGCCGTGATGCTGTCCGAGGCCCTCAGGGCGCAGGAGCTGTCGTCAATCATTGCCGACGTCGACGGCTCGCCCCAGCGCGAAGAGGAAGTGCTCCGTTCCCTGGCGGCCCAGCGCGTCGATGGGGTGATTGCGCTGCCGGTGGATCCGTCGGCGAGCTACTGGGCCGATGTCCCCAGCCAAACCCGCATCGTATCGATCGGAGACGCGCTCACGGCCCGCCCTGAATCGGAAAGTGTCCTCTTCGACAACGAATACGGGGTGGGCACCGCGCTGCAGCACCTCGCCGATCTGGGGCATCGCTCAGTCGGCCTGCTCGCGCCCAGCCTGCCGTCCACTCCGGGCCGGCCCGCCGAACTGCTGGCGCAAAGTCTCGGGGATTCGATGGGCCTGACGGTCACCGTGTCGTCGTCGCCGTCGTCGGTCCACGGCGCCGCGCAGGCCGCTGCCCAGCTGCTGGTGGGGGACCACCGGCCCACCGCCCTGTTCTGCCTCGGCGATTCGATCGCTTTCGGCGCCTACCGCGCCGCCCGGGACCTCGGCCTGTCGGTGCCGGGCGACCTGTCGATTCTCGGCTTCGATGACAGCGAGCTGGCGTCGCTGGTCAGCCCGGAATTAACCACCTTCGGCTGGGACGAGCAAGCTATTGTCGACGCCGCGGTCGGCGCCCTGACCTCGCCCGAGGGCACCGGAACTGCCGACGGCCAGGTGATGTTCAGGCCGGTCTTTATCGCCCGGGCATCGACAACCCGTCCGTCGCGACCCAACGCCCCCAGCCGCTAGCCAACAGATCGTTCAGCACGGTGATGTCCTTGCCGAACGCACGGTCGTCGGTGCCGGCGGGCAGCAGCTCCGAGGCGTCCCCCACCAGGGTTCTGAGGCGGGGGTCGACGGCGGCCAACGGACGTTCGGACAGTCTCACCCCCTGGATGACGGTCAGTAACTCACAGGCAAGCACGTCGCGCAGCCCGGTGGCAGCGTGGCAGCATGCCTCCGCCGCCTCGGACGAGAAACTTTGGACATCCTCCTGGCCGAAGGACGTTTCGATGGCCCCCAGGCTCGAGGGCCGAGCGGCCGCCACCAGTTCGTGGACGACGCCGACCGTCCGTTTGTGCACAGCCACCATTCCTGCGTGCAGGCCGGGCTGCCCGGAGAGCTGCCGCGGAAGTCCGGTGAACTTCTCGTCCAGGAGGCGGTGCACACGCGCCGCAGACGTCTCGGCGACGTGAATCATTGACAGCCGCAGCCCGTCCAATGCCGCGGCAAGATCAAACCCGTCGAACCCGGCCGTCCCGATGAACCGCCCGTCCAGATAGGCCGGCGAATCGGTGACACCGTTCAACGCCCGCTCAACAGATGCCTCCACCGCGGCGATGGACCGCAGCAGTTGAGCCACCGCAGCCCCGAGCACCCTGAAGGAGAGGGGCGATTGCAGGGTACGGGGGTGCGGGTCGACGCCGGCAAGCTGACGGATAGCGGCCAGCACGGTGCCGAGCACGACGTCGGCGCGGGCCAGTGCCGGGTCGAAGGGGTCACGGCTGGCCCCGACCAGGCAGACCTCGGCGGCGGTGAGGGCTACCGCCTGTGCGGCGAGCAGCCGGGCGTCGTTCGCTCGAAGGATGGCGAGGGCAGTGGTGACGGGTATCCCCTCAATCAACGCCACACCTTCCTTGGTCCCCAACGAGTACGGCTCCATTCCGGCGGCCGACAGCACGCCGACGGCGTCAACGGCCGCACCGTTCACCAGGAATTCCCCCGATCCGGTGAGCGCCCCACCCAGGTGGGCGAGAGGAATGATCTCACCGGCAGCACCGATCCGGGTGCGGGGGATGGCAGGGAGCATGTCTGCGGTCAGGAGTTCGACCAGCCGGACGCAGAGGTGTTCCGATACCCCGGCGTCCCCGGCGAGGAAGGTGCGGAGCCGCACCGCCAGGACCGCGCGGGTTTCCTGGTCGGTCAGCCAGGGCGCCGATCCCACGGCACGGCCGAGCATGAGGTTGTTTTGGTGCCGGGACTGGGCGATGTGGTCGAGGCGCACCTCGCTGGCCGCGCCCATTCCGGTGTTGACCCCGTAGACAGGATCGCCGTCGGTCAGCAGCTCAAGCACCTCGCGTCGGCGAAGTGAGACCCGGTCCAGCAGGTGTTGCTCGAGTCGGAGGGGTCTGCCAGCGGCAACTTCGGCGATGGCGACGGCGTCGAGCTCTTCGGGGTTGGCGAGCCGCAGCACCGGGAAGTGGGCGGCGTTGGTATGCGGGAGATCCATGATGGTTACCGGTACCTCAGCATGGTTCCGGTATCGGCGTGCTCCGCCTTGGTGAGGGTCAGGTGCGCCACGGCGACGTCGAGGATGGACAGGCCGCGGTGCCAGCACAGGATCCGCTCGTCGTCGGATTCGCGGCCGGGCTTTTGGCCGCTGACAATGTCGCCGAGCTGCGCGGACAGCGTTTCGGGGGAGGGGCGCCCGGTGATCTCTGGGCGCGTCAGCTGCAGCGAATCGATATCCGGGTCGGGGGGGAACCTCAACCAGATTTCGCGCTGAGCCTGCAGCGACATCCAAACCTCCCCAGATTGAATTGTTTCATGCACATGATTGAACTGTGTATCATGCTATTCATAGTGAGCGGGATCACCAAACAGCGATGTTACCGAAACCGGGGGCCGACCGTGCTGAGCGACCAATCATCGGCTGACCGCGCTCATGACTGGCTGGTGAACCTGGCCCATCAGCATCGGGTCTCACCCACCCAGCGGCGCGTGATCCAGTACATGCTTGCCTCCCTGCCGGATGTGGCGTTCGCCTCGACCATCGACGTCGCCGAGGCGGCAGGAGTCAGCCAGCCCACCGTTACCCGGCTGGCCACCGCCCTCGGCTACCCCGGCTATCCCGAATTCCGCAGCGCCATTCGCGACATCGTGCGCGGCAAGTCCGCTGCGCTGAACGGCGAGAGGGTGGAGCGGCCCACCATCCTCGAATTCGAGCAGCAGAACATCGGCGCCCTGGAACGCACGGTCGCCAGCGAGCAGATGCAGCGCGCCGTCGAGCTCCTGGCCGGCACCCAGCCGCTCGGGGTCATCGGTCTGCGGGTTTCGGCGGCGCTCGCAGAGTATGTCGGCTACTTTGCCCGCCGGGTGTTGCCGGATGTCCATGTCCTGTCGGACGCGGCGTCGATGGATGACGCGATCCTGCAGTTGCACCGGAACGGCGCCACCGCGGTGCTGGCGTTCGTGATGCCCCGGTATCCTGCGGCGAGTGTGCGGGCGTTGGCGCAGGCCCGATCGCTCGGCATGGCCACGGTCGCGATCGTCGACAGCCCGCTGGTGCCGTTCGCCAACGACGTCGACGCCCTCCTGGTCGCGCCGGTCGGCACCGATCTGGTGTTTGACTCCCACGCAGCGGCCGTCGTTCTCTCCATCTCACTGCTGGACGCCCTCGCCGCCCGTAATCCGCTCCGCACCCAGGAATTGCTCACGGCCCACGAGGAGCTGGTCGAGCGCTGGGCCCACACCGGGCGATGAGCGTTATGGTTAGCTAAATTTAGGGACCCCCATGTTATCTTCCATTTATGGTGTCCAGTTGGTATCAGCGGTGGGTTGGGATTTTCATAGCGGTTTTGGCAGGCAGCGCCGCGGCGCTGCTCTGGTTTGCAGTTGCCAGCGGAGATCCGCAGGTACGTGATGAGCCAACAGAAGGTCTCGTGTTGGGTTTCTGGCGTGTTCTCTACGATTCCGAAGCCCCTTCGCTACGCGTGATCCTGACGGCAGTGGCCATGGCCCTGTTGCTCGCGGTCGGTGTTGCGTTATTGGAGCGGCGCATCGCATCAAGGTCACGACGTTCAAACGATGCGTCGGCGAGTCCGCTGGCGCCGAAGATCGTGATGGCGGCCACCCGTGGAGAGTATGCGGGGCCGGTCACGGTGACGGTTCTGATTCCCTCCCACAACGAGGAAGTTTCGTTACCCGCTACTATCGCGTCGCTGATGGCACAGTCTCATCCCCCTGACCGTGTGATCGTGGTGGCTGACAACTGCACAGATTCGACTCCCGATGTCGCCCGAAGGGCTGGTGTTGAGGTGTTCATTTCCGTCGATAATGAGCACAAAAAAGGCGGGGCGCTAAACCAGGCCCTGGCCCAACTTCTTCCGGGCCAGCAGGACAACGACGTCGTCATGGTGATGGATGCCGACACCAGGCTGGACGGTGGCTTTATTGAGGCGG
The DNA here is from genome assembly GCF_054510775.1 of Arthrobacter sp. TMT4-20. Lineage (NCBI taxonomy): Bacteria > Bacillati > Actinomycetota > Actinomycetes > Micrococcales > Micrococcaceae > Arthrobacter > Arthrobacter sp. TMT4-20. Next base: position 42,312 of record NZ_JBTNDW010000001.1, on the reverse strand, counting down.
CGATCCAGCGGTTTACCGCTGACAGGGGGTTGATGGCCATTGGCGGCCTCTTCTACGGTGAGCAGGGCCACGGGTTGCTGGGCCAGTTCCAGCGCAACGAATACATCAGGTACGGACGTGAAATTGGCCGACGTCGAGGTCGCGTGTTCGTGCTGACCGGTACGGCTTCGATGTTTCGCCCCCTCGCCCTCCGGACCGTGGCGGAGAGCCGCGGAGTGCTGATTCCGGGCGAACCGGGCAAGGTCTATGACACTGCTGCCTTGACTGAGGACAATGAGTTGACGATTGCGCTGAAGTCGCTGGGCGCCCAGATGGTGTCGCCCAGCCAGTGCACTGTTGTCACCGAACTGATGCCAGGGTGGCGGACCCTGTGGGCGCAGCGACTGAGGTGGCAGCGCGGTGCCCTGGAGAATCTGGGTGCCTACGGCGTCAGGTCGCAAACCATGAGGTACTGGGCTCAGCAACTGGGTATTGGCTATGGTGTTATCGCCCTGGGCTCTTTCCTGCTGCTGATCCTGGTGACGTTGCTGTCGCTGGAGGAATGGATCTGGTTCCCCTTTTGGCTGGGCCTCGGCGTGCTCTTCATGGTCGAGCGGGTTGTCACGGTCTGGAAGGGCGGATGGCGTGCGCGGGCACTGGCGGCCACCCTGTTTCCCGAGTTGTTTTTCGACATGGTCCTCAACGTTATTTACGTCAAAGGGATCTTTGATATCGCCTTCCGTCGGCAGGCGACCTGGAAGCACGTCACCCACGAAGGACATCACCTACCTCAGGAAGTTGGCTAGCACCCATGTCGGCTATGTCCGTTTTGCCCGCCGGGATTTTGTTTCCGGAATCTGTTGTGCACTCCGAGTTGTTCGCAGTTCTGGCGGCTTTCGTCGCTATCAACACGGTCATGTATGCAGCGCTCGCGGTCGCTAAGGTACTGCCAAAGGTATACCCCTCGGATTGGACTCGGGGGCGGAACCGCCGGACGGAAACGCGCAGCATCTACCCGGCCGGGTTCGAGTGAACCCCCTGCCTGTCCGCGCCGTGGGGATTTACACAAAATGCCCACTGCTGCAAGATGACAGGCACAGTCACGAAGGAGGCTTCAGTCGCTCCCGAACACCCACTTAGACCCACCCAAGTCCACTGGTCGAGGAGACCCCCATGGCGCGCACAACCCGCACACCGGACGACAGGATTCGTCGTCTTCGCCCGTACAACCTGGTGGCTGGGTCCCTGCACCTTGTGCAGGCCATCGTCTTTGGGATCATCCTTGCCATGCTGGATACCCAGGTCACCTTCGGTGTGACCGCCGATTATCTGGCGGGCCCGCCCGGTTTCCCGCTACCGCCTGAGCGGGTGGATCTCTTCGCAGTGAATGTTGGTGCCGGAGTGGTCCTGTTCCTGGCGCTCTCCGCGCTGTTCCATTTTGCCGTCGCATCGCCGGTGTTCTTCCCGCGCTACGGGGCCGGGCTGAGGGCAAACCGCAACTACTTTCGCTGGGTCGAGTACGCGCTCAGCTCGTCGGTGATGATCTGGCTGATTGCACAAACGACGGGGATCTCCGACGTCGCCGCACTCATTTCCCTGTTCGCCGCCAATGCGGCGATGATCGGGTTTGGGGCCCTGCAGGAAAAATACGAGGAGCCCGGCAGCGGCAATTTCCTGCCTTTCACCCTCGGGTCCCTGGTCGGGTTGGCGCCGTGGATCGTCATCCTGATCTATTTCCTGTCTCCCGGGTCTACCAGCACGGTTGAGCCGCCCGCTTTCGTCTACGGCATCATCATCTCGCTGTTCCTTTTCTTCAACACGTTCGCGATCAACCAGTGGCTCCAGTACCGCCAGGTGGGGCCGTGGCGCGACTACCTCTTCGGCGAACGGGTGTACATCACGCTCAGCCTCATTGCCAAGACCGCTCTCGCCTGGCAGGTATTCTCGGGCGCCATCATCCCGGCGCTGACCGGCTGACCGGCTGACCGGCCCTGGGTGCGATGAGCAACGTGGTGGACCGGAAGCGGCTGCTGCAGTACCGCCTGGCCGCCCAGTTGATCCGCGACGACGACGACGCCAAGCCGGCTGTCCGGGACGTCGTCGAGCGTCTGGTGGCGATGCAGGCGCAGGACTTTAACCAGGCGCTGTGGGCCATTGGTCTGCGGTCGCCGGGCTCAACCCGTGATGACGTCTTCTCGGCGCTCCAACGCGGTGACATTGTGCGGTCGTGGCCAATGCGCGGGACCCTGCATTTTGTGCTGCCGACCGATCTTCGCTGGATACTCGGGCTCACCACCCACCGGCTGCTCGCTGGCGCGGCCACCCGGCATCGGGCGCTGGGGCTTGACCAAACGACGTTTGAGAACGCGCGCAACGTGGCCATGACGGTGCTGGCGGGCGGCGGGCAATTGGTCCGCAACGAGTTCCTCGCCGCGCTCAATGAGGCAGGCATCGATACGGCCAACCAACGCGGCTACCACCTGATCTGGTATCTCGCGCAGACCGGCACACTCTGCTGGGGGCCGCCTGCCGGCACCCAGCAGGCGCTGGTGCTCCTCGATGAATGGGTGCCGGATACGGGCCAGCCGGAGCGCGACGAAGCGCTGGGTCGGTTTGTTCTCGGGTACTTCACCGGACACGGTCCAGCCACACTGCGGGACTTTGTCTGGTGGTCCAAGGTGACCGTTGCCGACGCGAAGATCGGGTTGGCGCTGGCCCGCGACCAGCTGACAGAGCTGACCTATGATGACACCACCTATTGGATGGCTGCGGACCGCTCAGGGGACCCACCTCCCGCGCCGGGCCTGGTCCTGCTGCCAGCCTTCGACGAGTACGTGATCGGCTATCAGGACCGCACACCGGTGCTCCGGCCCGAGTACGCGCAGGCCATCGTCCCGGGCGGCAATGGGGTATTCCAGCCAACCGTGGTGGTGAACGGCCGGGTCACCGGCACCTGGCGCAGGTCCGCGGACCGGTCCGGCGCTCTCCTCGTCGACCCGTTCGAGCCGCTGACGGCACAGGAGGAGCGCGCCCTCCTCAGAGCGGAACACTCCTACCAGAGCTTCAGCTCCGCAGGCGTGCCTGGTACAGCCGGTCGTCGAGTTCTTCAAGATCCTTGACCGCCGCGCAGAGCAGCAACTGTCCAAAGCTTGGGGTTCCGAGGACGGGTGCGCTGCCAACCGCACTCGAGGCCACAGGGTCGAGCGGAGCCTCTGCGGTCCGTTCGCACAACTCGCGGGCGTCCATGACTGCCTGCACCAGCGGGTTGCGCAACGCCTCCAGCCCGGAAAGTCGCCTTTCGGGGGTCTCGTTCCGGCCACGCTGAATCCGCGAAGCCGTCGGAAATTCGGGGGCGTCAGCGCGGATCGCCAGGCTGCCTGCCTGTGCTGCGTAGGACCGTGCCAGGCGGCGTCCAGTGTCCGGTGATGGCCGTTTCGATTCCATGCTGCCTTACGTCGAGTTGAGTCAGCACCCCAGCGGGCTGACCGTCGTACATCACCGGCATGATCAGTTGTTGCCGGATGGCTTAGCTATTGGGATCAACGTCCCGAATGCCCAGCCGGTTCCTGCCTCCGACCATAGCGAGTCCGGCAGGACCCTTCAATAGTCAGCATGCTTTCTTTATATGACTGTAACCGATCTGGGCCCGTTTGTGCTGAATCTGGGGATGGGCTCACCGGTGGATGTTGCGTCTGGGGATGACAGGTCCGCCAAGTCGCCTATTGTGGATTTATGTCGATCAATTCGGCTCCCGGCTGGGGCGCCTCACAGGTAGAACGTGTTGTCGAGACGGTGTTGCCAACCCGTCACGGCGTATTCCGGATGGTCGGATATCGCGATTCCGAGAATAACGAGCATGTCGCGTTGGTGCAGGGCGACATTGCGGGGTCCGTCCCGTTGGTCCGGGTGCATTCCGAGTGCCTCACCGGCGACGCGCTCGGCTCCTATCGCTGCGACTGCGGTGAACAACTCGATGCCTCGCTTCAGCGCATCAGCGAAGAGGGCACCGGCGTCGTGATCTATGTCCGGGGCCACGAGGGCAGGGGGATCGGCCTGCTTGAGAAACTCCGCGCCTACGCCCTGCAGGACCAGGGCGCCGACACCGTTGACGCCAACACCTCGCTGGGCCTCCCGGTGGACTCGCGCGACTATCAGCAGAGCACCGAAATTCTCCTCGACCTCGGTGTTACCTGCATCCGCCTGCTCTCCTCCAATCCGGCCAAGCAGGAGGCACTCGAAAGCGGCGGGATCACCGTCATGGCACGCAGCGGGCTCAACATCGCCCAACGCCCCGAGAACGCCGGCTATATCGCCACCAAGCGCGCCAGGATGAGGCACGACGGCGAACCGGTCCAGGATGTCTGGCGTCACCTCACCGAAGGAACAGTCCCACAGGGGTCAGTGCACGGCCTGGCAGCTGAACTGCTCACCCGATACGGACCGCTGGTCCAGGCATCCCGTCCCGACGGCCGGCTCGTGATCGGTCAGCTCGGCCAGAGCCTCGACGGATTCATCGCCTCGCGCACCGGAGACGCCCGCTTCGTCACGGGCACCGAAGACCGGGAGCACCTGCACCGGCTCAGGGCCCTCGTGGATGCCGTCATCATCGGTGCCTCAACGGTCACCGCCGATGACTGCCTTCTCACGGTCCGGGCGGTCGAAGGACCCAACCCCGTCCGGGTCGTCCTCGATCCGAGCGGCCGCATCCCGCAGACATCCGCCGTCCTGACCGACGGCTCGGCACCCACCCTGTGGCTGGTCGGCCTCGAGGCCGTCGTCCCGATCGGCCTCGCCGAGCATGTGACCGTCCGGCGCCTGGCCGCTGGGGACTTTGAACCACATCGCCTCCTCGGCCTGCTGGCGGATCGCGGGTTCCCACGGGTCCTGGTGGAGGGCGGCGGGCACACCGTGTCACGCTTCCTTGAAGCCAGCGCGCTCGATCGGCTGTACCTGACCTGCGCACCGATCCTGGTCGGCGACGGCGTCCCGGGCATCCGGTTCACCGGCAGCGACGCCTTGTCAGACGCCCTCTCCGCTCCGGTGCGGCGTTTCGAGTTTGGCAGGGACATCTGCACGGAGTTCGACTTTTCGGCTGTCGTTCCCGCCCCGGTCGCCAAGGAACCCGCGGACAGCCAGCACCAGTAGCAGCGCGGCGCCCGGTAGCACCGACACCAGGGCCAGCAGTCCGTAGCCCACCGACACCTCAATCCCCAGCGCGCCCGAATAGCCAAACATCATGAACGCCAGCGCTGTGACACCCTCCCGCGGACCCCAACCACCCAGGCTCAGGGGAATGGACATTCCGGCCAGGCTGATCGCAGCCAGCCCGACGACGTCGGCCACTGCCAGGTTGGGTGTGGTCAGCGCGGCCGAGACGGCGAACAGGGCCGCAAACGAGGCCCAGCCGAGCACCGAGAGCGCCCACACCGCGGCGACGGTCCGGTTGGGCAGGCGCCGCAGTGATGGTCGGGCAGCGAGCAGCACCAGCACTGCACCCAGGGCGACGACGCCGGCAAGCCGCCAGTCAGCGGCGAGCAGCGCTGCAGCAGCAGCGAGGAGCACAACCACCGTGCCGGCGAGGCGTTCGCCCAACACCGAGCCGATGCTGCTGAGCCAGCTGGACCGGTGAGCCGCCCGTTGCCGGGCGGTGCGAATGGCGTCCCCCGCCAGACCGCCGGGGAGGATGGCGTTGAGGAATGATGCTTCGTAGCACTGGGCGAAGGCGCCGCCGCGGGGGAGGTGCATCTGGAATCCGCTGGAGACCAGCCGCCACCGTTGGGCCTGGGCTGCCGTCCCGATCAGGCCGAGGGTCAGCGCGGCGGCGACCGAGGGGACTGTCAAAGCTCCCAGCCCGGCGGTGAAGGGTCCGGTGCCGAAGACCATTACCAGGTAGTAGATCAGGGCAGCGGCGCAGAGGGCCTGGAGGAGTGCGAGCCAGCTGCGGCGTCTCACGGCACGGGCGTCATGGTCGGGGTCTCACTGTTGGATCGTCACGGCTGAATCGTCACGGCCGGGGTGGCAGGGCCAGCAGGTCCCGGTGGCCGATCGTCAGCCGCAGCGTGCCGTCGGCGGCCTGCTCGGATCGCCGTTCCAGCCACTGGCTGACGTCCCCGGCGAGGCCTGGTTCCTCCTCGAGGACGGCGTCCGCCCGGTCGTTCAGGAACCGGGTGATCAGCTCCGAGTGATCCCCGGTGAGCTCCCACGGCGTGTCGACGGTGGTGACGGTGAAGCCGGCCTTGGTCAGGAACTGCTCCGTCAGGTCAACGCCCCGTGCCCCGGCCCGGCCGCCACGGTTTTGGTGCTGGTTGAACGCGTCGTTGAGGGCGGCATCCAGCGGATCCGCAGGCTCGATTGTCATGGTGCCGGTGACGCTCAGACTGAACAGTGCTGCTGTCTGGGATTCGACCAGTGCCGTGCAGAGGGTCTCCAGCTGGTCCGGCGTCAGCAGATCCAGCAGGGCCGAGCAGGTGACAAACCGCTGCCGGGAGGCTTGGGGATCGGCGTCGAGGATTTCTCCCAGGTCTTCGATGCCGGCTACCACTGCCTCGGTGCCGATCACGCCGTCGATCGCGGGTGCACCCATTGTGAGTTCCAGCAGATCCGGGTCATGGTCGATGAGCGTCCAATGCTGCGGCATGTGGAGGTGCGGTGCAAGCCATGCCTGGTTGGCTCCGGTGCCAGCACCGAGGTCGAAGATCCGGACCGCCTGGTCGTCAGCGTCATTCACCTCCGCATCGGTGGGCGCCGTGCCCGGGGCCAGAAAAGCCTGTAACTCCGTGAGGAGGGGAAGGCTTGCCTGTCGGGCGGCTTCGTCGGCGGGACGGCGCAGGGAGAGCCAGTCGCTGGCAATCGGGCGCGGTGCGTCGGCGTCGGTCACGGGTGAATGATTTCCAGGAGCGTTGTCGCTGTGTTGGCCCATGTCGGCAGTGTATCGCGGCGGCTGAGCGCGGCGGCCCGCCAGGACTGGCGCAGCGACGAGTCGGTGAGCCAGTCCCGCAGCGTCGCAGCCAGTTCCTGCGGATCGTGGGGGTCGACGACGGCGCCCGGCAGCTGACCTGCCGTGCCACCGGTGAGGGCTTCGACGGCCCCGGTGCCCCGGCCCACCACGCCGGGGATGCCGCGGGCCAGACCCTCGGTGACCACCATCCCAAAGGTTTCCGCCAGCGACGGTAACAGCAGCAGATCAGATCGTGCCCATTCGGCGTCGAGCGCTGGCCCCTGGAGTACGCCCGGGATGGTGATGCGACCCGGTTCGAAGGCGGCTGCCTGATCGTGAAGCATGGCGACGTGGGTGCTGCCCTGCGGGCTGGCACCGCCCACCAGGGAAGCGGTCCACGGCAGGTCGGCAAGGTCGGCGAGCGCCGACAGCACCATCGAGTGGTTCTTTCGGGGCGTGAGCGATCCGAGCATCACCAGGTGCGGCGGGGCGCTGCCCGCCGCGACCGCCGCCGGTTCGGTGCCGGGAGGTACCACGTGGACCTGCTCCAACCCATAGCGCCGGATCAGGTCGTCCCGGGCCCACTGGCTGGTGCAGATCACCCCGGAGGCGTGTCGGAGGGCCGCTTCCTCGGAGGCAGCGAAAGCCTTCATCTCCTGATCTGTCAGACCGGTCTCAGCGGGGAGCGGCAGGTGCAGCAGCACCCAGACGGTACCGCCGGCGTCGACCGCTGCCCGGATCGCCTCGGGGGCCGCCGACGCCATCAGCCCGTCGACCAGCACCGGGGCGTCCGTTTTGCCGGACGTCTTCCCGAGTGCCTCGGCGAGCTTCTGGTGATCGGCCGGCGAGCCATTGGGCCAGTCACCACGGATTGGGGTCATGGTGACGCGGTGCCCGGCCTCACCCAGCGCGGCGGCCAGTTGGTCGTTATAGATGCTGCCGCCACTCGGTCCGGGCAGGCCGCCTGGAATTACCAGACCCAACTCCATACCGGAGTTAGCCCTGGACGTCGGCTGAGTCGAACTCCACCGAGTAGCCCGCCCACGCATCGGGGTGTTCGCGGAGCACCACGTCCAGCCCGGCGAAGGGCGCGGTGTCGAAGCGCGTGCTCAGCTGGTCGGCGATGTAGCGGGCCACGGCTTCGGTGGTGGAGAGGACACCGGCAAAGTCAGGGTGCTCGTCAAGGTTCTTGTACCGCAGCCCGTCCAGCACCTCGCCGAGCATCGCGGTCGCCTCGCCGATGTCGATCACGACGGCGTGCTGGGTCAGTTCCCGACGCCGCCAGGTCACCTCCACCACCAGTGTGGCGCCGTGCAGTCCCTGGGCTGGGCCAAAGAACGGGTCGGGAAGGCTGTGGGCGATCATCACGTGGTCGCGGACGGTCAGACGGTACATGGGTCTCCTGTGGTCGTGGTGGTTGTGGTGGGACTAATGGGAGTGATGGGGGCGGTGAGTGATGGTGAGGCCGGTGAGCGGTGCGGAGGACTTAGGTGGCCGGTTCGTCGGCGCCAGGGTAGGCAATCACGTGGCACAGCGCGGCCAGAGTGCCGCTGGAAAGGTCCCGCATCACGTTCGGCAGGTCCTCAAACGGCGAGGTGCCGCTGAGGAGCGCATCAAACGCCGGGTCCTTCAACGCGTCCAGGGCGGTGGCGAGCCGATCCTGATGGGTCCGGCGGGCGCGACGCGGGGCGGCGATGGTTCCCACCTGGCTTGCCCTGATGCTCAGCCGACGCGCGTGGAAGTCGGCTCCCAGCGGCACCTCAGGGGAGCGGGTGCCGTACCAGGACATTTCGATCACTTCACCCTCGTCGCCGAGCAGGCCCAGCCCCAGGGACAGGCCGGCCGCTGTGGAGGAGCAGTGGAATACAATGTCGCAGTTGCCGGCCGCGTCGTCGGGATGCACCCAGTCCACGCCCAGCTCCGCTGCGAGCGCGGCGCGGGAGGGATCCGGGTCCACCAGCTGGAGGCGTCCCAGCGGGAACCGGCGCAGCAGCGTCGCGAGTGCGGCGCCGATCATGCCACCGCCGACGACGGCGATCCGGTCGCCCATGCAGGGCCGAGCATCCCACAGGGCGTTGACGGCGGTCTCGACGGCGCCCGCCAGCACGGCGCGCTCGCTGGGGACGTCGTCGGGAATCACCGTCAGAGCGGACACCGGGACCACATAGCGGTCCTGGTGCGGGTAGAGGCAGAACACCCGCTTGCCCACCAGCGAGTCGGGTCCTTCCTCGACGACGCCGACCGAGAGGTACCCATACTTCACCGGGCCTCCGAAGGTGCCCTCCTGGAAGGGGGCCTCCATGAGGGCTGCCACCTCGGGAGGGATGCGGCCGTCGTGGACCAGCGTCTCGGTGCCCCGGCTGATCCCGGAATAGAGGGTGCGAACCAGGGCCTGCTCGGTCTCCCGTTTGGGCAGGGGAGCGGTGCGGAGTTCGCCGTGTCCGGGCCGGGTGGTCCAGTACGACTGGCTGTGCTCGGAGGAGGTGCAAGACATAACTCGATTATGCCCTGCAGCCTGGCGGACGCACCCCAGCTTGTTGCACAGCGCATCAGTAGACTGGGCAGATGATTACTGTCAAGGGAACCATCAGCACGCCCCTCTCACCCGCACGGGCTTTCGCCTTCCTGAAAGAGTTCGAGAACACCAGCGAATGGGATCCGGGCACGCCAGTGGTGGAGAAGCGCTCCATCGGCCCGGTAGCCGTGGGCCACCGGTACCATGCAGAAGCTGAATTCCGGGGCAAGCGCCAGTCCATCGGGTATGAGGTGACCGAACTCCGCGAAGGCCACATCAAGCTGCGCGGCGAAAACAGGACGCTGGTCTCGTTCGACTCGATCGACGTCGTCCCCTCCGGTTCGGGCAGCGATGTCACGTACACGGCCGAGTTCCAGCTCAACGGATTCCGGCGGATTGCCCAGCCTTTCCTGAAGCCGGCTTTCAACACGCTGCGCGACCCGGCGTTGAACGGGCTGCGCGACAAATTGAACTCGCTCGTCTAGTTCCGGCAGGTAGGCCAGTGGCTCAAGTCAGCAGGCGTGCCCTGTTCGATGCGTCAGGCGCCGTCGTGGGATCGATTGGCGTCGGCATCACGCTGCTGGCCCTGAATGACTCCCACAACGTCACCAACCTCGCAGCGGTTGTTGCCGGGCTCACGCTGGTGACCGTAGCGGCGCTCAGCGTGGTGCGCCGCCAACCGTCCTATTCCGGCCCGGCCGACCGCGTCACGCTGTTCCGGGCGGTGCTCGCGGGCGGGTGCGCAACCATCGTGGTGCTGTCGTTGTGGGGGACTGTGCCCACCAGGTCCTGGTGGCTGGTGCTGTTGGCGGCGACCGCTGTGCTGCTGGACGCCGTAGATGGAGCCGTGGCCCGGCGCACCGGCACAGCCACCAAGGCTGGCGCTCGCCTGGACATGGAAACCGACGCAATCCTGTTACTGGTGCTGTCGATCCCGGTAGCACTGACCGTCGGCTGGTGGGCGCTGCTGATCGGTCTGATGAGGTACCTCTATGTCGCGGCGTCCTGGGTCCGCCCTGCGCTCAGAAGCGAACTGGAGTTCAGCAGCTTCCGGCGGGTCGTCGCCGCCACCCAGGGTGTGGTGCTGGTAATCATCCTGGTCCCGGTGACTCCCATCGCGCTCGCGGTCCCGGTGACGGCCGCTTCCCTGCTGTTGCTGGCGGTGTCCTTTGGCCGGGACGTGGTGGCCCTCGAGCGGTCGGCTGCCCGGCACCTTTGAGACACGCTGGCAGTGGACTACTTGGGACTACTCGATAGAGGTTTCCCTCACTCCGAGTGAAAACCGAGTAGTCCGAGGGTTGATCCTGAGAAAGACGGGTATGGACCACTCGTGTAAGAACCCCAAGGAATTCATAGGTTGGATTTGTGAACATCTATACCGAATTAGGGGTTTCAATTATGGTTCAGTCAGTTGATTTCGCCGCGATTCAACCACCACTGGATGTGCCGTCCGCCCATCCGTGCCGCCTGAAAATCCAGATCATTGGAAGCTTGCAAGTCAGGCGTGGTGACGTAGTTCTGGACGCGCGGCAGCTCGGCGGACCTAAGCCTCGGCAGATCCTTGAGTTGTTACTCCTGCAACTCGGACGCCCAGTCTCGAAAGATCGGCTCATCGAGCGACTGTGGGGCGGACATCAGCCGGCTGAAGCATTATCGACCCTTGAAAGCTACGTAAGCGTTCTTCGCCGTCACATCCAGCCAGGCGCTCGGAAAGCTGGGCCCCTGCGCACCGTTACGGGCGGATACGTCATGGATAAAGAACTCGTTGATCTCGACCTTGACCATTTCGCTTCACAGATCAGTGCAGCCCACCGATGCACCGAACCGTCCGCGGCGTACGAATTGCTTTGCAGCGCACTGCTTCTGAATCATTCGCCGCTACTCGGCGACGAACTTCAGCCTACGTGGGCAGATGAGGCACGAGCGGATCATGCCGCGCGAGTTGCTGACGCATTTGTGCTCGCCGCCGAAACCGCGGCATTTCTGGGACGGGCCAATGAATCCGTGTCCTGGGCCAAGCAAGCATTAGCAGCGGATCAGCTTAATGAACGCGCATGGACTGCACTAATCCTCGGGCTGGAGCAGAATTCCCAGTTCGCTGAAGGGCTGCTGTGCTACGAACAGTGCCGTCTGACGTTCGCCCGGGAATTGGGCTGTACTCCAGGGACCGTCCTACTGGATGCCTACGCGCGGCTCCTTCGCGCCACGGCCGCGGGAGAGAATGAGTTGGGACCTCTTCTTTCCGCCTTGCTTGTCCTTCATCGGCAGCTCACCCAGCGTTCAAATCCTGAGGCTTCCGGGATGCTGCATTCCAATTTTTCGGCTCGGAGTGCTCTCCTGGACGCCGCTGACGTGACGGAAGCAACCAAAATCATACATTCGTTCCTTATTCGAGCCGTCCCTGCGGCGTAAAGGTTCAGGAATCAGCCTGGATAGCGTGGATCGTCCACTGCGTAGTATGGCTGGCGCCCGGCTGCAGCACTAGGAGGTCGGTTCCCGAGTTGAACGCATCCGGCGGGCACGTCATCGGTTCGACGGCGAGGCCCCGTCTGCTGTCGGCCGGATCTTTGGGCAGGTCTCCGGTATGGACCTGCACCCACGGGCAGCCGCTACCAAACGAGACCGCTGCGCCGTGCCCTCCCGGACCGGTCAGGGAAACCGTGGCGGCGCCGTCGTCGTAGATGACGCCCGTGAAAGCGTGATCGAGGAACGTGTCGTAGATCCGTCGCGGCGTAAGGAAGTCGAAGTCGCCGGACACGCCAGTCAGAGCGGTGGGGATGAGCCGGTCCTTAGTCACTTCCAGGACGGTGTCGGCGGGAATGGTCAGGGTCCATTCATCCACCAGCCCGTCACCGGCCACCAGATAAGGGTGGGATGCCACACCGTAGGGCGCGGCGTCGGGCCCGGTGTTGGCGGCGGTCACCGTGGTGGTGAGGCCGTCGTCGTCGAGTGTGTACGTGACCTCAAGGGTGAGCCGGAAGGGGTAGCCCTCCTGCGGCACCACTGTCGCGCGAAGCCGGACGGAGGAGTCGCTCTGGTCGGCTGTCTCCCAGTCCTCCCAGGCGAGGAGCCCGTGCAAGGCATGACTACGCTCGGGTTCGGTGAGGCTGAGCTGATGGGTGGCGCCGTCGAACGTGTAGGTACCATCGACCACCCGGTTGGGCCACGGGGCCAGGATTGCGCCGCGGTAGTTGGGGCGGATCTCGTCGGCGTCGTAGGAGCGGATCAGGTCGCGTCCGCCGAACCGCAGTTCACGCAGCGACGCTCCCACACTGGCGACGACGGCGCTGTAGTCACCGTGAGTCAGGTGCAGTTGGCGTCCGGACAGGGGAGTGGGGGCGGCGTGATTCATCATGAACCTTCGGGTAGTTCCAGTTCGTCGTCGACGCTGAGACATTCGGAATCCTGCTTGACCACCGAGACGGCCGTGCCCAGATCAACCAGGATGGTGCTCGACGGCACTTCGTTCGGGTCGAACAGCACTTCTACCGCCGGGTCGCGGCCGTAGGTGGTGGCTCGCCATACCTCTTCCTCTTCCTGGATGATCCAGTCGACGCCGTTCACTGACGCGCAGGCATCCGTGGTCGGACCGGGAACGGCGACGCCGCACCGGAGGACCACCTGCGAGGGGTCGCCCCACGCCGCGGTCGCCTGGCTGTTGGTTTCGCGCAGCTCGTTCTCGGCAACCAGGTCCGGCAGCGACACCATGACCGACGCGCACTCTGGGTTGGCGGCGTCGGCGGCTGCCTCCACCCCAACGATCGGCGAACACGCCGTCAGGCCTAGAGCGACGACGATGAGCGGGGCTAAGAGACGGAAGGCACGCATGGTGCCAGTTTAGTAGTCACAACACCGGCGGCCGATCCTTCTGGTTGCGCCTCCCAGCTTCTTCCCACGGTTGATGGTTAGGATGGGGAGCTGTCTCAGGTCAGGGGAAACCAGACGTGTCAAACTATCTCGAAGAACCCGTCCAGCGGGGCGGCCGCAAGAAGCGCCCGGTACGGATTGTGCTCATCTCCGTGCTCGCTTTGGTGCTGGTAGCAGGCCTCGTTGCCGGCGCGTATTTGTTCAACCTCGCGAACACATACAACACGCAGACCCAGACCATTGAGGAAGTCTTCCCCGAAGGCACGGATCGTCCCACTCGGACTGCAGCATCCGAGGGAGCTCAAACCATTCTCCTCCTCGGCAGTGATGAGAACGGCGGCAGCAGCGAAACCGAGAACCTGCCCGGCGTGCCGAATGCTGGCCGCTCGGACACCATGATGCTGATGCACCTTCCCGCCAACCGCGAGGGTGTGTCCGTCATGTCGATCATGCGGGATACCTGGACTGACATTCCCGGCCACGGCGAGCACAAGATCAACGCGGCCACAGCGCTTGGGGGAGTGCCGCTGCTCGTGCAGACGCTGGAGGGCATGTTCGATGCGCCCATTGATCACGTCGCCATCTTCGATTTTGAGGGGTTCACCGGACTCACTGATGCGTTGGGCGGGGTCACGGTGAACAACGAGATCGCGTTCCAGTCGCGCGGTGCCGACGGCGAATTCTTCGACCAGGACGAGATCAATTTGCAGGGTGAGTCAGCGTTGAAGTTTGTCCGTGAGCGGTATGCGTTTACCGACGGCGATTTTCAGCGGGTGAAGAATCAGCAGCTGTTCATCAAGGCCATCATGGGCAAGTTCCTCACCGCTGAGACTTTGACGAATCCGCTCAAGATCAATGAGATTGTCCATCAGGCATCGCCGTACCTGAGTGTTGACGAGGGTCTGGACGCCACGACCGCCGGCGGATTGGCGCTGTCGTTGCGGAATATCCGTGGTGATGATGTGCAATTCTTCACGTTGCCGAACCTGGGAATCGGCACCTCCGCGGATGGTCAGTCGATTATTCTGAAGGACGACGCCGCAATCGCGGACATTGCCGAAGCGCTGGACAACGACACCCTGGGTGACTATCTCCAGACCGCTGCATCGTAGAATTAGGACCCATGGGATTATTGATGCGCCGTGCTCTCGCCGGTCTAGCCGCGGCCTCGCTCTGTGTCGGAGCGGGTGTTGGGGTCGCGCACGCTACTGAAGAGCCGCCATTGCCGGTCACTCCGACCACCGAGCCGGCTCCACCGCCGGCGCCAGCACCTGCCCCGCAGCCCGCACCTGCACCGGCGCCGGCACCAGCGCCTGCCCCCGCACCGCAGCAGCCCGCGCCCGAACCAGCTCCTGAGGAAGATCCCGCTCCAACTGTCGATCCTGCAACTGGTTTCACTGTCGACCCAGTGACCGGATACCTCATCCACCCGCCCACGGGTTATCTGATTGAACCGGGCACCGGAAATCTCATCGATCCATCGAATTATTTCTATACAAATTTCCGCTGGATTGCGGAGACCGGCGCCGTGGTTGACCTGAACGAGGAGACCGAGGAACCGGAAGAGACACCCGCACCCGAGGAATCCGAGTCGGCTGAGCCTGAAGAGTCCGAGTCGCCTGAACCGACGCCGACGCCCACCCGCTCAGCAACGCCGTCGCCCTCTCCTTCCACAAGCGAGGCGGCCGTTGTCGATGCCAGCGCCGCCTCCGAAGAGACCTCAATTGGCTCCAGCCCGATTACCAGGGGCCTGGTAATCATTGGTCTTGTTGGCCTGGGCGTCCTCTATTACGCGAAGCTTCGAGGCGGGAATACCGCTCGTCCAAAACCGGGTAAATAGTCCGTTTCGCGAGTGACGTTTTGATTACGCTTCGCCTCAATAGCCCCTTACCTCCCATTTAGCCGGAATCTCACCCATACGATGAATCGATCATTCGTATCTGTAGGGGAGACAGTATGACCAGTGTCGAACCGGCGCGTCCAGGCAATCAGGCATCAATTCAACGAAGCGCCAGTCGGCGAACCACCGCCGTTTTCTCGGGCCTCGTCGTCTCAAGCCTGATGATGGGTGTGGGGGTTTCTCCGGTTTCTGCAGCTGACGATTTCGGTCAGGTCACCGGGACGGTGCTTGGTTTGGGGTCGGACGATCAGCTCTGTGTTTATGCGCTTCCCGCTCCTGTTACAAACTCGGAGCCTGGTGTCTCGCCGTCCACCGGGCAGCTGCAACCTATCGTGCCGCCTTCCACCGAAGGACCATGCGCTGATACGCCCCTCGCGGTGGAGTCGCAACTGGTAGTTGACGGTACTTACACCTTTGAAGCGCTTGAACCTGGTGCCTACCGGCTCTACCTTGATGATCCTCGACCTGATGAATCAACGGTTACGGGTGCGTCTCAGTGGGTTCCCGGCAAGGTCCTCAAAACTTCGGCTCAGATAGTGACTGTCGAAGCTGGCGCATCGGTTGTCGCGCCGAGCACCACCGCATTCCCTGCCCGGTATTTTAATGATGTTCCGCCGACGCTGCAGTTCTCCAAGGAGATCTCATGGTTAGCGTCGACTGGCATCAGTACAGGCTGGACTGGGCGCGACGGGACATCAACCTTTCGACCGGTGACACCCATCGCGAGGGACGCGATGGCAGTGTTCATCTATCGACTGGCTGGATCCCCGGAGTACACGCCACCGACAATCTCACCGTTCGCCGATGTGCCGACGGACAACGTGTACTACAAAGAGATCGCCTGGCTAGCTGCCGAAAAAATCAGCACTGGCTGGCCCCAGGATGATGGTTCCCGAATCTTTCGGCCGCTGAGCCCGGTGGCTCGGGACGCTATGGCCGTCTTCCTTTACCGGTTTGCCGATCGGGGGGCGCTTGAGGACACCGCGGCTGCGCCGTTTGAAGACGTACCAACTGACAATGTCTACTTCAAACAGATCTCCTGGCTCGCTTCGACCGGCATCAGTCGAGGTTGGACCTCCGCTGACGGTACGAGCATCTTCAAGCCTTATGCCGCGATCAATCGTGACGCCATGGCCGCCTTCATGAAGCGGTATGCCCTAATGACTAACACGCAGTCGTAAGCGAAGACCATGCCAAAAGACTGCGGAGCAGGGGCATGGTTGCCTGAGGTCTACACTTGATCCTGATCCTGATTGACACAAGGCAACCTGAACACTTTGGGGGTGTACGTTGCGCATTTTATTGCTGACGCATTCTTATGCCCCGGAGCACAGCCCGCCGCAAAGAAGATGGACTCAGTTCATTCGTTCCTTCCGTGCCGCCGGATGGGATGTCGATGTAGTTGCTCCGGTGGCGCATGCGCCTCACGGCCGACGAACTCTGCCCCGCAGTGTCGCAGGAAGGCCATTCCTTTGTTCCTTGGGGGAATATGGCGAACGTATCCGTAGGGTTCCGTTTCTTTGGCATCGCAACACTCGCCTGGGCCGGTTGGGCAACCACTTGTTTTCGGCGGCCTGCACTGTGCCAGCCGCGTTGATGGCCAAGCGGCCCGACGTCGTTGTCGTCACTGTGCCCAGCCTCCCTATCCTTGGGGCCGGCTATGTTGTCTCTCGGATCCTGAAACGACCGCTCGTTGTCGATATGCGGGATGCCTGGCCGGACATTGCCCGGGATGCGCGACTCATTCAGGGCAGCGCGAAAGGCGTTGTGGAGCGCATTATCATGACGATCCAGGACCGAGCCGAACTCGTGGTGACCGTAACCCATGGATTCGCTCGGACGTTGCGTGAGCGTGGCCTGAAGAACGTCGCCACTGTGAGCAACGGAGTTGACCTGCACACCCTGGACAAACTTCCGCCACGTCCGATCAAATCGGACCGGCTTGAAGTGCTCTACCTCGGAAACCATGGTGAGAGCCAGCGCCTGGATGTACCGATCAGGGCCGCTGCGCTGGTGGGCAAGCAGATGCGACTCACCATGGTGGGCAACGGAGTGCAGCGGTCCGACCTGATGCATCTGGCAGAGGAACTGGACGCCCCCGTCGACTTCCACCCACCCGTTCATGGTCCCGAAGTGATGGGGTTTTACGATCGATCCGATAGCTGCATCGTGTCGTTGCGGGACGACTGGAAATCCTTTGAGACCACCATTCCTTCCAAAACCTACGAGGTTTTGTCGCTGGGACGTCATATCACCGGCATCGTGCTGGGCGAGGCGAGGAAGATTCTCGAGGACGCAGAATCAGGTCATGTCGTCCGATCCTCGCCCGAAGAACTCGCTGGAATGTGGAAGGCGCTTCAGGCCGATCGATCGCTGCTTCAGGTGAACGGTGCCGGGCGTGCCTGGGTGGAAAACAACGCAGATGTAGAGGCTTTAGGGCAGAGCTATATCGACCTGTTGGCTGAGGTTGCCGGCGGTCCTCACCGGTGAAGCCACTAGCGGTATTGCGCAATGCTCGGTTGTTGGGTGCCACAGCAATCCGTCATCTGGGAGAGGACCCCTTCCTGCTTTTCTTGCAGGTCTCGCGGAGACTGCCCAGCGGTGTCGTTGATCGTGCGGCGGGATTGGCCTCGGTCGTCGGTCGTGGCCCCTTGGTGCAGGCCGTAACGTCCTACCTCCAAGGGGACAGGGCGCGCACCGAGCAGGTGCTCACAGCGGTGCTTGAGGCCGGTGAGCCACCGTCCCGGCCCGCGTTGCTGGCTGAGGTAGCCTTGGCAGCTGGATACACCGCCTTGGCAGACAAGTTCATTACTCTGGCACAGGTTCCTGGTGCCCGGGATGTTAGCCGAACAGTCGCCCGACGGCGTTGGTACGACGGCGACATGAGCGGTGCCATTGAATCGCTTCAGGCTGCTGACCGATTCAGCGCCGCGGAGCGTCTAGCCTCCGAGCGCAGGGTTTTTGAAGGGTGGACGCCCACGCTCACCCCGGTGAATGGGTATGCTCCCCTTCCACGCACCGTGCTGCATGTGCTGACCAACTCCTTGCCCCATACCGGTAGCGGCTACGCTCAACGGTCGCATTCAATCCTTATGGCTCAGCGTGATGCACGCTGGTCCGTACACGCTGCCACACGGGTCGGCTACCCGGTACAGGTGGGCAAATTGTTCGCCGCAGACGTCGATGTCATCGATGGTGTCGTCTACCACCGATTGCTTCCTGGCCGACTTGCGAAGGGTTTTGATGCCAGGATTCAGCAGCAGGCGGAACAACTGCTGGCGCTGGCGTTACGGGTTCGACCCGCGGTGTTACACACCACAACTCACTTCATCAACGGGTTGGTGGTCCGCGAAGTTGCGCGGGTTCTCGGCATTCCCTGGGTCTACGAGGTGCGGGGCCAGCTTGCTGACACCTGGGCGTCGAGCCGGCCGGATGCGGCAAAGCAGAGCGAGCGCTATAAGCTTTTCAACGAAAGTGAAGCGCAGGTTATGCAGAGTGCCAGCCTGGTGGTGACGTTGGGTGAGGCTATGAAGCAGGACATCGTGGGCAAGGGAGTAGACCCGAGTAAGCTTCTGCTGTGCCCTAACGCGGTGGGCGACGAGTACCTCGACGAGCCGATGGGTTCAAAGAGTGCGCGTCAGTTGCTCGGACTGCACAACGACGGCGTGTACATCGGTACGGTCAGCAGCATTGTTGACTACGAGGGACTCGATGATCTATTGCGGGCGTTCGCTGTACTGGTGGTGGACCACCCTGGTTTGCGGTGCCTGATCGTGGGGGATGGGGTGGCTCTGCCGTCCCTGAAGAATTTAGCTGAGCAACTTGGCGTGAGCGCCCTCGTGACGTTTACCGGCCGTGTGCCACGCGAGAAGGCCCGGTTACATCATCAAGCCATCGACATATTTGTTGTGCCGCGGAAGGACCTGGAAGTGACCCGAGCGGTAACACCGTTGAAGCCAGTCGAGGCGATGGCGTGTGCGCGGACGGTGGTGGCGAGCGATCTACCCGCACTTCGCGAGATAGTCTCAGCTGACACCGGCGTACTGACCGTAGCCGGTGATGTCGAGTCGCTGGCGGCCGGTATTCGTGGGCTCATCGCCAATGGTCAATCGCTGACAAGTGACGCGGTAGAACTGGGAGTAGTTGGCCGTTGCCAGGTTCTGGCACACCGGACATGGTCCCAGAATTCATCCACTTTGATTCAGTCGTACATAGGGCTGGAGCGTGCTGCATAATGGCCGTCCCCAACGAAAATGTGGGCGCCGTACCGACCTCGGTAGACTTAAGAACCCTAATAAGAGTTGGGGTTAGGCCACCGTTCCTCGATTATCTTGTTGCACTATGGGACTATCGTCACTTCGTCTTCTTTGACGCTAAAGCGAGTGTTCAGTCAGGAAATAGTCGTGACCGTTTGGGTAGTATCTGGCTAATTCTTAATCCAGTGCTGAATGGATTGACCTTTTACCTTATCTTTGGTGTCTTACTTCAGGCCAGTCGCGGCGTCGAAAACTTTATCGGATATCTGATCATCGGGGTCTTCCTCTTCCAGATGAGCAGTCGATCTATTTCGAACGGCGCGCGAGCGATTCAGTCCAATTTGAAGGTAGTGCAAGCCTTTAACTTCCCACGGGCAACTTTATTGCTCTCAGTCAATATTCGTGAGCTACTAGCAAGCGTCCCGGTGATCATCACCATGCTGGTCCTGATCTTGTTAATCGAGCCTGCTGAGGAAATTACCTGGCTATGGTTCCTCGTGGTGCCCGCAATCCTCCTCCAGACGGTCTTCAATCTCGGAATCGGTTTGATTCTCGCCCGCGTAGTTTCGAAGGTGAATGACGTCGCCAACGTCATAAGCTTTGCGATGCGAATCTGGATGTATGCCTCGTGCGTGATGTTCCCTTTAACCCTGTTCGATCCATATCCAACAGTTCAGGCAGCAATCGAACTTAACCCCCTATACCAGGTTCTGACAATCGTGCGACAGTCGGTCTTATATGGCGAAGTGCCGCCATGGGAATCTTGGGCAGTCCTTGCGACGTGGTCGCTCGGAGCCCTGGCCATTGGAATGATCTATTTCTGGTTCGCGGAGGAGACTTACGGCCGTGACGAGTGAAATTGAGTTCGTCTCTGAACCCCCTGCGGTCGTCGTTGACAATGTCAGCATGGCCTACCGTGTGCCGACCACCAACGGTTCTGCAGGCACCGGTTTGGTCCGTTCCCTCCGCCGCTCGATTGGCAGCGGACCGACCGTTGACGTTCACGCACTGAAGAACATTTCCCTTGTTGTTGGCCGCGGTGATTCGGTCGGTATTATCGGTCGCAATGGGTCAGGCAAGAGCACATTGATGAAGCTCATCAACGGCAGGGTTCCTCCCACTTCAGGGGCAATCTATGCCTCATCCCGCCCAACGTTGCTCGGTGTTAGTGCTGCGTTGGTGCCAGATATTTCCGGCGAGCAGAACATCATACTTGGGTGTCTCGCCATGGGCATGTCAAGGAAGGACATTTCCACCAAATACACAAGCATCGTGGAGCTATCCGGCCTGGAAAACTCGATCCACCTCCCGATGCGGACCTATTCATCGGGAATGGGTTCGCGCCTCCAATTCGCAATAGCGACCGCGGTTGACCCAGAGATCCTCCTCATCGATGAAGCACTAAACACGGGGGACGATCAGTTCAAAGGCCGCACCAAGCAGAGAATGGATGAACTTTTAGGCAAAGCGGGCTGCGTTTTCCTCGTCAGTCATAGCGTCGGCACCATTAAGGAAATGTGCAGCCGGGTTATCTGGATGGACGAAGGGGAGTTGGTGATGGATGGGAGCCCCGCTGAGGTCATCAAGTGGTACACCACCTTCATCAAGCATTTGACGGGTAGGGACCGGGTGGCGGCGATGAAGACTAAACGCCGGATGATGAATGATCTCGTTGTTCCCCGGCTGATGGCAAGGGAGACCGGTCGGAGGAGTACCGAGTGATCCCGATCGACATTCACCGGATCAGGACCGGGTTGTGGCATTTCCGGCATGGGGGGGTTTCAGCTGTCGCGACCTGGCAGCGCAGAGATCGTATTGATAGCGGCTTCGGATCAATTACCGACGCACGGGGTGCAGAAGGTACATGGGTTGGGCGCCGTAGGGCGAAAAGACTCGTCTTTTCCGATGCGCTGGCTGCTGAACGAACCTCGGAACCGCGACGTGCGGTGAAAGCCGCGGTCATTCTGGATGAATTTTCGACCATGGCGTTTGCTTTCGAGTGGGAATTGGTGGTCCTCACTCCCGAGAATTGGGAGAAGGTAGTCGCGGCGGGGGACATCGATCTTTTGTTCGTAGAATCCGCGTGGAATGGAAACTCAGGATCGTGGAAATACCAGTTGACGGGTTCTACTGGCCCTTCGCAGACCGTCCGGGCCTTGGTCACCAGATTCGAGGAACATGAGATCCCAACCGTGTTCTGGAACAAGGAGGATCCGCCGCACTACGATGACTTTCTACCTGTAGCAAGAGTCTTTCGCCATGTATTCACCAGCGACTCGAACATGGTGGAGCGGTACAGGACGGACCTCGGTCACGACCGTGTCGCGTCGTTGGCCTTTGCCGCCCAACCGGCCATACACAACCCCGTGCGGCCACAGCACGGTTGGCATAAGAGGGACATTGCCTTCGCCGGGATGTACTTCAGGCATAAATTTCCTGAACGACGTGAGCAGATGGATTTACTGCTGGGCGCAGCGGCAGACGTGTCATCGACGATGGGGACTGGCCTGGAGATTTTCTCACGAAAACTCGGTGATCGTGAAGAGTATCAATTTCCCCCCCAGTTAATGGCCTATGTTGTCGGGTCATTGACCTACCAGCAGATGCTTACTGCCTACAAGGCTTACAAGGTGTTCCTCAACGTCAACTCGGTGACGGAGTCACCGAGCATGTGTGCCCGCCGGGTCTTTGAGATCACGGCTTCCGGTACTCCGGTGGTCTCGACACGAAGTGCTGCTTTAGAACGATATTTTCCTTCAACCGCAGTGCCCATCGTTGACACGACAGAGCAAGCGACGACCCTTCTTTCAGCGTTGGTTCGGCAACCGTCGCTAGGCGCGCGTCAGGTTCATCTAGCCCAGCGGGCTATTTGGCGGGCACACACCTACGCTCACAGGGCAGAGCAGATTCTTCGAGTGGCGGTCCCGTCAATGTCTCAACCAGTTGTACTACCGACAGTGAGCGTGTTGGTCTCGACCATCCGTCCACATCAACTGGAGCATGTATTTCGAACGGTCGGCGCCCAACTTGAGGTACGCCCCGAACTGGTGCTTTTGACGCACGGATTCACCCCAGATGCTGCGCGGCTTGAGCGCCTCCGGGATCGCTACGGGATTGAATCCCTAACCGTTCTCACTGCTCCGATTACTCAGAGTTTGGGTGAGTGCCTGAATGACTGCGTCGCTGCGTCGTCCGGCGCAGTATTGACGAAGATGGATGATGACGATTTCTATGGGCCACACTATCTTCTGGATCAGCTTGGTGCTCTGAACTACTCTGGGGCGCAGGTTGTCGGGAAACAAGCCCATTACATGTACCTGCAATCGCACGACGCTACCGTTCTCCGCTTCGCTCACAAGGAGCACAGGTTCACCGGGATGATCATGGGACCAACCATCCTTGCTTCGCGGAGCGTTTTTGACGATTTCCCTTTTGAACAACGGAGCATCGGAGAAGATACCGCCTTCTTAGGAGCCGTGACGGCCGCGTCAGGCAAACTCTATTCGTCCGACCGTTTCAACTATTATCAACAACGCAACGAGTCCGGCCACACTTGGCAAATATCCGACTATGAAATCATGGCATCCTCAGACATTGTTTTTTACGGAAAGCCTGATCACCATGTATCGATCTAAGGGGAGCGCATGAACACCATCAAAAGGGTCGCAGTAATTGGGCTAGGATACATCGGGCTTCCTACCGCAGCTATTCTCGCAACGAATGGGCTGGAAGTCGTCGGCGTAGACATCAAACAGGATAATGTTGATGCGATTAACCGTGGCGAAGTTCCGTTTGTCGAGCCGGACCTCAACATTCATGTAGCGGGCGCCGTCAGCGTTGGTAGTCTGTCGGCCACCACTATCACGCCAGAGGCCGACGCTTTCATCCTTGCGGTTCCCACTCCTTTTAATGCCGACAAGACCGCTGATCTTAGCTATATCGAGTCCGCGGCACGAGGTATCGCACCCCAGCTAAAGGGAGGAGAGCTCATTATCCTGGAATCGACTTCCCCTCCTGGTACTACCCAGCATCTTGCTGATTATCTTGTCGGTTTACGGCCAGATCTGAGCCTCAATGGGGCTGATGAGAAGCCTATCCTCCACGTTGCCCACTGCCCGGAACGTGTTCTGCCCGGACGGGTCATGATCGAACTGGTCACTAATGACCGAATTGTCGGTGGTATCACCGGTGAAGCAACTGAGCTTGCCCGGCAGCTTTACAACGTCTTCTGCCAGGGGGATATCCACCTCACTGATGCGGCAACGGCGGAGATGGCAAAGCTCGTTGAAAATGCATACCGCGATGTGAACATTGCTTTTGCAAACGAACTCTCGGTGATCAGCGACAAGGTGGGCATTGACGTTTGGGAACTAATAGAACTGGCTAACCATCACCCCAGGGTGAACATCTTGCAGCCCGGCCCCGGCGTCGGCGGCCACTGCATCGCCGTTGATCCGTGGTTCATCGTTTCAGCCGCGCCCAATGAGTCGAGGCTGATTCGCCAGGCACGTGAAACAAACGACTCCAAGCCGGCCTGGGTCATTGACCAGGTCAAGGCTGCACTCAATAACGCTGGCAGCGATGCGAAGGTCGCCGCACTTGGACTTGCGTTCAAGGCTAATATCGACGATCTGCGCGAATCTCCAGCTGTCGAAATCGTTAGGCAACTCAGTCAGGATTTGGCAGAGTGTTCGGTTCTCGTTGCTGAGCCACACGTCTCGGTCCTTCCCAGAACACTCCATCCTCTTCCCAATGTCGAACTTATGGGAACTGCGGACGCCGTACAAAGGGCTGACGTTGTGCTGTTGCTCGTCGATCACGACGAATTCAAGGAGTTAGACAGGTCAACGCTCGAAGGCAAGGCAGTGGTCGACACGCGCGGTATTTGGCGTTGAGTAACCTATCTCGTCAGTCCTTGCCGTGCGGCAAGGGATGCCGGACATCTGGAGAGTGCTATGCAATTTGACGATGAAAGACGCACCAAATCACCCCTGCTCGCGGCGCAGCGGTCCAAGTACTTGGCAGACATCGACACATTTATCGACGAACTCGAGGGCTTACAGCGCAGCCACAAGCGGGATACCGACACCATTCGGACTCTTAGAACTCAACTCCTTGAAGCACAGCGAAGCACTTCCGAACTCTCGACGACGGCAGAGGAACTTTCCAAGGAGAACAGGGTGCTTCGCTCCGCGCTTTCGGCTCTGCGCAAGTCCTCAAGGCTTAAAGTCGGAACAGCGTTGACCAGTCCCGCGCGGGCCCTTTCAAAACTTAAGACCCCGGTCCTCAGCCTTATCAGCAGAGAGCATGCTGTACCGTCGATGGTCACGAAACCGGTAGTCCGGCTGCCCACCCCGATTGAACGGGCGGAAGAATTGCGCGGTCTTGTGAATATAACGCCGTCAAAAGGAAATATTTACAACCTTATTGCCCACTTGTACTTTGTACTTGGAGCTATTGACGAGCCGGCCGCTCTCATCGCAAACAACCAGCAGGTCTTGACTGATCTGACTCCCAAGGAACGTCAGTTGCTAGACGCTGTGCAGGGTCTCAACAGGCTTAGGAAGCGCCCGATAGTCCTTTCCCCGCCGCAGGGCAGCCCGGGGTATCAGCCCGAACGCGGACGACTGATGTACTGCGCACATAGTGTTTCGCCTTACAATTCCAACGGATATTCAACTCGGACAGCTGGCCTCGTCAAAGGAATGGCGGCGGCCGGAGCCGACATCATCATCGCGGCTAGGCCCGGGTACCCATGGGATGTCAAGACCGACAAAGCTCCATCCTCCAACGCTAGCTATATCGAATCCATTGCTGGTGTGTCGCATTTTTTCAGCTACGGACCTACCTGGACGCAGAGCCCGCTCGATCATTACATCCAGCATGCTGCGGATAGCTACGTTCAGATTGCAATCCGGAACCGTGTCGAACGCATCCACGCGGCATCGAATCACGTCACGGCCCTTCCTGCCCTTATCGCGGCTCGGCGGCTCGGCCTTCCATTTACCTATGAGGTGCGCGGACTATGGGAGATCACCGAAGCATCCACCAAGGCACATTGGGACGTTTCTGATCGGTTCGCATCGTCGAAAGACATGGAAACGTTCGTCGCGTTCAACTCCGACTCAGTCTTTGCGATCACTCCACAGGTGAGGGACGAGCTTGTTAATCGAGGTATTCCGCTCGAGAAGATCTCAATTCTTCCGAACGCCGTCGACACGGATGAGTTCAGTGACATGCCTCCGGACGCTGCTACCCGCACCAGGTTGGGTTTAGAGGACGATATTCCAGTAGTTGGCTACGCCGGCAGCCTGGTTCACTACGAAGGCCTCAACACCCTTCTTGACGCGTTCAAGATCCTCGTGCAAAAGGACATCCGCGTCCGAATAGTGATTGTCGGGGACGGACCAGCTCTCTCTGGACTCAAACTCCAAGCTCAGCAACTTGGTATCGCGGAGCTCGTTCACTTCACCGGCAGGGTAGCCGCCGAGGAGATTCCGTCGTTCGTCAGCCTGTTCGACATCATGCCATGCCCGCGGTTGCCCTTGCCCGTCACTGAGATGGTGTCCCCACTGAAACCGTTGGAAGGAATGGCGGCGTGTCGAGCGGTGGTCTTATCTGATCTCGCGCCAATGCGGGATCTAGCGGGTGCGGACGGTGAGCGTGCACGGCTGTTCCCACCCGGCGACCCAGATGCACTGGCGAACGTCATTGAGGACCTCCTGGAAAATCCGGAACTCAAACGAGAAATGAGCCGTCGCGCACGCCTTTGGGTAGTTGGTGAAAGAACCTGGAACCGGGTAGCTGAGGCTGCCTGGAGTTCTAGCGCGATATCCAATGTAGAAGCACTATCGGCTTCCCACACCCTCTCCGACCTCACCCTCGGCATTATCGCCGACGAGTTCACCATCTCTGGTTTGCGTCCGGAGATCGGGCTGGTCGAGGTTCATCCCGACCGTTGGAAAGCCGAACTTGATACGAGACCTATTGATGCAATGTTCGTGGAATCCGCTTGGGACGGTAATGGAGGCGCTTGGCGGGGAAAGGTCGGCTATTACGACGACGACTCGTTCGCTGATTTGCTAGCGCTCCTTGACTACTGCCGCGAGAACTCAATCCCGACTATTTTCTGGAACAAAGAGGACCCGGTTCACTTCAACCGCTTCCAGCAGACCTCGACGCACTTCGACCACGTCTTCACAAGTGACGACGGATCAATTCCAAGTTATCTTCAGTTGAACAGTTCCACGGTGAGAACTGTCGCATCATTACCTTTCTATGCTCAGCCCCAACTTCATAACCCTCTTCCTGGGACGAAACCCTACTCCCACACGGTGAGCTACGCAGGCTCGTACTACGGCGACCGTTATGAGAAACGGTCCGACCAACTCCACGGGCTGTTGGCTGCGGCACTTCGATCAGGGCTCACCATCTATGACCGCCAGCACCTCAACCCGGACAGTCCGTACAGGTTCCCGCCAGACCTCGCACCCTTTGTCAGCGGTGGACTTACTTACGCCGAGATGCTCGAAGCGTACAAGGCACACCCGGTCCATGTGAATGTGAACTCAGTCGAGGATTCGAACACCATGTTCTCGCGAAGGGTTTTCGAAGTTGCCGCATGCGGGGGAGCGGTGATCAGCGGTCCAGGCAAAGGTATTGACAGCACTTTTGGAAACATCGTCCCCATTGTCAAGGATGAATCCAGTGCCCAGGCTCTCATTACGTACTGGATGGAAAATGAAGACGCGCGCAACGACGACGCGTGGCTCGCAATGCGTGCTGTCCTACGGAGCCATACCGCGGCCCACCGACTTGCGTACGCTCTGAGAACAGCCGGACTGCTTGTGAAAGCGCCAGCCCTTGAAAAGTATGCGCTTCGCGTTCCGGAGATTACTCCTGAGATCATCTCGCAGCTCGAGGCCCAAAGTGTCCGTCCGGCTCTGCTATTGACCCAGAATATGGTCGTTTCCTTCGAACCGGAGGATGGAATCCATAGTGAAGTGATGAATACGACGAGCTACCGGGCCTTGATCGATCGCGGAGTTACGCTTATCGGAGATGTCCCTAGCTCACCGATTGACCGAACCTATTATGAAGATCTGCTTTCATCGAGGAAGTACCTCACCTGGGATTCAGCGAGGATAGAGTCCAAGTACATTGGCGAAAGTGGTAGTGGGCTAGTCCGCCTGCTGCCTGGCGGGTCTACTGACGCGGCCGACCTGGAAGCTCTGGAAGCTACGGGGGCGGGGACATCGCTGGTCCTCAGTAGGCGAATTGCCACGTCCTCAAGGAAATCTGTAGAAAGCGTCACACAAGCGGCACGCCGGATACTTATCGCAGGTCATGATCTGAAGTTTGCTGCCGGCCTAATCTCACACCTCAGGGAGACAAATCATCATGTTGAGATCGATTTGTGGGGAGGCCATTCGCAACACGATGAGGGCATTAGCCGCGCCAAGTTAGCGGACGCCGACGTCATCTTCTGCGAATGGACGTTGGGAAACGCCGTATGGTTTGCCAATAATAAGCGCCCGGATCAGAGGCTCGTGTGCAGGCTGCATCTGCAAGAGCTGTCCACCCCTTACCTGCGGCAACTCAATGTCAGCAACGTCGACCAGTTCGTATTCGTAGGCCAACATATTGCAAGCATCGCCCATCGGGACTTCAATATCCCAGCCGCAAAATCGAGGGTTATTCCAAATTACGTCAATGTACAGGCCCTGTCCCGCGGGAAAACTGATGATGCCAATTGGAACCTTGGTTTCGTCGGAATCGTCCCTCAGCGTAAGGGACTCGATCGGGCGCTGGATGTGTTGCAGGGACTACGCCTGATCGATGATCGGTACCACCTTTACATCAAGGGGAAACGTCCCGAAGACTTTCCTTGGATGGCTGATCGTCCGGAGGAATTGGCTTACTACCTCGAGCAGTACAGCCGTATAGAACGGGAACCGCTTCTCTCGGGCGCGGTGACATTTGACGCGCAAGGAGACGATATGGCTGAGTGGTACAGGAAGATCGGAACCGTCATTTCAACTAGTGATTTCGAGTCGTTCCATCTCACGCTGGCTGATGGCGCTGCATCTGGAGCACTTCCTACCACACTCGCGTGGTCGGGCGCCGATCAAATCTACCCGGTGTCGTGGATCTTTCCGTCAGTTGAGTCCATGACGCACCATATTGCTGCGATGGCGGACGACAAGTCGACTCGGACGAGAATGGTTGATGCCGCAAAGGGCTTCGTCGAAGAACGCTTCGATCAGCCGGTTGTCTTGCCAGCTCTACTCAAAGCAATTTTGGAAGATTCTTAGATATAGTGATTAAACAATACTCCGGAGAAAAGTAGATGAAGGTATTCTTTACTTTTAGTGATGCTGCAAAGTACAGTCGAAAGGGAAGTTTTTTTATTTCGTATAGAAATGTTCTATTTCCTTTCTGGTGGAACCTTACAGGATCGCAGGATTGGACCCTTTTCACCCCAGGGCGCTTTGACAGGGCTAAGCCTGTTCCGGCATTTCAGAGATCTTCCTATGCAGAATCCATGGACCACAATGTAGTCTCCATGTTCGATCCGATGCTTTTCATGAATCGTGATATCAATCTGGGTTGGTATGTTGGAAACCGGTCTCATCACTACGCCGAGTGGCTTTCTATTCTGGTCGAACGGATGGTCACGCAGATAAAGATAGATTCCGCCCGTATCGTCATTTATGCTTCGTCGGGAGGAGGTATTCCAGCGATAAAGATTGGAACTCGGAACCCAGGGGTCAAAATCTACTGTTCTAATATTCAGGTCGATGTTCGGGCTTATTACAAGAAAACCTTCAACAAAATGATTGAAGTTGCATATCCTGGAATGAGTGAGCGAGATGTGTCCGAGAAGTTCTCATCCCATCTCACTTGCATCGACTGGGATGGCGACTTCTCATTAACCTATGCTCAGAATCTTTACGACGATTTCCATTTGCAGAATCATTTCGTACCCTATCGGAATGAGTATATGGGAACGGGGGGGCGGCGAAAAGTTCAATTCCTCGTATATGAGGACGAGGAGAGTGGGCACGGAGTGCTTGAGCGAGCCGTTGAGTTGGAGATAATCCGGGTTATGCACTCCGGTGGCGAAGTGGCCGATATATTGCCCTCGGGAAGGCTCATCGGAGCCTCCGAGACGATCTGATCGTTTCCAAAAAGGTTCACCGCGTTCCATCATGAAGGCGTTATTGCTCGATGCTGAGGATTAAAGGACATTGGATTCAAAAGACTTTGGTAAAATGCTTATGTATGGATGGGCCCTTGATGCGCCAGCTCAGCGGGAGTTCGATCTTCACGCGCGGGTCCTGGCCACTCGATTTTCGGTCCTTGGTTCCGGTGTCGCCAAAGGCGCACGGGTCGACTTCAGGAACTACATTGATTACCTTCGCGTGTCAGAGGGCCTTCCTGCGTCATTTGCTCGGCTCGAGGAACTACGCGGGACTGGGCTTAGTCCGGAGCTGTATGCAACCGCGGGTATGACTGTCGCGCGCCGTGCAGGGGAGTACGGGCAAGCCGCTGATTTCCTACTCGTGGCCTATGGTGCTTGGCCAGAGAACATCAGTGTCTTTGTCTCATTGGTTGAAACACTTATCTCCGCGGACCGAGTTTCGCAGGCAGCTGATCTACTTGGTCGTGTGAATCGACCCGAGGCCATTCAGGTACCACGGTCGCCTGAAGGCTTGAAGCTCGGCGAAATGGCTGCAGTTTGCGGAGCATGGCCCGATGTCGAGCGTCTCATGAAGTCGAGCGTCGCAGATAGGGACACCCTAGCTGCAAGGGTTCTGGCGAAACGTGCGGAGTTGGCACTGCTTTTTGAAGGCCAGACTGAAGATGTTCCAACGTTCGTCTTGAACCTGCCAGAGGACAACCGAAAAGTCGACCTCCTTATGGACCTTTACCACCGGTTCGGTGTTGACCCTATCTGGCATGGTGCAATAGACGGACGCGCTATCGAACCGTCAAGCCTGCCTGACATCGCGGCGCACCGCGGGCTGAGGATCGGTAAGGGGGCGCTTGGGTGCGCTCTCGGTCATGTTTCGATGTGGAAGGCGTTCCTGGGGAGCAACCAAAGCCACGGACTGTTCCTGGAGGATGACGGATTACCTTTTACCTGGCGAAATATTCCCTATGTTATTGATGATGCTGGGGACTTCGATGTGTTGTTTGTCAATGAACGCATGTCCGCCGTCAAGGCCGGCGCCGTTTCGACAGCCGTGAGTACCCTGTGGGAAACCCTTGGTTCAAGGCCAGATACTGTCCACGGCTGGGGTGCAGATGGCTATGTACTATCCAAACGCGGTGCGGAACGGCTCCTTGACGCCGTGCTCGAAGATAAGGTTCTGGGCCACATCGATGGGCAGATCGCTTCCTACGGCATTCCGCACGATGCGGTCCCGCAGAGCGTTGCACAGACTATCGGACTTTCTGTCCGGAAAACTAGTCGGTACACGCCTACCCTAGATATCAAGTGCCTGGATTTCCCGTTGGTTGCAAGCATGGACTTCGGAGACTCAACTATCGGTAGGGTGGGCGGCCACTAGGTCCAAAGGTCTCAGATTCCGATTTACTTGATCGTTAGCCAGCGAGTTGTGAACGCGGTCGCCAAACTGGGATCGGTTGCCATTTGAAATACTCTCACCCGGTACTTCCCGGGAGGCAGGTCCTCAAAAACAACCACCCGTCGATCGGAGTAACTACGGCGTCGAACAATTTCTGAGCCTTTGAAGAGCCGGTAGGAGAGTTGGACCCCGGCTGGCGCATAAACCTTAATCCGGATGCTCCTCGATCCCTGATCCGCTGTCAGGATATAGGGCAATGATTCTTCAGGCGAACCCGCAACCCACTGCTCAAGGTTGGCCCTGAGGAAAAATCTGAATACCGAACCAACATCGGCGTGGGATAGATCCGCGAGGATCGTGAGATTGGGGGGATTGATGTTCTCAGCAGACATTCCTTCCAATAGGGGGCGAACATGCCGAGGAAGGTGATGGTCGTTGTCTCCAACTAGGATCGATACCTTGGTTTTATCGGTAGCCTCGAGAGCGTATTTGTCAACTATGCCATCCAAGTGAGCAATATCATCCTCACCCTCGCCTCCGGCCATGAACCTCAGCACGTTCGGGTGCGGGCCTGCGACGAAAGTTCCTATTCGTGTTTGTGGTGCACCGACAATTATCCTGCCGGCGTGCAGTGCAAAGCCGTGAATCAGCGCTGCGGTTCCACCCTTTGACGATCCTGCAGTAACAACGTCAGTGACACTAAGTCTATTATGTTGAACAACTTCCTTAATCAAGGACTGGACGGTTTCAAATATGGCGGAGGAGCGGTGATCGGAATGATAATATGCGCCTTGGTCTCCAAAGTCATCCAAGATATACAAAGCACTTATGTCGACGTCATCCACTGTTGCTTTATAGTTGTAGGTGAAATCTCCAGGATTATGTATCGCGGTAAATACAACTGTCAACTTTTTTCGCCCTAGCTCCGATTTTCCCGGTACAAATAGAAAGTTCAGAGGAACATTACTTTCGTAGCGGGACCAACCTGCAAGGGAAAGATTTCTATCTGTGTAGCTGAAGTTATCTAATCGAATTTTTGTTTCTAACTTTGCGTTCTTTCCCGAGAATCGAATAATTACTACCTTAGCCGAAGTTGATTCCCCAAACTTCGGAAACCGCCATCCCATAGGTTTAGGTTTTTCGACACCTTCACGAAGCGAAAGCGATGTCGGTACATCTGCAGAAAACATAAGGTCCATCACTTTTTGGCCGCCGTGAAAGAGTTCAAAGCCTTGACCGTGTAACGTCACGTCGACTTCGGTGCCGAGGTTCCATAGGAGTTCATAGTCATGCTCAGCGGTGCTGGAAATTGAGTCTTCTAGGTCGAACTGCGGTGTTCCAGAACCATCTGTAACTGCAAATGTACGTTGATGAATTACGTTCTCATATCTAGCATTGGTTCCAACGACCGTGAATCCATTCGGTCCTTCCTCCACCGTTCGGAGGGCTACTTTATCCTTTTTATCGTCGGTGCGCGGCAGGCTCACGCCATCAACGACAAGACTGTTATGAGCAAACTGGGAGTAGGCATAACGAGAGAACGGATCCTTGTAGTCGTAGCTATATGGTCCAGACTCACTAAGTAGGTCGATACCTTTACTACGTAGAAAAAGGCTAAGATCGTCAGAATGTTTGTGGTAGTCAGCATTGTATGCTGCCGAGAAAAACGCGAAAGTCGCGTCGGAATCACCCCACTGGCTGCGGTAGATTGCGTATCCTGAGTTGGGCAACAGAAGCCAGCGCTCTTGTGGGGGGCGTCCACGTGCACCGACGCTACTGGCATAAGCGAACTCAGGAGTTGTGAAGATTTTATGAATGCCCGAACGGCTTACTGCTGTTTGCTGGGTGTCACTGATCGGTGGGTATACACCGTCCGGCATCAGCGCGTGGGTGGCGTATCGTTCTGCTCGGCTGATCAGACTGGCGTAATAGGAAGCATCGGGGTGGTCAGCAATTGCGGCAATGCGTTGAACATTCGCGACCTGTCGGGAAACCATCAGGTGGTATGTGGGCGTATTCTCCACATGAACACCATCATTTGTAAAGCATTCACTGAAGTATGCTTTCAAACGGCGCATTGCCGTATCGAAATAGGATTCAGAGCGGGCTTCGTGCGGCGAAGCGAATAAAATACTCCAGTAGAGCAGAGCGAGATCCTGGAACATACCGTGGTTATTCCCAGAAGCGTGAAAGTAGTCCTGAGCGAGGAGGTCAGCTGTCTTACTAATGAGTGGTTCCAAAACTTGCTTTGAGAGCTCCGGCTGAATGTCCCGTACCCTAATTTCCAAGGAGATCAAATTCATTAGACGTTGCGCAGTAGTCTCGTCATGATGAGCCATCGGCTGTGAGCTCGTTGGGGCAGGATGTCGTTCCGCCCAATCTTTCACAAGGGATATCGCCATGAGGGCCGCTTGATCGGCGGTCTCGTCATTTCTAAGTACCGTATCGAACCAGTCCACGAAGAATATGAAGCCATGAAGATAACGCTGCTGGCCTCGACGAAGGGGCGCAGACCAAATTGCGCCCTGATCATAGTCAACGTCCCCGAAGGACGGAGAGGAAATTAGACCATTCTCAATGAAGTTCATTGCCCTGGAGGTGCTGACATCCCCTGGCGTTGAAGGCAACAACTCAAGAACAATCCCTCGGAGCGTCGACATCTGAGTCGTTGTAACCATTTCCCCTAAACCTAATGTGTATGACATGCGGACCGACATCGAACCCGGTGCGTGTGGACCGGCCCACTGTTCAATTCATCAAGCTTAGCCGCGATCCGAAAAGATGACGTCCGCTAGACGGGCCTACGCGTGACAACGAGTCCGCAAGGTTGAGTGAGTCTTGCAGTGACTATAGATTGCTCAGGCAGTTGGGTCGTTTCGTCGTCTGACCGCATCGTGTCGAAATGTGGGGAATCCTGGCCTCGGTAGGAGACAGTCCGGTATGGTGCTGGGGCGTATGGCAGTTTGGTCAGGTAAGCGTTTAGCAGGTATGTTGTCAAACCTTTCCAGCGCTCTATTGAGCGCTTTCCTCTGGGGTATATCTAGCCGGTTCCCAATGCGGCGCGCAGAGTAAAATCCATATGCTCTGGCCTAGAGCCTCGGTCGCTATTTCACCGTTGCGGTCAGGTTGAGGTTGGACACCTTCACCATGGTCATTTTGATTATTGTCAGTGCCTTACCGTCTGGTCCTTTTCCCGGCGCCGCGACAGCCCCCAGCTTTGATCCAGACGGAACGCCGCCGAAGGAGATGGTGATTTGTTGTCCATTCTTCGCTAGAATCGCCCGGTTCAAATTCGTGTCAATAGTAACGGCGGCATCGGTAACCCATTGCCAGGTCAGTGCTTTGCCGGAATTCGCTTTCACTACATCGGCAACTACCAAGCTGGCGGAATCGAGCGTGATCGTTCGGGTTGCTGAAGATGTCCCAGGTAGGGCCTGAACCATGTCAACCGATGCCGACGACGACGAGAGTAGCTTCGTTGCGCCCTTAGCTCCAATCGGCTGATTCGACTGCCCGAGGAGCAAGGTTGAATGAGCGGACGTGCCTGGCTTCCAGAAGTCCCAGCGGGTGGCTGCGCTGTAGTATCCGGTGGGGTTGTTAAGTTCGGTTCCCGGATCGATGGACCACTGAACTCCCTTCCGGAAGAAAGAGACAGTGCCGACGTCAAGATGGGAATGGGCCGTGGTGTTCTCCCCACCCTTCAAGGTTGCAGTTCCGGCCGTGGAACCGCTCGGAAGATGCAGAGCAGCGAATCCGGTGAACGGATAAACCGTTGATTTCTTCGCCGGAAGTTGACCCGGCTTAGCCCACCACCACATGAGTTGAGAGTCGGGCTTGACCTGGTTCTCCTTCCAAACCCACGCGGCAACCCCAGGGTCCTTCGTGGTGTATGAGATCCAAGCTGGCATCAGAGGACTAAGCGGGTTTGGTTCCGAATCCGCGAACGGCGTCGGCAACCCATCGGGCCCGGTGCTGTTCATCGCGTAGTCAGCTGTTTTGGCCAATGAAGGAATCAGAATCGGATTGGAAGCGTAAACATTGGGAAGGGTGGAATACACCGTAGCGAAAGCGCGGCTTTCATAGGTCCAGTACCCGGGTCCCTCTTGAGACCCGCCGTCGGCGGTGACCATGGCAAGGGCCGGCTGGATGGAGACCAACGATTCCTTGGCCAGTGCGCCGGCCTGTGCGGGTGACTTCTCTAGATAGACGGCTGACGCGACGAATGTAGCTGCATTGTGAATCGCGGCAATATTCGTGGCTGCATCGACAAAGTTCTCCCGGTCTGCATGAAGACAGGTTTGCGGGCCGAGCCAGCGCACTAGCACCGTCTCGTCCATACCTGCAACCGGTGCCCAGTCGTTCGCGGTGCCCGCAGCGAGAAGGAGATGGGACGCTGTCAGAGTGCTCATTGACTCCGGCCCGCTTTCGAGGATCCTCTTGGTATCCGAGCGCAGAGCGTCTCGAGATTTTGTGTCTCCTGCCTGCAGCCAACCGTATCCGAGCCTTGAAACGCGAGTAGAGAAACTTCCGCGCAATTGATCAATCGTCAGGACATCCGCAGCTTGGTTAGCGGCTCCACGGATCATTTGTCCATGAACCTTTTCAATGGCAGGATCCGATGCTGCCCGCAAGTTAGCATCAGCAATCATTTTGTTGGTTGTGACTACTCCCGGTCCGCTGACGGGGAGCTTAGGCACAAACTTAGACTCAGCTACCGGAAGTGCGCAGCCACCGAGAAATCCAACCCATCCGGAAACGGACGGGATGCTGCCCGTGCGGCCCTCAAGCTCGTCCCGCCACGCTGGCGCCTGCAGCTTTGCAGCCGCAGCTACCTTGCCGATGACATTTCGTTGGGCGACGCGATCGGCAGCAAGGATCGTAGTGAACGCCTCCGCACGAACTTTTGTAGCTTGGTAGGCAGAAGCCGATATACGTGCTGCCTTGAGGTCAGACAGCGCTGTCTTCGCTACATTTTGCTGAACCAGTCGAAGATCTTTCAGCGACTTCATCTGTGTGGCGCTGGTCTTTACAGTCGCAGCTCGCAAACTCTCGGCATCGACTGATTTCGCCGCCGCGGTCATGGCCGTCTGGGTAGTTGCCGCCGTGACTAGAACTCCTGTCTTGTCCAGGCTGATTGTCCCGTTGGCAATCGCGTCCTTCACGATCAGCCCGTCAGCTCGAGCCAGCAATGAAATGAACGGGCGTGAATCGACATATAGGTTTTTGGCTGCTGTGATTTGGGCCCTCAAGGTGGTCCGCTGGTCGCTCAAGCTAGGTCCACCCACTGTCGCCTCGCCTGGGGTTGTTACCGTCGCTTTTGCTGGAGCAGCGAAACGACCGTCTCCATCATGCGCGAAGTAGGAGAAGGAGTAGGTTGTCAACGGTTGAAGGCCCGTGTTCGTTACCGTGGTCTTAGGAACCGGAACATCGCTGACTGCGACTCCCTCCGTTGGGGAAGCAGGTGCAACGTTTCCGGCAGCTCGTCGGATTAGGACACCTGTGTATGCGCTGGACGCTGGGTTGGCCCATCGGAGGGACACCGTAGTTGGTGTTGCAGCATAGGCAGTAACTGCCGATACCGGAGAGACAGGGGGCGCAGTGATTGCAGGACTGCCTGCATATCGGTACATGAAGGCCGCCATGGCATCGCGGTTGACCGGCAGGAGCGGGCGATAGGTTCTGTCCGACCAACCCTCCGAGATCTTCTTGGAGGCTAGCCAGCTGATCTCTTTGTAGAACTGAACGCCGGTGCCTACATCCGTGAATCGCGGAGTCGGGGAGGCAGTGTATGAAGGGCTCCCCGCCAGACGGTACATGAACGCAGCCATCGCGTCTCGGTTAACAGGTTCGAGAGGGCGATAGCTCTTGTCTGGGTAGCCGGTCGAGATCTTCTTGGACGCAAGCCAGCTGATTTCCTTGTAGAACTGCGTTCTCGTGGTGACGTCTGTGAAGGGAGAGGTGGTGGGCGGTGTGTAAGCGGGGCTGCCTGCGAGCCTGTACATGAAGGCGGCCATCGCGTCACGATTTACCGGCTCAAGTGGGCGGAAGGATCCATCTGAGTAACCTGTCGAGATTCGCTTAGCCGCCAGCCAGCTAATCTCATCGAAGAATTGGTTGTCGCTGCGTACATCGAAGAATGATCCGGCCGCAGCAAATTCTGTAGCGTTTTCCTCAGTTTCGAGTGCGTTAGCAGGGCCCATTACAAGAAGGGGCATCACCATTAGGAGCGCTATCATCGAGGCAATCAAACAACGGGCGCGAGTGAAGAGAAACATGAAGCTGACCTCCGCATAAGCCAGCCCCAACGACCGACACCTTGGATAGCTTCCAAGTCATGCTGACCCTACCCTCAGGCGGGTGCGGAAAATCTACTTTCAGCCAAGAATGATCGAATGCTGATTGAAACATGTGGAAAATGGGCGGATCCAGGTCAAGCCGCCCCCTTTCTTCCGTCAGCCCGAGAAATGATCCCAACCGCCCGAAATACGATATCTCGACCCCACATCCACGCCTTGGCGGCCCTCGGTAACCCTTCCGATCTCTAAGAAATCCTCCGGTAAGTTAGTGCCCGATGGGAATGTTGCGAGCAGACCATAGTCCTCGCCGCCCGAAAGCACCCAATCAAGTGGATCAACTTTCAGCAGTGCCGCCGCAGTCAGCAATGGGACTGCGAGAAGCTCGATGGAGCGGGCGTTCAAACTGATGTGTACACCGCTCGCCTTGGCAATTCGTCCGGCATCCCGGACGAGGCCGTCCGACAGGTCCAGCATCGCCCGGGCCCCGGCAGCAGAAGCTGCCGGCCCCGCCCCTAACGGAGGCCTCGGTCGGCGTTGTAGTAATACTAGATCCAACATATCGGGCTCAAGGCTGCTCGCCTCATGGTTGGACTCCATAAGAGCTAACCCGGCGGCCGCCCGACCGACCGTTCCCGCAATTGCCACAATGTCACCACCATTCGCGCCCGATCGTAGAACTGGAGTGCGGGAGTCAAGGGTTCCGGTAACAGCAATTGACACTGCGAGTTCTCGTCCACCCCCTAGGTCTCCACCGATAACGCCGCATCCGCCTGCACCGAGTTGCACGATAGCGGCGGCCAACCCATCCGCAAAACCATCGACCCATTCAATAGGCGTCCGATCAGGCAAAGTGAGACTGACTACAAGTGAAGTCGCCCGGGCTCCCATGGCATTCATGTCGCTAAGATTTTGTGCAGCGGCCTTCCAACCGACGTCAAAGCCGCTGGTAATGTGCCCGTTCATTCGGCTGAGTCTAAAGTCCTGATTCTCGACGAGGGTGTCAATTGAGATCACAACCTGCCCATCGGGGGCAGCCAGGACCGCCGCGTCGTCCCCGGGTCCGACGATTGCAGCATCCGACGAAAGGAGCCGTGGAAATATTCGCTCAAGCAGCGTCGACTCACTGAGCTCGGCGACTGTGATTGACATAGGCCCAACGCTACTATCCCGGAACCACAATCTATAGTGGTATCGAATTGAGTCATTCGAGAGGGGTGCATATGGCCGGTACGCCAAATCAATACCTTCCGGCCGCCCGCCACATGGCACCGAAGGAATCCCGCGATAGGCGGGCTGCGGATCATGCTAGGCCCGAACTGGTTTCGACGCCCTTTACTTCGCACAAGTGGCCATCCCGCGTTGGGGTCTCATCCGCCTACCGGCGAAAGAAGCTCATTGCACTCACGATCGTTCTGTTTGTGGCGCTGTGCCTTCCAACTCTTATCGCTGCGCTAGTCCTGCTGAGATAGGCTGTTGTAAAGGACCAATTCATCTAATTTGGGGACTCTCTTGACTGTAATCATGCCTATCTACGGAACCCGCCCCGAGGCTATTAAGATGGCGCCGATTGTCGCCGCTTTGAAGTCTTCTGCGCGCCTTAGATGTGTCGTGGCGGTCACCGGTCAGCACCGAGCAATGTTGGATCAGGTGAATGACCTGTTTGGCATTGTTCCAGACCATGACCTGAACATCATCCAGCAGCGACAGACTCTAACTTCGATCATGACAAGGACCATCGATGGTCTTGATCAGCTTTTTGAGCAGTCGAAACCTGACGCCGTCATCGTCCAAGGGGACACGACGACATCAACAGCCGCTGCAATTGCTGCGTTCTACCACGGAATCCCTGTGGTCCATGTAGAAGCTGGCTTACGCTCGGGCAACCCCCTCTCGCCGTTTCCGGAGGAAGCGAACCGCAAGATTACCTCGCAAATTGCAAGCCTCCATTTAGCGCCGACCTCCACTAGCCGAGACAATCTTCTGGCAGAAAACGTTTCGGCCAAAGACATAGTCATTACTGGAAACACCGTTATAGATGCATTGCTTGAGACTGTGAAAAGGCAGGTACCATTCGCCGATCCTCAGCTTGAGGAACTAGCGCTTTCCGGTAGGAGAATTCTCCTGGTGACGACCCACCGCCGAGAGAACCAAGGCGAAGCCATGCGGGGGGTTGGACGGGCGATTGCCCGGATTGCCGCAGCAGAGCCGGACCTGACCATTGTCCTGCCAATCCACAAGAACCCCGCTGTGAGGGAGGCAGTGCTTCCTGCAGTTGCCCTGAGCCCTAATGTAGTCGTGACCGAACCGTTGGCCTATGGAGAGTTCACTCGGCTTCTATCGATTGCTCACATCATCCTCACGGACTCCGGTGGAGTCCAAGAAGAGGCGCCGAGTCTCGGCAAGCCCGTGCTCGTGATGCGTGAGAACACTGAACGACCAGAAGCAGTCACTGCCGGAACTGTCTCCTTGATCGGCACTGACGAAGACCGCATAGTCTACGAGGTAGATAGGTTGCTCAACGATGTGACCAGCTTCAATTCGATGGCAAATGCGGTGAACCCCTACGGCGACGGACAGGCAGCCGCCCGGTCCTTGGCAGCCATCGAGAACATGCTAGGCGTGGGTGATCGTATGGCTGACTTCGAATCGAGTTCGAATACTTCCCCAAAATAACAAATCCTAGCTGAGTTTATGTTTCCTATACTTTTAGACATTTCTGTCTAATAAACCACCTGAATACGACAATGAGTGAGTCAGAAGGTCACCAGACGTGTCAAAGGCCCGTGGCACGGCCCCGGATGTTCCTCTGGCTTCTGGTGGTCCAGGGCGGAATGCAGGCGTTCGTTGTTGTACCAGTGGACCCATTCGAAGACGATTGTCTGCACGTCGGTTTCGGTTTTGAGCGCTCCGGTGCGGAATGGTGAACCCTTCGCGATGGCCTCGTTCTTGAATAGCCCCATCACCGTTTCGCGGCGGCATTGAAGCTCCTATAGTTCAACTGAACCGTACCGGGTTTGATGCCGCTTCCTTTTTTGTGAAGGATAGCGATTATGCCCAAGCGATACCCTCAGGATCAGCGTGAGCGTGCCGTGCGGATGGTCCTTGACCATCTCAGTGAGTATGACTCCGTTTTTGCCGCCTGTTCGGCCATCGGCCCGAAACTGAACATCGGCAGGGAGTCCCTGCGGCGGTGGGTACTTCAGGCCCAGATCGACGCTGACGTGCGCCCCGGTGTCACGAGTGCCGAGCAGGCCCGGATCAGGGAGCTGGAGCGGGAGAACCGGGAGCTGCGGGAGGCCAACGAGATCCTGAAGCGGGCCTCGATTTTCTTCGCGAGGGAGCTCGACCCTCGCCGCCGCAAATAGCCGGATTCATCGACGAGCTGCGTGCTGATGGCTACGGGGTCGAGCCGGCCTGCAAGGTCCTGCGTGAGCAGGGCGTGCAGGTCGCCCCGCGGACCTACCGGTCCTGGAAGTCCAAGGCACCGGCTGCAAGGACCGTCACGGACGCTGCCATTGTTAACGCTTTGAAGGACACCGCCGAGAAACCGGAGTCGCTTTACGGGCGGCGGAAGATGACGGCCTGGTTGCGTCGGGAGGGCCACGCCGTGGCCAGGTGCACGGTTGACCGGTTGATGCGGGATGAAGCCATGAACGGCCTCGTCCGGGGCCGGAAACCCAAAGCCGTGACAGCTCCGAAGACTCCCACCGGGCGCCAGACCTGCTGAACCGGGGTTTCACCGCGGCCCGGCCGAACGCTGTGTGGGTCACCGACTTCACTTACGTCAGAACATGGTCCGGGTCTGTGTACGTGGCCTTCGCGATCGATGTCTTTTCCCGCGCAATCGTGGGGTGGCACGGCTCCACGATCAAAGACACGGATATGGTCCTGACCACCTTGAAAATGGCCCTCTGGCGCCGGGACCAGGCCGGGACACAGGTCCCTGAGGGGATGGTCCACCACAGCGATGCCGGCTCCCAATACACTTCGATCCGGTTCGGCGAGGCATTGCTCCTTGAGTGCCTGGCAGCTTCAATTGGAAGCGTCGGCGATGCCTATGACAACGCCCTAGCGGAATCCACGATCGGGCTGTTCAAGAACGAATGCATCCGCAAAGGAAGCCCGTTCCTGGACGGCCCGCTCAAGCAGCTCGCGGATGTGGAGAAGGCGACCATGAACTGGGTCCACTGGTACAACACCCGCAGGCTCCACAGCACCCTGGCCATGGTCCCGCCCGACGAATTCGAGCAAACCTACTACGCTAATTTAGACGCCTCATCAGACGACGAGGCCACCAGCAAGAAGACGTCCTAAACCCCGGTACGGTTCATTCTTCTCGCGGCCGGCGTGAAGACCGCTAGGGACTGCCCCGGATTTGGTTGACTCTCGGGGTCTAGTGTTGTCAGGCGGCTTTGAGGCCGGTGTTTAGTATCTCAAACTCGACGGGTGTTAGTTTCCCTAGCCTGCGTTGGCGGCGTTTCCGGTGGTAGGTTTTCTCGATCCAGGTCACGATGGCCAAGCGCAGATCAGCTCGAGTGGACCACCGCTGACTGTCCAGCACGTTCTTTTGGAGGAGCGAGAAGAACGATTCCATCGCGGCATTATCAGCGCACGCGCCGACCCGGCCCATCGATCCAGTGAGCTCGCCGCCCTTCAACGCACGCACGAAGGCGTTGGATCGAAATTGAGAACCACGGTCGCTATGAACCACCGTCTTGTCCGGATCCCGTAGCGCTATCGCGTTGTGAAGAGCTGAGACGGCCAAGGATGCCTTCATCCGGGAATCGATGGAGTAGCCCACAATCCGGTTCGAGTAGACGTCCTTGATGGCACAGAGATAGAGCTTGCCTTCATCGGCTTGAATTCTAGGCATCGTCGCAACACCCTGAGATTCAGGGAGCATGTTGTGGTCGGTCGACCTCGTGGAAAGCAGAACCTGCAGTACATGGCGAAGGAGCGGGAGGAGTT